>CAVTZI010000042.1:0-106989 GCA_963739105.1 uncultured Bacteroidota bacterium | reverse complement strand
GTAAATATCCAGCCACGCCTGTTCGATGATAGAATGACCCGGCTGCCAGGTATGTTTCCAAAGGGGCTCCCAAGTGAAATTATCGTTCCAATCCGTAATTCGATTTGGAACAATGATCTCGTCCGTACATACTTCATTCAGTGAATAAACTGAAAATGGATCGGTAATCTTCCTCAACCCACTATATGCGGGGGCCACGCCTGCAGCAATTTCCTCTTTAGTCCGCCAAAAATCCACAACACGATCATAGACTTTTACATCAAGGTCAGTACAGGAAATGCCCATCCCTACCAGACCTCCTGATAGTAGAAATACCCTGACGATTTTATTTACTTTCATATGACCACTCTTTTGGATTCATGAAAATATGCCGGGGTTAAAGACCCACATTAATACCTACCGTGAATGCCCTTGTTTTAGGGTAATAATTTAAATCAATGTATCGCTGCGATCCTTCCGTCCGAATCTCCGGGTCGATGCCGTCATAACTGGTTAATACAAATAGGTTAGTAGCCGCTATGAATATCCGGAAGTCATTGACCCTTTTTATGCTTCTAATGCGATAGCC
This sequence comes from uncultured Bacteroidota bacterium, assembly GCA_963739105.1. Taxonomy (GTDB): domain Bacteria; phylum Bacteroidota; class Bacteroidia; order Cytophagales; family Cyclobacteriaceae; genus Chryseolinea. Next base: position 106,421 of record CAVTZI010000042.1, on the reverse strand, counting down.
AAGATTCAGGTTTTCAAGTCGGGCAAACGAACCACTTCTTAACCAGTAGGTGGAAGGATAGGGCAGATCAACAAATACATTTATTAATGCCTGATCAGCAATATTCTGTCCGGGCAAAGTGGCCAGGGATCCTTTTTGCAGCAGGGTATTAGCAAATATTTTTTGGCCTTGGACACCCCGTATGAAGAAACTGAAGTCAAAGTTTTTGTATGCAAAATTGTCGTGATACCCCATGTGAAGTTAGGCGTGGGGTTGATATATTGGAAATCTTCATCATCAAGCTCAACATAATTATTGGTTGTGCCGACCAAAGATCCGGTTGCATCATAGTTGTTAAAAAGTTCTTTACCGGCATCAAAACCGGCATGTTGGGGCAGCCAAAAAACACCTGCCGGATAACTCACTTCTAGCCTTGTAACAGGAGCTAGACCTAGTGCACCACCTGACGCGTATCCATAACTCCGATTGTTTAAAGTAAGTGGAATGCCTTTAAAGGCGCCTAGCAACTCAGTGATGTAGCTGTTAACTGATCCGATGTTCCCCACAGCATTCCAGGTGAAATCCTGCTTTTTTATCAGGGCGCCTCCTAACGAAATTTCGATTCCTTTATTCACAGCGCTAGCTGCGTTGGCAATTACCTGATTGGTTAAAAACGGTGGTTGAGGAATGCCATAAATGAATAACAAATCGTTCGTCTTATCATTGAATACATCGATGGTTCCATACAACCGATCTTCCCAAAGTGAAAAATCCAATCCGACATTAAAAGATTTTCTTACTTCCCATTTTAAATCAGGGTTGCTTTCTTGCGTAACTGCATAGCTTTGAAGGAACTGACCGTTGTACAGGTACGGGCCGGAGGGCTCATAGAGTGTCTGATATTTGTATGGAGCAAGATTTTCCTGGTTTCCCGTGTAACCATAGCTCACTCGCGCCTTCAGATTCAGCCAGGTAACATCTCGCAGGAAAGCTTCATTACTAGCCCGCCAGGCTAACGCGAAGGACGGAAAGTTTCCCCACCGAGTGTTGGGCCCAAACTTTGAAGAACCATCTCTGCGAAAGTTGGCAGTAAATAGATAGCGATCATCGAAATTGTAAACTATTCTGCCAAGGAATGAAATCAACCGCACTTCGTTCTTATAAGAACTGAGGCCGCTGGTGGAAACGCTGGTTGCTGTTCCGAGATTGTTGGTTAGTAACTCAGGAACAAGAAATCCCTGCGCGTTGACACTGAATCCATCATTCACAAACTTATTATATTCATAGACGCCTGTCATGTCAAGCGTGTGCCTGCCAAATTTTTTCCGATAGTTACCGTGTATATCGCCAGTAAATACCAATTTATTATTCTGTGACTTTGTCGCGTCTGCTAATCCGGCAGATCCCTGGTTGGGTGGCCAAAACTGATCATAATTTTCAGACGCTGTTGATATGGCACCTAACACACCCATTTTCAATCCACTTAATACTTCATAGTCCGCCTTCACGGAACTCTGAAAATAAAATTCCCTTAGTGTACTGGACGATTCGTTAATGATAAAGGACGGGTTAATAGAATTATTTGGAGGCAGGAAATAGGAACCATCAGGGTTATACTCCGGCCAAACAGGAAGGTAAGACAAGGCTAGATTAAAAATTTGACCTCCAATGGGGACGTAATTTGGAATTTGAGTAAACCCAGTTCTCGATAGGCTCGTGGATGTTTGATCCGGCAAAAAATCCCGAGTGACCAACGAGGCATTTACACCATACCTGATTTCTAGTCGGTCATTAAAACTTTTCTGATTTGCCGTCAGGCGCGATGTTATCATTTCCTTGCCTGTATTTATTATGACCCCTTGCTGTTTTAAATATCCAATGGAGCCTCTAAAATTAATTTTTTCATTACCGCCACTGATGCCAATGGTGTGACTATGCAAAAATCCTGTTTGTGAAATCACATCCTGCCAATCGGTGTTAGCTCCCTGATCGATGCTACCAACGTTCATTTCTTTTGTGGCTTCGCGCCATTCATCACCGTTCAAAGATCCAATTCGTTCGCTACGGTTTCGATGCTGCTATAGCCCTGGTAGTCAACCGATATTTTGCCCGCCATACCCTTTTTTGTAGAGATTAAGATTACTCCGTTGGCACCACGGGAGCCATAGATGGCAGCTGCGGAGGCATCTTTTAGAACATCATAAGAATCAATGTCGGAAGGGTTTAGGGTGTTAATGGATTTATAGAAATCGTCAATGGCCACCCCATCAATTACGAGTAATGGAGTTTGCCCTTCCAGAGACGTTGATCCACGAATTCTTACTATAAGGTCTCCATTTGGATCTCCCCCTGCCTGAGTAATGACTACCCCTGGAATTTTACCTTGTATCTGTTGTAGTGGATTTGAAATGATCCCAGCAACAAAATCATCACTGGATACCTTTGCTACCGAACCAGTTATATCCTTTCGTTGTGCACTTCCATATCCAACCACCACCACTTCATCCAGCACCGTCGTTGCTTCGGTGAGGGAAATATTCAATTCCGTTTCATTCCCTAATTCCAGTTGGAAATCCTGGTAGCCTAAAAAGGAAAATTTAATTAAATCCCCAGGTTTAGCCTTTAAGGTAAACCGCCCTGCTGCATCTGCGGTAGTAAAGTTATTCGTGCCGACGATTAAAGCAGCAGCGCCTGGGAGCGGAGCGCCGTCGGTTCCTGATACGGTACCACTGATGCCGGATTGCGCAAGGGCCGATCCAGTCGCAAATAAAAAAGCCGATACTAATAAAAGAAGAGACCTGCAGGGGTTGCTCATGGGGTAGGCACGTTTGAAGAACGTACCGTGGTAAGGAAGATAGGAAATAATACTCAATCCCGAACGCCATGTACGATGTTCAATTGATTTATTCTAAGGAATTTCTGTGCCGCTAGTTAGGCGCTGATTGTACGGTGCCGGGAGATACGGACTGGAATAGATTGCGTCATGCGATTTCGGTAGCGCATGGGGTATAGCGACGGAATTTCAGGGGAGGATGGTGATTAGCTAAAATCCTTTTCCATCGGGCAGATTAATAACAAAGTCGGTGCCCCCGCCTTGTATCGTCATCATTTTTATTTCGCCACCATGGGCCTTCACAATATCATAAGCTAACGATAGCCCTAGCCGCCTACGCTGTCTGGATCATTTTCAGTATGGAGGAAGTGCCTGAAAGCGCCGGTGGCGGGATTGAATTGATCCAAGCCCGCGTCGCTCATTCCGATCCAGATCATTCCGGCATGGTCAGCAAAAACAGAATTGACGCCCACTCCCATTAGCTTTCTAGAGATCTGATTAATTAGTTTGAGTTTTATAACGATGGAGGATTCAGCTTTTGTTATTCCCATACTCTGAAGGCAGTACCCCATAGTGCTCTTTAAAACATTTGCTAAAATAGGAAGGGTTTGAAAATCCCACTTCGTACGCTACCTGTGAAACGGAACCCCATTGCTGTCCAAGCAGTTGTGCCGCTTTCTGAAGACGGAACCCCTGGATAAGGTCATTGACGGACTTGCCCGTCAATGCTGTTATTTTTCGATAGAATTGTGCACGACTCCATCCGATTTCCATGGCCAGAGATTCTACACTCAATTGTTCATCCGACAATCGGTTCAAAATTACTTCCTTCACTTTGACCAGGAATTTTTCGTCTCCTGAAACGGCCTCGAGTTTAGGTGCTTCGTTCAGCAGTTCAAGCCGTATTTTTTCCCGGATCTTGACACGAGACGTGATTGCATTCCGCACTTTAATAACCAGTTCACTCTTATTAAAAGGCTTTGTGATGTAGTCGTCCGCCCCGGTGTTCAGGCCGGTGAGCTTATCTTCTTCCGTGGCTTTGGCAGTAAGAACGATGACGGGTACATGGCTGGTCCGGAAGTCTTTTTTGATCTTGGCCGTCATCGTGAGGCCATCCATCTCGGGCATCATCAAATCGCTGACGATCAGCTCGGGGATTTCCATCAGCGCGACTTCAAGACCCAGTTTTCCGTTGTCAGCTTCCAGAAAATCATAATCGTCTCCGAGCGAAACGATGATGAACTTTCTCAAGTCCGCATTGTCTTCCACGACCAGTATCTTTGGTTTTTCAGGAGCCTCATCATTTTCAGCAGCTATGGTGAATCCATCCAGCGGAAGAACCGCGGTTTTTTCAGGACGCGGAAGATCTTCAATTTGTTCAAGAATTTTAATGATTTGCAGCGGCAACACGACCTGGAACTCACTTCCCTTTGCCGGTTCACTTTCAAGTGTTACTTTTCCGCCCATCAACTCGGTTAGCTCTTTCACGAGGGCAAGCCCGATTCCCGTGCCGAGTTCCGTATGAGCCCCACCATGATCCACCTGGTAAAAGCGCTCGAATATTTTTGTTTGCTGTTCGGCAGGAATTCCAATTCCATTATCCGAAACCGTGATGATTAATCGGACGTCGCTAGCGGAGCTGTCTTTTTCAATGCTAGCACTAAATCCAACTTGACCGTGTGCCGGTGTGAATTTTAGCGCATTACCAATCAAATTAATAAGGATCATCTCCAGCTTGTCTTTATCGAAACAGGCATGATAGCGGATATCAGGCAGTTTAATAATTAAATCGATTCCTTTATGCGAGGCGGCAGAAGCGAAGGAATGAACAATTACATCAAGAAACGAAGTTAAATCACCATCCGTATTTTTTATCCAAAGATTCCCGGTTTCCAGTTTGGCCAGGTCAAGCAGTTGATTGATGAGTTTCAAAAGAAGGTCGGCATTGTGCTGGATTACTTCCAGCTGCTCCCTGACTTTTGGTTTGTTCGAGAATTCCTCTAAGAGATTTTGTGTTGGGCCTTTAATAAGCGTAAGGGGTGTACGAAATTCGTGTGAAATATTCGTAAAGAATGCAGTCTTCACTTTATCAACCTCCTGGGCCTTCTCCAGCTGAATGTGTTCCTTCTCCCTTTCCATTTGCTCCAACTTCAAATTTAATTTTAGGCGTTCACGCTGTATGATGGCGCGCCTCGCCCCAGCCAGCATTCCTGCTGCCAGCAGTACATAGACGGTATACGCCCACCAGGTGCGCCACCATGGAGGATTAATTATGATGGTAATGGAAGTTCCCTCTTCATTCCAAACGCCATCATTGTTTGTTCCTTTCACTTTAAAAGTATAGGTACCCGGATCAATATTGGTATATGCCAGCATAACGCCTTGATCCGCTATAAACCCAATCTTTATCAACCCCTTCCAGTTTATAAGCATATTGATTTTTTGCTGGATTGTAAAAGCTTAAAGATGAAAATTCGAAGGAGAAATAATTCTGATCGTAATCCAAAACAATTTCTTTTGATTCATTAGCACCTTTTACCAGTTTATCGAACAGTTTAAATTGGGTAATAACTACAGGTGCTATAGTGCTGTCTGCTTTAATTTGTAGGGGATCGAAAAAATTAAATCCATTGTTACCGCCAAAATATAATGTGCCATCGCTAGCCTTTAAAACAAGCTCCCCTGTCATATCGTCATCCTCTCACCCGCAGCAAAATGTTGCTTTGCAAGCCATCTTTATAATCATAATTGGTAAAATGTTTTTGTAACAGGATCAAATCGTGAAAGACCATTGTCAGTACCTAACCAAAGATGGTTTTTGTTGTCTGTTAAAATTGAATACACAGTATTATCAGGTAAGCCCATGCTTATCAGTAAAGGTTGTAAATTTTCCTGTTTGATAATCGAAATAACATAATCCTCCTGATAAAGTTCCAAGCCAAAGATTTCCTTTTGCATCTTCGAAGAAACTATTGACGACATTAGAACTGATGCTTGTAGAATCCTTGGATCATGTTTATAGTGAATGAAGCGGCCGGTTCGCTTATTAAATCTATCAGTTGCCTGCTGCCATAGCCAACCCATATATTATCTCTTGAATCGGCAAAAACAGTTATTGCCGTATAATCACTAATACCATGGTATCTGCAGGATTGTAATAGTAATGCTTGAAACTCACCTGTTTTTTCATCGAAACTTTAAGACCGTTCCCTGTCCCTAACCAAATAAATCCTTCGCTGGTCTTCAGTAATAGAAAAAATAAACCGTTGTTCGTCCTTATATATTTTTGACATTGCTATAATAGTGATGAATTCACCTGTTTGATTATTTAATTGAGATAATACATCTCCATTGCATACCCAAAGATGTCCATGCCGGTCTTCTAAAAGTGCCAGAATGGTATCAGACTTCAGTGTTTTAGGGTTGGAGGGATTGTGCCTGAAATGAGTAAACTGGTTGGTTTTTCTATCCCAGCGATTCAATCCTCCGCCATAAGTACCTATCCAGATAATACCGGATGAATCTTCCAGTATTGCAGTGACTGCGTTATTGCTTAAAGAATTAATATTATCCTGGATCATGGCGCTTAAGTCCAAAAGGTTTAGGATTCAGGTTTGCTTTATTAAGTTTTCCTCCCCAGCAACCAGCATATAAAATACCTGCCTGTCAATATGCAGTGAAATAACAGTGTTAGTGCTTAAACTGTAAGCATCATTGGGATTGTGAAAATAGGAGGTAAAACTTGTACGGTCAGGGTTTAGTTTATTTAATCCTTTGTCAGTTGCAATCCATAAATTCCCCTGCTGGTCTTCTTTTATAGTATTTCCAAAATGCCCGGCGAAATTGTTACTGCTGATCGAATGAATATTTTTGGGATCATTCTGGTAACGTTTAAATATTTCGGTCTTTCTATCAAAACTATTTAATCCGTTACCGGTTGCCACCCAGATAATGCCATGCCTGTCTTCAAAAACAGATGTTACATATTGCTGCTTAAGCTATTTGGATTGCCGGGATCGGGCTGGTAAGTTGTAAAGTTACTTCTGAAAGTTTACCCGCTTTTTTTGCCGATAGATTCAACCTGTGTAAGCCGGTTGGATTTCCTATCCATAAAACACCAGCCCGGTCTTTGTAAATGCAGCTTACACCGTTTAGATCAAACCTCTCCGGCAAAAACATTCCAGTTTGCCTGTCGAAGCGGCACAATCCACTTGAAATGCCCGCAACCCACATCATTCCATCATTGTCTTCATTAATAGCAGTAATATTTGGATCAGAGAATTTTGCATTTGGGTCAGGTTTATAACGGGTAAATTTTTCGGTGGACCTATCAAACCTGCACAGGCCTTCAGTACGTTCCAACCCATATCGAACCATATTTATCTTCCCAAATAGTGTAAATAATATTTTGAGAAAGTGAATTGGAATCAAATGGATCAAACTGGTATTTGGTAAAAGAATAACCATCATACTTATTTAAACCATCCATTGTGCCAATCCAAATGTACCCTTTACTGTCCTGCAGTATGGCTGTTACAGTTTCATTTGAAAGTCCTTCTTCAATACCTATATGTTCAAAATGTAAAGTTTCGTTTTGGGCGTTACTGCTTAGGCTAACACTAAAAAGTATAAACAGACAAAATATCCCTGATTTATAAAAAGTCTTCATTTACCTCATATTTAAATGCATCTACAATACAAGTGCATTTTCTGAGAAAGCATTATTATTCTGTTATGATAAATGTACTGGTAACAGAATAATAAACTCTGCTCCTTCTCCTTCTTTTGTCTCCACTTTTATTTCACCACCATGTGCTTTTACAATATCATAGCTTAATGATAATCCCAACCCTGTTCCCTGCCCTGTTGGTTTGGTGGTGAAGAATGGTTGAAAGATTTTATCCTTTACTTTTTGCGGAATTCCGTTACCATTATCCTTAATGATAATCTGAATTTTACCCCGTCCGACCGGATCATCCGGGCGGGCATTTAATTTTTTTGTGCTTACGGAAACAGTTGGTTCATAGTCCGTTTACAATTTTGTTTCTTCTTTTCTGCCACTGCATAAAAGCGTTGTTGATCAAATTCAAAATCACCCTGCCAATATCCTGTGGAATGACATTTATTTTTTCCAACGTTGAATCAAAGTCGGTTTCAATCCCGATATTTATCGGGATGGCATTGAATGTTTTGTCTTTTGCACGAAGACCATGATAAGAGAAACGCAAATATTCATCGCATAATGCATTGATGTCTGTGGGTTCTTTTGTTCCACTGCTGGTTCGACTGTGTTGCAGCATGCCTTTTACAATTGCATCGGCACGTTTGCCGTGGTGATTTATTTTTTCTTCGTTATTCTTTAATATCATCGTTGCAATTGCTATTGCATCATCACATTTTCCTTTGCCTTAATTCATCTTTCAATTCAGCAATCAATTCTTTATTCACTTCAGAAAAATTATTCACGAAGTTCAATGGGTTTTGAATTTCATGGGCAATGCCTGCAGTGAGTTCTCCAAGTGAAGCCATTTTTTCTGATTGGATAAGTTGGGCCTGGGTTGATTTTAAATTTTCAAGCGATGTACGTAATTCAATAGTTTGCCTCGTTACTTCCTCTTCCAGGATTTTTTGTTGCTTTACGGCCTGTTGCTCTTTCTCTTCTGATAATTGTACCACCTGTTGTGCGTTCACCTGTACTTCGGTAAGTATTTCTTTAAATCGCATTGCGACATAGATCATCAATGATGCTGGGAAGCTTAAGTACATCCCGCTCTGGTATAAGTAAATATGAGGAAAAACGTCACTTTGATAATAATTGGTTAAAGATGACCAGGCGAAAGAAAATATTGCTGTAAATATTATGCCTGCCACCACAGCCCATTGTGCTCCCTTGAGCCTTTTCCATGATGACACCGTGATATAAAATAACACAATAATTACTATAAGGGGGTGTAGGACGAAGACGGAGTTCCCTATATTAAAATAGAAACCAGCGACACTGTGACCTACAAACAGAATTCCAAAAATCACCAAGGCCTTTTTATACTTAAAGCTGAATATTTCACCTACCGTATAAACCATGGAAGCAATGGCTAATTGGCCAAAATTGCATACGCGACGAAAAAGATCAGCCACCAAATGTCGAAATCCATATCAAGTGGGTACACTGATATTGTTATCAAAAAAGCCCAGATAAAGAAAAAGGACGTGCTAATTGAAATGAACAGGATATTTTTTTCCCTCCTGTTTTGCAGATACAGGAACCAAAACAGAACACTCAAAAAACCATTAACCCCGCTATACAAAAAAAAGTACCCGATCTGATCCCTGACGAAAGCTGTTGCATTTTTGGAAGCTAATGGCCCGGTCAGTACAACTAAAGAATCAAAATTGTTAAACAAGTGATTCTGTCTTTAAGAATCTGTGATTAAGCGGAGCAACATAATCAACAATATGTACAGCCAGTATATGTTCCTTCCCGGTTTCGATTTGCAATGGATGAATGTCCATAAGCAAATTCCTGTTCTCTTCATAAGGCTTCCCGTTCAGTCCGGTGTTTCCGTAGGATGTAAGATAATTTCCATCAATATAAATATCCACAGCTGCCCAGCGCGTTGCCTGTATTCCAATACGCATATTTTCAAAACTGCTGTCAAGTTTAAATCTCATGCGAAGCCATCCCTCCAGTTTTCCGTTTTTATCTGCATTTTTTGCGGTCAGTTGAGCTGGATTTAATTTTACCCATCCTGTTGTGTCAATTTCAATTTTTGACCAGTTAGTGTCATTTCCTTGTTTAAAAATCCAACCGCTCAAACCAGTTAATGAAATGGTTTGAAAATATTTATCAAACATGGAAGTGTCTATTACAACAGTTGAATCCTGTGCTTTACAAAAATTAATAGTATTTACCAGAAGAAATAAGCAGAATAATTTTGGCTTCATATCAAATGTTATATGGGCAATTGAATAATAAACTCACTTCCTTCACCTTCTTTTGTCTTCACTTTTATTTCACCACCATGTGCTTTTACAATATCATAGCTTAAACATAAACCCAATCCTGTTCCCTGCCCTGTTGGTTTGGTGGTAAAGAATGGTTGAAATATTTTATCTTTATGTGTGGGAATACCATTGCCGTTGTCTTTAACTTTTATTTCAACTTTATCTTGGATCAGGGGGATTTAATTTTTTTGTACTTACTGAAACAGTTGGTTCGTAATCCGTTTGAATTGTGTTTCTTTTTTTCTGCTACTGCATAAAATGCATTGTTGATTAAATTGAGAATCACTCTTCCAATATCCTGCGGAATGATATTGATTTTTCCAATCGTTTCATCAAAATCTGTTTATGATATTTGGTGGCATTGAATGATTTGTCTTTTGCTCGAAGCCATGATAAGCTAATCGCAAATATTCATCGCTAATGCATTGATATCTGTTGGTTCTTTTGCTCCGCTGCTGCGTTCGGCTGTGTTGCAGCATTCCTTTTACAATGGCATCGGCTCGTTTGCCATGATGATTTATTTTTTCCTGATTATTCGCCTTTGATATCGTTGCAATGTCTTTTACTTCATTCTAGATTTCCTTTTTGATTTCCTGCTTCCATTTCATCAATCAACTCTTTATTTACTTCAGAAAAATTATTGACGAAGTTTAATGGGTTTTGAATTTCATGGGCAATGCCTGCAGTGAGCTCACCCAGCGAAGCCATTTTTTCTGATTGGATCAGTTGCGATTGGGTGGATTTCAGTTCCGTTAATGTTTTTTGTAGCGCCAGATTTGTTTTTTGCTTTATCCGGTTGCTGCGGAAAAGTAAAATGCTGGCGATAAGTATAACGGTCGTGATCGACACTAAGCCAATTAGCTGAATTGTATTTTTATATCGTTCTTCCGCCCGCTGAACTTCCTGGTTTCGTCTCTGTTCCTGCTGACAAGCAATTGCAATTCTGCTCAATTTTTCTCCTCCGTAGATGCTATCGTTCATAGCATTCGCTATGTCCTGGTAATACAATGCACTATCAAGTTTTCCCTTTCCGGTGGAGTTGTGATAACAAACGGCTCGCGTCAAGGATCCGAAGGTTCAGATTCTTTTTCTTTGCGACCTGAAATGCGTACCTAGCATAGTAAAAACTGGAGTCAGGCCTATTTTGCGACCTATATACATTACGAAAGTTTGACTGCAAGCATACTCAAATGCGTGGTGCAAATTCTGGATTTGCAAGAACATACTTCAAGGCGACCCTATAATAAAAGTCAGCAGAATCGTTCTTTTTCATTTGGAAGTACAAATCGCCAAAGCTAATTGCCCCAAGTATCTGTACCCTCATTGATGCCAATTTTAAGGCCGACTGAACTTTGTCGGCTTCTTTAAGAAAATACAAGGCGGAATCAAGGTTATTGATAGCACTATAGGTTTTTCCGAGCAAACATCGAATAGCGCGAGATTGGTTGGCTTTATCTGCTTGCGGATACTTACCGCTTTTTTTAAATAACTAAGAGCCGACCGATAGTCATGCAATTCGAAGTAATTGATGCCTATGTGTCCCAAGGCGTTTGCCTCAAAATGTTCATTCTCTATCCTTTGGCTGAGCTCAAGCGCCTCCAAATGATTCTTCATCGCTCCGGTCAAATCCCCCAATTGACGCATTGCTTCACCGCCCCGGGTCAGGCTGACAAGAATACCACTGTCATACTTCAACCTGCGCGAACTCTCAAGTGCTGCCGTAGCATACAACAAACAGCGTGTCTGGCTGTTTGAAGAAGTAACTACCTGCCAATTTCAATAAAACATCTATCCGAGTTGTGTCCTGAGGGTTGCTGTCCAGGATAGCTCTCAGCGAATCTTCATTGAAATACCTGATCCGAAGATCTAAACTGAGCGTGCGATCCACTGATCTGGAATGCGAGCAATACTATAAGGACAATGTATTTCATGTAGTTGATTTGGGTTAAGTCGGTAGTTGAATAATAAATTCCGATCCCACACCCTTCTTTCCCTGCCCGTCCGGCAGGCGGGGAATTCACTTCCAACGTTCCACCATGTGCTTTTACAATATCATAACTCAAGCTTAACCCTAATCCTGTTCCCTGGCCCGTGGTTTGGTGGTGAAAAATGGTTGAAATATTTTTTCTTTGATGATTCAGGAATACCATTCCGTTGTCTTTAACTCGTATCTCAATTCTTGCCAGCCAACGCTGTTTTGTCGAAATCGTTACAGTTGGGTACATTGCCCTGGCTGTAATTCTTGCTTTTTTCGCTGACAGCATAAAATGCATTGTTGATCAAGTTAAGAATTACTCTGCCAATATCCTGCGGTACAATATTAATCTTTCGGAAGCGTTGGATCAAAATCGGTTTCAAATTTTGCATTGAATGATTTGTCCTTTGCTCTGAAGCCATGATAAGCCAAACGCAAGTATTCATCGGACAACGCATTGATATCAGTTGATTCCTTTTGGCCCGAACTGCGTCTGCTGTGCTGCAGCATGCCTTTTACAATTGCATCGGCCCGTTTGCCGTGGTGATTTATCTTCTCCTGGTTTTCTTTAATGTTGTCGGCAATCTCATTGCCGATTCTCCATGTTTCCCTTTTGCCATCTCGTTCTTCAGTTCTCGATCAATTCATTATTTACTTCTGAAAAATTATTGACGAAGTTTAACGGGTTTTGAATTTCATGGGCAATGCCGGCGGTGAGTTCACCCAGCGAAGCCATCTTTTCGGATTGGATCAACTGTGATTGGTGGCCTTCAGTTCCGTTCAATGTTTTTTGTAGAACGAGATTTGTCTTTTGCTTTATCCTGTTGCTTCGGAAAAGTAAAATACTGGCAATAAGAATAATGGTCGTGACTAGTCACTAATCCAATAATCAAGATGTTGTTCCGAAACGTTCCTGCGCTTGCTGGACTTCAAGAATCCGTTTCTCTTCAGCTCGTTGAGCTTCCTGAATTCGTCGCTGCTCTTGCGATAAGAGCAATTGCAATTCTATGAATTTATCCTTGCCATAAATGCTCTCGTTCGTCGCGTTGGCTAGATCCTGGTAATAGAGCGCACTGTCAAGCTTGCCTGTTTTCCTGTGAAGTTTTGCCAACAGACTGCTTGCTTCAAGGATCCGGGGATTCAAGTCTTTTTTCCTGTGCGATTCTAAATGCGATACCTGGCAAAATAGAAGCTCGAATCGATTTGATTTTGCTTATTGAACACATTCGCAAGTTTGTAAGAAGTCCGTGCTAATATGGTTTGGTAACAACGTTAGGATTCTCAAGCGCATATTTAGCGCACGGCGATAATAAAAGGTTGCCGAATCTATATTCTTTGCCAGTAAAAATGCATCGCCAAAGCTATACGCCAAAAATACCCGCAATTGAGGGCCTTGAGGATTTGAAATGTCATCCGGGCTTCGTTCAAAAAATAAAAAGCGGAATCCGGTTTGATTATTCTCATTGTAGGCTCGCGCCGTGGTTAATCCGTAAATATGACATCGACGCCATCAATTTTTAGATTTCTTGCGCATAGCGATTGCCTTTTTCAGGTAAACAAAAGCATGGTCGTAGTCCTTTAATTCGACGTAGTTCATACCGATATAACCCGTGGAATTTGCCTCCAAAAATCATTTTCTATCTTTTGGCTGAGCTCAATCGCCTCGAACTGATTCTTCAACGCTCCCGTAAAATTCCCCAACTGACGCATTGCTTCACCGGCCCGGACCAGGCTGACAAGAATACCACTGTCATACTTCAACCTACGCGAACTATCAAGTGCTGCCGTAGCATACAACAAACAACTGTCGGGCTGTTTATAGTAGTAACTACTTGCTAAATTCAATAAAACATCTATACGTGTTTTACCTGGAAGGTCGCTTTCCAGTATAGCTCTCAGCGAATCTTCATTGTATGATCGCATGAGGATCTTGAGCCGGCAGACTGTTGGCCAGGAATGCGAGAGATATTATAAGGACAATGTATTTCATGCAGTCATTTTGTGTTTAAGTCGGCAGTTGAATAATAAATTCCGATCCTACTCCTTCTTTTGAATTCACTTCAAGTGTTCCTCCATGTGCTTTTACAATATCATAACTCAAGATCAACCCTAATCCTGTTCCCTGTCCTGTTGGCTTGGTAGTGAAGAAAGGTTGAAATATTTTATCGAGTAACTTGTTGTGGGATACCGTTACCGTTATCCTTTACTCTTATCTCAACCTTATCATCCCGTTGCTTTGTACTTACCGAAACTGTTGGTTCATAGCCGTCAAGGTTGGCGTTTCTTTTTTCCGTCACCGCATAAAAAGCATTATTGATCAGATTCAAAATCACCCGGCCAATATCCTGCGGTATTACATTTATCTTTTCCAATGTTGAATCAAAGTCTGTTTCGAATTTGGCGTTAAAGGATTTGTCTTTTGCGCGAAGACCATGATAACTCAGCGCAGGTATTCATCACATAGTACATTGATGTCTGTCAGTTCTTTTTGACCACTGCTGCTGCGACTGTGTTGCAGCATGCTTTTCACAATACCATCTGCACGTTTACCATGATGGTTAATTTTCTCCAGGTTTTGCTTAAGATCATTTGCAATGATTTTTGCTTCATCAAAATTCCCTTTCTTTACTTCCTCTACCATTTCATCAATCAGCTCATTGCTTACTTCAGAAAAATTATTGACGAAGTTTAATGGGTTTTGAATTTCATGCGCAATGCCAGCGGTGAGTTCACCAAGTGAGGCCATCTTTTCTGATTGTACTAATTGTTGCTGTGCTTGCTTCAGGTCCACCAGTGTTTTTTCTACTTGCTGCTTGGCAGCTTCCAGTTTGTTAAAGTCCTCATAGCGGGCATAGGCCGTTGAGAACGCCTCGGCCAGCGATTGCAGCAGATGAATATCGTCCTCTTGAAGTCGGGTTGTGTTACCCACATACAACATGCCTTGCAAGAACGGGAGGAAGTGAAGGTGTATGCCCTCCGTGGGCTTCAAGTATTGGTCAAGGCTGACAATCGAACCCTGTTTCAGCAAAGTATCGGCCATTTCGCCAAATTCTTTTTCGCCCCAATGGGTAACGTACACTTGGTTATCATGCCAATGCCTTATCGCTTCCTTCAGGTTATTCGTTTCATAGTCTAATTGAAATGCACCAATTGCTTTTCCATCTGGCGTAGAAAGAAAAGTGTGAACCAGCTGGTGCTTATCATCCATGATAAACACGCCGCAACGAACAAACGGAATCCCGAGAATCGTAAGTTCATTCCAAATCAGTGGCGTGATACGATCCAAATCCTGCTTCGTGCGCATGGAGGCAATTTCGGCCCGCACCCGGTCCAGGGTAGCTTGCTTCACTGCTTCCTTTGCACGGGTTTCCGCGTCTTTTAAATCTTTATAGCGTTTATAAGTAAGGCTGAGGACGGACGTAAACCTTCTATAAATCTTCAGTTCATCTTCAGCAAGTTCTTTTTCGGTCCACGCATATACCCCTCCTTCCGGGAAGAAAAAGAAATAACCGTATTGCACTGCATCGTTCGGATATTCCGGAAAGGCTATTTGTGGACGTAACAATTGATAATATTCTTTTATTTCATTTCCCCGAAGTACAGGATGGTACTCTTGCTGCAAAATCCAATTATCGTATACTCCTTCTAATACAGGGTGTCCTTGCATTTTTAATTTGCCAACAATTTCAATTGAATCTCCTTTGTCGGTTGTATTCATAGTGGAAAGCTCGGCCACGCGAGTTTCTTTGTCGAGCAAACCCACTCCACATCTTCGGGGCGTTATACTGAATGATTCCAATTCGCGATAAAAAATACCGATGGTTGCAGCCAGGTCTTCCGAGCTGTGCATGGCCATTGCCTTACCCCGCACGCGTTCCAATGATGCTTCAATTTTTGCTTCTCTCGCCTGTTCTTCGGCCTTTTTCAGATCGAGGAAGCGCGTCACGGCGAGACCAAAGACCACGGCCGCACGCTTCTGAAGTTCTCGCGCCTCGACCGATGGTTGCTGATTCGAAATCATCAACAATGCGCCGCCCGAAAACTTAGAAAAATGATAGTAGAGAATTTCAGGGATGATAAGTTGACCATCGTGATCGTATTCAAACACGGCAGGGGCTATGACTTCTACTACTTTGTACCACTCTTTAATTTTTTGTCCGCTGGAGACTATGGTGTATTCATTATCCGGAGATCCGTACTTCTCAATGACCTCTCTCGACCATTCGCTTGAATCCGTATGCACCGTTGCAACACCGGTAATAATTTTGCCTGACGAAAGATTCGGGGGACGATAAGCGTACCAGGCTTCAAATATGTTGGAATTGTCATGATATAAGTGAACAATGGACAGACTCCAGTTCAGGCTGTCCCAGCAGGCCCATCTGCTCACGCAATACATTCGCGACATCAATTAAATCACCTGATGTGTGCATGGCTAATGCACGGGACCGAATTCGCTCCAACGCTGCCTCTATCTGCGCTTCTCGTGCCTGTCTTCTGCTTTTTGCAGATCGAGGAAACGTGTATAGGCCTGATCAAAAACTTTTGCAACACGAAGAATAATATCATTTTCTTCTGGCGTGTAATCGTGATTACGAAAATTGCCCACTCTCAAGCCGGTATAACGAAAATTTGCAAAGGACATCGTGTTGCTCTCCGCGTTCATCACTATCTTTCGTCTATCCGCATTGATGATCTTCCCGAAATCAGAGTTTTCCAGGATGTGTGTATAATAGATTTGATTTTCCTCTTTTGAAAGTTTGATCGTAAAAGAACCTCCGGGCTTAGCTCTGGCCAGAACGATCTTATCGAATAGCGGATGCTTGAAGTAAGGGATTCGTACGGGGTGTGAATATTTCTGCTCCGCCGAGGCGACCCAGTTATTCAGATCATCGGAGCCTTCGATAAACAGCGTTATTATGCAGGAATCGATGAGAATTTCGAGACTCTTTATTTGTTCAAACGTCACGGATATAACCTCTTGCAATTCCTCGCTCCGGTGCATGGCCATGGTACTTGAGCGAACGCGTTCCAAAGCAAGTTGTATTTGAGATTCTCTTGACTGTGCTTCCGCTTTTTGCAGATCGAGGAAACGGGTATAAGTCTGTTCGAAGACTTTCCCAAATCGTTTGAAAATATCATGGCCTCCGGTACAGGATCGTAGGTAATAAACATCAGACTGATGTTTGATAAAAACACAAAATGATCAAATTGGCGAATCGGAAACTCAAAACCGCCTTCTCTTATTTTCACGTATTGCTCCTTGTCTCCAAATTTGCTTAGCTCCAGGTAAGTTTCCTTGAGCAACTCACCCTCCAGGTATTGCACATAAAATTCTTCTCCACTTTTTTTGGCATCACTTATCTCTTTAAACGATGGAAAAACTGTGGTATCAATTGTATAAGGCTCGATGAATCCGCCCAATGGACTGGTGACGTAATCCGTGTACGTGTTGTTATCATCGCTCCAAACATTGAAACCGGTTGTCCAGGCGTTAATACCAAGTTCTTTAACTTGCTGAAACATCAAGCCTGCGACATCGGCCAGTTCGTCGCTCTTTTGCATGGCCATGGTTCTTGCCCGGACTCTTTCCAATGCTGCTTCAATCTTGTGCTTCTCTTGCCTGGGCTTCTGCTTTTTGCAGATCGAGGAAACGGGTATAAGATTGTTCAAATACTTTTGCAAAACGCTGCAGTATCGTGATGCTATCAGCAGAAAGATGGTTGACACTGACGGTTTGCACTAGCCCATTCTTTATCGCAACACTTGATATAAATATCTTCTCTAATTTCCTCATCATATCTTTTATTGATTCGGAAATTGTTTTGATCGACGTCTGGGTCATAAGGTATTCCTCCCAGCTTGCTTTGATTTGTCCTGACAATTCAAACTCAGCAAAAGGACTTTGATCTCTCCACGCATTTAGCTGATAGTGATAAGTGGGATGATCAAAATAAGGGATATGATAACTTTCCGGAAGAATTTCCTGTTCATCCAACGATACCCAGTAGTCAACTTCGAGCGTCGTTGCTCAACCAATAGGATATTGCAAATTTTTAAATCGAATCCGAGTTTTCGCATTTGATTAAAGAGCGATGATACGACTTCACGCAATTCAATACTTTTTTGCATTCCCATTGACCTGCTACGAACTTTTTCCAAGCTGCTTCTATCTGCGCTTCACGGGCCTGGGCTTCTGCTTTTTGAAGATCAAGAAAACGGGTATAGGTTTGTTCGAATACTTTTGCAAAGCGTTTAAAAATATCATGAGCCTCCGGCACCGGTTCCAAAGTGATAAACAACAGGTAGCCATGTTGTAAAAAAAGCGTGACATGATCTATTTGAAAGGTAGGGAGGCCAATACCGGATTCAATGTATTTTCTAAGAATATCCCCTAAAACGGGAAGTGTACTCAAGTATCTGTAATGCGCTTTACACTGCCTCACCGGCTATTTCCTCTATATGTAATGATTCACCTCGTTGTGCTGCCTCATAATAACGAAGAAATATGCCTTCTACTCGGATGTCTTATACGTCGGTAGGTAACCTTCTTCGTTACTAAACCATTCTGTTGATGATTTTTGATCTTCATCAAAGATATTGAATGCGCAACCCCATGCCTGAATGCCCAATGCACGCACTTGTTTAGTCAATAAAAACGAAGTTTCAGCAAGTTCATTACTATGCTGCATGGCCATTGTTCTTGAGCGAACTCTTTCAAGGGCCAGCTTGAATTTGTGACTTCTCTTGCCTGAGCTTCTGCTTTTTGGAGATCGAGGAAACGGGTATAGGCTTGTTCAAAAACTCTTGCAAACCTTATCAGTGTTTGAAAATCTTCACGTTGTTATGTTATGCCCCGACCAACTGTCAAATCCGACAATCGAGTTTTTTTCTGCGGCGAAGTATGCCGTCCAGCCATCTGCTTCAATTTGAATCTTTCTTACTGATTCCGGTATTTTTGATTCATTATATTTTGAAACGTATCGGAAATAGTCATTTTTAGTTTCCCCTGAATATGATCTGTTAAAAATGTGTTCACCTTTTTCGATTGCATTCCATAGATCCTTAATGATTGCATTGTCTTTGATATCCTGATCATAAGGAAGATCGATTTTAACCGGAGCTGATAAATGATTCGTCGCAATCCAGAGCTGGATATTTCGTTTTTCTTTTTCAAAAATAAAAATGAGAGCTCCGTCAAAAGAAAGACCAAGTTCTACCAGTCGATCAAATAGAGAAGCCACCACCTGTTCCAACTCGTCAGAATGATGCATAGCCAAAGAACGGGAACGAACTTTTTCCAATGCCGCTTCTATCTGTGCTTCTCTTGCCTGCGCTTCTGCTTTTTGCAGATCAAGGAAACGGGTATAGGTTTGTTCAAATACCCTTGCGAAACGTTTTAGTATTTCTTTTTCAGACTTCCGTTAGTAATCGTCCGCTATTGGTAGGAATAACAATCGCAGCGTGTTTTGTAAATGCAACCGAGAATCCATATTGGGAGCTTCCCAGAATCAGATCCTTTACTTCATCCGGTAAATATTTATAATTGGAATGAGCAAAAAGATAGTTGAAATACTCATTTTTTTCTTCGGTTGGATAAATTTTTGAAAAATAATCAACGCCGCTTTCTTTCGCGGTAAAGAGATCTCTTGG
Source organism: uncultured Bacteroidota bacterium (assembly GCA_963739105.1). Lineage (GTDB taxonomy): Bacteria > Bacteroidota > Bacteroidia > Cytophagales > Cyclobacteriaceae > Chryseolinea. The sequence goes on along the minus strand of CAVTZI010000042.1, from coordinate 86,979 downwards.
TATTGAATGATCACTATAAGGCAATTCAAATGGTGTAGCGTAGGAGTGACCTGGATCAGCAATCCATTGCGTATGATCTCTTGAGTTCTCCTTAAATATCAGGATGCTCACCGCCCCATCTTCCAGAACAAAATTCAATTCCTGTAATTTATCAAACACAGCTTTGACCACCTCTCTGAGTTCGTCACTTTATGCATTGCCAGCGAACGGGAACGTACTTTTTCCAACGCAGCCTCTATTTGCGACTCTCTCGCCTGGGCTTCGGCTTTTTGTATGTCGGCATATCTGCGGTAAGCGAGGTCGAAAACATTTCTGAAGCGCTTCAGAATTTTCACCTGATCAGGGTCAAGTGGTGCAAGGTTAGAAATGCCGAGGGCGCCCGTTCCTATAGAATAGAAATAGTAGTAGAGCGCTTTAGCATCCCTGAGCTTTGCATCGGTTTTCTCACCGTGGCTTTTGCGGAAGGCCTTAAACTCTTTAAGCTTCTTGCCCGAAAGGACCTGCTCCGAAAAAGCTGCGCGACCGCTTTTCATTTGTCGCACCAGATTTTCAATGACGGGATGGGTGTGATACGTAAAGTGGGTTATGCTTGGACCTGCCTTGGCATAATCATAATTCAGGAACGATTCGTTATCATCGTTGTGAATATTAATCATACTATTTCTAAGGTCATCGAATCCCAACAATTGAAGCTCAGTATAAAGTGCTTTACAGATATTTAGCAGGTCGTCCGGCTTTTTCATACTCAACGCCTTCTTACGCACACGATCCAGTGAGGCTTCAATTCTGAGTTGTCGCTTTAAGTCCATTAACGCAGGATTTGTCTGCTGTGTTTTTCAATACGCACCTTGGCCTTAGCACCCTTGAGTGGTTTTTCTGTTTTCTTTTTCTTCATGACGTCCTGGTCTCGGAAAATGTCGCGGCTACGATCGATTTTTCAACTTCATGACAATCTTCACATGAATTTTAAACTGTCTAAAAACCTAGCCGCTAACGCTGAGGTATCAGCGTGTGTGGTTTAAAGAGCAATCATTATCAATCGTTATTGATAAAGTTACTTGTAGAAGTGAAGATAACAAATGAACTAACATATGATTTATAATACACCTTAAACCCCGTTTGCTTGCAGACACTCATTTTCTTGGTTCTTTGGTCAGCTAGTTTTAGCCAATGGATGTTTCAGATAAATTATCAATAACGATAACAGCAGGAAAGGAATTTCTATCAATACTCCTTTGAAATCCCTATCCTGCAAATGAAAACAGATGATTAAGAGTATGATTGCTGCCGTTAAAAAATTTCCCCACAGAAATGTTTTAGGAATGAGCATGAGAACAACGCTTACTAGCGTGATTAAACTAACTATCATCACTCCGTACTTACCAATGTTCCACTTAGTAAACATTTCCAGGACTTCTGGTTTACCGGAAATTCCTGCCCATCCATGTTTTATGCCCATGTACGCGGCAAACAGCATGAGCGCCGAGTTGATTATTTTTATCGCCATCTTGGATTGTTTAAATCTAAATGCGTCGTCAGGTATCCGTAACGCTAAGATAAAACGGAAAAACTAAAATCACGCACCTGAATTTTGAGCACAGATGGACGATTTAGCGGTGTTAAAAAACAAAAAACCCTTAAAACATTCAGCTCTTAAGGGTTTGGTAACCGTTGACAGCCAGTGGATCGTGTGCGCCGTGGCCCGCTAAGGTTGAGCCGGCCTTTCAACGAATTGAAACCAATGATGTAATATCTTTTTTGCGAGACGCTCTATTTGGCTAAATTGCTAACCTTCTGCTTCGTTGTGGCAGAATGGTTAAAATCGTGCATCGTGATAGTACATGACAGGTGTTTTATGTAACACACGTACCTTGAAAATCTAGCTTTTTTAAAGGAGTATTTTTATTACTGGTAACTTCATCTTGTAAATTCGAAAGATTCGACTTTTAAATTTTATACTGTAAATAAACCAGCATCTCAATCAACATGCGTAGGAAACCTTTCTCCCCATTACTAATTACCTTTTTAGTATCCCTCCTGGTCTTAACCTCTTGTAAGCAAGAAAAAGCACCTGGCGCTGATCAATCACAGAATGCTAAATCCAAACTCGAAAAACTGAAGTTAACAGATGGCTTTCGTGCGGAGCATCTTTACAGTCCTTCGGCAAATGAACAAGGGTCATGGGTGTCTATGACATTCGATGATAAAGGCCGGCTTATAACATCCGATCAGTACGGCGCATTATATCGCCTGGAACTTGCTCCCATTGGAAATTCAACGGCGCCCAAAATTGAAAAATTGATTATCGGCACTGCGGATTCTCAGCGGGAAGATACCACTACCCTAAAAATAGGAATGGGCTATGCACAAGGCCTTCTCTATGCTTTCAATAGCCTCTACGTTATGGTTAACCACAATAGCAATAAGGATTTCGATAAAAATACGGGATTGTATCGCCTTCAGGATACGGATGGAGACGACCAGTTTGATAAAATTACCTTGCTCAAATCCATGACGGGAGAACCGGGAGAACACGGGCCTCACAGCATTATTCTCGCGCCGGATAAGAAATCGATTTATATCGCCGCCGGAAATCACACCGATTTGCCGGTCATGGATTCATATCGATTACCTCCTGTGTGGAAAGACGACAATTTATTCCCGCAGATCAAAGACCCGAGAGGCCATGCTAATAACCGCGGAGCACCCGGAGGCTGGATTGCGAATCTTGATTCTCTAGGTAAACGGTGGGAACTGATCAGCGCGGGTTATCGCAATGAATTTGATATTGCTTTCAATGCAGCGGGCGATTTATTTACCTATGATTCTGATATGGAGTGGGATTTTGGAATGCCCTGGTATCGACCCACCCGTATTTGCCATGTCACCAGCGGAAGTGAATTCGGTTGGCGCACGGGGAATGGAAAATGGTCACCAGCTTTTCCAGATAACCTGCCACCGGTCCTGAACATCGGGCAGGGATCTCCTACCAATTTAATTTATGGGATGAGTGCAAAATTTCCCGCCAAATATCAAAATTCTTTGTTTGCGTTTGATTGGAGCTTCGGGATCATCTATGCGATTCAACTTACTCCAAACGGCGCATCCTATGACGCAAAGGCGGAAGAATTTTTGTCTGGTTCTCCCTTACCCTTAACCGACGGCGTAATTGGTCCAGACGGTGCGTTGTATTTTCTTACCGGCGGACGCAGGCTAGAGTCTGATTTGTACCGTGTATATTATGAGGGCGCAGGAAAAGATGACGTAGCGAAAAACAATGACAATACGGGCGAAATAAATGACGAGAACAAGCTGCGTAGAACGCTGGAAAAATTTCACAGCGGTCCTCAGCAAGGCGCTGTTGATTCTGCGTGGCCAAACCTAAAACACGAAGACAGGTTTGTTCGCTATGCTGCGCGCATCGCAGTGGAACACCAACCTTTAAGCGAATGGCAGGCACGCGCATTGAAAGAAACCGATCCAGCCACTTTAACACAAGCCATCATTGCATTAGCGCGTCATGGCAAACAAGATCTGAAGAACAGTTTGCTGCAGGCGCTTATGAAAGTGAATTACGCAAAGCTTTCGTCAGAACAACAGATCGACTTGCTGCGGGCTTTTGAAGTAATTTTCTTTCGCATGGGGAACCCGGAGGGTGCTGTAAAGAACCAGGTTGTGGCCTATCTCAACCCGCATTATCCCGCCCCGGCAAATGATTTGAATCGCATGTTAAGCAAAATATTGGTGCATATAGATGCGCCTGGCGCAGTGAAGAAAACACTTGCTTTGATGGAAAACGCGAAGGATGATCCCTCAGACAAAACGGCGAGTGCTTCCTCTGATTTAATTTTGAGAAATCCGCAGTATGGATTGGATATAGCAGGTATGCTGTCTAAAGTTCCACCCGCACAGCAAACGTATTATGCTGTGGTTTTGAGCAAGGCAAAAAACGGTTGGACGCCCGACCTTCAGGAAAAATACTTTAAATGGTTCGCTGAGGCGTTTACCTACAAAGGCGGGAGAAGTTATATCGGCTTCGTTGATAAAGCCCGACAAATGGCGTTGGAGAACGTTCCAAAAAATCAGTTTGCGCACTTCAATACCCTTTCCGGTGACTCATTATTGGATGATTCCGGAAATGACCTGGCCGATCTGCCACAACCAAAGGGTCCCGGAAGAAGATGGACTATAGAAAGCGCATCCCTGGTTGCTGATAGCGGACTTGTAGACCGGAATTTTGAACAAGGTAAGATGATGTTCGCCGCTAGCCTTTGCAGTTCTTGTCACACCATGCAGAGTGAAGGTGGAAATATTGGTCCTGATTTGACACAGCTTGGCAACAGATTTACCACCAAAGATATGTTGGAAGCAATCCTCGATCCCAATAAAGTAGTATCCGATCAGTATGCGGCCACGGTCTTTGTTATGAAAGATGGAAGTTCCATAGTAGGCAGACTTACAAATGAGGATGACGAATAAATATTTTGTATCTCAGAATCCATTTGCCCCGCAAACGCTTCGTGAAATTTCAAAAAAGGATGTCACATCTACCAAAATATCCAGGGTTTCGGTGATGATGCCAGGATTGATCAACAGGCTGAATAATGAGGAACTAAAAGATCTTTTGGCCTATCTGATGGCCGGAGGAAACAAAGAACATGACGTGTATAAAAATAACAAGCAGGCAACGAAGTAGAAATAACATGGAAAAAAGCATTCACCTAAATTTTGTAAAGGCGGCATTGCTCATCGGTGTGATGATCAGTTGTTATACCGCTGGATTGACCCAATCAACAGCCGGATTCGTACAAATTTTCGATGGTAAAACACTAAAGGGTTGGGAAGGCGATGCTAACTACTGGCGCGTGGAAGATGGATGTTTAGTGGGTGAAATAAAACCCGACAAACTTCTTAAAACAAACTCCTTTATAATCTGGAAGGGTGGTGAGCCTGCGGATTTTGAATTGATCCTGGAGTTTCGCATAGAAACTGCCGGTAACAGTGGTATTAATTACAGAAGCGAGAAACTAACGGATGTACCACACGCACTGAGAGGATACCAGGCGGATATCGACGGCAAAAACAATTATACCGGACAAAATTATGAAGAACGTGGAAGAACAACCTTAGCTTACAGGGGCCAGAAAACTGTAATCGATCCATTGGAAAAACCCAGTGCCTCTGTTCGTGAGGACGTTAAGAACAACGCATGGACTGGATTAAAAGTGACGGAATCATTGGGAAATATTGATTCCCTGAAGACGCATATAAAAAGTGGAGATTGGAATGAAGTTCACCTGGTCATCAAGGGTAACCGGTTGCAACATTTTGTTAATGGAGTACTGATGAGCGATGTCACCGATAATGATACTGCAAATCGAAAGATGAAAGGTCTGCTTGGCGTGCAGGTACACGTAGGTCCTCCGATGAAAGTTGAATACCGCAACATTCGCCTTAAAAAGTTATGAATGTAAAACAGCAGTTTCGGTTTTTACCATGATCATAAACCCTTAAAGCAGACAAGCACTTTGGCACAACCCTGGCTAAACAAAATATCCAATCCGGCTCAACTTGGCGGCATCGAAATTTCGGTACTGGATAATGGCGCCGGACGAGGCACGCGCATCGCCTGGATTAATACGGGTACCGGCCTGCGTTATAAGGTGGTAATAGACCGCGCCATGGATATTGCAGACGCTTTTTACAATCAGCACTCCTTAACGTGGTTGAGCCATGGTGGCATCACAGCTCCACAACCTTTTGCTCATCGGGGCATGGATTGGATACGAACCTTTGGAGGAGGCCTGCTTACAACCTGCGGGCTGGACCATGTTGGCGGACCTGAAAAAGATGAGTACGGCGAACGGGGCATCCACGGACTTATCAGCAACATCCCAGCAGAGATTGAATCCATTATTCAGCCTGATCCACGACAGGGAAAAATGGAATTCAGCATTACGGGAAAAATAAAACAAACCCAGATATTTGGTCCTAGCTTCGAGTTGAAGCGGACGTTATCCGGAACCTTAGGGCGTGCGGCCATCCGCATTCAGGATGAAGTTACCAATTGTGCCAATACGCCGGCGGCGCACATGCTGTTGTATCATTTAAATTTTGGATGGCCCTTAGCGGACGTGGGTGCCGATATTCTTTGGAATGGTCCCTGGCAATTTTCGGGCGATAAAAATGCTGCGAAAATCTTCCGGGAAGGAAATAATTTTCGCAAATGTCCATCACCGTTACCGTCGCACGATGGCACGGGCGAAGAAGTTGCGTTTATTGATATTGAGTCCGATGAATCGGGCCGTTGTACCGCAGGCTTGTATAACAAACAAATAAATCTCGCCGTAGCCATTCGGTTCAATAAAAAAGAATTACCCTGGTTTACGAATTGGCAACACTGGGGAAAGGGAGAATATGTGACAGGCTTAGAACCTGGAACCCACCCTCCTATCGGGCAGGCTAAAGCAAGAGCACAGAATGAGCTGATTTTTCTGGAGCCTGGTGAAACCCGGAGCTATAACCTGGAGATGGAAGTGTTGGAACAGGAACCGAACATTAAACGGCTCTTACAACAAACACATCATAAAAATCATTAACGCTTTTACGAATAAATTTTTTATGGAAACAATGGAAAAAACAAGCTTAGCAGAAAAAGCACTGGATCAGGGCAAAGGAATTTTGCGTCTGGCCCCCACGTGGGTTCCCCGATCATTTTGTGTTCCCGGACGACGTATCAAATTGCATCCGGATGACTACTATGTATTGGGCGGACAACGTGGAGGCATTGATGAACGCTGGTTATCGTCTACCACGCCCGCTAAGAACGGCCCCCTCACCGGAAAAAATGAAGGCTTGAGCGCGATTGTTTTCAAAGATGGAAACCAGGAAAAACAATTTTTGCTAAAAGATGCAATCGATGAATTAAAGGGTGAACTGATCGGAGCGCGATTGTGGAAGGAGTACGGCAGCTGGCCTATGTATTCCAAATTTTTTGACAACATGGGACCACTCCCGCATCATATTCATCATAATGATGAGCACGCCAAGTTAATCGGTCAACTGGGAAAACCAGAGGCGTATTATTTTCCTCCTCAGCTGAACAATCATGGTGGTGACTTTCCCTATACTTTTTTTGGTATTGCACCTGGTACGACCAAAGCGCAGATCCGCGAGTGCCTGGTAAACTTTACCAAAGGCGATAATAAGATTACGAATTACTCTTCTGCCTATCGTCTGGAACCTGGTACCGGTTGGGATGTTCCTCCCGGAACGCTTCACGCGCCGGGAAGTTTATGCACCTATGAACCTCAAAAAGCTTCCGATGTATTTGCGATGTATCAATCACTCGTCAATGAAGCGATCATTCCGGAAGAGCTGTTATGGAATGGTACGCCAAAAGATCGCATCGGAGATTACGATCAGCTCATGGAAGTAATTGACTGGGAACTGAATGTTGATCCCAATTTTATGGCAAACCATTTTATGCGTCCTAAGCCAGTGCGTTCAGCTGAAGAAATGAAAGCCGAAGGTTATATTGAAAACTGGATCTGTTATAAGTCACATGCTTATAGTGCAAAAGAACTTACGGTGATGCCAGGTGCGCGTGTTACCATTAAAGACAACGCCGCCTATGGAATTATCATGATGCAAGGGCATGGTAAAATGGGCGTATGGGATGTCGAAACACCGGCCCTGATCCGCTACGGTCAGCTTACCAATGATGAGTTTTTTATCAGTGAAAAAGCCGCTCGCGAAGGTGTGAGCATCGTCAATAATTCCAGCACGGACCCGATTGTCATGCTAAAACATTTTGGTCCTGGAAACCCTGATCTGAAACTTGAATAGCAAAAAGAAATTCAAATCCAGTTCGTTTATTTATCAAAATTTAATTTCCACTTAAATCTTTATACGTATGCCTGATAATAATTTTCCCAAACTGCATAATGCTACCTGGCCAGGTGTTGTCGGCAAAGGACAAAATTCAGAGCCTGCCATCCCTTTCGATACCATGCTGCAAATGACAGCCGCTGCCGAGGTAAATGGAACACGATTCGATGGAGTAGATTTGGGCTTGCTCGGTCCACACATTGACTTAGCAAACACCAAAGACGACGATATCAAGAAACTAGCCGATAAGGTAAGTTCACTGAATCTCAATATCGGAAGCCTGGTCGCACCGATTTGGGGTGGACCGGCGATGGGCAGCAAAGAGGATCGTGCCGTGTTTGTCGATATGGTTCGTAAATCATGTCACTTTGGTAAACGCTTGCGCGAACTGGGCGTACGCCCTTATGGTGTGGTCCGGATTGATTCAGCAAGTTCCCCTCAAAGTTGGGCTGCTGATCCCGTCAATAACACTAAACTTATCGCACAGACTTTTCGTGAAGCATGTGATGTAGCCGCGGGTTACGGCGAAAAATTAGCAGCTGAAGGTGAAATCTGCTGGGGCGGTATGCACAGCTGGAAGACGATGGTTGAAACATTGGAGGCTGTTGATCGCCCCAATATTGGTTTTCAGGCAGACATGGCGCACACGCTTTTATATCTGCTGGGCTACAACCGTATAGAAGACAGAATCCTTCCCGAAAATTTTGATTGGAGTGATCGCAAAACATTAACAGACGGCTTGAAAAAAGTTACGGCAGCACTTCGGCCCTGGACAATAGACTTTCACGTGGCACAGAACGATGGAACAGTATTCGGTTCAGGTTCTCATGACAAAACCGGCCGCCACTGTCAGGCTACTGATCCAAATGGTAAACTCGATATTGCTAAAGATGCAGGTCACTGGCTGCGGGATGAAAATGGTAATCTTACCAAAGCCTTCAGACACATTTGCTGGGATGGTTGTATGTTCCCGAATGCTGTCATGATGCAACAACAAACCTGGAACGATGTTCTTGCTGCCCTGATCAAGGTGCGTGAATTACATGGTTGGTATCAAACGGAGAAGCTGGCGGTCGAAAAATAATTTCTTTAATCTAACAAACAGAATTGAACATGAGTCAGCATAAAGCGCTAAGAATTGGACTGGTCGGCTGTGGTTTTATGGGACGAACGCATTCTAACGGCTATAAACGTGTGGGTGATTTTTTTCCAGCCCTCGCATACCGCCCTGTATTGAAAGCGGTTTGTTCCAGAAGTAAAGATAGTGTACAAGCCTTTGCCCAACAGTGGGGCTATGAATCATTCGAAACCGACTGGCAAAAGCTTGTTACCCGTGATGACATCGATGCCGTCGATATTTGCACGCCCAATGACACTCACGAACAAATTGCCGTTGCTGCTGCCGCGGCGGGTAAAATGGTGCTCTGCGAAAAACCTTTATCCAGAACATTATCAGAAGGGCAGCGCATGGTAGACGTCGTAAAAAAAGCCGGCGTACCCAACACGGTATGGTACAACTACCGCCGGCTGCCAGCCGTTACGTTGGCGAAGCAATTGGTGGACTCAGGTAAGCTGGGAAAAATTTTTCATTACCGCGCTAATTTTCTGCAGGATTGGACGATCAATGCCGATCTGCCACAAGGCGGAACAGGCTTATGGCGCATGGATGTAGCTGCCGCGGGGTCAGGTGTAACGGGTGATCTACTCGCCCACTGCATCGATACAGCCATGTGGCTGAATGGCGCTATTAAAGATGTATCCGCGGTGACAGAAACCTTCATCAAACAGCGACTCCATCAGCTTACGGGCAAAGTTCAGCCCGTAGGCATTGATGATGCCTGTATTTTCCATTGTCATTTTGAGAACGGCTCATTAGGCCTTTTTGAATCTACCCGTTATGCCCGGGGACATAAAGCATTGTACACTTTTGAAATCAACGGGGAGCACGCCTCCATCCGTTGGGACTTGCACGACCTCAACCGCCTGGAATATTTCGATCACAGAGATGAGTCCATTGTACGGGGCTGGCGCTCGATTCACGTAACAGACGGAGATCAACCCTATATGGATAAATGGTGGGTGCCAGGTTTGGGAATTGGTTATGAACACAGCTTTATTCACCAGGCAGCGGATTTCCTAAAGAGCCTGGAAGGTGGAGGAGCATGTCATCCCACTTTTGAGGATGCATTACAAACCCAGAAAGTCTGTGAGGCAGTTCTGGAATCGGCTAACTCGAGAAGTTGGAAGGAGACTGGGGTTAGTGGAGTGCAGTATTGAATGTAAGTGGTAAGTGGTAAGAGGTAAGTAGTAAGTAGGTAATCGGTGATCGGTAATCGGTAATCGGTGGCTCTTCGTAGGGAAGCGTAGTTAGTAAGATGTAGTTAGTAAGAAGTGGTCGTTGGATTCGCCGCTTTGTGAAACTTTGTGTCTTGGGGACTTTGTGGCTATGAATTTGAGCGCGGTCTGGAGTAATCGGTGATCGGTAATCGGTAATCGGTTGGCAAGTTTAAAGATAAACAAATCATTTATGAAATTCACAATTGATAGTTTGCTCCGTCGATTCTTGCTTTAACAATGCTATCCACTGTATTTGCTACGGCGCAAAGTGAGTCGAAAAAACCGATGATCGTTTTTGTGACGGGTGATCATGAGTACAGCAGCGAAGCAACCATGCCACTACTGGCAAAAGAACTGGAGCAACACTATGGGATGCAGGTGAAGGTGCTCAAATCCTATCCAGATTATAATGCAGAAGAAAATATTCCAGGTTTGGAAGCCCTGAAGGATGCAGACCTTGCTGTGTTCTTTCTGCGATGGAGAAGGTTGCCGGCTGAGCAGATAAAGTATATTGACGATTATCTGAAATCCGGAAAGCCGGTCATGGGCCTGCGCACTACTACGCACGCGTTCAATTATCCGAAAGGTCATCCGCTGGAAAAATGGAATGCCTTTGGGGAATTTGCTTTAGGCTCCCCTCCCGGCTGGGGTGGACCTGCAGGGCATACGCACTGCGGCCATGTGTGTACCACAGATGTCTCTGTAATTAAAGAAGCCGCAAAGCATCCAATTTTAACCGGAGTAGATCCTGCATTTCACGTGAGCTCGTGGCTTTATAAAGTATTGCCCGACTACCCTGCAAAAGGATCAACCTGGTTGCTGATGGGAAAAGCCGTGAATCCGGACAAAGCTGGCTTCCAGGACAATCCAGTAGCGTGGACGTGGCAAACGGCGGCAGGTGGAAAAGTGTTTGCAACCACATTGGGGCACCCTGCAGATTTTAGTGTGGAAGCATTTCAACGCCTTTTGATCAATGCGGTGCATTGGACGCTTGGTAAACCTGTCCCTCAAAAATGGCAGGGAAAAATTGATATTAATGTGCCATACAGGACTGAAGCAGACACAAAATAAATATTTAGCACTTTTTCAATTGCATTCAATTGCCACGAGCTTTAGCTCGTGGACTAATTGATTGAGGGATCTGGGCTTTAGCCCAAAGGAATAACAAAGTTGAATGGGGCTAAAGCCCTGTTTTTATTAGTATTGGATTCCACGAGCTGAAGCTCGTGGCAATTAGTTTAGAATAGTCATTTAAAATTTATTATGATACAAGCAGGGAAAGAGAACATTGCGATTGCCTTTAGGACCTTTGGAATATTCCTGATTTTCCTCTGCACTGCCCAGTGTACACAAACACCCGAGGCCAAACTTGGAATTAAAAAAAACGCGCACATTGTTCTGATCGGCAATAACCTTGGATCGAGGATGATGAATTTCGGTCACTTCGAAACAGAAATGCACGTTCGTTATCCTGACAGTCTGTTATTTATCAGAAATATGTGTGACGGCGGAAATACGCCAGGGTTCAGACCTCATGCATCGCGCGTATCTCCGTGGGCATTTCCAGGAGCGGAAAAATTTCAGACGGAACTCGCCAATTATTCCGACAGTCAAGGACATTTTGAAACAGAAGATCAATGGCTCACCCGTCTTCAGGCGGATATTATAATAGCATTTTTCGGATACAATGAATCGTTCCAGGGTGAAGAAGGATTGCAAAATTACAAGGATGAGCTGGATGCCTTTATCAAGTATACGTTAAGTCAAAAATACAATGCAAAATCTCCACCCCAGCTGATCATTGTGTCGCCCATTGCCTTCGAGGATCTTTCCGCAAAATTTGATCTGCCAAATGGCCAGCGTGAAAATGCTAACCTTAAACTATATGCGGAAGCCATGCGAGAGATCTGCCTTGAAAAATCAAGTAGACTTTGTGGATGCGTTCACACCCTCGCAAGAATGGTATGCCAGCAGTGATAATTCGCTGACCATTGATGGATCACAACTTACGGATGAAGGATATGCTAAATTCTCTGAACTGCTGGTCGATCAGATTTTTGGCAAGGTCACGCCTGCCGCCGAAACACACAGAGCCCTGATTCACGCGGCCGTCATGGAAAAAAACTGGATGTGGCATAATGATATTAAAATCCCGAATGGCGTTCATGCTTATGGTCGTCGGTTCAATCCTTATGGACCTGAAAATTATCCGGCTGAAATTATAAAGATCCGCGAAATGACCGCCATTAGAGATGAAGCAATATGGAAAGCCGCGAAGGGCGAAAAAATGGATCTATCTGAAGCAGATAAAAAAACGTCGAAACTTCCGGAAGTAAAAACAAATTATAATCCGGAAAAAAATGGAAGTCTTGAATATCTGTATGGACAAGACGCAGTAAATAAAATTCATACGGCACCCGGTTATAAAATTGAATTATTCGCTTCTGAACAAGAGTTTCCGGACCTGGCAAAACCATCCCAGATATCATTCGACAATAAAGGCAGGCTGTGGGTCGCTACTATGCCTAGTTACCCGCACTATAAACCCGGTGACAAACGGCCCGATGATAAACTCATTATTCTCGAAGATACCAATGCTGACGGTAAAGCCGACAAACAAATAATCTTTGCCAAAGGATTGCACCTGCCCAATGGATTTGAGATAGCACCAGAAGGTGTATATGTATCCCAAGGCACCAATCTGATGTTGTATAGCGACACCGATGGCGACGACAAGGCGGATAAAAAAGAAATCCTGCTGAGTGGTTTTGATGACCATGATACCCATCATGAAATCCATGCTTATTGTGCAGATCCTTCAGGTGCGATTTATATGGGCGAAGGTGTTTTTCTGCATACAAATGTGGAAACATCTTACGGACCAGTTCGCGCCACAAACGGAGGTTTCTACCGATATAACCCAACCCGTCACCAGCTTGAACGAACGGCTCAACTTGCCATTCCAAATCCATGGGGTATTGCATTTGACGAATGGGGCGAGAATTTCTTTGCCGAAACTTCAAGTCCTGATGTACGCTGGATGATGCCGGGTACAGTAAAACCACGGTACGGTGTATCTAGCCCCAAATCAAAAAACCTGATCGAAGAAAAGCAGCGTGTACGTCCTACCTCTGGTCTTGAGTTTGTTTCGAGCCGTCATTTTCCCGACGATGTTCAGGGAGATTTTCTCATCAACAATACAATCGGTTTTTTGGGAACGAAGCAACATACTTTAATCGACGATGGTACCGGTTATAAAAGTAATCACCGTCAGGATCTCGTAAAGTCGGATGACAGAAACTACCGGCCAGTAGACCTGGAGTTTGCTCCGGATGGTTCATTGTATATCGCCGACTGGCATAATATCTTAATTGGTCATATGCAGCACAATGCCAGGGATCCACTCCGTGATCACTCACACGGGAGGATCTATCGCGTTACCTATCCTTCAAGACCTTTGGTTAAACCTGCTGTTATCTCGGGGGCAAGCATCGACGTGCTTTTGGATAATCTAAAGCTTCCCGAATATCGGACCCGCTACCGGACGCGACGTGAACTAAGGGGGCGTAACGCTTCAGAGGTTGCGTCACAGCTTCTAGTTTGGGTGGATCATCTTGATGAAAATGATCCTAAGTTCGAACATCATTTGCTTGAAGCCTTATGGGTAAGCTGGGGAATTAATAAAGTAGATCAACCCCTTCTGCGACAATTGCTCGCTTCAAAAGATTATCACGTCAGGGCGGCAGCAGTTCGGGTACTACGCTATACAGGACATCAGGTGGAGGATCAGGCAGACCTATTGATGCAAGCCGCGAAGGACGAACATGGCCGTGTACGATTGGAAGCCATCGTCGCCGCCTCATGGCTGGACAAGGAGCAAGGATTGAAAATTTTGAACGAAGCTGAAAAACTTCCACTTGACGAATGGATGGCAGATGCTCATGAAACGGCTGTCGCCCATCTTAATGGAAGATCGGTCGAAGAGAAAAAAGAGGAAATAGTCAAAACTCATCTTAAAGGAAAAGATCTTGATCTGTACACAAAGGGCAAAGCGATTTATAGCAAAGAGGGATATTGCAATACCTGTCATCAACCGGATGGCAAAGGCCTTTCTGCTTCGGGCTTCCCCCCTATTGCCGGTACTCCCGTGGGTAACTGGCAGCGATGAACGTCTGATTAAACTTGTGTTAGACGGACTTCACGGACCCATTGAAGTGCTCGGTCAAAAATATGGTGGACAAGTTCCAATGACACCATTCAAGGGACTGCTGAATGACGAAGAAGTAGCGGCAGTAGTCACCTATGTTCGGAATTCATTTGGTAACAAAGCTTCGGTGATTTCTCCAGAGCAGGTAAAAAAAGTACGGGATGCTACGAAAGGAAAATCCGGTTTCTACTCACCAGAGGAGTTGCTCAAACAACATCCGATGGAGAACTGATGAATATTTTATATCATTCGATGTTAAATGCATTTCACGCAAAGGCCGCTAAGAGAGGACCCGCAAAGGTCGCAAAATTAACTTTGCGCCCTTTGCGGATTCTCCTTTGCGGCCTTTGCGTGAAATGCATTTAATTCATAACGGCAATTGAAACGAATAAGACGATGATAAAAGTAGGATTTAATGTATTGGCTTGGACTGCGGAAGTTTCAGAGAAATTATTCCCGATCGCTGACCGACTGAAAAAAATTGGCTATGATGGAGTCGAATGTTTTATTGGTGCAGGCGACGCTGCGGCATATCGACAGTTTGGAAATCACGCACGCGCGCTCGGCTTGGAAACAACTGCCGTAACCGTGATGAGCAAGGAGACAAATCCCGTCGATGGTTCCGCCGCAGTAAGGGCGAAATCTTTGGATCAGATTAAATGGGTTATCGATAGAACGCATGACATGCAAGCCACGGTGCTCTGCGGACCCTTTCATTCCGCACATGCAAATTTCTCCCGCAATGCTCCTCAAGAACAAGAATATCAATGGAGCGCCGAAGTGCTTCATGCCGCTGGCGACTACGCAGCGCAAGCAAATATTACCTTGGCTTTAGAAGCGCTTAATCGATTTGAATGTTATTTATGTAACACCATGGAACAGTTGCTGTACCTGGTGTCGAAGGTCGACCATCCACATGTCAAAGCGATGTATGATACCCATCATTCAAACATTGAAGAAAAGAAGATTGAGGAGGCGATTGAAACCATAGCGCCCGTTTTACATCACGTTCATATCAGCGAGAACGACCGTGGTACTCCAGGCGATGGTCATGTCCCTTGGGATGAAACGTATTCTGCCTTAGCAAAAGTTAACTATCAAGGATGGCTTACCATAGAAGCTTTTTCACGCAACGACCCTGATTTTGCAAATGCTATTAATGTATGGCGTGAATATTCTAAACCATGGGACATTGCAGAAAAGGGCTTCACTTTTATCCGGCAGATGTGCAAGATTCACGGATTAAAATAGTAGGTTCTAACTACTCTTGGGCTTGTCCGTTAAATCGGTGCGCCTTGCTTTAACTTTTTTTCCAGCACCGTCAATGTAGTAGTATTTATTTTTTTTCATGAACAGCTCTTCGCCGTTTGGTCCGACCTTGTTGTTCAGGATCGAATGTTTTCCAGAATAGTCAGGTAATTTAAATGTGGATTCAGATTTTTTTTCAATGGAGGCCTCCTCAAAGTTCAACACTGGGGCTTCTATTTCCGTTGCAGCATTCTTTTTTATTGTGCGTTCCGTTTTGTCAATTTTGGCCAGGGCCGTGTCCTGACCCTGTACGAAATTGCAAATCATGGCAGCGCTACAGGCGAGAGTAAATACCATTTTCATAGACAGTGGATTTAGTGGTATCGTAAAATCAAGAAAATCTCATACCAGTTTTAAAACATCCCAAACTGAACCGAATCTGTCAAACTGAGAAAAGAAAAATCATTTTCGTTGCAATTGGGATCCAGGTTTTCTAAAAGGCGCTCCCGGTCCACTTTCGGATCTCACTCGACGTCAAAGATTTGGATTTCCAACGATGCCTTAGGATCATTCGTCGTTTTCTATTCTTATTAACGAGATCGTAGTTTCACCTGTAGTCTTATGGACAATGTGAAATCAAAATGGAGTCGTTCTGATGATTAAACTCCACACGCGGGATCTAAATCCCCAGCGCTTTTGCTACCTCCAGGCGTGAGCTAATCAGATTCGAAATAGTCTGTTGTGGTTTATAAATCATGGAGTCGTTAGACTCTCTCTTAACGATAATTCTGCGCTGGCCGCAAGAATTTAAGGGGAATGTATAACCTTAAAATAAGGATTTAAATATTAAGAAGTCAGTAGTTTGCTAGTGCTGCTCATTAAATCTTCTTCCTTTTCTTCGCCGTTAATTTGTTTTCTTTTTTAACGAGGGTTTCAAGGGTTTCATTTTTTAACATTTCAACGGTAGCATTGCGCACTGCTATAAAGGAAGACCGAATAGCACAAGTGTCTTCATCTTCACACTCGTCGCAGCGTTCATAATAATTTAATGATGCACACGGGAACCGCAGCGATTGCGCCGTCGAACAACCTGATTACTTGTGCAAGATTCACTTGTGCAGCTGGAAGTCTTAAACTATATCCACCACCCCTTCCAGACTTACTGGAAAGAATTCCAGCTCTTTTTAAATCCAGGAGAATAGCTTCCAAAAATTTTTTAGGAATATGACAGACTTCGGAAATACTCTTTATTAAATGTTTTTCGTTGGGATTTTTAGCAATGTGAACCAGGGAATGAAGTGCATACTTACATTTTTTTGAAAGCATAATTGGTCAAGCTAGGTCTGTTTATTGTTTCGTACTTCTTCAAACAAGTAACAATAATTTCCTCTTAAAATAAATAGCAGACTGATAGCAAATAGACGCAGCAATATTTGCCGCATCGTTTTCCGAAACACAATCAATTTATTTATGGACTTAATAAATACAAAATTGGCCGTCGACTTCTGAAGTAAAAAAAATAATAATCAAAAGTTGGAGAAAAGAATTTTAAATATAACTTTGTCTATAGAATTAATAGATAATATATCTCGCGTGAGCGGGTCTCCTAAAAGAAGAATTTGCAAAACAACTTGTCACTTGAGAAAGATGCGGGGTGCTTGCAAGGTTCTCTCTCGTAAAATGCCGGCTTTCGGATGCACCTGGAAATTAACAGTCGTATTGGTGGTATGTCTGTAAAATTGGGTGCACTCCGCAGCCGTCATTTTTAATCCTTCGTCTACAATTGAGCCACCACCAAGCTTATTAACTAGAATCTCCCATCAGATTATCTTGACTGTTAGTGGACGCTACGCAACACGTTCTATTAATCTAAACGGCTATCTTGAATTTAGAGCCCGGCGTTTAGGACAGCTGCATGAGTAGCGCTGAGGAAATTCGCGCTGAGAAATCCTGAGAGAAGTCGCTCCGTAGGAGCGTTCTGTTTCTAGATCGAAGATCGGATTGGTTTGCAAGGCTCCGTTAGGAGCCGCCTCATCGGATTGTTTAGGATACTCCTACGGAGTGCGGGTTATCTCCGTTTGATTTTCTATAGATAGGATGCTCCTATGGAGCAATTACCGATGTGCAGCGTTGTCGATTCGTGCAATTAATTTTAATTGTGGAAGATCGTTGAGCTTAGTCTTCGAATTTTTTAATATTTATCGGAGGTTTTGGTTTCCGTGAGTGTCTCTCACGGAAACCATAAGAAAAAGTTGATACAACGTTGTAGCTGCGCGCCAACTTAGAAAGAATGCCGTAACGTTACACCAAATGTTCTTGGATCTCCAAGTACTCCCGCATAATGGCCGGCATTTCCACCGGCAACTAATAGTTGCTCGTAATAATCCTCATCAAGCAGATTGCGCGCCCAAATGGTGAGCGATGTGCCAGTCGATACCCTGACGCCAGCCCGGCCGTTAAGTAATCCATAACCGTCAATATTCAGAAACGCGGACGGTGATGGACTTGAAGAAAAGTCGGACCGATAGTAGGTATCAAATGCGATAAAGAAATTCCCTGCCTGTTTGAGGAAAGTCACGGGAGTGGTGTACTCACCGCCTATCGAGGTTGTCCATTTGGATATTCCGGGAAGCTCCCCGCCTGAGATATCTTTAAATGCTACTTGCACTCCCTCTACCGTTAAACCTGTTTCTTCGAGTGGGAGCGGTGCATTCGTAAACTTATCATACTTGCCATCGGTAAAAGCGACGGCCCCGTAAAAGCTAAAATGTTTGTTGGCCTTAATATTCGCATCGACCTCAAAACCCTGCACGCTGACCTTCTCTGCATTTGCTATATAGCCACGATTGACGCCAAGTTCTGGTGATTGAACATTGGTTTGGTAGTCATTGATTTCCGTTTTGTAGACCGTAAGGTTCACGGTGAAGTTATCAGTTGGAGTGGTCTTAATACCAAGCTCCATATGCTTCACATCCTCCGGCTTAATAACGGCCAGATCGGTCGCTGCCTCCCCGTTAATCGTTGGAAGACCGGCAACATTGACACCCACGGGCTTGAAGCTGGTGGAATAGGTAGCATAACCGTTAATGCGGGCGTTTGCTCTGTATGCTAACGTAATGTTGTACGTCAGATTATCCTCGTCGGCATCTGCCGCATAGGCCTGATCACTATAAACGCCTCTCTTTAAGGCGAGCAAAGCGGGGTCAGTCGTATCCAGCCCACCATAGGTTTTTCTGTCGTAGACTACATCCTTCTCATCATAGTTGAAACGAATGCCTGGCAATATGTGTAAGCCTTTAGCAATCTCCCAATCGATGTTGGCGAATACTGCCGCGCTCTTTGACTTTATCGAAGCCTTTGTATTAATTCCATATCCCTCAAACAGCCCTGGTGTCTGCCACAATGAACTCGTTGAGCTCTGTGAAAAGCGCCACTGAGCCGAACCAGATTCCTCAGTACCATTAATTTTAACTTCCTGATCGATATAGAATAAACCAATTACGCCACTCAGGCTAGACGAGAATTCTCCTGCATATCGGATTTCCTGGGACCAATTTCGATGCTCCGCAGGGTTTTGCGATTTAGCCAATGCTTGCAAACCAGTGAAGTCTCTGTCATTGGAAGGATCCCAATCCCAATAGCGCCATGCTGTAGTTGAAGTTAGTGTGCCAGGGCCAATTTTTGTATCAATATTGAGTGATACGCCACCCAGATCATTGCCTGATTGCCAGGGAGTATCGTGATCTATCACGCGGTCAAATGCATTAAGCGTCGGCAATGCATAATTTAGATCCGAGATGATCGCATTGAATTGACGGTATGCTGCACGTTTTGTCTCTACAACACCCGCTACTACCTGCGCATAGCCATCAGGACGTTGGCGTGAAGCATCCACTGCCAAAGTGATGGAAGTGTTATCTGATGGTTCAAACAACAGCTGACCACGAACCCCAAGGTTGTTAATGTCATTAATATATTTTCCTGTGACTATATTCTGGACCACACCATCCCGTTGCGTGCCGGAGAAAGATACTCTTGCTGCAAATTTTTTGCTGAGGGGACCTGTAACGGACGCCTTGGCCTGGATGTATCCATAGTTTCCAAAACTAACCTCGAAGTCAGCGCCTGGCGTAAAGCTCGCCTTGCGTGTTGTTATATTAAAGGCACCAGCTGTAGTGTTTTTACCAAACAGCGTTCCCTGTGGGCCGCGTAATACTTCGATCTGCTCAACATCAATAAAATCGAACGTTGCGGCAGCAGGCCTCGCATAGTAGACTCCGTCTACATAAAAACCAACGCCTGGATCAAGACCATCGTTGGTGAGCCCGAACGGTGAACCCAATCCACGAATATTAATCCCTGTATTGCGCGGATTCGATGAATAAAGCTGAACAGATGGAATAAGTTCTTTCACCCGGTTAACGTTAAATGCACCGGCTTGTTCGATGGCTGCACCGCTCACCACCGAGATTGGAATAGGAACGTTTTGTGCTGTTTCTTCTCTGCGTCTGGAGGTAACAACGACTTCGTCTAACAATCCATCATCGACAAGGGCTATCTCCAACGGCTCTTCTGACAGTTCATAAATTTCCACTTCCTGAAGTTTGTAACCTACTGAACTGATCCGAATGGTGAACGGTAATTCTTTAGGCGCCGCGATGCTGAATTTGCCATTGACATCGACTACGGCATGAGCGGTGCTGCCTTTTATTGACGCCGTTGCGCCAACCACGGGTGCACCGTCAGCATCTTTCACTACACCAGTCACCTGTGTTTGGGAAAACGCTGAGTTTGAAGAAAAAATCATTAGAACAATTGCCATTATAACGATAGGCCTATTTGCTACTATATTCAAAGCATTTTTCTGAAAGACGTTGAATGTGCTGACCCTTCCTTTATTGAGTGGTTGCAGCGGACGTAAGTGTAAAAACATCTTATTATAGAATGATTTCATAAAATTGGTTTAAGAAGTACTATGGTTGGTATTTGCTGCAGAGCGTGAAAGCAAGCAATGCGTTAGGGTTACTTAATACGTTTTGATGCAAAAAGTTCGGACTTGCCTTTTTCTAACTTTTCAGGTTCGGGCTTGAGGTATCCGAAATCGCTGAGATTCTTTTGACCGTTTTCGATAACCCACTTGATAAAAGCAACCGCATCGGTACTCGCACTTTTTTTATCTACAGAAAAATGCAAGTATCCAATGGGAACATTATTGAGGTCTTTTGGAGAAGTGCTTTCTAATCGTTGTACAACCGTAGGAAGGTCATTATAAAATTTCTCTTCGTCGTTGACCCTTCCATTTCCATTCAGATCAACCGGCAAAACGGAGATACCTTCTACAGACTTCTTGGTGCTGCGATCGTAAATAAGTGAAACAGGTAGATAGGATACGCCTGTGGTATCTCGAAGCAGGGCCTTTAGTATATGTTCATCTGCGCCCGCGATGGCTTTTCCCTGGATATCTTTCTGCTCATAACCAAAATAGTTCGCGAACGTAATGGGGGCCCCTGCTTTTTGAAGGCGGGTGTAGATCGTAAACGGAGCTTTAATCTCTTCTTGTTTTTCCTTATCGGCATAGATGTCATGGAAGAAAAGTTGGACGATCAGATCTTTATCTAATCCTTTATCCAGGTAAAGCTTCGCGATCCCGGATTTGCTGTTAGTGACTGGCAAAATCGCGTATCGCCCAACGTATGCATATTCGCGATCCTTCTTGAATTCGTCAGTGTGTTCATATGCTTCAATTAAGATCTCATATTGTGACGGGTCTGTAGAACCTCTGGACTCAATTATGACTTGAACATCAGGATACTCTTTATTAAAATCGTCAATCCATTGTTGCACCAGTGGATATGCGAATCGTACGCCGGTGATTCTTACAACTTGTTGATTTTTTTTTGGTTGTGTCGTGGCTACGGCTGTGGTACCTGAACTTTTATTTATGGATGCCGTCAGGTCTTGTTGACTCCGTACCGCTGAAGAGGCAAAAACAAACAAGACGAGAGGTAAAGCAAAAAGAGATTTCATTGTATGTGAATTTTTGGTGGAATAATGTATATCTATAGAATAAGTAGATAAATAATATAAATTTTTTTAATGCGATGAAGTTTGTAGCTCCCTGTAAAGTCTGGATTGTTCGACCCGGACAGATTCTTCAAATCTGAGTATCGCCTTCAAGGACTTTTTAAACTTGATTTCCTTGATCAACAACTTTAGGATCAAGTCAAGGTATTCTGTGACCGCCGATGCCTGATCTATTCCTACAAAGAGTTCGAATGTTCTTTCGGAATTGTTGAATGAAACAGATATCCACTTCGGCCGGCTAAACTCCAGCAAGCCACGGAACAGGACAAAATGGTCATGATAAATTCCGGATAATTTAAATTTGACGATTGCCCGATCCGATTGAAAAATCTTTCCCGCGGGAATACTTTTGAATGCTACTGGTTCAAGCATCCCGGATTTGTCAAACCAATCGAGTATAGGATTTACCACCGTTGCTTTTGGAGCTAAGGTGTCTACGTTATCGGGTGTTGTTTTTGACCTGATAAAGATGTTAAGGAAATTTATTTGCTGTTCATTGCCAGCTAAAACTGCTGTTTGTGTCATGTCGTTTGAAATTTGCGTTGTTGTTAGAAAATATTGTAGGACTAGGCGCTAGTCGCAACAACAACAGCAAGGACAGTGTAAAAACTGTTCTGAAAGAAGTGGAAGGAATTGTAGTGTTCATAGTTTCTAATATTTATCTGTCCTTAATGTTTCAGGCAGGAATTGGCACCTTCTCAAGGTTGTCATAGGATCATAAAGCCTGCTCTTTCCCCTATTCTTTATAAATATGGGTCAAAGGTAATTTAATAATCTATTAAATCAATAGACTTAAGAGGATTAATATTGATTTTTCTCTGATGAACATTGCTTTTTAGAGCTAAAAAGGGCTTTTTAGCTCCATTTTTTGAAAAATATTTTTAATGAAATTCTATAGGCTTAGTAGATTATTAGGCGAATTGTATACCTTTGCCTGAAGTAGTGAGCACAATGGGCGAACTCCACCAATCGATACATCTGATTCACATACAATGCGGAACGTTTTAAGTTTTGTTACTTTCCTTTTCTGCCTTTCCCTTGCTGCAGGCTGCGGTGAGAAAAAATCTTCGGCAAAAGGATCCAATGAAAATTTAGAGGGCACAATTTCCATGTCGGGAGCTTTTGCCTTATATCCCCTGGCAAATAAATGGGCTGAAGAGTTTACCAAGATTCATCCGGATGTCCGTTTCAATATCTCGGCTGGCGGCGCGGGAAAAGGTATGGCGGATGCATTGGCTGCAGCCGTTGATTTGGGTATGGTGTCGAGAGAAATTAAAAAGGAAGAAATAAGCAGCGGCGCATGGCCTGTTTCGGTTACAAAAGATGCCGTCGTTCCTGTGATGAATTCCAATAATCCCGTTGTTGCTTTATTAAAGCAGCGGGGCCTTTCACAGGAAGCATTGAAAAAAATCTTTGTCACGAGCGAGTTAGCAACGTGGGGCAAGGCAGTTAATTCAGCAGCTCCTCAAAAAGTAAATGTATATACGCGTTCAGATGCTTCCGGAGCCGCGGCAACATGGGCCGCATATTTGGGCGGCGCAGAACAAGATGTTTTAAAAGGAATTGGTGTATTCGGCGATCCGGGATTGGCCGACGCAGTAAAGAATGACGTCGCGGGTATTGGTTATAATAATGTGATCTATGTTTACGATCTAAACAGCAAACAAAAATATCCGGGCATAGACGTTGTCCCATTGGATGTTAACGGTGATGGGCAGCTATCGAAGGACGAATTGTTTTATGATAACCTGGATTCACTCATGGCAGCCATTGGTGACGGGCGCTTCCCTTCTCCACCAGCCCGAGAGTTGTATTTCGTTTCCAAGGGTAAACCAGAAAGCAAAGTTGTAAAAGAATTTTTACGCTGGGTACTAAAAGAAGGCCAGAAGTTTGTAGCCGAAACCGGCTATATCACACTTTCTGAGGCCACGATCCAATCAGAATTGGAGAAACTTCAGTAAGCCATGATCGCCGCCCGGAAAATAAAAGAATATTCAGCAGGTGCATGGACCTTGGCATGTGTATTTATTGTATTACTGCTTCCTTTACTGATCGTTCTCAGCCTCATTATTAAGGCCACACCGATCTTTAACGTCGAAGAAGTTAGTCAGCTGCTTTTTTCTTCAGCGTGGCAGCCCTCTTCCGGCAAGTTTGGATTTTTGCCTTTTATATTGAGCTCATTAGTCGTCACCGCCATTGGATTAGTCATTATGATCCCCCTGAGTTTGTTGCCAGCCATTTATTTAACGCAATACGCTTCACCACGTGTGCTGGGTGTTATGCGTTCAGTAATCGACATATTGGCGGGTATACCTTCCGTGATTCATGGCGTGTGGGGCGTTCTGGTTATCGTTCCTTTTATTTCACTTTATGTCGGCCCCCTATTTGGAACTGATACGTCGGGTTATACGGTACTGGCCGGCGGTATTATTTTGGCGATTGCCACGCTTCCGTTTGTGTTACACATGCTGCTGGAAGTTTTTCGCTCCATTCCAATAGAACTGAAAGAAGCTACCCTCTCACTAGGTGCGACGTATTGGGAAACCATTAAAAAGGTTGTCCTAAAGAAAGCCCTACCCGGAATCATCGCTGCTTTTGCGTTGGGGATTTCAAAGGCTTTCGGAGAGACGATAGCAGTCCTTATGGTAGTTGGAAATGTTGTCCAAATCCCTAAAGGTGCTTTTGATGCGGGTTATCCATTACCTGCACTTATTGCCAATAACTACGGTGAGATGATGTCCATTCCAATGTACGATTCAGCGCTGATGTTTGCAGCCTTGTTGCTTTTTGTTGTGGTGCTTCTGTTTAATTTCATTTCAAGAGTATTAATTCAGCGAACAACAACTTATTGATGCGATGAAAAAGAGAAAAGTTATTGAGGAACAATTCTTTAAGTACCTGCTGGGATTTTTTACCTACAGTTTGATCCTGATTTTATTTTTCATTGTATATGAGATCGCGAAGAAGGGCATACCAGCGCTGTCATGGGAAATGATCACCCAGGTCCCGAAAGGAGGATTTTACTTTGGAAAAGAAGGAGGTATTTACAACGCAATTCTTGGATCATTATACCTGGCGTTGGGAGCATCGCTAATTTCCATAGCGGTAAGCCTGCCAGTTGCCTTATTTATGAATATATCCCTTGTAAGGCATGAAAAAATTCTGACCGCCATCCGGCTGGTATTAGATCTGCTTTGG
The DNA here is from genome assembly GCA_963739105.1 of uncultured Bacteroidota bacterium. Taxonomy (GTDB): domain Bacteria; phylum Bacteroidota; class Bacteroidia; order Cytophagales; family Cyclobacteriaceae; genus Chryseolinea. Next base: position 62,015 of record CAVTZI010000042.1, on the reverse strand, counting down.
GGTGTTCCTCCAATCGTGTACGGCGCATTTGCGTTTTCGATCATGATCATCTTTGGTCTCAAAGCATCATTATTGGCGGGTATCCTTACCATTGCATTCCTTATCATGCCTGTGATGATCCGTGCTATGGATGAAGTTTTTAAAAACATTCCTGTGGGACTGTTCGAGTCAACCCTTTCCCTGGGTGCCACGCGTTTTGAAGTAGCCGGAATATTTTTCAGGCAGGCACTCCCCGGTATAGCCACTGCATTTTTACTTGGCTTTGCCAAAGGAATAGGTGACACTGCTGCCGTTTTGTTTACGGCGGGATATACAGATTATGTTCCTGACCGCCTGGGTGAACCTGCTGCCACGCTTCCCCTTGCTATATTTTATCAGTTAAGTTCACCGATTGAAGAAGTAAAAGCCAGGGCCTATGCCGCTGCCGTTGTACTTACCCTACTTATTCTTGCAATCAGTATTGTTTCCCGCTATTTATCATCAAAGGTTTCTAAAAACACTGTATCATGAGCTTTCCACAAGAAGTACTACACCTTGATTTGAAAAAAGGTGAAGGACCGGGCTGTCCAGACTGAATCAATACTCAACATCAGCAATCTTAATGTTTCCCACCATGATCATCATATTCTCAAGAATATCAATCTTAATATTCCCAAGGGGAAGATAACAGCCTTTCTGGGACCTTCGGGCTGTGGAAAAACCACGTTGCTTAAGTCGATCAACCGGCTCACCGATCTGCACGGTGGCATGAAGGTTAAAGGAAGCATCAAATTAAACGGAAAAGAGATCCTCAATGGAAGCAGTGACTTGCCGGACCTGCGACAAAAAATGGGACTGCTTTCACAAAGGCCCTTCCCGCTTCCGATGAATATTTTTGATAATGTTGCCTTTGGTCTGAAAATACAGGGTATAAAGAATAAAACAGAAATAGCGCACCGGGTAGAATTTCATCTCAAACAAGTAGCACTATGGGATGAAGTGAAAGACAGGCTCAAGTCACCTGCAACCAAACTTTCTATCGGTCAGCAACAGCGCCTATGTTTGGCGAGAGGACTTGCTGTAAATCCTGAGGTAATCCTTGCTGATGAACCAACTTCAGCGCTAGATCCCACCTCGAGCAGAAAGATCGAAGAACAATTCCTTGAACTTAGAAAAAGCTACACCATTATTCTGGTCACGCACATACTACGGCAAACGGTACGACTAGCCGACAATATCGTCTTCATGTATTTGGGTGAAGTCATTGAACAAGGTACGCCGTACGATATATTTCAAAACCCGCAGAGTGATATTTTGAAAAACTATTTGAGTGACGGGCACTAACACGGAATTTTAACCACAGAGCCACAGAGAGCACAGAGGTTCACAAAGAAAAGACAAACTCTCTGTGTAACCTTTGTGCTCTCTGTGCCTCTGTGCGTGAATAAAGGGCAAATAACACAGCCGAATTCTTCGACAACCTCGAACCTCGAACTTCAAACCTCAAACTTCGAACTTTTTTTACTCCTGCCGAATTAAAATCGAATATGACTTCAGGCACTTCTGCGAAGGATCGATCCTGGCAATAAATTGCAGAATGTTTTCTGATGTTTCTTTTTCAAGGAAGGGAATTTCTACTTTGGTATATAACAGAACCACATAGTTCACTTCCATGCTCTCTTCCGAGCTGACCTCATAGTCCAACGCCCGGGACCGGGGAAATTTATAGCGTCTTCCCTCCTTCAAACTTTTCCTGCTTTTCAAATTTGTTCGGGTATAGATGTAAACTTTCATCTTCACCAAGAATGAAAATATTCAGAAACCCTTCCTTCGAGGGCATGATCTCGAAAACCAATTCCTCCGGTGAGCGGTAACTTTCCTGGATGCCATTCACGTTCATATTAAATCCAGGATCTTTGGATGTTTTATGAAGCATAACGGTAGCATTGATCCATACTTCATACGTCAGGTTTCCAAATTCATTTTTCCTCTTCTCCTCTTTGAATACCTGGAATTCTGAGATCTCACCTGATACATCTATCGAGGTCAAGGACTCATGGATATCTTTTAATGTATTGTTTTTCTCGGTCTTATAACTAAGGTTTGATTCTGTAACGTACTCTGGTACACCTGCCTGTCTTAAAGCTTCTGCTTTCGCTTGATCGATCGCTTTTTCTCGCGCCTGAACGGGCGTGATGTCGTTTGAAATAATCCATTCACCTTTAATATTCTCCACTTTTTTTGTCTCCTGTGCAAAACACCATGAAGCACAGAGCGACACAACGACGGCGATACAGGCACTGTGTTCACTTTTATCAGAATTTCCATGACATCCATTTTTCATCAAGCTCGGGAGAAACCAACACTTGTGGCCGTTGCAGTAAACCGTTCTCGAGCAGGGAAGCTTTTGGAATTTCTTGCTCTAAATGCTGACCGAGTTCGTCAAGGGTCAGGTTGCCTTGCGTTTCCTGTAGCTTCTTTAACAAGTGATAAGTAAATAGTCCGTGCGACTGGCTTTCAAAAGGCAACGAGACTTCTTTTCCACTGGTGGCTGTAAACGCCACGATGTTTCCCTCAACGATTTCACTCTTAGGTCTGATCTTTACGGTGCGCGCTGCTAACAACCCATTTTCGCCGCGACCACCTCCACTAAAACACGCGTCCAGGAAAACCATTATTTTGCTTGCCTTCGAGGATGCCAATTTGGAATACAGATCTTTGAGCTTGATGGCATCATCAAGATTCGATGCTGTGACGTCGACCGGAACAAGGTAGCTTTCATGTGTTTCGAAGTCGGGAAGCCCATGTCCTGCATAATAAAAAATTATTTCCGCGTTCGGTGTAAGTTTGGCCAGTTCGGTAATTCTTTCAATTTCCCTGCTCATCTGACCGCGTGTCGCATCGGTGAGTGTAAACGTATGCTTTTCCAACACACCCAAAGTTTTCATCGCATACTCTTTGAACACGAGCGCATCGTTTCGCGCAAACAAAACATTTTGATCTGACTGTAAACCAGTCTGAAATTTTCGATAATCTTCATTTCCGATGATCAGTGCAAAACGATTTTTTACAACTCTCTCCGTCGATGGAATTTCGACGTCTACATCTGATCGCAGGGAAATATGTTCTATTAGAATAGGTTGCTCGATCTTTGCGGCAATGTTTACGGTTTGAGTTTGACTCGAACTCTCCAGCCAGTGGCATGCTCAGCGTATGCGTCTGTTCGAATTGTCCATGGCCATCGGTTATCGATACTTCAATCGGAATTTCTCGCCCATCATATTTCTTGTTGCCAAAAAACTCGTAAACAATACTTTTCGTCTCGTTGGGTTTTAGCCTGTCGATGTAGAAGCTTGATTCCGCGGCAGGGAATACGTTATCCGGAGTCTTAAAGTCAGTTCGTATGTCCACTGCCTCACCTTGTCCTTTATTCTGAAGCATGACAGTAAGGGAAATCGGATGGCCTAATGCTATTCTTTCGCCATCATTGCTGGTGAATGTGTAATCAGCGATGGATATTTCGGGAATTTTCATTCTCTGCGTATTGAAAACAAGTCTGATCGGATCAGAATCAAATCCATTTGCCTCCTCGACGCGTATTTCCAATTCTGCTTTTCCTGTCTCGAGCAAAGGAACTCCCTTAATCGGCAAGGCTATGTGCATACTGTCGCCCGCGAAAAGGTCTCCCAGCTGCTTCTTGGACAAAAGTTCGATGCCTTCCATAGGGTTTATCGGGACGACATTCGCAGCAAGTGCCATGCGCATTGCCTTTTCCGACGTTGGACAGGGTAAATCTTATTTCCGCTTCTTCGTCAGCATCAAGGATACTATTGCTATTTCCGTATTGGTCAGAAAAAGTAACGTCGCTGATTTCGAGGTTGGCAGGTGCCCTGGGTCTCGGCGTTGTCGAGATGTCGACTTCCTTGGCGGAACTCAATTCCGACCGGCCGAAGATGTTAACTTCCTTAGCGGGACTTACCCCTGCTTGACCGTGGAGTTCAAAGCTAATAAGGGCGAATAGAAATGCGATATACCTACTTCATAACTTCCATTTATCATTAATAAAATCTAAAGGCAACTCCAATACTGGCACCGAATGTGCCGAAATCAGGCTCAATGGGAAATAGGTAGTCGTAAGGCTTTCGCGGTGCTGACAAGTATTCCACGTTTAGCATATAACATGTTCTTTTACCAAGATTCAAACGAAGCCCGGTACCGATATTATACGCCACCCCTGATGTAGTAGTAGTACCCAGGCTGTCCAGGTCAGGTTGATCTGAGTGTGTGGAAATGAAAGAGTATCCAATCTGCGGCCGCAATTCCCATTTTATCTTGTTTCCGATAGGAAGTGAGATCAGCGGACCAATCATAAAACCGTAGTTTGCCCAGGTTACAATTTCGTACTGGTCGTTTCTTGTACCCCCATAGATATATATGGTGGAACACACTCCTAATATGTAGGTAGGGAGATATCCAATAGTGGTATTGAGGAAAAATCCGTTTTGCTCAAAGGCACGGGGGGTGGTGAGGTAACTTTCGTAAGGCGTGAATACGCCAATCGACCCTCCGATATATCCTTTGTCTGCTTTCCATGATCGCCGGGACCAGGGTTTCCCTCCCTTGCTCTCTTCATTTCCATGCATCGTTGAATGCATTCGTTGAATCTCTACCGCAAAATAGATCCGGCCCTTAAGTTCGTGTCTATCGGAAAGTACGTCCCAGAGGATCGTGTTCGAAGATCCGCAGGGAACGTTTTCGATATCACCACTGAGGCCGCGACTTATCTCAGTCAATTTTCCATCCTTCCCCACTAACAGCCTGATGTCATAGTTTTTATCGCCGGAACACCCGTCTATGTCGTAAGTGATCTTTACCGTGTTGTCGATGACTTCAAAATCTACATTGGTAATTTTTTGTGAATGAGATAGATGTGAAAACAGGCACGCTGTCAGGATCAGCAAGAATGTTACGTTGCGGGGAGAGGAAGTATGATTTCGACCGTTTCTCATAATCAAATCCAACACGGGATCCAACAAACTTAACGCAGTCCTGGGTTGGCGTTAGGGCTTAGCAAAATTAGAAAAGGACGGGTGTAGAATACTAACTTGTTTCTTTCACCAACGAGGGCTGTCTTGTTTAAATTTAAGGAATGTGCTGTTGTTTTGCCAATGTATTGTGCCTATAAGACTGAGATAAATTTAATGCCCCATACGCATGCAGTTTCATCGTTGATATGTTCGCACTGATGTAGGCCGGAACAGAAGGTAATTTTTGCCGAGTATTTGATCTTACTACTTCAGCTCCCTAGTAATTTAATCAGTTGACATATTCCATTAAGATTGTTGTTCAGGTATTAGGTATCCTGACCAATTACAGAAAGCGAAAGTTTCGGGTATTGGTGCTAAATCTAAATGCTCTCGCGTCAAAACCAATTGGATAACGCAAGAGCATTCACTGTTAAATCGCCATTTATTTACCTTTTAAGGGCCGCTGCCTTTTCAAGATCAACATATTGACTTTTGTCGGTACTCACCGTGACAAATTGAACGATACCTCCTTTAAAATCTCCTGGTGATTTATAGTGCTCGCTTACAGGATCTCCGCTATCATAACCTACACAAAGTCCATCTCCTACCAGCGTGAATTTTCCAACTTGTGCGCGCATCGGTCCAGTAGCTACCGCCACGTCGTTCACATATAGTTTTGTTGTACCTAACGATTCATGATGTTCACCCGCCTTTTCCCTGATGAACTCTATGCCTACCGTGTATTTACCCGGCTTTAATTCACTGGATACAAATTGCTGTTCTGGTTTAATGCCGAGGAAATTATAAACGTAGAACAATTTTTTATCCTTGATAAATAATGTGTGACCACCAAACCGTGAACCATGAGCAAAGATAACCCCGCTGGCATTTGCAGTAATGTCAATGTTCGCAATGATCTTGTAAGAACGTCCTCGTATGTTAGCCGCAACCGCTTCGGGAACGGGACTGGCATGCGGATAGTAAGTATAACTTTCACGAACAGCTTCTTCGGAAGGACGCTCAATACCAGCCTGAACTACAGCGGGGCGATCATCCAAAGGCTTAGCGAAATTTTTATCCGCTTCTTCATTCCACACTTTTATCAGGGCCTGGAGCTTCTCAGGATTTTTCTTCGCCAGGTCATTCGATTCTGCACGATCTACATCCACATGATAAAGTTGCCATTGATCTTTATCAAAATTGCCTTTCCCGGTTAAAGGAGCATGGACAGCAACGGCTTTCCATCCATCTTCCCAAATGGCGCGTGTCCCTAACATGGCATAGTACTGACGATGTTTTTGAGTTGGTGCATCAGGTGCGGCATCAAATGTATAACGCATCGAAACTCCTGATAATGGAAATTGTTCAATACCTCCGTATACCTTCGGCATTTCCAATTTGCAGATATCAAGAATGGTTGGAACAATATCGACGGCATGATGATACTGATTGCGAACCTGACCTTTTGCTTTAATACCTTTCGGCCAGCTGATCACCAGCGGATCGGCAGTACCGCCTGAATAATTTGAATAGCGTTTAAACATTTTAAACGGAGTTGAAAAAGCTGCTGCCCATCCCGTTGGATAATGCTCATAGGTGTCAGGTCCACCTAATTTATCAATCAACTTCATATTCTCGCTTAGTTCATCCGGATAGCCATTGAAAAATTTATTTTCATTCACAGAGCCGCTCGGACTGCCTTCTCCTGACGCACCGTTATCAGCCGCATAAAGAATGACGGTGTTCTCATACTGTCCTGTGGCTTTTAGGTGATCGATAACTCGTCCAACTTGTGCATCGGTGTACTCAGAGAACCCAGCAAATACTTCACACAGTCTGGAGAATAATTTTTTCTCATCAGCCGTGAGTGTATTCCATGGACGGACAGCGTCACCCGGATTTGCCTGATCAGGTGGCATGGGATTAAACTCGGTAAGCTTTGTATCTTTTGGTAAAATGCCTTTTGCAATCATCCGTGGAAGAACCCAGGTACGGTAGGCATCATATCCATCGTCAAATTTTCCTTTGTACTTAGCAATGTAATCTTTGGGAGCTTGATGAGGAGCGTGGTTAGCACCTGGGCAATACCACATAAACCAGGGTTTGGAAGGGTTCGCGGCTTTTTGATCGTTAAGATATTTAATGGCCTGGTCAGCCAGGTCTTTCGATAAGTGATAACCTTCTTCAGGACTATAAGGTTGATCAATATAGTGATTATCTTCTACGAGGTCGGGATAAAACTGATTGGTTTCTCCACCAATAAAACCATAGAACCGATCGAAGCCCATTTGCAGTGGCCATTGCTTTTTGTTAGCACCCGATGACAAATCAGTTTCGGGAACGTTGTGGTTCTTGCCCATCCAAAACGTACTCCATCCATTGTCTTGCAATATTTGCCCAATCGTTGCGGCCTGTGCAGGAATCTGACTACTATAACCCGGAAATCCATTCGCTCCTTCTGTTATAGATCCCATACCATTCAGGTTATGGTTGCGGCCCGTGAGAATACAAGAACGGGTGGGTGAGCAGAGTGCAACGGTGTGCCACTGCGTAAATGTTAAACCGTCAGCAGCTAACTTATCCATGGTGGGCATATTTACTCTGCCACCGTACGGAGACCATGTGGCTAATCCGGTATCGTCATAGAGAATAAAAAGAATATTGGGGGATCCTTCAGGCGCTTTCTTTCGGATGTAGGGATTCCAATCCGCGGTCGACTCTCGGACGTCAAGCTTTATGACTCCCTTAAACTGCTCGGGAGACTGTTGAGCGGAAAGCGATCCCACTGCAAATAGCATGAGAACGAAATAAATTTCTCTTTTTTTCATAGTATGGGAGGATTTAAGTAATGGTTGTTACTTATCAATACCTGAAGATTTTACAAATTGATAGAGCAACGGCATCCAAGAAACAATTTACTTTAAAACTCACCTATTAATTAGGCCGTGCCGTCTAACACACAAAGAAAAAAAACACTATCTTCTCGACCCTCATTTTGTGAACCTGATAAAATACAATTTTTGAATTTCCCTAAGAAGATGTTCACCCTCGTGCTGGCGACAGCCATCAAAAATGAAAGCATAAAATTAGTTCGCCATACTACTTAAATCGGGCAACGTTATAAAAAATTTACTGCCGCGTCCCGGCGATGACTCGACTTCAATGCTGCCGCTCATCTTTTGAACTATTTCCTTAACGATATAAAGGCCAATGCCTGAACCCGTGCTGCGTTGTGTTGCCCGGAAAAACATATCAAATATTTTTGCCAAATGCTTGGTTTCGATACCTTGGCCATTGTCTATCACGCAAATGGTTACGCCATTTTCATGTCTGTCAACACGTACCTCGACAAAAGGATTTTCTTTATCAGGGTCGGCATATTTAATAGCATTTGAAATAAGGTTATTTAATATGATGGAAATTCGTTTGCCGTCGCTGGAAAATTTCAAGTCGGGTGAAATGTCTATTTTTCGATCGATGTCGGCGAACTTCTCCATAAAATGCAGATGCTCAAAAATTTCTTCGATCAACGATTTAAAATCGATTTGAGAAATTTCAACATCGAGTCTATTATTTCGAGAGTACCGTACGATATCATTTATAAATTCATCGAGTCTCAATAAGGTTCTCTCTTGCATGTCAAGCAACGTTCCGATGGATTGCATATCTTTTTCAGCGCGCGCCACCCCAATGAGTCCTAACAGTGAGGCTATTGGGGCACGCAAGTCGTGGGAAGCGCTGTAGACGAACCGGTCTAATTCCGCATTTGCTTTTATGAGCTCTTCATTCTTCTGCTTGATCGCCGCTTCGATTTGCTTGCTCTCGGTAATATTCAAGAACATAACTGCCATCCTATTGTGACCCGCTTGAAAGGCATATATCTGAAAAATACCTTTAATTGTACCGCTGTCGTAATTAAAATCTTCAGTAAACCAAGGGATACCATCCAGAGCCGCCCTTAAAAAATGTGCAGGTATTTCAGTCTTCATTAGATCCGGGAACGCTTCGTCTATTGTCATGCCAATTAATTCGGCATTTTTTATCCCTGTCAGCGTGTCTGCTGCAGGATTTGTATCGACGAGCACGAGTTGGCTATTCGCATTCACCTCATATACATAAATTCCCATTGGGCTGGATTGGATAATTTGCCGGAACTTAAGTTCGCTTTCTCTGAGCTCGTTCACATGTTGCTCCAATTCCTGGTTTAGTTTGCCCAATTCCTCTTCGAGTTTTTTGCGAGAAGTAATATCAAACGAAACACATAAAATCCCTGTGATTGCACCATGCTCATTCTGCCTTGGCGTGTAACGGTTTGCAAACGTCAGCCCGTTTATGGAAACTTCATTTGAAATAATTTCGCCTTTTAAAGCACGACGGATCGTTGTCGTAATTTCCGGAACGTCCCTGTACATTTCGAACACTGACTGACCAATGACCTCGCCTGGCCGCAGCCCAAGTACGTCTAAACCCAATCCTTCGGAAAGTTGAAATATTCCTTCATTGTCAATTATGAAAATAATAGCAGAGGCATTTTGAACAACACTTTTGAATAATTTTTCACTCTCCTTAAGTGCCAGGCTAAATTCAATTTGTTCGGTTATATCACGAAAAGTTCCGAGCACTCCTACCACTTCACCAACGGCGTTTGTCAGGGGAACCTTGCTTACTTCATTATAATGAATTTTGCCGTCGGCATTGCGAAGCGGCTCGATAAAATAAAGTTTCGAAACATTATGCTCAATTACATATCGATCATCAGCCCGTAATTGTTCGGCCTGTTCCGCCCAGGGAAATTCAAAATCTGTTTTCCCAGTCAAATCCTCTTCCGGTTTACAATTGGCAAGTTTTCTGAAAAACGTGTTGGCTCCCAGATATTTTGATTCTCTGTCTTTCCAGAAAACGCCTGAAGGAATATTATTCAGCACTGCTTGCTGAAAGGAGTGGGACAAGTGTAATTGTTCCTCCGTTTTTTTACGTTCGGTTATATCGTTGACAAACGCGCAATTGTATTCCTCGCCATTAAATTCTAAAAAATGCGCCCGCACCTCTACGTCCAGTATTTGACCATCCTTTCTGCGATGCTTTGTCACGAAAGTTAGCGTCTCCCGCTTGCGTAGCGCCTCCCAGTGACAATGGCCATTTTTCCACCGTATAGTGTGGATCGATATCCGGAACACAAAGGGAAAGAAGTTCATCTCTGGTATATAAAAGCATCGTGCAAAACGAAGGATTGAAATCAACGATTTGTCCATTTTTTGAAATCCATAAGATGGAACTGGTGGCATGATCTATAGAAAACCTGGCGAGTTTTAAGGCTGCCTCGGCTTGCTTCCTCGCTGTGATGTCATCATACGTTCCTAACAATCCAACGACATTTCCATCGTGATCCTTCAACGGTACTTTACTGGTAAGTCTCCATCTTAAAGGGCCATTTATTTGCACTTGTGTTTCTTCAAAAAAGAGGCTGTTCTCAAGCGTATTGATGACGCGTTGATCGTCGTTCACGAACTTATCGGCAATTTCTTTGGGAAAAAGATCGTAATCAGTTTTGCCCACCAACTCATGCGACGAAGCAAACCCCAAGTCGTTTGCAGCAACTTGATTGCAACCCCTGAATACGGAATTCCGGTCTTTCCAAAATACGCGAGTGGGTATAGCGTTTAATACGGTGTGCAAAAAACGCTCTGATGATTTTGTCGTTTTTTCCGCATGGTGTTGATGGGAGACATCATGAAATGCGATTAAGATTGCCGATCGCCCCTTAAGCGTAATGCTGTGCGCAAAAATGCGCACATACAATAGCGCTCCATTCCGTAGCGGATATTTAACCATGTGTCCTTCGAGCCTATTTTTTTGCCTGAAGGTTTCTAAAATTTGTAGAAGTTCTACAGGAGATGAAAACCCAAGTTCGATGGGCGATTTGCCGATGAATTCATCGCGGTCGATACCGTGGAGCTCCGTGCAGGCGGCATTTACTTCCAGGAAATCACCCTGCGTGGACACGATAGCCTGCGGCAATGGGCTACGTTCAAACAGCATCGTATAGACCTCTTCGTTCTCGGGTTTGAAGAAGCTATTTAACCGCCTTCCTATGTCGTTAATAATTCCTTTTTTCATGAAAGTGATCCGGACAATCCTGCCATGTTAATACACCAGATCGATTTTTGGCAATAGTACCGGAGCGCACGAAAGATAAATTTAATTGACGTAAGGTTCAACTGTTGGACGCAGACCAAGGGATTTGTGGTGGTTGCTACATCCTAAAGAATATTGAAATTGCTTTGAATGCCTGCAGTGCAACTTTAGACGACTTATTTAAATTGACCATTTATATAGTGCAAGGTCAGGACGTCCGAAAGGGATTTGAAGCAGCTCAAAATTTTTTAAAAAAATTAAGCAACCCTCCTGTTATTACAGGCGTTATTGTTGCAGGTTTGGCAAACCCTGAATATTTAGTGGAGATTGAAGCTATGGCATTCGCAAATCCTCAAAAGAATTAATACCACAAAGGCAAAAACGAAGGGAACCGCGACAACGATATATCAAAACCGCACTCCGAAGTCTGCGGGCGTATGAATAATCAGTCGTATTTCCCGCCCACCAAAATACTCTCCGGCAAAAGATATTTTTTCTCCAATCGTTTTAGAACTACATGAATAGAGTCATTATTTTCATTCACGCCTTCCAATAATACATTTTGCCCTGTTTGATCGGTCTGATAGTGCAATACCATCCGATCGCGCATTTTATCGAGTGGTACCTTTCGGGTATACGCACGCGTGCGCCTCGTCGATCTCCCCTCTTCGGGGATCGCGTTGATTTCACTGACCATATTTTTTTCTGACTCCGGACTTATCCAATCCTCACGATAGATACGGTGTTTAGGATCTGCTGATTTGTAACGGGTACTGTCTGCCAGATTTACATAGGTCGCTTTATCCTGTAAATAAAGTATCTTGTTCACTGTGTCAGCACGATAATAAAACGAACGCCGGTTCGCGGCAAATACTTCATAGGTTCTGTCATATTGATTTTGGTGGTCGGGTCCAAAATGAATTTGAGGCAATGGTTTTTAAGACTTGTTTACGGTTGAAACAATCAATTTTGACTTTGAAGATTTCTGATTGCCAGGCTTCGCAGACTTCCGCGGACCACCAAAGTTCATTGGATTTTGAATATATTGCTCTGATGAATTTTTTTGAAAATTTTCTTATAGCAATTGAGTAGTAAAGGTAATTGTACAACGTATCACAGAATTAATGTCGATTAAAAGCACCGACCTTCTTAGAACACTGGGTCTCAAGCTGGCGATTGTCGTTGTTATAGGAAATATATTGGGATCTGGTGTATACAAAAAAGTAGCGCCTATGGCGGCTGAACTCGATTCGGCAGCATTGGTCCTTTTTTGTTGGATCCTTGGTGGGCTGATTACCTTGATCGGTGCTTTGTGCAGCGCGGAGTTAGCGGGAATGCTGGCCGATACCGGTGGAGAATTTGTGTATTTCAAAAAAATCTATAATCGTTTTTTTGCCTTTCTATATGGCTGGTCATGCTTTACGGCAATTAAATCAACAACAACGTCAGCGCTGGCTTACGTGTTCGCTCAATCGATTCATGCAATTACTCCCTTGCCAGAGATAGCATCATCGTTAGCTGATGTAAACATCTTTGGTATATTTTATCCCTTTGCTGGTTTCAATGTCAAGGCTACCGCAATCGTGACGATTTTCTTGCTTACATTTTTTAATACCAGAGGTATACGCATAGGAGTAGGCTTTAGCTCGGCATTACTGGGGATGGTAATCGCGGGCATATCACTCATAGTAATTTTTGGATTGTCCAGCAAGGAGGCAAATACCTCAGCGGTAATAAATGATTTTGGAGCATCGCCTTTTCAATTAAGTACTGTTTTCACCGCCATGTTATCCGCCTTTTGGGCCTATGAGGGTTGGAATTCCGTAGGGTTTGTCGCCGGTGAAATTAAAGATCCCAATCGAAATGTTCCCTTAAGTCTTTCCATCGGTGTCCTGGTAGTTATAGTTCTTTATTTATTGGCCAATACCACCTACCTCTCCCTGCTTTCCATTCCTGAACTGAAATCTATTTTTCAGTCTGAAAATCAAATTGCGGCTGTGGAAGCTGTTCGTGTTTTCTGGGGATCCGCCGGAGCTTTGGTTATTTCTATTCTAATCCTGATCACGACCTTCGGTTGCCTTCATGCCAGCATCATTAGCAATCCAAGGATCTATTATGCCATGGGAAAAGAGGAGTTATTTTTTTCGAAAACAGCAAGGGTAAACAAATTCAACGTTCCGGCTACAGCTCTTTGGTTCCATGGCGTGTGGGCTTCGCTATTGATCCTTTCCGGTACTTTCGATCAACTTACAGAAATGATGATTTTTGCAGCTTTCATTTTTTATGGAGCCAGTGCGTTCGGTGTAATCGTTTTACGTAAACGTATGCCGGAAGCGCACCGGCCCTATAAAGTGTGGGGATATCCGATTCTTCCTGGATTGTTCGTACTTTTTTGTGCTGTACTTATTGTGAATACGATCCTGTCAAGGCCTCGTGAAGCCGCGATTGGTATTGTGCTTATTCTTATCGGCATCCCTTTTTATTTTTATTTTACCCGCAGGTCAGGCCTATCCGATTCAACGCGTCAGTAAACCTGCATCAATAACAAATTGGGTTCCCGTGATAAATCGTGCCGCGTCAGAAGCAAGATAAACAACGGCCTGGGCAACATCTTTAGGTTCTATCCAAGGAACAGCAAGCAGGTTTCCAGCCGATTGCTCAGCAATTTCCTTGGTGGTTTTTCCTTCTAACATTGCAAGACCGTCATTCATTGGTGTATTGACTCCTGTAGGGTGTATCGAATTTACCCGGATAGAGTAAGGAGCCAGTTCAATGGCCCAGGATTTTGTAAGACCCACTAATCCCCATTTTGAAGCAGCATAATGGCTTAGTCTGTTCATGCCACGTAAACCGGCAATAGAAGAATTGTTAATGATTACACCCGAACGTTGGTGGATCATACCTGGAATGATGTGACGCGCAGTCAGCCATGCTCCTTTCAGGTTGATGTCAAGCATAGCGTCCCACTCGTCTTCTTTAAGCTCATGCGCAAGACCATATGCGCAAATGCCTGCGTTGTTAAAGAGAATATCGATCGTATTCAATTCTCTTCGTGCTTCTTCAACAGCAAACTTTACTTCATGATTGTTACGCACATCCCCGCGATAAATAAAACAGGAGACACCAAATGCTTCTACCGCTTTTTTTAACGACTCAAGGTCATCTTCCGAACCCAGCGCATAGCCTGGATAATCCAATGATCTGGCAATGTCAAAAGCAGCAATATGCACGCCTTCCCTTGCCAGTGCGAGAGAAGTTTCTCTTCCCTGACCGTGGGCAGCCCCAGTAATGAAAGCAACTTTATTTTTCAGCGACATAATTTCAAATTTTGGATGTTATAAAGGTCAAGGTTCACGCAACTCCTCATTTCGCCAGGAAAGGATGAAGGTACTCATCAATTTCCGTTTGAATCACATTGTTGAAAATATTCGTAGCAATCATGATACCGGCAAAAGCTGTGAGGATAACGATTTGCTTATCGGAAAACCGCTCACGGATGGGTTGGTAAATTTCTTCCGGAATATTCCCTTGCTTAAGCGTTATTGCAGCACCAAAATCAAGGACATGCTGCTCTTCACCGGTGAGTTCCAATGTTTCGGGTGACTCGCCTGATTCAATAATAACTTTGCGAAAGTATGTACTGCACAACGGGCAACCGGAAGCTTCGGAAATCGACCATGCAAAGAGCGGAGACAGCCGGCTTCCTAAAATATTTTTAACCTCTTCATAAAGAGGATACCATTCCATATACGCATTAAAAGCTGTGAGAGAATGACCCAGCGTAGCTTTCATGTTCGTAATCCGGGCATTGAACCGGCTCTTATGATGTTGGTACGAAATTTTTATATCGGACTCCGTTTCTTCGTAGGGTAAAGGATGTATGCGTGGCATAGTAATATTTTATGATGGATCAAAATTTCAATGCGGCAGCCTATTGCGGAATCTGCCATAGACGTATGTGCCGGACAAAGCACTAATGACAAGGTACGAAGCAACCTATTTAATATCTAGCTATATTAATTTCCTCTTGTATAAATATATCGGTGATAATCATGCACAAAAGACGAAAGCCAGTGGGCTTGGTAATGAAATTAGCAGCGCCGAGCTTCAAGGTTTCTGTCCGGTCGTGTTGTGATTTTGAAGTCGTGTAGATTATCACCGGTATGTCGCTAACGTGCGGATTCCTTTTTAATTCCTTTAAATACTCCATTCCGTTAACGCGAGGCATACAGATATCTAAAAATATCAAGCCAGGTCTCGCAAACTTTTTCGTGTAAAGGTCTTTTATTGCCTCAGCGGCACTCCGCACAATTGTACAGTTTGTTCCAGGACTTACTTGTTGAATGGCCTCACGCAAAAAATCGCTGTCCTCGTTATCGTCGTCTATGATGAGTATATTGATCATTCCAAAAACTGGTTTCTTCAAAATATTCAGCAAAATTCATACTGTGAAAATTGACTTGTTTCTATTCTCAATTAGAATTCCACCTGCTAATACTTGACCTATTTTTTTCTCACATGGGGATTCGTTGCCGCGTCGCCTGCCTAGTAAGGTCAAGAAATGAGACGAATAAAATGAACGATCGTCCTCATGCAGAGTTAGAACGCGCAAGTGTGACTTAATGGGGAAACTTATGCCCGTAAAGACCATTAAAATATCCAAAGGTGAATTAATGATCCTCTCAAAGAAAAGAATGGAGGTTTTTTTTATGGAATGATTTTAGGACAACGACATAGTTACACTATAAACTTTGGAAATATGTTCTATCACGCTCAATCACTCATTAATGAAATTGTTGCAGATGAACCGGATCCCTGAGCTGCCAATGCCTTACGGAAGGAATTAAAATGATACTTACTTAAAATAAATTAGTCACCTTAAAACTAAAGAAAAATGGAAGACAAAAAATCAATTGATGTATTGAACAAGTTAATCGAAATTAACAATGATAGAATTGAAGGCTATGAAACGGCCTCAAAGGAAACAGAAGAGACTGAGTTGAAAACACTCTTTACGCAGTTGGCCCAAACGAGTCAGGAGTGTAATGGAGAACTTATTGATGAAGTAAATCAATTAGGTGGTGATCCTGTTGAGGGCACAAAAACAAGTGGAAAATTTTTCCGGGCATGGATGGATGTAAAAAGCGCGCTTACGGGAAAAGATCGTAAAGCTATTCTCAATTCGTGCGAGTATGGCGAAGATGTTGCCGTCAATACCTACAAAAAAGTATTGGAAAATAATACCGACGACCTGACTGAGGACCAGCTAGCAATGGTGGAAGAACAACATGATATGATAAAAGCTGACCATGACATGGTGAAATCCTTACGCGATTCACTAGTAGAAACTAATTAGATTTTTTCAGCAAAAAGTTTTTAGGAGGGGATGGATTCCATCCCCTCCATAAAATTATCACGCGCGGTATCTCGATTTTAAATAATTTTGAAACAGGAAGAGACATTCGTATCGGATAAGGATTACGCGAGCACATCTCAATTCAGTTTAAATAGTTGTTTGATGTCTTTATCAAACAACATATTCGATACCAGACTTTCGGTTATGTCCTTGTCTTCATACACCTGCTGTTTAAAAAATGACAAGTATTTGCCTTCAATCAAATTATCCAATTCACTATTCTTCTCAGGCGCAATTTGATTTATTTGAGTTACCAATTCTGCCTTAAATTGAATTGCTTGTTCATCAATCAATCCATCCTTCATAAAGCCCTTGGTCTTTTTTGAACACCTGCACGGATTATTCGGGTTGATCAACCCACACTTATTATCCATAAATTGAAATAAATCCGCCTTCGCTCTTGATAATTGTTGTCTGAAATTCTCAGCTGTGATGTCCAGTAATTTCGCGGCTATGTTGGATTTGATATTAAAAATGGATCCTAAAATAAAAACAATTCTTTGTTGACGATCTAAGCACAAAAGCATACTCGTCATACACCGCGTTCGAATATTTACTATTTTATTTTGATGTTGGCTCCTGCTCCTCTTCGGTCATTTCCTCTGTTGTGTAGGTGTTGTCCAAAAATACTCCGTACTCTTCAAATGATTTTACTTGTTGCTCCGACCTTTTTTGGTTGGAATTAACAAAGTGGGTTAACAACAATTTTATACAACCAGGTCCTAAAACTACTTTTTCCTTTAAACTGAGTCAGCTTTGTAATCATCTTTATGAGTACTTCCTGAGATAAGTCAGCTGCCGCATCGGGGTCACGAACGAATTTCAAGGCAACATTATAAATAAAGCGTTGGTGAAGTTTTACCAACTTTTCCAACGCCTTTTGTGAACCTTCCTGAGCCTCGTGCACCAGGAGCATTTCATCTTTTGAATTGTATGTTTCGGAGAATGGATTCATTCAACAAAATTCATAGTTATCCAAGTTACAGATTAATTTCTCCCCGCCATGACACCACCATCAACATCGTATATAGAGCCGGTAACCCAGGATGCTTCGTCGGAGAGTAAGAAGCAAATCACGTTGGCAACATCTTCAGCGTTACCGTTTCTGCCTATTGGTTGAAATCCATCAAAATTCTTCAGCGCGTCAATAGCTTCTTGTTTTCCGCCAAATATTTTGTCATAAACGGGTGTTGCCACGACAGAAGGTGATACAGCATTTACCCGAATCTTGCTGCCAGC
Organism: uncultured Bacteroidota bacterium; assembly: GCA_963739105.1. Lineage (GTDB taxonomy): Bacteria > Bacteroidota > Bacteroidia > Cytophagales > Cyclobacteriaceae > Chryseolinea. The sequence continues at coordinate 44,219 of CAVTZI010000042.1, read as the reverse complement.
CAACTCCATCGCTAGATGTTGCGTGAATGAATGCAAGCCTGCTTTTTGCATTGAATAAGCGGAAGAAGGAGTTGCTTTAACAGCCTGCTTTGCCCACATAGAACCCACGTTCACGATTGAACCACCACCGTTGGCTTTCATACTTTTGGCAATGGCCTGTGTGATAAAAAAGAAACCACGATTAAGATCTAAGTAGCTATCATAATCTTCCACTGTGTGGTCAAGAAAAGGTTTCGGGTCAAATATCCCAGAGGCATTTACTAAAAAATCAACCTTGTCGAAATGTTGACTGACTTTTGAAACAAAGGATTTTATTTCGTTTGTGTTCGAAATATTTACGTTGTGACCAATCACGTTGCCAAACGCGCTCAGCTCTTTTGTGGCACTTTCAATGCTATTCTTTTCTTTGCTCACAATGTGAACGGTTGCACTTTTATCGAGCAGCAATTTGGCGGTTGCTTTGCCAATTCCACTAGAACCCCCAATGATAATGGCTGTCTTACCTTTTAATGAATTTGTGATCATATGGATATATTTTAAGTTTCATACCCATTAGACCGTGCTTTTTAAAAGTGTGACAAAACCGAATTATCGTTGCATTAACAAGCACTTTTGTTGCATGCTCCGCGATCGTTCAGCTTTGCGAAAAGAAGAAGTCGGACAAAAGGCCGACTTCAACCATCTACCACTATCAACCAAGTGTTTTCAAAATGGAATTATAATGTTGCGCCGAGTCTATAGCCAGGGATTATTCTCCTTGCTCTACTTTGTGCACTTCGTCAGGGATTAGCCCATGCGCCTCTTTGTGCGCATTGATCATCGATTCTGAGTTTGGTGCTTCCGCCAGACACATGACAATTCCAAGTTTTTCATCTACCCAATAATTAATAAAATTTACTTCATACTTGTTCTGGACAGCAAGGTCTTTTACATGCGCATTAGCCACATCTGTTGCAGTAACCTTGCCCGATCCAAGGCGATGAATATCAAAAAATAATTGCGACGTTGGATCGAATTGCAGCTTCCGGACCATCGGTCACTTGTTGAACACGATCTGGAACTAATCCGTGTGCTTCTTTATGTGTATTGTAGAGAGATACGGAATCCGGTGACTCAGCGAGACAATATACTTTACCAGCCGCTTCGTCAACCCAGTACTTAATAAAATTCACCCCATACTTACCCTGCGTGGCAAGATCTTTTTTGTGGGCGCCAGCGACAGCTTCGAATGTCACCTTACCAGGTTCCAGGTTATGAACATCCATGTACAAATGGTTGGTTTCCGTAGTCTTAGGCTTTTTAGCCACACCTTGCGGTTCCCTTATTTTTTGATTGCAGGAAAAAAGGAAACTAAAACAGATCAAAGTCAAACTTACATTTTTCATTTTTTTTTGTGATTTATTTTCTGCAAAGAGAGATCAAATTGACAAGGCATACTTCAGCAGTATTCCCTATTTTAAAATTTCCAATTCCCCATTTTGTGAACCTTGCTTGATTTAAATCCGTTAATGCCGGCAACGCGGAACATCACTACCCATTGTGCAGCAGCGAGATTTACATTCGATGCTCAGTGGTCCTGACACGCATAAACTATAGAACATGGAATTGTTGGAACGTGAAAAATACCTGAATGATTTAACCGAGCATTATCATCAGATGGAGTCGGGCAGCGGGCACTCAATATTTCTGATGGGAGAAGCAGGTATCGGAAAAACATCACTTGTCAATCACTTTGTGAAGAAGGTAGAAAGCAAAAGCTTGATATACTCTGGCGCATGCGATTCATTCTTTACGCCTCGTCCACTGGGACCGTTGTTTGATATCGCTGAACAATTTGACCAGGATTGTATAGACCTGCTCAGAAACGAAAAGGACAGGTCAATAATCTTTAGCGCGCTGATAAGGAAGTTATCAACTTCGACGAAGCCTGTTATTTTACTTTTCGAAGATATTCATTGGGCAGATGAAGCAACGATCGATTTGATAAAATTTTTAGCCAGACGAATACACCAATATAAATGTTTATTTTTGCTCACGTGCCGCGACAATGAAATACCGTCAGGGCATCCGTTGGCTACTATTTTTGGTGAGCTTCCGCCAGATAATTTTTCAAAAATACTTATCGATAGGTTTTCCAAGGCGACGGTTGACCAGTTGGCCGTCCAGAAAGGATATGCTTCGGGAGATCGGCTATACGCGCTAACGGGAGGAAACCCATTTTATGTCACAGAGATATTGGCAAGTTACAGTCCAGGAATTCCAGAACGGGTAAAAGATTCCGTGCTTGCTGTTTTTCACGCCAGGTCCGATGCGACGCGGGCAATATGGGAATTTCTTTCCATCCTCCCTACATCACGAATCGAACTCAATATCGCGAAGCGTATTGAAAGTGATTTCGCGCATGCCCTTGATGCCTGTATCGCTTCTGGTGTAATTGTTTCCAAGCCGGGACATTTATCTTTCAAACACGAACTTTTCCGCCTGGCAATTGAAGAATCGCTACCATCAATTAAGCGTAACAAGCTTCACAAGCGAATGCTTGATATCATAATGGAAGTATCTCCAGATACCCACAATATGGCGCAACTCGTTCACCACGCCCGGTACGCCGACGAAAAAGAACTGGTCGTTAAATTTGCTCCTCAGGCCGCCCGACAGGCCGCAGCCGTTGGTGCCCACATTGAAGCCTCAAAACTTTACGCCACCGCGATTGACTATACGCATAAGCAAGATCCGAATTTGGTCGAGCTATACGAACGCCACGCCTACGAATGCTATCTTACTAACGAGATAGCTACAGCAATAGCCTCGTTGCAGATAGCACTTGATATATGGCGTGAGCGTAAGGTAAGTTTAAAAGAGGGTGATACACTGAGATTTCTTTCCAAGCTTTGGTATTTCGAAGGTGATCATAGTAAAGCAATCGCCCTGGCTCTTCAATCTATTGACGTGCTGGAAAATGGCTTTCCAACGCGCGAGAGAGCGCTTGCTTACAGCAATCTTTCTCAACTGAACATGCTATCTGACGATCGGGAGAGTGCGCTGTTGTGGGGTAATAAAGCAATTGAGCTGGCGACACGCATGGAAGATCATGAAATTGTATCGCACGCCCTTAATAACGTAGGGTACATCCTGTTTAAGACTCCGGCCTCTCAACAGCAAGGTGAACAGAACCTGAACGATAGCCTATCCCTTGCGTTGCAGCATGGATTTCATGAACATGCCGCCAGGGCATATGCCAATTTATTTTCCTCACTTGTGTCAATCAGACAATACGAAAGAGCAATGGCAATATTTGAAGTGGGTGTTAGATATTGTGAAGAACGAGACCTTAATTCATGGAAGTATTCCATCATCAGTTACAGGGCTCGGCTATTATTGGAAACCGGACATTGGGACGAGGCCGAAATTATAGCCAAGTCGCTCCTGAATATTTCAAACAATCATGTTAAGATCGAGGCATACGTTATGCTGGCAAGGCTTGATATGAGGCGTGGAAAATTTGAAAATGCACAGTTATTGATTACGGAGGCGAAAACAATGGCGATGCCGACGCGGGAAGCACAATGGATCATTCCAGTATTGACAGCTTCGTTGGAGCTCGTCTGGATTAATGGTGGTATACTTCCTTTAGCCGAAATACAAATGGCCTTGAAAAAATTGTTTTGTGAAAAAAATAATTCAACGCATTATACTGAGTTAGCGTATTGGATGTGTAAGTGCGGATTGGTAGACACTGACAAAAACCATATCGAATTTACGTCACCCTTTAAGCTTGAACACGATGGAAGTTGGAAGATGGCGGCTGAACAGTGGAAAGTACTAGGGTGCCCTTATGAAGAAGCACTCGCCTTGTTTGATGGTGATGAAGATAGCCAAAAGCGAGCCTTGCTTATCCTAAACGGATTAGGTGCTTCCGCTACATACGAAATGCTGAAAGCGAAATTAAAACGCAAGGGCGTAAAGAATATTCCGCGAGGTCTTCGTGAAAGTACACGAAGTAACCCCGCACAACTTACGAACAGGCAGATCGATGTGTTAGACTTGTTGCAGGATGGCCTACAGAATATCGAAATTGCGAATCGACTATTCATTTCCCCAAAGACGGTGGATCATCACATCTCCTCAATCCTCTCCAAACTAAATGTCAACTACACGAGCCAGGGCAGTAAACGAAGGCAGAAAATTAGGAATACTCCACAGATAGGAGTCTGGCTGACGTAAGCATCGTTTGCTGACCAATAGCATTCCCAGATGTCATCAACTAAAATAGGGAACGAATGTCGACTAATTAGGGAATCTGCCTAATCGTAGATCGCCATACCATTGCCGAAGTTTGCAGGACAAATAAACAATTTTCCTTTATGAAAAAATTCATTATTGAACGCGAGTTACCAGGAGCCGGTAAACTCACACCTGCAGAACTTCAGTCTATCGCACTTAAATCGTGTAATGTCGTCGAAAATCTCGAAGGACAATATCATTGGATTCAGACCTTTGTCACTGACAACAAATTGTATTGTGTTCACATCGCACGAGATCGTGAAACGGTGATGGAACACGCACGTCAAGGCGGTTTTCCCGCGGACCACGTTGTTGAAGTAAGAACCATTATGGATCCTACAACAAGTGTGTGATTCTCCGCTGAAAAAGAATTTGACAATCGGAAATTCCGGACAATTTTCTAGCGTAACTAGTGGACTGCGTCCGCCGAAGCCCCACCCTCCGACGAGGTGTCGCTTCGGTGGGAACCTTCCATGTTCAGACAAGGGCATGGAAAATGACTTCTACGGCGACACGCGTGACTTTTACGAGATTACGCTCGATTGAATTTCTTTATCTGCAAGTCTTATTTTTAAACTACCACTTTGTTACAGACTTTTATTTCAGATATTCATGTTGATGAAAATCATTTTTCTGCCTGATCTACTTCATGGCTATTTCAAACAGCAATAAAGAAATTAGAATCAGCGAACAACTAAAACGTTTTGAATGTTAGGAAAAGGGCTACTCAGCCAAGAAGTCAGACGAGCGATTGAAGTAAATCTGGCAAGCGAAGTCAGATAACTTTCTGCTGTAGCCGATGTTTATCCTCTTGCCAGGTCAAATTTGTTGAAAAGTAAGGTGTTGACAATTAACACGGTGAAAAACTAAAATGACTTATCTGATTATCTATATGAGTCGCCATGGAACAACGGCAAAAGTAGCGGCCGAGATAAAAGAAAAACTTGGAACTGAAAAAACTACGCTTGTCGATCTTGAAAAAGATCAAGTACCCTCATTAGACGAATTCCCGTACTGTGATCATAGGAGGCTCGGTGCATGCAGGCACGATTCAGCAGGAACTCATGACATTTTGTATTAGACACAAAACGGAATTATTAAAAAAGAGATTAGGCCTTTTTATGTGCTTTATGAATAATGATTTGGGGGATTTGGAATTTGAAGATTCATTTCCGATTGATCTCAGAAGGCATGCGATAGCAAAGGGTTTCGTTGGCGGAGAATTTCTTATCGAAAAAATGACCGAATTGGAAAGAGCCTCAGTAAAAGAAGTAAAGGGAATAGATGATTCTGTTTACAGGCTTGATAAGAAAGCAATTCAAAAATTTATTGAAGATATTAAGGCCGATGCTATCAGTAAATGAGTAAGACTTTTTTGCAAAGCAGGCACGCCTTGCGCGTCCATTTCCCATAACGATAATGTAAAATTTTAAACAACTGTTTCAATTCAGCGCGGCGATCTCTTCCAATAGCTCCGTCTACCATTGCTTCCAAATAATTGAGTAGTGGCAATCACAATATCTCTGACATAATAAATGAAGCCACGTGTGGCGAAAATCGGCCATCGCCTTAACCCTCCAAACAAGATTCGCCAGCTATTGCTAGCTTCGAAGATTTCGAAGGATCATCGAGAAACAAAAACGTCTTGAATAACCCGACTTCATCAGTCTCAAATAAACTTCTGGAATCTCATGAAAAATCATCTTGAACATCCATTGTGGGTCTTTGTCCGTAAATCCAATACCCATAGCGCATTCGGTGTAAAGTAACGGTGTGACAATAAATCTTCCCCGTGCAGCACAGAATGCCACCCAGAAGGCCTGAGAAGCTAAGTTCTTTGCAGATTCTGGCCAAGTTAGAAAGCGCTTTATGAAGCAATTTGGTATTGTATACTGCAGAAGTGATAAATAATACCCCACCCATACAAGTCGCCAGAAAATGTTCAAATTCCGAAACACTATTCGTGCTCAGACGGTCTGTTGTGCTATCAAAAAACCTTTCGGTGATGACTTTATTAGTGCGCACATCACGACCGAAACCATTCAGGAGGATGAGCGAAAGGTTTGAATGTATTTTAATTTTCGATAACAAATAACCGATCGTGCCATTTTGAGCAAAATCATCATCACCAAGCGACCAAACAAATTTTCCAGTTGCTTTTCTCAAACACGATACAATGTTGGCCATTCCGCCAATGTTCTCCTCGTTACTGTAGTATGTGAAACTGATTCTGGGACTTAATGCTGACTTCCACATCTCAATAACCTCTTCCGTATTGTCAGTTGAACAATTATCACTTATGATAATCTCACAATCGCCCTCGTATCCCGATATCTCGGTAGCAAGCCACTTCAATTGCCTATCAAGCATTTGGGCCCGGTTATAGGTTGGAATGGAAATGCTAAGCAACTTAGACATACAATGCAGTGGTTTAAAAATTGAGATTGATTAAGTTAAAAATTGGTTTGTCGTTGGTCGATGACTTCCATCATTAAATGTGACGATTTTTATCGTAAAAAATGATTCAAATCCGTGCTGCTGGTCGAGTTTTTATAAAGGATGGATCCGGCTATTCGGCGGCTAAAGACAGTCGTAATCTTTAATCTATTCTTCTTTTGCTCACCCCGTATTTGGAGGGATAGACTTCCTTTTTAAAAAAAGGAAACGATTGAAAAATGTGTTTAATGATTTTCGGGTACTGCATTTTCAGATAACATACTTTTTTGTGTGTTCTTCTTTTCTTTTTTATTAATATAACTGAAACATTAAAATAACCTTCCTTTAACTTAACCCCCAGCGTTATGCAGAAGTTTTATAGAACAATTCTTACCCTGATGCTGCTATATTGTTTGTCAATCCCTGAAGTCGTCAACGGCCAGGGTGTTACGACAGCTTCCATTTCAGGTCGTATTACCGACAGTCAGGGAGAGGGACTTCCCGGTGCTTCGGTCCTCGCCGTTCACAACCCATCGGGTACTGAATATGGTACTTCAACGCGTCCGGATGGACGATTTAATTTACCAAACTTACGGATCGGAGGCCCTTACACTATAACTATTTCGTTTGTGGGTTATCAGGAACAAAAGGAAGAAGGTATTATGCTTGCCCTCGGTCAAAACCTCTCGATTAGCAAAGTGCTTGCAGAACAAACAACTCAACTTGCTGAAGTAATAGTTGCCGGGGAAGGTGATGTCTTCAACAAGAGCCGAACAGGCGCATGCATCTACTTTTACCAACGATCAGATCAGGAACTTACCCACGATTACACGATCGGCGGCAGATATTTATAGATTAACACCTTCCTCTGATGGCAATTCATTTGGAGGCCGAAATGATCAATACAATAATTTTTCCCTGAACGGAGCCATTTTCAACAATCCCTTTGGACTGGACGCAGCCACACCCGGTGGTCAAAGTGATGCGCAGCCCATATCCCTGGATGCCATCGATCAGATACAAGTCGCAGTGGCTCCCTACGATGTAACGCAAGCAGGTTTTACCGGAGCATCTGTAAATGCTGTTACTAAAAGTGGAACAAATAAATTTTCAGGTACAGTGTTTGGATTTTATCGCAATCAGGGTCTTACAGGTTCCAAAGTAGATGGCGCAGAGCATTATAGTACCGGATATTTCTCAATTACAAACCGGTTTTAGCTTTGGTGGACCGATAAAAAAAGATAAGCTTTTCTTCTTTGTGAATTTTGAGATGGAGCGAAGAGAAGATCAAGGCTCAAACTACCTCGCTGCCAGGCCAGGACTCAGCGGGGAAAATGTATCCCGCGTGAGTGCGCAGGATCTCGATCTTGTCAGTTTTGTACTTGATTCAGCCTTCGGTTATCAAACCGGTCCTTATGAAGGCTTCACACATAAGACCGATAACCAAAAAGGGATTATAAAGTTGGATTGGAACATTAACAAAAATCATACGCTTACAGCCATTTATAATTTCCTGGATGCCTACAAAGACAAACCTGCCCACCCAAACGCCATCGGAAGAAGAGGACCCGATGTAACGACGCTCCAATTTTACAGTTCCGGTTATCGTATCAACAACGTTATCCATTCGGGCATCATCGAGCTTAAATCCATTTTTGGAAACAAATTCTCCAACAAGTTGCAGGTTGGTAAAACAGTTTTCAACGATAGCCGCGATCCCTTCAGCACTCCCTTTCCCGTTGTCAACATTAATCAAGATGGAATCCGGGCTATCGTAGCAGGACATGAGCCATTTTCGATCCATAACTTGCTAGACCAGGATGTATTTCAAATCAGCGACAACTTTGATATCTATGCCGGTGACCATGCCATCACCATTGGTACTTCATTTGAAAAATTCCAATTTGATAACTCCTTTAACCTGGATGCCTATGGTGGAACATTTACACCCGGATATGGCAGCGCGGATGAATTTGCTGACCTGGTGCGAAGTGGAGAATTTGATGATGATGTAGCCGCTGCGTTAACGACATTTTCCACCCGAAACGCAAATGATAGCTGGGCACTGGCAGAAACAAATGTCGGTCAGTGGGCCTTTTATGTACAAGACGCCTGGCGGGTAAATGAAAAGTTGACTATTACAGCAGGTCTGCGTGGAGATCTGCCCTTATATTTTGATACAAGCGAAAAGATCAAAGAGAATCTTGCTGTAGACCGGAATTGCTGCTACGATCCCACGGTGATATACTATGATGAAAATGGTGATCCAATACAGTTTGATCACACAAAATTACCCGATCAGAAATTATTGTTCTCTCCGCGTATCGGTTTTAATTGGAACAGTGGTAACGAACTACAACTTCGGGGTGGCTCCGGATTATTCACAGGCCGCTTTCCTTTTGTGTGGGTGGGCAATCAGGTAGCGAATCCGAATTTCTACTTTTATAACGTCACGCATCCTGATTTTAAATTTCCGCAGGTATGGCGCTCAAATATAGGCGTCGATAAACGATTAAACGGAGGATGGATATTGTCAGCCGACCTTATTTACACGGAGGATGTCAACGCGATGATGGTTAGAAATTATGGGTTGAAACCACCATCCGGAGCGTTGCAAGGTGTCGACAACAGACCTGTTTACGTGGCCGCTGACAGAACCGTTCCCTATGCCAATAACGCTTATGTTTTCACGAATTCAACTAAAGGAAGATCCGCTAAACGTAACACTGGAAGTAAAAAAAGAATGGTCAGGCGGATGGTATAGCTCGCTTGCTTACAATTATCTCGATGCAAAGGATGTTAGTTCCATTGAAGCTGAAATTTCAAGCGATGCGTATGATCGTAACCCTGCCTTGGGTAATGTGAACCAGAGCATTCTTTCACCTTCGTTGTACGGTAACAAACATCGCATAGTAGGAACGGCCAATAAGACCTTTACCTACGGCCAGGACAAATTTGCCACAACGTTGTCCCTATTCTTTGAATATGCAAAGGGAGGGCGATTCAGTTATACATATTCAGGAGACATTAACGGTGATGGTTCCGCACTGAACGATTTGATCTACATTCCTACAGATGCCGAGATTAATACGATGACTTTTTCGGGATCAGATTCCGAACAGGCAGCGCAACGAACTGCCCTAAAAAACTTTATCAGCCAGGATGATTATCTCCAGGAAAACAGAGGAAGTTACGCAGAGAAGTATGGCATCCTGAGCCCTTGGTTTTCACGTTATGATCTGCGCATTTTACAGGATTTTGTTTTGGGTAATGCTAACAAAATCCAATTCAGCATAGACATTTTAAATGTTGGAAACCTGATCAGTTCTTCCTGGGGTGTACGTCAGCTGCCGTCGAATACACAGCCTATCGGAGTAACAGTAGGCACCGCAGGAAATCCTACCTATAGCTTTGATCCCTCTTTAAAAAATACATTTACGAATGATTTCAGCCTTGCTTCACGCTGGCAAGTACAGTTTGGACTTCGTTATATCTTTTAGAGGAAAATAAGTCATCGATTGGTATTATCGTCGGTTGAAAAAGAAATTGACTATGCTGCATTCAATAGAATTGAGTTGGCTGGTGTTTGTCCGTTTTGCGGGCAGTCTGCAAAACGTACTAACAATTCGGTAATAAAACATTCCTTCATATAATTATCAGATAACGGATCAGAAACAATTGCTTTAAACAGTGTCTTTATTATTGCAATTGTTTTGGTTAGTAAACACAAAAGGGCAAGAAGCCTACCGTTAATGGTAGGCTTTTTTTATTGGACTAACGCTGGTCCGATCGTTCAAATAAATGCTATAACTATCGAAGGCGTTTATTCTCTTAAGGCCAACAAATCCAGGACGTCTCATTTAAAAAAATTCAGGGTTTTCAAAATGCAGGATATGATTGTGCATTCTTGCTATAATAAATTCTGCAAGTAACCTTATTTCATCAGCGATTGTTAATTAATTGTTCTAACCCGCGTACGATATGCTAATCGTTAGCGGTCAATAGTATAAACATTATTAAAAAAATAAACTCATGAACAACAAAATAGATTTTATAAATCCAGACGAATTATTAAAAAATCCGGCATTTTCTCAGATTGCTATCACAAAAGGAAGCGGAAATACAATTTACATCGGAGGCCAAAACGCGATAACGAAGGACCTCCAAATAGTTGGAAAAGGTGACATAACTTTACAAACAGAATACATCCTAAAGAACATTGAAATTGCTTTGAATTCCTGTAACGCAACTGTAGACGACTTATTTAAATTGACCATTTATATAGTGCAAGGTCAGGACGTCCGAAAGGGCTTTGCAGGAGCTCAAAATTTTTTAAAAAGATTAAAAACCCTCCTGTTATTACAGGTGTTATTGTTGCAGGTTTGGCAAACCCCGAATATTTAGTAGAGATTGAGGCGATGGCATTTGCAATTCCTCCTAAGAAGTAGAGGTTACGGTTTCAATAGGTATACCGTTGGCAGGTGATGTCATGGAACTGTATTTTAAGAAAATGTTTAATTGTTGATTCATATCGAGTGACTTTTGTCCTACATGGGCCTAATGTTCAATCATTAGGCCCATGAATAGTTAAATTCAAGCTTCCATTTTTACAAACTGCACGTCTGCACTGATTTTTACAACATCGCCGACCAACACGCCACCTGCTTCCAATGCTGCATTCCACGTCAGGCCAAAGTTTTTTCTGTTAATGGTTCCGTTCACGGAAAAACCCGCCTTCTCATTTCCCAGGGGATCTTTATTGATCCCACCAAACTCGGCATCAAGTGAGACTTCGTGGGTAATACCCTTGATTGTAAGGAGACCGTTCAACTTGTAATTTTCGTCATCGACTTTTTCGAATGATAATCCTCTGAAGGTCAATTCAGGATAATTATCCACATCAAAGAAGTCTGCACTTCTCAAGTGGCTATCCCGTCGGTCTTCGTTCGTAAAGATTGATGTTGCGTCGATATTTATATTTATTTCAGATGATGGAGAAGTCATCCCCATCAATCTCACCGCTGAATTTTCTAAATTCTCCTTTCACATTCGAAATCATCAAGTGCTTAACTCTGAAAAGAATTTCGCTGTGCATCGGGTCAATGACCCATTTTGTTTTTGTTATTACTTCGTTCGTTTTCATTTTTATTGATTTTAGCTTTTGATACTTTGATTGCTTTTTACTTTATTTCACTTCTTGCAGGTAGTCGATTTTGCCATATTTGCCGGCATAGAAATCCTCATACGCCTGGGCAATTTCCAATTCGGAGTTCATCACAAAAGGTCCACCGAATACGATTGGCTCCGTGTATGGAGCTCCACCAAAAACGATTATGTCAATGACTTCTTTTGAGTTGTTGCGGAATTCGATATCGCCCTCTTCCGGATCAAAAATCACCAGGTCACCTTCTCTGTATTTGGCATCATTAATTGTCGCGCTATGTAGCGGAAGGAATGCGGCGTATTCCAACCCGGCTTCAGTCGGAAATGAAAATTGCTTTCCAGCTTCAAGCTTGATGTGATAAATAAACTGTCTTGAGTAATTTGGAATTTTAGATGCAAGAGTTCCATACTCACCGTTAACAACTTTAATTGAGCCTCTTCCATCTCCAAGCTCTGCTTTCGGAATTTCTTCTGACTGAATTGGTACATACATTGGTGATTCGGCCTTGTTTTTTGAGGGAAGATTAACCCAAAACTGCATGGCGTGCGTGAGGTAATCATTTGCGAGCCCATCCACGTTCACCGCTTCATCGTGAATAATTCCCGTTCCTGCCTTCATCCATTGCACTCCTCCTGAACGCACCTTCGCGTGGTTGCCATTGCTGTCGAAGTGATCCGCCTCACCATTGAGAATATAGGTTAACGTTGCAATGCCTCTATGTGGGTGTGCACCAGTACCGTTAACTTCCTTAGGTTGCTCATCGGGTGAGTGTTTTGCTGGGAGAAGATGATCCAAAAAGACAAATGGGCCAACGTTTCTAACATAAGTGTTGGGTAATAGACGGTTAATGACGTATTCACCAATATCCGCTCTGCGCCCCTGCATGGATAATTTGACTTGCTTTTTCATACTCTTTTATTGTTTAAATTTTTCTTTGCCGTGATTGATGATTCAAAGATGGGGCAAGCGGCAGCTCCGGAGCGATGATAAATGATAGAAAAGGACGTTGACAAAAGTCAACGCCTGGAAGTGGAAACAAAAAATTTGCGCGAAATCCTACTTTTTCATCATTTGTTTGCGCAATCGGCTAAGGGTTTCCTTAGTAATTCCGAGATATGATGCTATGATATGTTGAGGGAAGCGTTGTAAGAAATCAGGATGCGCCTTTGTAAATTGAGTATAACGTTTCTCAGCAGGCAAACTAACTAAATCATTCAGGCGTTTTTGCGTGGCAAATGCATGTCTTTGATCCAGTTTAAGCGACAATTCATTCAGTACAGGAACAGCATTAAATAAATTTACCTGATCAGCCCTCGTAATAATTAGTGCTTCCGTATCCTCCCAGGCATCTACGTTATAGATCGAAGGCGTTAGCATTATAAAACTTTCGCGATCCGCTGCCCACCAATTTTCAATGAAAAGACCGACAATATGCTCAATTCCTTTGTTGTCAACGGTGTATTGTCGCATAGCGCCTTTAACAATAAACGCCATGTATTTGCACACTTCGCCCTCCTGAAGGAAGTACTGCTTTTTTCTGATTTTTTTTGGAACGAAAGCACTTTTGATCATTTCGATATCACGGTTCGAAAGCGCTTTCGAAATGTAACTGTTGATGTATTTAATAAGTGAATCGTGCATAGGCCAGGGTAGGCCAAAAGTTAGGAATTTCTCCCTCAATTCAAGAGACTCATTCATGTCTCATTGTTTCTCATAACCAATTGGCACTGACAATCTTCTTCCCTCGAATGGTGATTCGAGGTACCTTTCAAGTAGCCAAAGTAGGCTGTGGTTTCCTCCACTTTAGACTTCATTAGATACGACATCAAGCAAGATAACCACAAAGCCTGTAGCTTGTGGTTACCTTATCTACTACTAAATAAAGTCAGCTTATTTAACTACCGGCACTTTGCCAGCGGCCTCTATAATTACCTTAGCTACGGCATCTGGCTGGGACATGAAAATCACATGGCTTCCTTTTACTTCTGTTACTTTTGTATTTGATCGCTGATACATGGCACGTTGAATCTCGGGAGCTATACTTTTATCTTCCGTAGCCACCAGTCCATACGTTGGCTTGTCCATCCAGGCGGCTTTTGAGATGGGTGTAGCGAAGCCTTTAGCGTAGAATGCTCCTTGCGAGGCAAACATAAAATCAGCTTCTTCTTTGCTCAGATCTGCGCAGAAACCTGCATGATACTTCGCCTTGTCGTAGTACACAATCCCTTTCTCATCAGGAGGCAGTACACCATTTTCCGGGGCAGGGGGTGCAGTTTGTAACCATTGCAAAGCAGTTTCACCATTTCCGGGTTGAAAAGCTGCTATGTAGACCAACGCAGCAACTTTAGGATGATTGCCTGCTTGTGTAATTACGGCGCCACCCCATGAATGGCCAGCTAATATCACTGGTCCATCCTGTTTGTCCAACACTACATTCGTAGCTGCTACATCATCCTCGAGTGAAGTCAACGGATTTTGAACGATGGTTACATGGTACCCTTTCTTCGTCAATGAAGTGTAAAGAGCGCGGTAGCCAGAGCCGTCGGCAAAGGCTCCGTGCACGAGTACAACATTCTTTACCCCTTGTGCATTTGTGTCGGTTGCGGTACTTCCGATTAAAGAGAGAGCAACTGTGGACCCGATGAGGCCACTTTTGATTTTGGTTTTTAAGCTTGAAGTTTTCATGTTTTTTCTGTTGATGGTTATGTTTAAATCAACAGTACAAAGGTGCAGCAACAAGCGATGGTAGAGAATATGGATACTTCCCGAAGAGTTGTGTTTATTTCCCGAGATGCGATTTGTTCTTAATACTTCTAAAATCGGAAGGTGACTGGGACGTGTGCCTTTTAAAGAATGCCGAGAAATATGCTGAGTCCTCAAATCCAAGCTCAAATGTGATTTGCTTAGCGGATTTATCGGTGTAATAGAGCAGTCGTTTCGCTTCGATCAATATTCGTTCCTGGATAATTTGCACAGGCGTTTTCTCATTATAAAGTGCAAATAGATTCGACAATGTCTTGGGGGATTTATTTAAAAGTTGTGCATAATAACTAACGGAGTGATGGGATCTGAAATTCGCTTCAACTAAAAGATTGAATTTGCGAATCACATTAAACTTGTCGTCGGTGAGCTTTTCATCAGCCACGTAGTTAGATTTTGCAAGCCGTGTGATGATAATAATGAGACGTTTTAGAAGCATCAGTAACATATCATTCTGGATATGGTCTGATGTATTCATCTCTTCAATAAAGACATTTAACAGGAGGTCAAATTTTTGTTGATCCTGCTTATCCAAAGTAATAAATATATTGTCTCCAATACCAAATAGAAATCCTACGCAGCTTACTTCAGCGTCGTGGTCGATGATACAATAGAATTCTCTGTTGAATTGCCAGGCGACTATATCTTTAGCCTGACTAAATTGAAAGGTCTGATTGAACATTATTGGAAGGATCGTATGAGGCATAAACGGATGGGAAACACCATCGATGAGCACCGTTTGCTTTTTACCTATGTTCCAGGCTATGGTGAAATATTTATTATCATGATCGCGTTTATAAAAAAAGCTCTCGATCTCCTTTTCACCATTAAATAAGATCAAGTTTCCGCCTGTCTTTGGATCTTTTAGTGTGAGCCTCATTTCTCGGTAGTTTTGACAAAGATACCGGAAGCGTTTAAAGTTTTATTATTACCCAATGCTCATGAGAAGCCCTCCTTCGCGATGCGACGTCGCTTCGACGGGAACTCTCTCATCATTTTGGAAAGTGAAAAAATTACAAATGTGTAATAAGCAATATTCAGGATTGAAATTTCTATCAAATTTCTGATTTCAGAATTGATTATAAAATACCGCTATTCTGGTATTGTTTAAACTTAACTTCACTGATACATTTGCTAAGCAATTTGACTTAGATTCTCCTCTCGGAGAGAATAGGAACAACCCGCCGGAAAACATCGCCGTTTTTCGGATTTCAAGAATTTACGCTTGGTTTTGTTGATGATTTTATTCGTCAATTTTTTGTCTTAGCATTTTTTATGTGAACACCTGCTTTTAAGGAGGTTTAATTTCATAATAATGAATATCGAAGGGAGCGTTTTGAATGAATTATGTGATGCTTTTCATTTTCCAATTGAGAAAGATCCAATAATCCTTTTTGCATTTAGAGGGTGTTTGCCTAAAGACCATGAGAAAGATAATATTAACCATTCTATTCATTTCAAAAGTGCTGATCAGCTCAAAAGGGTTCCTGTTAACTACCTGAATCCGCGATGTACAATTGGAATTTGGGATAGAATAACTGATAAAATTGCCCTGTTTCCCGGCAGTACACTCCCTTCCAAAAATTATGTAAAGCAACATCCGTCATCTGTTTCCACATTGAATGTGTTGTGCCCCGGATGTTACCAGTTGAGAAAAGGAATTCATCCGAGAAATGAACAGGGTTTCCAACGACATAAGGCGCTACTGATGGATGGATTTGGAATTGTTGGTCTTCCACATATCATTAAGGCAAGTGCATCTATAGGATTCAGCAGTCGCATTGCGAATTATGATGTTGTCCGACCCGGCGACAATTTGCATGCAGGGAGGATGGAACCAACGCTCAAATTTTACTCCTCATTATTGAAATTGAAGTACAGCAGTTCTGGTTGCATTACCGTGGCAGGACAGCCAGAAGAATATTTGAGATACAATCACGATCATACTGCCTGGAATTCATGGACAACATTTATAGAAAGCGTTAGCCTGACCAAGCAGAAAAACTTCACCTTCCTCCTCTTCAATTTTGACAACCGCAGGAGAAAGTCAGTTTCTGAAAATAAAACGATCAGGTACGGTTCAAAACAAAGTGAGGTCGGCGATATTCAGTATCTCCTAAGCAACATTGTGAATACAAACACCGGTCAATCTTACTATTCCGGTGACCTTGATTGTTCCTTCTCGGACCAGACAGCTGTTTCTTACTTCAAATTCTGCAAGGACTATTCCTCTTCAAAAACAGGGTGGGAAATACAACCGCAGCAATTCTTCAATAAAACAAAACATTTCAAGTCACCATAAAATCCAAGAAAATGCTATCCACTGATCATCAACAAATTATTAAAGGCATCACTGTTTTCAGAGACTCCCAGGACCAGTCTCAATATTTCTATTTGCCTTCCGAGAAAGTCAAAATCGCCAACAATGGTAAAGGAATTCAATTCGTGGCCTACATCGACGGAGAGGTTGTAGAAGGTACACAGCCTAATTTTACGGATAACTTAGACAGAACAGGCGGGTTTCTAACGCTTGAGGTGGAGCTGGGTCCTGATGAACAAGAGTTAGAACAAATACGGTCAGAGCTTGAATCTGCTGCGGGCACCGTAAGATTGGGTCCAGTGAATTTTATTGATGGAGCTGTAAAGCTGGTAATGTTTGGAAGTACAGGGGGCGAGAGTAATTCGGCCGTTGACTTTACCGTCGCCGGTTCCTCAAAACCTTCACTTATAGGAAAACAAACGGCTGTGTTTTCATTAAGGCTGGGCGGTAAGGAAGCGCAAATCATGTGGGCCTTGCTTAAAAATGGTTCTCAAACTCAAGTCGGAATCTGCTATGATCTTGAATTTTTCGGATTGATGCCAGCCTATCACCTTGAGATCACTGTTGACTTTAAGGCCACGGAAGACTATTGGCAGCATCATATTGATGCAGACTTTAACCTGGAATCGAAATCATTAAAGATTGTTTCCAATAATGACATTGATCTGATCATGAGAGATCTTGTGAATAAAGGAGCAATCACAATCAAAGAAATAGATTTCACAGTGGACAAAACAGGCGCTTCGGCTTTGGGATCAGACAACCCGGACAAGATGAAAATAGTGAAGGAATTGCTTTCTCCCACTCTTTTCGACGCCACAGCCATTCCAAAGGAAGACTATAACGTACTCGGCAGTACTTTACCAAGTGAAAAGGAAAACGAACGGTACACCGCCAACCCCAACAGCACCTGCAACACACGAAAAGCCAACGCCAGATGACCCCATCAACGCCAGTAAAACGACAACAGACTGAAAAGCCAACGCCACTAAACGCCCACTCCGATGAAACGACTACACCTACCCACCGCCCAGTCAGCCATACGCCGACCACCTACTCCAACTACCACTCCTACTCCTACTCGGACCTGTTCCGCCATCCAACGATGGTGGTGATACCCCGATTCCTCCCCCGTCCACTGAGCTTCCACCAAGAGTGACAACGCCGCCGCCAACTAGACACCCCGCCGACTTCGCCCCCGCCAACGAGCCACACGCCGACGACGCCACCACCGACGACGCCGAACGCCACGACTACGACGCCGACGACAAGTCACGCCAGCCGACAGACATCACGCCGACAACTACAACGACACCACAGCCGAAAAGGATAAGCCAGAGAAGATAGAAACAAAAATCGGAATCAATGCGGGATACTCATTGAAACACCGATCAATATCTCAACAAATAAAGAGGACATTTGTATTTGACAAGGCAGAGGCACAAAATACACATATGCCATCCTGCGGGAGCACTTTCGCTGGAAGGAACAAACTTTGATGCGAGCAAACAGGTATTGCTGGTGAGGTTGGGCGATGGACCATTCAAGGACATCGACATTGAGATCAGGTCGGCGCTGGATTTTGAAGAGTTGCAGCTAATAGAAGCAATCGTACATATTTCCTATGGCTTCAGAGAGCGGAACGGTGATAAGACCAAAAGGAAACATGAGGTAAGTGTGGCTGTGAATGCAGCAGAACCCAGGAAGTTCATCAGCTTTTTCGTAGACGATTTTGGAACGCTCACCTATGATTACTCAGTAGAGTTTATCCATAAACCCGGAACAATTATAGGTACTCATGAAACCAAAATCAGATCGAGGATTTTCGAAAATGTAACGGAGAGGGACATTGCAGTCAATATCACCGATCATTCACCCTTAATACCGATAGAAATCCAACCTGGGAATATCACTTTTTCTGAAGACGGAATTCAGTCTGTTCAGGTGTTTGTGGCACCTGAAAGAGATACAAACGGCAGGACGGTTATCTTCAAGGATGGCACTACTGATTTGAAGAAGTTCCTGATTTTCCCCAAAGAAGAAGACAAGTACGTCTACTTTAAAAGGGAGAAGTTCTTCTTCAAAGAAGAGTTCATAGAAGATGAGTTTGAAAATCAGAAAGATTCACAGGTGATTGTCAATCGCCCTGAGACGAGGGTTTTGAATATTTCCCCGATACTGCTCAATACCGCTTCGCTTATATCCAAAGCCATTGTGGAAGTGAAATACAGAAATGTCGAAGGACAGGAACTTGCCAAGGGACTTGTCTTAGCTACTCAAAGTGGCGATGCAGTTACACCTTCCTTTGCTATTGTGGTGGAAGAAGAAGATCCACGAATCTGGACTGCAAGAACAAAGTTTTTGATGGTCAATGGCGACATCCTTGAAGGAGAAGACCGGACCTATCAGATTGAGCAGCCACCCATCAGCCTTGAAAGCTGCGGATTGAAAGTGCTGAAGGTTTCAACATTATTAGAACAGGAAACTTTCTCCAACAATATAGCGGCCGTACAGGTTCAGATTTTTGAAAATGACGGCGACCCCAATCCTCTTGAAACCATAATGCTTAAAAAGACAAAGGTGGAGGAAACTGTTGTTTTGAAAGGTGTGGATATAGACGATCCGCTAAGCGCAGTAGTCAACGTCTTTAAAAAAGATGGCTCTGAAGAAGTCCTGAACTTTGTTGTCCCAACCGGAAGCAATGAACTCTTGCTAAGAATTACCAACATTTAATTTAACTACAATTTAAAATCCTACAACTATGCTAATGTTATTTCCAACGGTGAAGGTACCTGGCCTCGACGATATTGAAATTTTCAGGGACCATGAGAAAGCTGACACTTTTTACGCCTTACGAGGTCGCCCCAGAATAGCTGTTGATGACAAGGGAAACCCACAGTTGTCATTCTATTTTTTCTCTCGAAATGCCGATATAGCTTATGCAAGCAGCGCCTAACAAAGAACTGGTAGAAACTCAGTTGGGGCAGCTACTATTTACTACTGACCTGTCGATTTCTGAGGAAGAGCACAAAACCATTACGGACTATCTCTCCAGCCTCGTGGAACAGCCGAACCACGATGTTTGTACGGCTATATTCCAGACTGGTGAAAAAAAACAATCCCTTTGTAGACAGAGCAAATAGACCGATGATAAAACTGGGAACTCCCAATACATGGAAAGAAGGAACTGCAAAGCTTGAGTTGCTCGAAGGACTTGGGGAAACGTTCAAAAAGTCAATCGAGTGCAGAGGTAAATCCCTCCCTTGTAGGTTCAAACTCTGCTGCCTTTTATGCAACATTCGGAATCGAGGGTGCGCAGATTTTTTATGATGCTTTGACAAAAGGTTTTAGTGGGGATCCCGATTCCCCTGATTTGGTTCCTCTTCAGGCGATAGTAAGATATGACTTGAAAGGTTTTGCATTTGTACCCGGCCTTGAAGTAAAAGTGACCGCCAATTCAACCCAGATCTTTGATCAGTGCAGACTTACGAACAAGATTACAGAAAGGAAAAACGAGGCACCTATAAAGTAGAATATGGATGGTTCTCTAAAAAAACAACGGATTCGAGAAGTGTGACAGTGAGAAAAGAGGACATTTCAAAATTGATCGAGACAATGATTGATAGGAAGGTGATCAATATTGAGATTACCGATTTTGGGGATGTTGCTTCCAATAGTGAAGAAATTAAGGAAATTGAAACCAATCTCAGGACATCACTGATGGATACCATCATGAATACGATAATTCCGAATTTCTTTACCACAGCTTTTATTGGTGAGGAAAAGAAAAGGCAAGAAGGCGAAGGCGGCGCTGCACAGCCAACGCCAAATCCGGACTTGGGCCTTACGGTATTCGACAAAACCAGACCGACTGTCGATACCCACTATTACTTTAGAAATGATGTCGACAAAACCAAAATCAACACCTTATCCTTCAACTTCAAGAAAAACGGTACTGTTGAATTCAGAAGGTATCCAAACGGAACTTTGACAACTCAACTTACTGAAGAACAAAGGAAGCAACTCGTCCGGCATATCGATATCAGCAGCCCTGAAATACAGATCTTGGAAGTTCAAGTAAGTATAAACGCGGATTTCAAAATCGACAACATTCACAGCGTCATTGTGAACATATCCTACAGCCAGAAGGATCACAAAAGTGGAGTCGTCCGGGAAAATTCCAAGTCGTTCATGTATAAGACAGGAGCCGAAGTATACACCTTCCGGGTAACTATGGCCAGGAACGAAAAAGGGGAGCTTATGGACTTTTATAATGTCGAAGCTAAGATTTCTTATGTTGGCACCGCTATCTCCCCTCCTCCTATCGAATTGAAAAACATCAGCGACAGGCATTGGTGATTTCCTACGACAAGCTTGGTTTTATCACTGTAGACTGCATTGCAGGCGACATTGATTGGAGCCTTATCAAAGAAGCAATCGTCACGATGAAATATCCTGATGCTCCAAACCAACCCGATACGACCAAGGAAATCAGGCTGAGTAAGGAAAATCCCACAGGTAACTGGAGATGCTACATGTATGGAAACAAGAGTAAAAACTATACCTACAAAGTTCACTACCTATACCTCGATGGAACGTGAAGCCGATGGTAAGGAAAAGACAGATTCAAGAGGCAATCTTTTGATTGATGACTTGCTCACGGGAAGAGCAAAAGCTTCATTCGATGTTATCCTTGATCCAAATACGGTCAAAACCGCCAAAGTGGAAGTACTCTATGAGGATACTGTTCTTAAAATAAAGGACGAATATTCTAAATGGTTTACAAATTCGGAGACATGGGACTGGTCAATGAGACTCAGAGAGGGTTCGGTAGATACCTTCAAGTACAGGTATTTTGTCCAGTTCAAGGATGATGTTGTATTCACTTCAGACTGGCTGGATTGCAAAAGTGAACAGGACATTCTGCCTATTCATCTGAGGAGATATCCTAAATCCTATTCTATCGATGGGACAACCCTCGACTGGAATAAATGGCAAGTTGTTTTTGTCACCGTCACTTATGAGGAAAATGATTATTTCGTAACGAAAAATATCAGGCTCGACAAAAGTACGCCGCTTCAGAATTTTGATGTACTGGCCTTCTCGGCCAAGGGGAAACCATTCAAATATGCCGTACAATATGCGCGTACCGGTAGCGAAACTGTGAAGGTGAACGAAAAAGAAAACGAAACCGATTTTCTGATCCTCGCAGAACCTGTTGACGTTGCAGCACCTACCCAATAAACCTTAGAGAGCCATGCCAGGAAGTTATAGTATTAAATCTCGACCCATTCAGGTAGCGTCGGCAATGCCGATGATGACCATGATGGTGATGTTTTTCAACAACAGGGTGTACGAAGCACCTTCGGATCCAACAAAGATTCAAGTTGTTGACAACAAAAAATATGGTCAGCCGCAGTTCCGGATTAAAAAACGAGGTGGAATAAATGAGGCTCAAAATGCGGAATCTGTCTGGTTTAAAAAAGATGATTCTACAGAAAAGATCACATTTCATTGTGTCGTGGAAGTTTGTCGCGAAGAGCCTGATGTCATACCCTTCTTTATCCGGAATCCCCAGATCAACCTGGAATATAAATCGGGAGGTAAAACAATTAAAAAGGCGCTGACCGTCACTCCCTCTCCAATGATCAAAGATCCCATTAACATAAGCCAGGATTTGCACGCAGAAACGGAAATAGCATGGGAGGAAATCAAAGATCTGCTGACGGAACTGAAGGATGAAACAAAGTTTGCAAATTTCAATATTGAGGTAATCAGTGAACTCTGGTGGCAGAAGATCCCGGCACCGGAGCTTCCAAAAGATACACCGATATTGATCGGTCCGAGAATCATTTTTGCCACGGAAGCCGCAGCCGCACCAGTCTCCACCGTTCACTTGCGCCCGATGATAAAATTTGCTACGGCAGCTGCTGCTGAATTCCGCGCTCAGGTCATCGCCGTTGAGCCAGACATCGCTGCTCAGCCTCAGGTTGAGCAGCCTCAGAAAATAGATTTGAGACATATGATCATCAAAACATTCAACAAAGAAGCCAGCGACGTTTTTGGACCGCTGTCTTCGGAGTTTGAAATGAAAGGTCTGAATTGGAAAATGGCAAACCTTGTGAAAGATACTGTCCCCTACACAATCTACTATCGTCCGACTTCACAACCTGACGAGTTTTTCTTTCTGCCTCAAACCTTCCGGATCAAGGCCAAAGAACAAAACGGTGAGCCAAAGATTACAATATCGATGCTCTCCGGCGGAAATCCTGATAAGCCGGAACTCTACAGGATAAACATCGGAATTACAATGGTTCCCTATTACAATCCGAAAGCGAAAAAAGACCTATACCAAACCCTCGACAAAGAATCGAAACAGCAACTTAAATTTTGCGACCTGAGGCTGGGAGGTTATACCACTGCTCAATTCAAAATCAGGGATGCGTATGCGGGAGACAATGCAGTTTTCAGAGGAAAGGTGCAGGAAACAATTAGCACAATTGATCCCGTGACTGGCTTTACATTGAGCATAGACTGTTCTCTCGAGTCCTTTGATTTTTTTAAAAGAGAAATAAGTGACGGACAATGGATCATTGGAGATATTATTTTTGAATTGATTTCTGACGATGAAGGAAAAGAAATCACTAAAACTGCATCCATTCCGGTCGAGCTTGATATCAGAAAACTTGTGGGGATTCCTGCCCAGATCGCAGAGATTGCTCAAAAAAATGAAGAACTGCATACCAACGAAATCAAGGGTTACAGAATCATCAATAACAACGAATATTCTATTACAGTAAGTGGTGCAGAGCTAACGCTGCTTTCAAGAATTCAAAGTACCGTGTACGATGCAGATTATGAAGTAGGTGTTCAAAAAAAATGGCCACTCAATATCCCTAAGCTGCAAAAGGCAGACGTCTTATTCAGAGCAGAAGATGTGGGAGCATTGAATGATGGCAGATATTGGACAGACTTGATTTGCGAACCATACGGCGTCTCCATCAGTACTCCACCCGATCAAATCCTTGCCAAAGTAATAGATTATGCAACTGGTGATCCTGAAATCTGGAAGCTGGAAATAAGTTGTCCCTTATTTGAAAGATGGGCTGAACTGGATCAGGCTACTTTGGCTCCTTTTGGCCAGGTACATCGGGTAGATGTGGAAATTAAAAATGAAGAAGGACAGGTCTTTTCGGTACAACTGGACAAAGTGAAGCCGGTTTCTTCAATTGAGATGACAAGGAACATCAGCCAGATACTGAAGTCGCAGCAATTATCCAGCAGGAAATATGAGTACAAGGTTGGAACTGTCTACATTTTAGATCCGACAAAATGGACAGAATGGCTCACGCCTGAGTCCACTGCCGGAAACTTCTTAAGCGTGATTCCCCAAAAATTAGTCTGACAAAAAAATTAAAAAAAAATCAAAATGATAACGATACCAGTTGTTTTAAACCATAAAAATGTAGCTGTATTCCCGGATGATGAAGACTGCAATTTATTCTATGCACTCAAAACCACACCGGAAATCAGATTCATCAATGGAGAACCTGTATTCAGCGGTCTCTTCTGGACAGACCGCGCGGACGGAGCCACAACAAGTGTGGCCGGTCTTGCCGGAGGATGGATCAATTTTGATTCTCACCTGGGTGTAAGCGAAGATATTTTGCAGGAAATATCTGGTATGCTGAAAAGTGCCCGCGTACAGGAAAGCAGAAGAAAAGCATTAATCAAAAAAGAAAAAGAAAGACTCGGGCTCATTGCCAAAGCGCGTGGTGAAACCATGATTCCAAATCCCGATGTGCCTTCTATTGAGGAGATCAGATTCGGTGCCGTCAATTTCACGGAGGGTAATGTCACGTTGCTGGAGGAGCAGGGGGGAGACATCGTTGCCTGGTCTTCAGCCGGTGGACCTGCAAGTTTACTGGGAGACAACAATGCAGCATTTGCTTTGAGGCTAAGTCCAACAGGAGCTGCCATCTGGTATAAAGCTTTGAAAGAAGGAATCAAATCGATTGGTATCCGCTACGATCTCAAATTCCAGCTAAGACTCCCCAGCCTTGAAATAAGGGCATGGGCTGGTTCTACGCAGACAAGTGAAATCAACAGGAAAGTAGAGCGCGTCTGGAGAAACACAGATCAAGGTTGTTCAGACGCAGACGTCGAACGGATCAATGTAAAAGAGATTACACAAACTCTTACAGAAGAAGGTTTGATGAATATCGAAATCAAAAAAGGGTCTTCGGAAATATCGGATGAGCACGTAAGCCAGCTAAGGGAAATGGCTATGAAACTGATCGAAGACAAGGTAAAGGAAATCATCAAAAGCAGGATCCAGGGAATGTCGGAGGATGAGCGGAAAAATTCGATGCTCGAACTGGTGAAAGAGGAAATCAATTCGTTTGTTGAGTTACGCTTTACCCAGGAGGATGTAGTCGAATGGCAAATTGCTCCTCAGGGTACAATCATGAACTTCCTGGAAGGTGTACCTGAAAGTAAAAAAGAACAGGTGACGAAACTTGTCGACCTGAGTGAACATGAGGTAGAAACCATCACCATCAATACTTCTGTGAGTGCCCCATGGGAAGAGGCTCCTTTTGTAAATTCTGTCAAGGTGAACATTGACTATCCATGCGCTGAGGAGAAACATTCGGTTCTTTTCCAGAAAGACACTCCTAAGGATGTATGGCATTTCAGGAGACCAAAAAAAGATGATGGAATTGTAAAATATTCCACCGAGGTTTTCTTCAAAGGCATCTCCGAACCTGTTGTTCTCCAGGAGGAATCTACCAATTCTCATATCAATGTCAATATTGGTAAAATCGGTTTGATAGACGTTAATTTTCTTCCTCACCCTACTATTTCTTTGCTTACCGGTGATAATGAAATCAAGATCGTCCAGGTGGATATTTCTTACAAAAATGAAGGTGATCCTGACCATTTTATGGAAACTGTGGTACTTAAAACCGACAAACCTGAAGGCGAAAAACTGACAAGGATAATGGGCAAAATCATTGATGCCCCGCTTGTGTATAAGGCAACCTACTTCCCTAAAAATAACAGCCCGATTACGGGTCCTGAGAAGAAGTTCTATCTTACTGAAAACAATAATGTAAAGCTGTTTATTTCCAGCCCTTACGAAAACACGCTCGATCTTCCGGTGGAACTTTCACAAGTTCCCGATGAATCAGTAAAGAAGATCATTGTGGAGTTCAAGTATGTGGATGAAACCAATAAATTCTCCAGTTTCGACAGGATAGAAATGTCGGCTGAGGAAGACTGGGAACCTGGCACTGCCAAACTGGTGATAATGGACAAGACCAATTCTAAATTCCAGTACAGATACAGGATTATCTCCAAGGATACCATGTCCAAATCTGCGTGGGTTAATGGAGAAGGAGAAGAGGCACTCGTTCTCCCGATATTTAAAGTGTCTATCAACGCAACGATGCTCAAGCTGGGTGAGGAATTCTCAAATGCCCTTTTAACCCTGAATTATGACAGCGAAACAAGGGAAATCTTCCTTGACAAGTCGACTGCATCACATATGCTTACGTGGTATCTTCCCAGGACAGATAATAGCCAATCAAACTACAGTTATTTATTGAAGTTGATCGAGCAAGATGGCACCGCAGTAGAAACATCGGGCACCAACCAGGGAAGTATGTTAATTCTCCAGGCGCCTGCTCATTAGATCATTTATTTACCCAGCTTAAAACGATGAACTATGCTTAATTATAAAGCACCATTTCTGGAAGCCGGTGGTTTGACGATCTTCAAAGACGACAGTAACCAAGATGTTTTCTATTATGTATGCGTTCAACCCTCGATCATGCTCGACGAAAACGGGGCTCCGAAGATTGAAGCTTATGCTATCCTTCCCGAATCGGGTGTTGGAATAGAAACAGAAAGCATCCTGGAAGCCAGTCTTATGATGGATGTGAACCTTGCTCCAACTGCCGAAGAGCTGGCATTTGCAGAAAAACAGATCCAGGAGAAATTGGGGACGAAGCCGAAAATGCTTGTCCCCGCACCTATTCATTCCGGCAAAGTTTACCTGATCGTGGCAGCAGCCGGCGATGAGCCAGACCCAAAAAAATGGTTTGTCACTTCGGATGTAAAGCCTTCCATTTTTGGAAACAATATCGCTTCCCTGGTTGTAAGGGCCGTTGGTCAGGATGGAAAGCTGCTCATTGCAGCCCTCGATTCGGACGTAATTGCGGCCAGTGTCCATTATGAGCTGGAAATGCTGGGAATAGCGCCGGTTTTTAAAGCTACAATGATGGTAAACTGGTCCAAAGTCTACCATCACTTTGAACAATTTGACAAAACAAATTTCATTTTTTATACTGATGAAATCACAACAGCTGTAGACAGATTAAAGGAAACAAGTGCCATCGAAATCCAGATCGAAGAGCTGGACCCTGTAGTCAAGAGTGAGGCTTTGAAGAGCATGATTAATGAATTGAAAACGGAAGTGATGAAAAAGCTTTTCCAACCCGCAGCTTCGCCTTTGAGCGCCTCAGAGAAACTTGAAGACCGGATTGCAAATGGTGTAAGCCGTGTGTTATCGGCAATCGCGCCTGGTGTTCATCATATCAGGAGGAATATAGATGAGAGTCAGCTGAGCATCACGACGGTGAGCCTGAATCAGCGGAATGTAAAAACTTATCCTTTCTATCCCCAGGCTTTGTTGTCTTCTATGATAAGGTCTTCCGGGGGAATAAAAGATAAAATCAAGTGGATCAAGCTGGATGAGATTCCATTTATCGATCAGAAGGTTGAGATCAGGTTATCTGCCGATACGTTCAAAAACTCAAATATAAAATCCGTCATTATAGAATGTCGGGTAGTGGATGAAACCGCTAACAAAATAACGGTTCAGCGAAGCATTGCTTTCGACTCGGATGATGCATTAAACAACAATCTCAATTTCACCCGGGAAAAGGATAAGATTTATAGATATGATTACCGGGTAACGATGTTCATGACTACCGAATCCAATAAGTTGCCTGGTAAACTGGAGATCGACTGGAACTCTGAACGCAGTCCTTTTATTTATTTCAATGCTGCGGAATATTTTGAGACACGGGAAATTACCATCAGCATCGATGACTCAAGCATCTTTGAACATGCCCATCTCATCCAGGCAGATCTTAAGGTGTTGGATCAAACTGACTTGACCCAGATCCTTGCCAGAACTTACCTTTTTAACACCACCGACAAGGATCAAAAAGTCCTTTCTGTGGTAACCAATAAAACCATTCCCATACAATTTGATCTTGGGCTAATCTATTTTATTTCGGAATCGAAGGAACATCGTTCTACCGTCACAAATGTCGATTCCTCCTTTTTCTTTATTCCTAATATTTTTGAAAACAAATGGTCAGTGGATCTGATCTGTAATGCTGATTGGGAAAAATCGGACAAAGTAATACTTGAAACACTGATCAGGGATGCGGAAAGAACGGAACCAATTTTCAGCAAGTACACATTTACAAAAGAAGTAAATGAAACGAAGCTTATAATAGCCACAAGCCTCAATACATCGAGACAAGCTTTTGAGTACAGGGTCACCTGTCTTTCTTCAGTTGATTCAACCGTTATCCAGGGACCGTGGAGAGATCATGAAGGTCCTATTCTGGTTGTAAATGACAAGATCGAATCCGAACGGATTATAAGAGCTACGCTGACCCAGGCTCCCGACTTTACGGCAATGGAAATCAAGCAGGTTTCCGTGGAATTCATGTATGAGGATAAAGAGAACCATATACGGGTTGAGAGCGAAAAACTACCTTTTAGAGAGGTTGGAGATACAGTTGAATTCAAACATCCAATGCCGAATTTCAATCACAAGGAGTTCAGTTATCGCAAAAGAGTCCGGGGATTGGGTGGAGAATCATACAATTCAGGGTGGCTGATCAACAGCAAAGAAAAAATAGAGATAGAGATTCCTAACAACATTTGGTAAAACTGACTTATGATTGACCTAGCTAAACCGTTAGGTATCCATGAAGGACTTGTCTTCTATGGAGACCACGAACTGAAGGATCTGATTTATTATTTCCCGGATGAAGTAAGCCTGGCACCCCTGCCCGATGTATCGGATGGAAAGTTCTACGAATTGTTCTTTCAGATTTTTAACGAAGGAGATATTATTGAAGGCGGCCTGGACGATTTGCGTAAAACGGCGGGATCGATATTGTCGCTTGGGATTCAATGTACCGTAAGCGAAGAACGGCTTCAAAAGGCGATCAGTTCTGCAAAAGGTGTAAATCGCCTGCCTGAAAACATCACAGCATCCATCCCCCTTTGGAGAGATGGCAATGTGAACCTGCTTGTCCTGGATTCACTCAATAGCGAAGATCGTCCTGTCACTGAAGATGCATTCGTAAAAAGTATAGTAGGATCGCATAAACCCTCCCTTATGTCTTCCGATCTGAAAAGCATTTTCAATGTACGACTTGACAGGAAAGGAACAGCATTGATTTTGTCGGCTTTGAATGGCGACACGGGAAACGTTGCAGGCGTTCTGTATGACCTTAAATATAATGCTATCCGGCCGGCTGTGGATCTCAGGATTTGGGCCGATCTGGGAAGGTGTTATGAAAGCATTTCTCATCAACTGGAAGTGAAAGCTGCATTTAGCTTATGCTGGCCTCAACTTTTCCTTCGGCGCTGAGTTTGAATGGGCGACCAGGAAGCTGGAGGAAGAAGGAAATCTGAAAATTGAGCTGCTAAGCCAGGTAGAAGATGCGGAAGCAAAGAAGGCAATTGATGAACTGGTAAAGGAATTCAAGGAGAATATCCTGAAGGAAATGTTCCGGCCTTACGTAAATCCTCAAAGCCTCAGCTCGATGATTCCTGGTCAAGAGGTGCCGGCAATCGGAGTCACTTACAAGTTTATAAAGGAAAACATCTTCCATAAAAAAATCATCGATGTTGATTACAGGGAAAGATCCGTAGTGACAAGGACTCATAACCCTCAGTCTCACTTGTGGGTGTTGGGCAAGCAGATCGCCGAAAACAGAGATAAATATATTCAAAGAGTCGTCTTCAGTGACATTTGGAGAGAACAATCGCTCTCTATCAGCCTCGTCCACGACTTTAATGATCCAAACCTCGATCTTCTGAGTGCCGAAGTCCTTGTATGGCGAAGCAAAGATGGCATTGTGACCGACAATCGTGAAGGCAGGTTTGCTATTCCGGACTCGGCGGATCCTTTAAAACACATCACCTTTTTCAAAGGAAGCAACGAAAAAGCAGATCTCGCCTGGCTCTACGATTTCGACGAGCCGATTGGATATTTCCACCAGATCAGGTTCCAGTTCAGTGGTAATATTGACAACATCAGCAGCCCATCAGAAATTATAACTGAGCCGGTTTTAAGCACCAACGAAAAGCTTATTATTTTCCCAAATACCTATACTTTCTTCAAAAGTATTGAAGTCCGGGAAGGAAACATTTCTTTTGAAGAGTTCAAAAGTGTAGATACCTCATTGAAGTTGAAGAACGAAGAAGGAAATATTTTGGGCGCTGAAGTGATCACATTGACCAAAGAAAATAAGAATGAAGTTTGGAAAGCAAGGGGAAAAGACAAAAAGAACCTTTTCATAGAAATTTCCAAAGAGTATCATTATAACGATGAACGGCCTTCATTAAAAACCGAGCCTGTATTTCTGCAAGATGATGAGGTAATTGTAAATAGGCCATTTCAGAAATCAGTGTTGAAGCTTATACCGGTGATCGCTGGAAAAAATGAGGCTGTAAAGGAAATCCTCCTGGAAATCAAAATAGTTTCACCGTCACTCGAGGAACCTGTGAAACAATTGAACAGAATACCCGGTCCCAATTTCAATCCCGCCGAAATTGAGATAAAACTGCATTCAGATCATGATACAATTTCCTATGAGGCAACAGCGATTACCACTAGACGGAAAAATATTAAAAATCAATGATGGCCTCATTGCAAGCAATGCACTGATCCTCGATCTCAACAGAACCTTGATCAACGAGGTCCTATTTGTCTGGCAGGGAAAAAGCCCTGAAGAATTGGGATTGAAAAGCTTGAAGGTAGAGCTGCGAAAAGCCAGTAATCCGGCGGAAGAGCTGGAAGCAATTGAATTTAAGGGAGACCTTGTACCAACACCTGTCACCAAGCTTTTTCCGGTCGACGACATCATCGAATGGCGGATTTTGAAACGTTTTGAAAATAACTTTAAGGAAAGAACCGATTTCAGGCCTGTTGTGGACAATAAAGTATTGGTGGTAGCAGAATGAGTCAGCCAAAATCAGGATAGAAAAACCAAATCAAATCAACCAGCTAAAAGCTTCAATTTTTCGGAACAAACATATTGTCGCGGTCACTAATAGTTTATTACTGGAAGATCCAAAATTAAATACGTTATGAATAAGTATATCATTCTCGTGGGTGGCTATGACTATGCCAATGGAGGAGTGAACTTCCCCTTTATAGCAGACAGAAGAAGATTGTACCTGCTTAGAAATAATCCTCAATGGCAAAATAATGCGGAGGTGATTTTCATTCGATTTGATGTAAAGGCGGGGAAAATCGACAGGAATATCGTTAACGGATCATCACGAGTATGGCAAGAGGAGTCCTCGGCTCATACAGCTATCAACAGAAGTCGACATTACAGGGAAAACCATCTGGTCAACGCAGAAGCCAATATTATGTCCATCACGGATGTTTACAGGTACGTTAGCAATCTTGGCAGGACTGAACCCGGAACACTCTATGAGTTTAGTATTTTAAGTCATGGATGGTTTGGAGGTCCGGTGCTGCTCAACTCGTTCCAAAGGGATGAATTTTCAACCGGGGCAAGGGCATCGGAAAGAGATCCCTTAGACAAAGACGGGCGGACAAAGGACTTTCAGGTGCAAAATATGAATGATGATGATTGGAATAATTTCAGGAGAGCATTTGCATCAGATGGATATTACTGGGTTTGGGGATGTTTGTTTTCCAGGGCCTATTTCGAGACTTTATACAAAGTCATTCAAACCACAGCATTTCGCAGCAAAGCATTTGGCTCTCACAGCGACTCAGACACATTTTCCATTAGCGTCACCCAGGATTTTGTTTCCAAACATTATCAGGTTGATTCCATCTTTTTTCCCGGAAATCCTTCTGAAAGAACCTTCACAAGATCGTTGCTGGAAATTAAGAAATTTTTAAAGAGAGGCCTTCGAAGATCCTATCCTGGGAGAGTTGCCCTTGATACCGGAGTTCCTTGTGTGGCTGCCTACCTCGGAACTTATTCCGACTACGAAAGAGCACATGCAGGGCATCAGGCTCCCAATCCCGTGATGGTCATACCAAGGAATATGACTGCTTATGGCTGCGACTTCACAAGACCCATCAATTTTTTCAAAACCTACCTAAGCATGCCAGAAGATGCCGAAAGCAGAGGATACGGAATTTACACGAATAGCCAGGCCAATGACTGGTGGGCAAACGGGTGATTTTTTGGGTTGGGTGGTAGAGAAGAAAGAGTAACCATAGACCTTCTATTCAACTAACTGGCTTACATGGAATCATGCACCGCTATCAATTATATTTGGAATAACTTGAGATCGGAGCAACAATTCTTCCACAGCTAACTGATTATAGTCTAACGTAAGTAAAAAAAATCCCTCTTCTGGCAGGCACAGCGTTGAAGGCATGCGAACCCCGGGCCTCATGTATTCGTAGACAATATTTAGTTGAAAACATGTTTTGTGATGTGCGGCTACTTTAGTACATTAGATACGAGCCCATTCATTCTGCCTCTGTTACGAGTGGCTAATGAATGGGTTTTGTTTTGTATTAACATTTGACGCTTGTGGTCTTCATCTCTAAGACAAATCATCTGCTAACGTTACTTTGCAAGAACACAAACGTTTTTATGAAATAGATTATACGGAAAATTTGAAACGCATAAATAGACTACTAATGCTCTATTCTATGTCACTTTCTAAACTCCTTATTTTTTTATTATTGATGGGTGGTTTATTCAACCAATCCATGGGACAAGAACGGGATACTGCACTATCCATTTCAGATTATAATGTTTATTACCTCCTAAATAATTCTGTGCTAAGTTCAGGGACCGCCGAAATCATTCTCTTTAACACGGTAGATTCTCGGAAACTAAACACAACTACAGTTCTCGGGATAGATACCACGGTGCTACATACAAAACAGAGTTTTATTACTCAATATCTTCAATTAAACTATGGATTATTTAGGAAGCCCATGATCAATGTTGGTCTCGATGTGCTCTATACGTTTAGTGACATTGAGCAAATGACTGAAGGACCTAATGCTTCCCCCAACGATGGTTCAACCCTTGAGCATGGCAATACAATCCATTGGCCCACGCATAAGGTGGTTGCCGACTACAAAAATTCCGGAACTATCTATCCAAACATCTCTTCATTTTCCTGCTAATGATTTCATCGAAGGGGCAACGACTTGGTTTTGATCGGCTGTATTGGGCAAACCAATTTTTTTTCTTTCAAAGCTTTCTAAAATTCACGTGGCAAATTCAGGCAGATTTTGGGATTTTCTTTAAAAATGAAAATCGAAGGCAAACTACGTATGCATTCTCAGGGTATTCTTATCTTTTTTACCCGATGCTAAATAATAGGTTGTATGCCTTTGGAAGCATTCTATATAATACTAACCAAGAAGAAAGCATCAAAGGAGGATTAAGAGAAGTTAGCAGGACGTGGGTTGCAGGCGTTGGAATATTTTGGCAAATAGGCGACAAGGGTTGGAGTCTAAATGGTTCTTATTCTATGCCCTTTTCATACCAACTTTCCAGTTTGACTACAGAGGTAAAACCCGGAAGCTGGTGGCGCTTATCTGTGGGTATTCGGTATGCCCCACCACGTCTTAAACTTAATCGCTCTTAAGATTATTCGGTTTATCATTTACATCACCTATTGACTTAAATATATATTGCCGTCCTGATAGCGTAGATTGTAAGAAAAGAAAAGTACCTGACGCCATTCCATACCTTGTCTGCATTGTCATTTTATAGAATCCGCCTACCAAATGGTCACCGGGACTCGGTGCATACTCAAAGCTATCATTGTAATACGTTTTGACCTCAATGGACTTGTCCTGTAGGTTAATTCTGCACCATAACGAATTATTTACGGAACCGAATCTCAGATATTCAGCCCTTCAAACTCATCTTATTGTATACATCGTATGAGTAAAACTCATAAAACTGCCTATCTCCCCAAATATTATTGAAGGAGTAAGATGAATACTTAACAATTGTATCCTGAATACTTGACCACCACCTTTTTACTTGGATCCGGGAAGAAAATAGTTGGAGGTGAGGGTCTATCAATGTCGTCAAAGGTACTTGTAAGGGTAAATCCGGTTGTAAATTTACAGTTTCCATCAACAACGCTAAGTTCCATCAAACCCACACTTCCTTTTAGTTCAGGAGGCGCACTGGTCGTAATAGTAGAGTCATTAACAACCGTTATTTCCGACTCAATCTCTTTGAATGTAACTTTTGTAGAATTGCTAAAGCCTTTCCCGATTATTAATATCGGAGCGGCTATTGGATTTCTATTCGGCCACACCTTCAAAATAAGAAGGTCTTTAGTACAAACGGGTTCCGCGACTTCATCGGAATCATCGCACCGGAATAGAAATACTATGAGCAGCATCAGATACCATGCCCTGAATAATCCCCGAATCACGTTATGAATTTGTTTCATATCTGCTTTTGATTGCTTATCTCGAGAATAGATATTGTCGCCCTGTAAGCGATGAAAATGCAACAAAAAAATTATCGAGTCTATCGACACCCTTCACAGTTAATGACATCGTATAAATGCCTCCAATTAATTCATCATCCGGCTTTCCTGACCTGTTTATTTTAAGAACCATTTCATTTTTTTGAAGATCCACACTTCCGCTGATTAGACTTTTCTCACCTCCCCATTTCTCGTAACAGCTACCATTTTCCTCAATTACCATTAACGCTGAAAAGGGAAACAAAACTATTGAATCAGTCTCATCATAAACATTCTTAAAGTAAACAGTGGCATCCAGTGGCGCTTGCATTGGAAAAGCAAAACCGCTTGGAGGGATAAAATACACGGGTGGGCTGCCAGGTGTTGTCCCCACATTCGAACCCGAGACTTCAAAATCCCTTGCTTCAATACATCCTTGCACATTGGATACGCTTAACTCTACGACACCCAATAATCCGGAAGGGACTTTTGTTGAAATGTAGTTCTTGTTTTTCTCCAGTATTTCAGCTTTAAGCGTCCCAAACCTGACGGTTATCTCCTCCTCGTTAAATCCGGTGCCTTTGATGAGTACAGGTCCACCAGCAGGCGCTGCGAACGGGTATACTGCTTCCAGGGAAAGTGCAGGGCAGATTGGGTTATCATCCTTCTTACAGCTTATCAGAATTGATCCTGTAAAAACTACGAAACAGATTCTAACAATTGTTTTCTTCATTCTTTGTCATTCGTTCGAAATTTACCTAAGACCTTATTCGACAATTCCACAAACTGATCCACCTTTATCTTTAATAAAGGTTCCATCATCCGCATTTCCTTTACGGCTTTCGAGCTTGTACCAATTCTTGGCTTCCTTTGCGTACCAACATCGTTTATTCTCTTAAAAACAGATTCATTGAGTTTGAGTAAATATTTAGTGTTGATGGTATCCAATGCGAAGGAATAAACTTGACTCAACTCAACCGCTGAACGTTTCCCTTCATCTCCATGCCATATTTCGTATATATAAGATGACCTCGCATCTCTTCTTTTCGCCAATTTATTTCGGGACGAACCATAGGCTACAATTTGTTCTGCCATCTTATCGCGCGTACTCGGATATATGAATGCATCACGGACATTGTTCGGTGTCAGAACTTGTCGCAAATTCAATAGGTCTTCTTTAAAACTATTTATTTCGGTGGTGACACTATCTACAAATTGACTTCTGGCTAGTTGCAACTTTTCTGCGATTAAAACTTTTAACTCAGCATTGGTAGAAGTCAATTTATTAATAACTGAAATCATGGAATCTTTTTTATGTTCTAAGCCGGCTAAATACCTTTTACTGGTATTCAAATCCTCCTCATTCTTCCTTAACGCCTCCTTCAGTTCAATATACTCTGATGCGGTCTTGGTAGGCGTAATTTCTCGTAGGTGAAATGTCATTGGCAACAATTCATTTTTCCTGTCCACATCATAGACTGGTTTAGAAGCTTGATTAAAAACAGGATCTGCTTCCCAAACATTTCCCAGCACGTAGGCAATTCGAAAAAAACTTAATTTATCAACGGTTTTTCTATTCGCTTCTATGGAAGCTGTACCATTCCTGGTGTTACCAACATTAAGTGAAGAAAATGACAGTTCTTCTTTGCTTCTAGCTTCTAAAGCAAAATCAATGTCACGGAGGATTGTTCCCCCCTTGTCAACTAATGAAACATTTACAAATACCAAATCACTTTGCGCATTCAACTCGAAAGCGGTTGTAGACAAAAGGAATACCCCAGCAAGTGAAAAAAATACAATCCAGGTTTATCATTGGTCAGAAATAATTACATCGATGCTCTCCGAAATATATTGACTGCGATCCTCGACCTTTGCATTGTTAATCAAAACAAGTAATCGAACTGCTTCTCCAAGTTCGTACGGGAGTTTAATTGTGTAAAATCCAGATTTATCCGTAAACACTTTGAATTTCGTGCCAAAAACAAGCTGGGCATTTTCAACAGCTCTTTTTTAGAATCGAAGACATATCCTGACACTGAAGTAGAATCAATAACCTTTGTTATTGTGAATCTTATTTCAGTTGATTCCTCTGCTTTGATATGACTTTGACTAACAACCTTCCATCTTTTATCAATAGGTACTAACCGGATACTGTCAGCAAAGTATTCCCTTGGTACGCGATCAAATACTAATTTACTATCGTGTATGATCTTTGGTCCCGATCTCATGTGGCCCGATCCTAAGTATTACTTGCGCATTGTTAATGGCCTGAAAATCGTTGCCTGGTGTTTCGATATTTACAAGAAGATCAAATGACCGGCAATTCGGAGAAGCCGCCAAGCTTAATGGCTTGAGAAGCAATATTAAGACAAAGGCCGCAAGGCCTCCTCCTGCCCGGATCCAACCTTTGTACGTTACCTCAAGAAAACCCGGAACACCGGCAACTAGCCCTCCAACCGAAATTGCCAAAATGATTTGGAAAAATCTGAGCTGTGCATCATTAGGGCAATCTATAATTGCGACGGTAGCAAAAATGATTAATGTTATTGCTCCAAAGAAAAAAAATATCAGATAGTCAACTTTGTGTTTTTTTCCCGGAGTTTTCTGTGCATTATTTGGACTTGTATTTTGAATCTCACTCATACTTAAAAAGTTCTCTTTATATCCATATTTAATCTCTTGTTGCTTAAATTTTAAGCGCTTGTTTAATAGGTAATTGATTCAAAAATAAACTGCCTCCCCGAAACAGTAGATTGTAAAAAAGAAATGTACCAGACGCCAATCCTTGCCTGGTTTGTATTGTCATTTCATAGAAGCCACCGACCAAATGATCTCCAGGAACTGGCCCTAAATACTGACCATAATACAAGTAATGATTTTGATCATAGAAGATTTTGATGTCCATCGACAGCCCTTGTTTGTTAAATCTGCTCCACAACGAAGTGCCAACACCATAGAAAACGGACTATGTCCCTAAAAATTCAGATATTGATTCATTCTCATTCGAAGTTGATTCAAAAACTATCGTGTGCCCCCCGCCCCAAATATTTCTCCATAAACTTTTACTACTAGAAAGATACGCATCAATCGTATCCTTCACATTTACAAACACTTTTTTACCTGGATCTGGAAATAAAATATCAGGGGGCGAGGCTCGATAGCGGTCTTCAAAACCATTTGTGAGGGTAAATCCAGTCGTGAATCTACACCCTCCGTCAACAACTGTAAGTTCAAGCAATCCCTCTGAGCCTTTTAATTCAACCGGAGGGCGAGTTGTAATGGTGGTATCGTTTATAAGGTTTACTTCCGACTCTACATCCTTAAAAATTACTTTCGTAGTACGAGTAAAACTTTTTCCAACGATCATAATTGGCGCGATTACAGGATTTCGATCAGGGAGTACTTTGATTATCCGCAAATCCTTCGCACAAACAAGGTCCTTTGATTCATCAGAATTATCACACTGAAAAAATGCTATAACAGACAGCAAAATTATGCATGCTTTTCTGAACAAAAGCGATACCACCATTTGAATCGATCGCATACCTTTTATCTATTAAATAGATATTGAGTTCCAGTAATTGTCGAAAATGCAATAAAGAAGTTGTCGAATATATCCACGCCATCCACCGATATGGTCATGGTATGAAACCCGCCCACCAATATATCATCCGGTTTCCCTGATCTTTGGATGTTAATAATAACTTCATTCTTTTTAAGATCCATTGTACCGTTAATTGGATTTACTTCAGCTCCCCATCTTTCCTCGCCTTCAAAAGTACTAACCTCTCGAAAGGGAAATATTTCTAATTCATGACTTTCATCATAAAAATTCTTTAAGATTACGTATTCTACTGAAGGTAAATTTACAGGAAATGAAAATCCTCCAGGTGGAATAAAGTACACGGGTGGGCTACCAGGAATTCCACTTTGGGCTTGTGAAGTGACTTCAAAAGTTTTTGTTCCAATACATCCAATTCCATTTGTTACACTTAATTCTACTAATCCTAGTAAGCCGGATGGAACTTTAGTTGATATATAGTTACTATTTCTTTCTATAATAGTTGTTGCAAGGAAACCCAATCGAACCGTAATGTTTTCGCTGTTAAAACCTGTTCCTTTTATAAGAACAGGATCATTTGCACTTGCTACAAATGGAAATACGGCTTCTATGACTGGTCCAGGACAGTCGGAATTGTTCTCATCGCTATCACACGTCATCATGGTTGGAAGGACCAACAACATTAAGCAAACAGCAATAAGCGTTTTCATTTCACATATATTTAATATGCTACTTACCCTTCAAAACGGTGTCTCATCAAACGATCACTGAACAAACGTGCGTTATTCGTATTCAGTGCTGCAAGGCATTTCTATTCTAAAAAAACAAAAAATAAACGCCCATCATCTTTAACCTAATAGTCCTTAGGTAAAGAATAGATGGGCTCGTTGCCTAATGTAAAAAAAAGCCTATGCTTTTCCAATATTTACCCTGATTAAATGCTTGCTTTAAATTATTTTCGGAACGAAGCTCAAATGATAAAACTTCATGTGGCTCATACCTCCCTTCTTGTTTAGGTTAAACATCTTAAAATATGAAATCAGTTTTTTTTAGTTTAGTGAGGTTACGAATTCGCTTCTGACTAGATGTGCCAACGCCGAAAGGCGTTAAAGCCATTCACCGAGACATTGACACAGCTTGCTGTCTTTCTGCCCTTGGATACTATAATAATCGTAAAGTAGTCATCAGACAATTCGATTGCGCATTTGTCAACGGTATACCTAGCAGCACAAGTACCGTTTTCGGTAGCCGTAAATGTATTTGAGGTTGCGCGGAGATCTGAGTACCATTAAAATACTACTCGTTACCTCAGAGGTACGAAGCAGTTGAATTTACTGCAGCGATGATACACTCAGGTTTTTGTCGATCCAGTACTTTTCTTTTTTAAAAGCGAAAGGGCTTGGCCGGTAGTCGCCTATTATATCCACATTGGCTTTCTCAGGAACTCTTAAATCCAGACACCAAAATACGCTATTGACTATCATTCGTCGGGTTCCTTCGGTTAATAGATCTGTGGACGCTCCAATGGTTGTGGTAAATACTTTACCTTTTTGCCCTCCCGGAATCTGGTAAGTTTTAGTCCAGGCAACGGGCATCATGGGATCGTTGCGATTAATTTTAGTTTGCTTACCATTTTCATCTTCGTCCGTCTCAACGCCGGCAACTTCATTATCCGTGAATCGCATACCGTATAAAGGATCGTCCTCGCGATATTCACCTGCCCGATTGATTACCTGACCCAATACGATCGGCTGTGCATCACCGGGAAGCGGAAGCCGCACTCCATAGACATCGGTTGGCCCCCAGATATCCCCCGGAGAAATACCACTAAAAATAGGATGATTCTCCGCGCCTGGCGCTGTGACACCCCTGGTACTTTGATGGCGGTGATCGCCGTGATGGGAAATCCATTTTTCTCCCAGGACCAGGCGGCCAAATCCATCCTTCCATTCATCGTCTCGCTCATAGAAGTTACCGTAGTGTTTCCATTTCGATGTGGAATCAATCTCTGAAAAGTTGAAGGCATGGGTAGCTGTTCTTATCCCTATTACCGGCTTCCCGCTTTTCAAATAGTCATCGATATATTGCATTTGTTCATCGGGCAAAGCACGGAAGCGGGTAAATATCACCATGAGATCAGCCGTCTTGAGATTTTCCAAACCTGGTATATTTTGAACGTAGTTCGGATTGATAATTCCCGGCTTTTTAGGGTCCTGCGCAAACAATACCGTGCAATTAAATCCATGTGTTAACGAAAGAATCTTAGCCAATTGAGGAAGAGCTTCCTCTGACCGATATTCCTCATCTCCAGATACCAATACGACATTTGGCATGCTGGCTTTTCCTTCAAACGTTAGCCATAGCTTTACAGGATCGGTTTCAGTTATTTCAGTTTTTGTTTGACATCCATACCACGCTATGAGGATGATGAATGCATACAGGTACCGGAGAACGCTCATATTTTCTTAATTAATCCGCTGCATTTAGTTAGTGAACATACTATCGCTAAGGCTAGAGCAAAGGTTTGATTTTAGCATTCACATACAAGCCGTCTTTACGTGTGACACCATCCGGATCCGTAATCGCTTGATCGCACTCATCTTCCATAACGATCCAACCTTCATATCCGCTGTTCACTAAGTACTCTGTGATCTCCCTCAGTTGAATAACCCCCTCACCTGTTTGAGCCCATTGCCCATCGGCATGCATATCCTTGTAATGCACCAGGTTTACCAACTCCCGATAGCGTTTGATGATGGCTAGCGGGTCCATACCTGCTTTGGCTATATGACCGACATCAGGCGTATAGCCAATGTGTTTAGCATTCAATCCATTGAGTAAAATCTCATAGTCTTCTTCGGTCCTGAATACTGAACCCATTGGAGAATTGGGATGATAGGAGCATTTTATGCCGCGAGCTGAAGCTCGTTCAGCAAGTGCATTCACACAGCTTAATAAATTTCTTTGTCGCTCCTGTAAATGACTCCGGTCCGCTCCAGGCATTTGTACAGGCAAATAAATCGCATCGGGAAAATAAGATAGAAATTCTATCCATCGTTCCGATCTGGTTCTTTCACTGTCGGTTTCCTTCGGATTCCTCCAGTCTTCGACATGGACCAATACAGCAAATTCCAGATTATGATTAGAGAGTGTATCCTTCATTTTAAGCGGATCCGATAGATCACCAAAAAAACTGGTTTCAGGTTCAATGCCTGCAAAGCCAGCCGCGGAGATTACGCCCATAATATGATCTAATTTACCTTTGTATGACTCCCCTGGCATTTGCCAGGTATAGGTTTCACAGGCTATCTTAATTTTTCCCATAGATTAATTGTTTATAAAAAATTCTGTAGTGACTTTATTGAAGCGGGCAAGGTCTTCCCAATGATGAACATGACCTCCTTTCGGAAATGAGACGTAAATCGAATCTTTGATACCCTTGTGGAGTACTTCTGAAAATACAGGTGGAGTAAAGATGTCCATGTCGCCGACTGTGATAAGTGTGGGCACATGTATTTCTGACAATCTGGAAACAGTATCGTGGTGAATACAGGCGTCAAGTTGGCCTTCAAAACCGTCCCGGGATTGAGGTTTAGGATTTGCAGCTGCTGCTGCCTGGCCATTCTTTAGATCCTCGAGCCCTTTCTCATAAAAAGGCGGTGCATAGATCCAGAGTTGTAGCAACTCCATGAACGCGTCAGGTTTGCTTGTCACTCTTAACTTCTTTAGGTTTTCATAGACGGTTGCAGCGTAATTATTAAACTTTGGCCATGTGCTGATCAATGCCAGGCATCTGACCTTGTCTTTATAATTCACCGCCAGTTCCTGAGCTATGGCTCCCCCCATTGAGATACCCGCAATTCGGGCATTCTTAATACCCGCGTGATCCATAACGTGTGCTGTATCCTCGGCCATCATTCTTGTAGTATACGGTCCTTTGGGTTGATCTGAGTGACCCACACCACGATTGTCTATAAGAATACATTTAAAATGCTTCTCATATTCCACAACGTGTTTTTCCCAAACGTTGCCATCAGCGCCAAAACCCATTAAGAGTATAAGGGGCTCGCCTTCGCCCCTTACCTGGTAGTAAATTTTTGTTCCGTTTGAATCAGCGTAGTAGCTCATGGTTTTTGTTTACAGTTTTTCAACACATGGAATATTCCATTTTCAAATTTTGGATTTCCAAAATAATAGAATTGCAAAAGTGGTCCATTCAGTAAGTGTTTCTACTTTATTATTTCCCTAATGGCTGAAGCCAAATGTTAGCATATCTTATCTTACTCAAATCTGATTGAATTCTAATTGGTCCTTTAATTATGTTTTCATTTTTCCGAGACAAGTCAACCTTCCAATCAAGAACCAAGGATTTAGGTAGTGTTTTGTTTCCATTAAAAAGTTCAGAAACTTCCGATTTGCTCAACGCCTGTTTGAAGAAACGCACTTTTCTTATCTCTCCATCAAATGCTTCACCACGAAATGGTATTGGCAAATCAGAGGCACCAAGACGGTATATATTGGGACCTTGGCCAATCCGGAAAACATGACCGTCCAGCAAAGTAGAACCACGATTATCGATTTGATTGACATATTTGCCCTCAATGTATAGGCTTACCTTTCCACCCTCACAGGATAGTAAAATATTTTTCCATTCACCATCATTGAGGGGAGCTCCATCTTTTTCCTGAACGTTGAAAAATTCGGAACCATTCCGGTAAATGAGTTTCCCTTCTCGAAGCATTAATCCCTTAGAATTTTCATTCCAAGGCTTGTTCCCTGGAGCATTGGTAATTAGATATCCTCCGCTATGGGTTCTGAATTCAACCTCCGCTCCCCAATCTGCTTTGTTCAGGTTATAAATTTCAGAACCATCTTTCTCGCTAGACATGAAAAGCGCTTCATCTTCTCTGATGGCAAAAGATGACCTGCTTAACACCTTTACATTATCATGAATTTCTTTACCATTAAGAGCCACTGATATTATTGGTCGCTGACCTTTAACGTGCCGGTATTCAATATCTAATGACTGCCAATTGTTTACGGGCCTGGAAGGATTATTTGAAGGAGCGATTTGACCAAATATTGAACCATTACTTATTTTAGACGGTGCTTTTCCGTAAGAGTCAAGAATTTTGATTTCATAACGACCGTTCAAATAAATTCCTCCTGAACCCTTATAGCGCTCCGGAACATAATCAGGCTCCTCGGGGATTAAGAAATCAAGGTGCAACCTATAGTTTCCGTACTCTTCTTTTGTCAAAATGCTCCCATAGCCCGGCCGTGCTTGAACAATGTTGTCAAAAACAGGCCACCTGGCTTCATTAAAAATTGGTGATGGAGTAACTGCTCTGGCATCAGGTAACATAGCTACTGGATCCTCGCTGAGATCCCAATGCCTCCATTTAGATAAATCCTTTCCATCAAAAAGAACGGTCGCATTCCTGGGGATTTCAGATTTAGGTGGCGCTGGAATATTAGACTGCTTAAAATCAGCATCAAGTACGATGGCGTTTTCAAGCTTCAATTCTTCGATCGGACGCTCGAAAGGATTTTCCATTAGCGCACCAAAAGCCTCTTTTTCAAATGGTGCGTCGTTCTTAAAATCCGAAAGATCATTGATACCTAAGACACCATTCTCAGGTACGTCCCTGCCAAGGGCCCAGAACACTGCATTATAAAGCATATTAATAAAGCCAGGATCTATAAAACTTTCCAGGCCGCCTAAGGATGTATAAAATATCTTTTGACCTTTTTTGTACTCATTAGTCCATGCAACAGGCTGGGCAGGACCTTCCAATCCGGTTTTACCCAACATCAAAGGTATA
The DNA here is from genome assembly GCA_963739105.1 of uncultured Bacteroidota bacterium. Lineage (GTDB taxonomy): Bacteria > Bacteroidota > Bacteroidia > Cytophagales > Cyclobacteriaceae > Chryseolinea. The sequence continues at coordinate 105 of CAVTZI010000042.1, read as the reverse complement.
GCCGAATCGTTGAGAGGAGCTGTAAAGTATATGCCCATCACATCGTTCATGGAATTTCGCTTTGGGACTCCTCTTAAAATAGGATGATCCAGTTGTTCCGCAGGT
>CAVTZI010000041.1:0-33999 GCA_963739105.1 uncultured Bacteroidota bacterium | reverse complement strand
TCTTTTCATACCATTGATTTAAAAAGTTGAAGCAGAAAAATTTAGATAAAAACAAAGTGCCCTAACAGAAAAAATCAACAAATCAAGCACCCGAGTGTTCATCCATTCGGCATAAAACGGACAGCTTTTTTCTAGAAAAAAAACATTGATTTCAAACGATTACTTAGGCCTTTTGAAGAATTAGGAGGGAAACGATATCTGAAAAAAAACATTGCCAGGGGGAACGCCGAAAAAGGCTAGCCTAACGGAACGCTCTGAGGTTTGAGCGTTACTTTTTTTAGCGTTGGGTTTCCGGGTGGCTGGCTCCTTTAGCAGAATCACCTCTTCCCATTTGGATGCAAGGGGATGGTTCCCGCCGCTGCTCAACTCATGGATTCGTCTCCGTTACCTTGTGCTTAAAACTCCAAACGGTATTCATTCTTAGGTCGAGTTGTACAGCCAGGGCATCCAATGTATAATCCTTTTTCCCCGCCACGGTAAGATAGGCTATGTAAAATGCCCGCTCGATCGGGAATTTGATGCTGTGGAATATTGTGTAAGCCGTAATTGACTCGTTATATCCGCAGCGGGTACACCGCCGGGAAAATTTCTGGGCGCCTTTGAAATACTTGTCGTTGCTGCATTTGCGGCAATTAAAACCGTTTTCCCATTTCAGGTTCTCAAGAAACCGGTAGCAAGCAAGGGTATCAGGATACAGGGTTTGAAATTGATGGTAGTCCATCGTTTTTTCATGCAGGCGCTCATTGAGTACCTCTTTGATGCTACTCTTCAATTTCCAGTTATCGAGATCCAACAAGGAATTGATTCGATTGATCTCACGCGCCTGCCGTTCGAGTTTTTGGTTTATTTCCTCCAACTCGCGATTCTTTTCGTTCAACTCGAGCGTCCGGTCCTGCACTTTTTGCTCCAGCTCCCTATTCACCTTATCTTTTAGCTGCATGTTCAACTCGTGCTGATGAATAATGCGACGCAAGGCGCGATCTCGCATCGCTTTAAGAATTCTGATCCGGTCACCCATTGCAAATGTCAGGAACAACATCTCCAGAACGAAGCTGATGTGCAGGCTATAATGCAAAGGCGTCGTAAATGGAAGGACGTCAAAATAAACCAGCGACCGGATAAAAAATCCAGCAAACAAAAATCCATAGGCGATAACAAAAAAACGAGCCGGCCTGTATCCGTCGTCCCATACCCTAATCGCTGTGTAAAAAATTAAGCTCAACGGAACAATCTCAATAATGCGGAAGGTGAGCAACTCTGGAAAAAGGGCAACCTCAACAATAAAAAAGATTGACCTTGCAATGATTGTCCACTTCAACAACCTGTCAAGCCGAGGCGCTGTAGCATGTGTATGCAAAAAACGGCGTGTAAAAATCAAGGCCCAGACAATTACAAAATATAGTGTGAAACCCGTGGCATAATTGTTCCATTCCGGATGATTGGGCCACAAATACTGAAACCCAATTCCATCATAGCTCATGGCATAGGCCGCAACACTTAGGATATACATGATGTAATAAATGTTCTTGATCTCGCGGATAGCCAGAAATACCAGGAAGTTGTACAGGCTGATAATGAGGATCATGCCATAAAATGTTCCGAATAAAAAATATTCATTAAGCGCATAATGGATAAAACGATCCACTGACCTGAAAGCAATCCGGATGTCAGCAAAATCATGCGACCGCACATTGAAGTAGTAATACATCACCGTATCGGACTTCATGACCAGCGGTATCTCAAAATTTTTATGCGGAATGATTCGATCGGGAAAAAGTTTGCTGTCGCCCATGACGACCAGTTTGTAATTTCCTTCCTCCTGCGGAATGAAAGCCTGCAACTGATCGATCGTTTGATCATAAAATTCAAGGAGCCAAACTTTTTTTGTGGACTGATTGTGACGAATGGCCAGGCGAATCCAGTAAGAAGCATCAGTTTTAAAATCCTTGTTTTGGTATTCGGGATGTGTTTTGAAATGGTCGAAAAAGTCACCTGAAGAAACCTGGGCAAATGAAAGTGTATTCGTTGTATCCACGTAATAAATCAACTCATACGGCATGAAGTTGCGTTCGACAATTCCATCGTCAACCATGACAATGTTATCGCTGGTCTTTACTGATGAATTTATTTTGTCCTGCTGCGCAGGGAGCTGGCAGGCGACGCCAATCAAGCATGCAATCAAGATGACAGTCCGCTTCATCCTGACAAGGTACAGTTTTTTGCGCTGACGGTGAAGGTGTGGTTAATGTAAGTGGTAACAGGTAATTTGTGGTTGGTTGTTAGTAGATTGTTGTGATGAACGAAGCTTGTTGGCTACTACATCTTACCACTTACACTACATTTACATCTTACATAGCTGGATCACTGGAATTGATCAATGTACTCGGAAGGGAATTAACTTTAGCGGTATTTATCCGTTCTTAAAAGCATTAGATCAGCGGTCTGACCAAACTATGATTCAATATCAAGAATTTCCTCCTTCCGCTCCACTGCTACCATTTGTGGAGTGCCTCTGGATCCTAAAGTCACACAGTAATTTCTTTAAGAAACGCGAACTGGTCATCCCCGGAGGCCGAATTGAAATGATCTTCAATCTCGGAAGTCCTGTTGTATGGATTGATTCGAAAGATCTTTCCGTGAGCCGATCCTTTATTGGATCGTATATCCTGGGTCCCCGCAACCGGCCTTTCTTTGTAGAACAGAATGGACCCATTCAAATGTTTGGGGTCCGCTTCCGGCATGGCGGTCTGGCACCATTTATTCCAATGCCCATGAGCATCTTGATAAATGAAGTAGTCCAGGCCGAACAGGTATTTGGAAATGAAATAGATGAATTGACTTTCAGGCTTTGCGAAGGCGATCCCGATGCATCCAGTATTAACTTAATTCAAAATTTTTTAGCAAAAAGAATTCGCAACGAAGTCGATACGCGACAGGCGCTTCAATTAATTTCGTGGGTAAAGGAATCAGAATCCTTACCGCTGAACGCCCTCAGCGAAAAGACGGGGGTTCACTATAAGAAATTGGAGCGAATATTTTCCCGGTATACCGGATACAATCCAAAGAACTTCACGCGGGTAATTCGGTTTTATAGAGCACTCCAGCAAATGAAGACCAAACCACTTTCACTTACAGGAATAGGGCTAAATGGTGGCTACTACGATCAACCACATTTTATTCGGGACTTCAAAGCCTTTACGGGAAAGTCGCCTTCCCAATTTTCTACTGAAAATCCTACGATCGCGAATTTGTTGCTTCAAAGCAAGCATGTCTAAAATGTACAAGCTTGAGAAATATGTCTTTTGTTACTTTGTAAAAAAGTTGCACGTATGAAAAGAATACAGGTAATCCCGGCGCTCCTTATTTTTTTTATTGGAATAAGCCAGGCCTTTGGACAATTGAAAACCAATGAAGTAGGTCAACGTACATTTTCGTATGAAGATAAAAGTCGAAACCGCAAACTGACTACGGAGGTGTGGTATCCGACGCTTGAAAAGTCTATCCCCGGAAGACGCGTCACCGTTCATAAGAATTTCCACCAAAAGAGACGCGTCGATTTCTCAGGGTATTTTTCCGCTGATACTGTTTTCTCACGGTACGGGTGGGGGCCGCCTTACCGTCGAATGGTTCTGCGCAGGATTAGCGTCCAAGGGATTTATTGTGGCGGCTGTAGACCATTTTGGAAATACATTTGACAATCCTATTCCCATCGAATTCGTAAAATTCTGGGAGCGTCCGCAGGATATTCGTTTTGTATTGGATCAATTGCTGGGTTCCCACGATATCTCCATCACATTTGGATGTCAACAAGATTGGAGCGGCTGGTTTTTCGCTGGGCGGATACACGGCCATCACACTGGCTGGCGCAAAAATGGATTTTCAAGCCATTGAAAATTATTTAAAAAGTGAGCAGGGAAAAAAAGAAGCGGAAATTCCGGAAATGCCCGGCCTGATCTCCTTTTTTGAAAAACCTGAAGTGAAAGAATCTTTTGAAAAAGCTCCACCATTGCTAGATAAAAGAATAAAGAGTGTTTTCGTCATGTCCCCTGCTATCGGACAGGCATTTCCCGCCAAAGAAAATTGCAAAGATGTTTCCGTCCCGGTTTACATTGTGGCAGCCGCAAAAGATATGATCGCCCCACCAAAAACCAATGCAGCACATTATGCAAAGTTGATCAGGAACGCGCAATACAAAATCTTAGGCACTGAGGCAGGGCACTATGTTTTTCTCAATGAAGCAAAAGATGGTTTAAAGCAGGAAGCTCCCATGTTCTTCAATGATCCCCCTGGGGTAAACAGAAAAGAGATTCATGACCAAACGCTCCAGCTTGCCACCGATCACTTTCGAAAAACGCTCAAGTAAATGCCGTCGTTAAAATAACTGGGAAGAATCATTTCAGTGTTTCTTTTACTACGCCGCAGTTAGCATGGCGTCGCCAAAATAAGGATTACGAATAGCAGCCTTGTCGCTGAGCCAGTACGCGCCTTCATTGTTAAAAGCCATCGGACAGTAATCATAAAAAGCTTCGGTGCCTGCTAATCCAAACGCTTTAATGCTTTTGTAAAGATTTTCCGACAGCGTGCTAAAGGCTTTGCGCTGTACTTCGATATCTGCCGTGCTCTCAATTTCTTTTAATGAAGTCTGAATCGGCGTTAGGTAGCTCATCCAATCATTGTGTGCAGCCCCCGATAATAATTTCATATCCACGGCCGCAACGGCCTGGCTGGTAGTTGATGCCTCAGATTTAACTTTTTCTGCATCGGAGGCGACAAAGGCGTCCTTCAATGAAACATAGGATGTAAATACCTTGCCAAGTTGCTGCTGAAAATTTTCACTAACGACAAACTGAGGAGCGGTTGCTTCCGGCGCTTTTTCTTCCGTCGCCTGGGCTTGTGTGTCATCAGACTCTGCCTTCTTACCTCCCGAACAATTCGACAGTAACGTAAAAACCGCCGTTGCAAATAAAAATGAATAGAAAATCAATCTAGCTTTCATGTTATTAATGTGTTTACAAATTAAAATCTAAAATCCTTATCTAAAATACTCCGCGATATTTTAAAACACGCAGTGATTAAGACACTTAAGTTTACGCAAAGGTTAATTCGTTTAAGCGATTCAGCAAAACATCTAATCACAAAGTGCCAGACAGCATTCTAAGTCAACATCCACGAGCATTCAGCAGCACAACTACAGCTTCGTTCACCAACCACTATCTTACTAACTACCTCTTACTAACTACCACCTACCAACTACCTTCCTACGAAGCACCACCGACCACCCCTGACTGCCGGCAGGCAGGGATTACCGATTACCGATTACCACTCCCTAATGCCCATGCCCTGCCATCGGATCTCCACCTTTTTTCAAAATTATTTCAGAATACAAAAGGTAAGCCCCGTTACAGCAACCGTTCCCCTTCGCTTAAGCCTTCGGTAATTTCGACTTGATCAAATCCTTCTGCTCCGGTTTTGACCATTCGAGGTCGAAATATTGCAGGTCCGGATTGCACATACACGTGCGCCCCTTTCCCATCGCGGATTACAGCATCGGTGGGAATAGCAATGGCTTCTTTCGACGAATGCGTGAACAACACCTGCGCTTGTTGACCCGGCTTAAACTGTAAGCCTGGGTTTTCAATTTTTGCACGCATCAGGAGAATTTGGCTATTAGACTCGTATTCCGGACTGATAAAATCGACACTAGCCTCAACCGGCGATGATTCAAATCCATTTATTTTCACCGTAACCTTATCACCGGGTCTCACCAACGCAACTTCACCAGGATACAATTCAGCTTCCACCCAAAGCGACGCAACGTCTTCCACGTTGTAAAGCAAAGTTCCCTCTTCTACATATTGGCCTTCAATAGCTTTGATTTCAGTAACGATACCACTAGCCGGTGAGAGAAAAGTAATTCTGGGAACGACTGAATTTTTTTCAATCTGACTGATTTGAACCTTGGTAAGTCCATAAAGCAAAAGTTTCCGCTCGGCGGCTTCGAAAAAAGATTTGTATCGCTTTTCCGTTTTTCCTAATGCTTCGTACTGCTCCTTCGCCAGCAAATATTCTTGCTGCATGGTAAGCAGGGATTCGCTGTACAACGCGTACAACGGGTCGCCCTTTCGAATGGCTGCTCCCGTTTCTTTAATAAATAACTTTTCGACTCTTCCTGCAGCGCGACTATTGATCCCTACGCTTTTTTGTTTGTCGGTCGTTAAAGTTCCATTAATCACATTCGTCGCTCCCACATTCCTTTTCGTGGCTTTCTGCGTGGTGATATTGGCCAACCGGATTTGGCTTTCGCTGAGCATGATAGCGTTGTCAGGTGCCGTTGATGTCATTGGCAAGTGCCTTGACATGCTCATCCGTCTTTGGTTTTTCTTTGCAGGATAACACCAGCAATAAAAAAAGTAAACATATTAATGTCGGTCTCATCGCTAATTCATCGGTTTAATAAAACTTTCACTATCGACCAGGTATTGTGCATTGAATGCAATTTCGTCTGATGTCGCTAACCCGCTTTTAACTTCAACGAATTCATCCGATATAATTCCTGTAGCAATCCTTTTCGGTTCCAGCGTTTCACGATCTTTTATAAAAACTATTTTTTCGTTTCCAAGATCGATCACAGATTGTTTTGGGATCCAGAGTGACTCTTTGGAATTCAATTCGATATTTGCTTGCACCAGTTGCCCGATTGGTAGCATCTCCAGCTTGTCAGTATAAAGCCGGACTTTCAAAAAGTTTTGGCCTTCGTTAAAAAACGGTTGAACAAAATCGACGGAGGCTACACGTTTATTTCCATTTCCAAAATCAACTTCTATTTTGTCACCCTGCCTGATCATTCCGATCTGCTCTTGGACAAGATCAAGGTCGACGCGAATGGCATTCGTGTCAACAATTTTAACCAGTGTTTGTCCCGCAGTAACATAATTACCTTCTCTAATGGGAAATGTCGACGCGACAGCGGAACTAACGCCGCCGGATGGAGTCATATTCGTTGACGAACTCATATCCCCTCCAGTAGAAGATGACGGAGCAATCGTTGTGGGCGGCACCTCCCCGGTAATTACATATCCATCATATGGACTGTACATAGCAAAGGTATTACCGGCAGCTTTCCGCTCAATCAGATCCTGCACCTGCCTGGTTGAATACCCTAACAGCATAAGCCTGCTTTTTGCGCTCTCGATCAGATCATCGTTTCCAGGATCATTTTCAATGAGGTATAATAATTCGCGCTGCGCTGTGATTAACTCAGGGCTGTATATTTCGGCAATCTTTTGCCCCTTTCTCACGGGCTGAAATTCATATTTTAAATATATCTTTTCCAGTCGTCCACTAACACGTGCCGAAATCGTGTATATTTTCCGAGTGTCATAGGTCACGATTCCCACTGCTTCTACCGACAACGGAACCGACTTGTAGACGGGTTTCGTGGTCTTAATGGAAGACACAACGGATTGATTAGGCGCTTTGATAACATTCGCCAGGTCTTTAGTAATTTCCAGTTCTTCGCCTGGACGAGCTTTACGCACCAAATCCATGCCGCAGACTGGGCATGTCCCCTGTTTATCTGAAATAACCGTTGGATGCATGGGACATGTGTATACGTCATGCTCCACATGATCATTACCCTTGTTACACGATGCGAAAAGGAGCAACAAAGAGAGAATATAAAGGATATTATTTTTCCAATTCTTTTTCATGGCTCACAATCATGTTATAATAATCTTCCAATTTGTCAAGGTATTCCAATTGCGCCATACTCATCGCTTCCCACCCATCGATTACCATGGGCAGCTCCTCCCGGTTTTCTTCGTATGCCAGCATGAGTACCTCATAGTTTTTCCTCAATGCTGGAATAATTTTCGTATTGTAATTCTCTAGCTGCTGTTGCATTCTGGCCAGGTGTTGCACCATTCCTGCGAGCCTGCCTCTGGCTTCAATCAGCAGCGCTTCCCGGTTTCTCTTCATCGCTTCGATATCATATTGCATTCCCTTTACTTCAGCTTTATACATCTTCGACGACCACGGGGCAATTGGAATAGACACCATAGCCATTAATGAAAATTGCTGTGGCATTCCTTCACCCCTTGGATCCATGTGATCAAACCTTATTCTGAAATCGGGTTTTGCCTCGGCCCGTTGCATTTGCTGATTAAAGCGCATCATCTCGATACTTTCGTTGATTTGTTTTACGTCGCTGCGCTGCGTACTTAGTGCAGTTGTATCATAGGCAACATGTTGTGCTGCAAAATGAACAGTGGTCGTGGTGTCGACCATAATTGAGTCCTTAACGTCAAGATTCATTAATGTTTTTAGTCGGAAGCTGGATTGCTCTATATCTGCCCCAGTCATGAGCAGCATGTTCCGGACTTCGTGCAAACGACCCTCAGCCTTATAGATATTTCCCAAACTTCCCTGATTATAAGGATATCGTATACGTGCCAGTTTCAACATCAATTCAATGATCCGCTCATTCTCCTGGAGAACGTGTTGTTTTTTCGCGTTCACAAGCCAGTGGTAGTAGACAACCTTTGCTTCCGTGCGTAGCATATTAGATTGGACCGCCCGTGCTTGTTCCTGAACATCGGCTTTGGAGGCAAAATAATTCCGTTTCGCCTTTAATTTCCCTGGGTTAGGAATGTCTTGTTCTATACTAGCCATAAACATCCCTTCCTCAGCCTCGCTCATCAGCGTCTGACCAGGATAAGGGTACCAATACGGTCCAAAGCCTACCATCGGTGCCGGCCAGCTCTTTGATCCTTCAGCATAGGCATTGAGGGCATCCACTTTGCTATCGAATTCCTGCAACATCGGATTTCGCCTATCGACCATGGCCAACACGCTATCCAACGAAATCACTTGGGCCTTCTGCGTGAACTGCAAACAAAACTAACGCTATATGCTATCAGCTTACAGCTCACAGCTGACAGCTGACAGCTGTGAGCTGACAGCTTTTTGCTTTCCGCTTTCTGCTTAATGCTTATTTTCATATCTCTAATTTTCCAAATTTTCTTAATTCATATTCCTTTACCATCAAAAAGATGAGCGGCGTAACGAGCAGGATGTGCGTCGATGAAGTAAGTACCCCGCCAATCATTGGAAGAACGATGGGTTTCATTACATCACTTCCAACACCAGTTGACCACAACACGGGTACAAGGCCAAACAATGCGACACATACAGTCATCAGTTTGGGACGCAGTCGTTTTGCAGCGCCTGCAACTACAAATTCCCTTAACTCTTCTTTTGAAATTGTTTCGGAGGAATTTCCCCGAAGTTTGATCAACTGCTGCATTGCATCATTGAGATAAATGACCATAACGACACCTGTTTCAACCGCAATACCAAACAATGCGATGAAACCTACCGCTACGGCTACTGATAAATTGACTCCATAAAAGTAAACCATGTAAGCACCACCGATGAGCGCGAACGGAACGGTGATCAGACTGAAAAAGGCTTCGCGAATCGAATTGAATGCCAGATATAAGGAAAGAAAAATCACTAACAGGACGATCGGAAGAATGATCATCAACGTGCGCTCGCCACGAATCAGATTTTCATACTGACCACTCCATTCGAGGTAATATCCGTTGGGCGCATCCAATTCTGAATTCAATTTTTCAACAGCCTCTTTTACAGTGCTGCCAAGGTCGCGATCACGAACGTTGAACAATACCGCGCCCCTTAGCATAGCATTTTCAGAAGTGATCATCGGCAGGCCCATCTTCAAACCGAATGTTTGCAACCGCAGACAAGGGAACAACGCCAAGATTTCCCGTCTTGATTGGAATTCGTTTTAACTGATCGATGCTGTTTCGATAATCCTGTGCAAGCCTGGCACTGATGGCGAATCGTTGTCTTCCTTCAATGGTCTGACCGATGGGCGTTCCTCCAATTGCCGACTCAACAATCATGTTCACGTCGTCAACAGCAAGGCCGTATCTGCCAAGCGCTTCACGGTTTATATCAATAGTCAGATATTTGCCTCCGGTGATCGGATCAACATACAAGTCCTTAACTCCTTCAATGCCTGCTAAGGCTAGCTTTTACTTTCTCAGACAACGTGTAAATGCTATCCAGGTCCTGACCGTAAATTTTTACACCGGCATCCGTGCGAATACCAGTAGCCAGCATGTTAATTCGGTTAATGATAGGTTGTGTCCATCCGTTTACCACACCTGGAATCTGCAATTTGGAATCAAGCTCCTGGATGATATCTCTTTTTGTTAGCCCTTCCCGCCATTCTGATTTTGGTTTTAACATGATGATGGTTTCAATCATGCTCAATGGTGCGTTATCAGTCGCGGTACTTGCCCTTCCGGCCTTGCCTAATACCTTGTCTACTTCAGGAACCGATTTAATGATCTTGTCCTGAACCTGGAGAATTCTTTTTATTTCATCATTGGAAATGTCGGGCAATGTGACGGGCATAAAAAGAATTGATTGCTCATCTAATGGGGGCATGAATTCCCTTCCAAGGCTCAATAACAACGGCACACTGACGAACAATGCCAACATGTTAATGGCTAGCGTTGTCTTTCTCCATTTCATGCAGGTACGAATAACCGGCTCATAGATTCGCTCCAGAAACCGGTTGACAGGATTTTCCTTTCCATCGGAAAATCTGCCCTTCATAAACAGAGAGATAATCACCGGTGCAAGTGTAACAACCAGAATAGCATCTACCACCAAAATAAATGTCTTCGTATAGGCCAAAGGATGGAATAGTTTTCCCTCCTGGCCAGAGAGCATAAATACAGGTAAGAAAGAGATGATAATGATAACCGTAGAATAAAATACTCCACGCGAAACCTGGCGGGAGGATCTTTCAATAATTGCAAGGCGTTCGGCCTCCTCAATTTTGTTATATTTTTTTGAAAATAGTTTTTTAACCATACCCTTATTTTTCTGGTTCAGGATTTAATTCCCGGAATCGGGATGATAAATTCTTATATGAGTTCTCGGCCATGATAATTCCATTGTCGACGATCACACCGATCGCAAGCGCAATTCCCGTCAGGGACATAATGTTAGATGATATACCAAATGCATTGAATAAAATAAAACTTGTCGCGATGGTGATCGGTATCTGTATAATGATACTGATCGCACTTCTCCAGTGGAACAGAAATATGATGACCACGATAGACACCACAATCATTTCTTCAATCAGCGTTGTTTTGACTGACGATATGGATTCTTGAATGAGTTCGCTTCGATCATAAACAATATTGAACTTCATTCCCGACGGAAATCCTTTAGCGACCTCGTCCATTTTCTTTTTCACACCACTGATTACTTCGTCTGCGTTTTCGCCATATCGCATCACCACGATACCCCCTACCACTTCGCCTTCGCCATTTAAATCAAAAATTCCCAGACGTGATTCTCCGGTCATTTGCACGGAAGCAATATCCCTTACTTTAACAGGCGTTGCGTTCACCGTCTTCAATGCAATATTTTCTATTTCCTCAATAGACTTCAGGTATCCTGTCGTCTTGATGATGTAACCGATGTCACTCATTTCAAACTTGCGTCCGCCAACCTCATTGTTATTGCTTCTCACCGATTGGATTACCTCCGGAATAGAGAGGCCATAATATGTGAGCTTGTTGGGATTGATTGTGATTTGATATTGTTTTTGAAATCCGCCGAAGGAGGCAATCTCGCTAACGCCAGGTGCATTTTGAAGCGCGAATTTTACATACCAATCCTGGATGGCACGTTGCTCACCGAGATCCATCCCTGGAGCCTCGAGTGTATACCATAAAATGTGTCCAACACCCGTGCCATCTGGCCCAAGCGTTGGCGTAATACCCTCAGGCAGTAATCTGGAGGCATAATTCAAGCGCTCCAATACGCGTTCTCGCGCCCAGTAAACGTCCGTATCGTCATCAAAAATGATATAGACAAAACTCATCCCGAACATGGAGGAACCGCGGACATACTTTACGCTTGGCAGCCCCTGCAGATTCGTAACCAACGGATAGGTTACCTGATCTTCTATGATCTGCGGGCTTCTACCCATCCATTCGGTAAACACAATCACCTGGTTTTCTGAAAGGTCAGGAATCGCATCAATTTTGTTGGTCTTCACTGAATATATACCCCAGGCAAACAATCCTAGCGCGGTGAGCTAATACCAAAAATCTATTGCGCAGCGATAGAGAAATTAATTTTTCAATCATGACGATACTTTGATTAGCTGTCAGCTCACAGCTAACAGCTTACAGCTTACTTCGGAGAAAAAAGGAATTGCATCCGCTTATTAACAAAGCGGGTTAGGAAGAGTGGAATACTCTTCGAGAGGGTTGAAGAATCAAATCAGGAAAACGCGATGGGAAACGGTGAGATCGTACGATCGCAAAGGGGGATCGTAATTATAATATTCAGGTTGTAAAAAAGGAACTGAGGGTATTACTTCTGAAAGGATAACGTGCGGTAACTCCAGATCTAACGTAGGTGATACTGAAATGGCGATATCCGAAACGGAAGCCTTAAAACCTTCACCTTGGTGTAGTATGGTCTCATCTTCACAGCAGGGCGCCGCTACATGTTTATGGCAAGGGGGAAGGTTCTTCTCCATCTCACACCCTTCAGCTTTTGACAACAGCGCCATATTCTGAATTTCCCCAGCACACCAGTGAATACCGACCATAAAGCTGCTGGAGGAAACCAGCACCAAAAAGGCCATGGTAAAAACCGATATGGTCTTGAGAAATTTCATTTAATAGTCAAATATACGGTTTTCGGACCAATTGGATTTATAGTTTAAGATGAAGGTTTTATAAAATTCCTTTTTGATGCTAATCCGCCGTTAAATTGACTTCGGTCGCACGAGTCGGTACCTTTAGGATATGAAATATTACAATACCCTGTCAGAAGCCATCGAGGATTTGAAAAAGCGTGGATACCGCGAAGATTTTAATTTAAAGCCACATGGCATTGAATGTCCCTCGTTGTCATTGGAGTTACACCCAGAAAATTTTGCCGTGGATGAATTTCACCGGTTCGAGGGAATGTCTAATACCGATGACAATAGCATTGTCTTTGCCATTTCCTCAAATGATGGAATCAAAGGCACATTGGTAGATGCTTATGGAGTTTATTCAGATAGTCTCACGGAATCCATGATAAAAAAGTTGGCGATTAAACATTAGCCTGTTGCTACACTTTTTCGATTTTGAATCCCGCTTTTTGAACAGCTTCTAATACTTTCGACTCGCTGACGTTACTATTGACGCTCAAAATTTTTGATGGGTCAGTGATGTCCACGCTCCAGTTTGCCTCGCCAGCGGCTTCATTCAAATGCGGTGTAACCGTGGCTAGGCATCCCGAGCATTTTATATTCGTCTTAAATTTTTTTGTTTCCATGTCTTAGTCTTGTTAAGTACTATCTTTTCTCCTTATCGTCGATTCCATATTTCAAAATTAACCACAGAGGCACTGAGAACACAAAGCCTTCACAGAGAACTATTTCATTGTCTTCCTTTGCGAACCTCCGTGGCTCCGTGACTCCGTGGTAAAAATTTCCGCTGACTAAATTTTAGCCAGTTTCAATCTCAAACTATTTCCTACCACGCTTACCGAACTTAACGCCATTGCGGCTCCCGCTATCATGGGATCTAATAAAAACCCATTTAGCGGATACAATATACCTGCCGCTAACGGAATGCCTATCAAATTATAAATGAAGGCCCAGAATAAATTCTGGCGAATTCCCATCACGGTCTTAGTCGAAAGATTAAGCGCTTTTGGAATGGCACGAAGATCGGAGGTGATCAACGTCATCTTGGCAACATCCATCGCAATATCTGATCCCTTTCCCATCGCAATGCTGACATCTGCTTCCGCTAGCGCCTGCGAATCATTTATACCATCGCCTACCATCGCCACAACTTTACCTTCCTGCTGCAGATGTTTTACAAATTTAGCTTTGTCAGTCGGAAGGACCTCCGCTTTGTAATGCTTCAACCCTACCTGCATTGCCACCGCCTTAGCTGTTTGCTCATTATCTCCAGTCACCATGTAAACATCAATTCCCTTCTTTTGCAGGGATGTAATGGCCGCCTTTGAAGTTTCCTTGATCTTATCCGAAATGCCAATTATTGCAAGTACGGATTCCTGATCCATAAAATAGACCACGGTCTTCGCCTCAGCTTGCAACCTTGATACAACGCTGACTACCTCGTCCGTCAACGCGATGTTATTTTGTTCCGCTAGTTTCCGATTACCAACAGAATATTTTATTCCACCCACCTCGCCTTTGACACCTCGTGCTGTTAGACTTTCAAAAGCACTAATTGTCTTACCTCTTATTCCTTCTTCTTTTAACTTAGAAACTATAGCTTCCGCCAGCGGATGCTCGGATCGTGATTCCAGTGCAAATAAAATTTCCTTATAATCCTTTTTACCATCAACCATCCATATCAGGTCTGTCACGGAGGGTTTACCTTCTGTGATAGTCCCCGTTTTATCCAGTACTATAGCGTTGACCTTGTTCGCAATCTCCAGACTTTCAGCATCCTTAATAAGAATATTATTTTCAGCTCCTTTACCCATGCCTACCATGATTGCTGTTGGCGTGGCTAGACCCAAGGCACAAGGACATGCGATTACCAATACCGTTATGGAAGTAAGCAAGGCATGCGTGAATGCATTATCACCACCAAAAATCATCCAGGTTATAAAAGTCAGGATTGCAATTCCTATGACAACCGGCACAAATATGCCAGCGATCTTATCCACCAATTTTTGAACTGGAGCTTTGCTTCCCTGAGCTTGTTTAACCATCTCAATGATTTGCGCCAGCATGGTATCTCCGCCGACTTTTACTGCCTGAAATTGAAAACTGCCTTTCTGGTTGATGGTCCCGCCAAGCACTTTCTGGCCTTCTGTCTTTTGGACTGGTAAAGGTTCACCCGAAATCATACTTTCATCGACAAACGACGAGCCGCTCACAACGGTACCGTCAACAGGAATTTTTTCACCAGGGCGAACCAGGATCTTATCACCAACTTTAACATCGGTTACAGGTATCTCCCTTTCTATTTCACCCACCACAACTCTTACCGTTTTCGGTTGTAATCCCATGAGCTTTTTGATGGCTGAAGAGGTATTTGATTTCGCCCTTTCTTCCAGCAGTTTTCCCAACGAGATAAACGCAATCACGACGGAAGCAGCTTCAAAGTAAACGTGCGCATGTACGCCACGGGCATGCCAAAATTCGGGAAAGAGGGTGTTAAAAGTGCTAAAAAGAAATGCGATTCCCGTCGACAATGCTACCAATGTATCCATGTTCGCTTTTCCATACTTCGCCTGTTTCCACGCGTTTACGAAAAAATTGCGTCCGAAATAAAAGACGACAGGGGCCGAAAGTATCATGGAGATGTAATTGCCATAAGGCATATCCATATAAAACATGCCAATGATCACGACAGGCAGGGCCAGGATCGATGACCAAATTGTCCTCTTCTTTATCTCGGCGTAATATTTAAGGTGTGCTTCTTCCTGAACGGCTTGTGGATCGGCAGCGTCAACGACCAGGTCGTATCCAATTGATTGCACCGATTTTTGCAAATCCCGGGGCGACGTTAATTTATTGTCGTATTCAACCCATGCCGTCTGATTGGCAAAATTCACTCCCGCGTCTTTAACACCTGGCGTTGCTTTCAGCATCGACTCAACACTCACGGCACATGCCGCACAAGTCATCTCCAAAACGGGAAAGCTTTCACGTTTTATTTGGCCGGTTTTTTCTTGTGCGATAGTAATTGCAGACATGATTTAATTTTAAATTCTCATCACCTACAATAATACAATATGTCGCTGAGGTTTAGTTTTATACTTTACCTGCTTTCCTTTACATCATTTCAAGAGTGAAGTGAATTATTGCATCCCTACGGGATTTGCCCGCATAGTAGAGTATGTTTCTACCAACATTCTGTCCCTCCGGGACAAGACCACCTAGCCGCATACCGATGCCGTAGGCATCTAAGTTGGTAGAAGTCATCGGCGAGGCTTGAACGTAAGTGCAAGGATCACAATATGTTCACCGACGAACCGACATAAAATGCAGACGATTGGTAACTGCGTTCACTTGTGATCATTGTTGCCTAGCCTTTGTAGATCGTAACAGTCGACTTTGCATCATTGAAGTTCTAGCGCTGACGCAAGTGTATGCTTACTTAACACTTGACATCCGGGATGTCTGCTAACAAGTGTCTCTGAGACTGCATGCATAGTCTCAACGATGCCGCATCGGATGCGCTAGGTGTCCTGACGGGACGATTAGCATCGTTCGAACAGTGCCGTAGGCATCAGATGGTAGGTAAATTGCCAGATTGTCTAAAACTAAGTGCCGTAGGCACGATATGTTCTGCCGTCAGGCATAAATGAAATCGCAAGCGTAATATGTTCCATGTTGTCAATAAAAAAATAAAGGATGCCGTGTAGACATCCTTTATTCAATCATTTTTCGATAAACTGTCTCTAGAAATAAATATTAATAATAACTGTAAACTGCGACTTCAGTTGCTTGCGCGCCGGTAGCGGTTCGTTTTTTTACCAAACCATCATCCCCAAACTCGTAAGAGAGATTGTAAATAAGATCTACACCGTTTTCTTCAACTCGGAAACTGGAAGGAAGTTTGGCTTGAGTCTTGACCGTGGGAAGAATTTCTACCATTGGAAATGGGTTGGCAGAATCAATATATCCTTCATAGGTACGTGTGGAAAGTAATGCTGGTTCCTCGCCATTTGCGGACGGCGCATACGAAAATTGTTTATATAAATTCCCGTCCGTAAAATAAAGGTACCCGAATTGCAATCCGACGGCAAACTGTCCATCCTCCTGTAAATAATAGTTGACGGTACCAGAAATATTTCCATGATCATCATAATCATATTCTATGTACGACTTTACAACGCCATTACGAATTTCCTCTGACTTAATGATGCGACCGTTCTGCCAGGTAAAGACTTCGTCGGTTCCAGGATACAGATTTATTTTTTCAAGTTCGCCTGCCGAAGTGTAGAAATATGTTTTAGTGTGTGAGCTTTTTGCAGGAGTAGCGCTTTCGATATGTACTTTAGAAACTCGTCCTAACGCATCGTACTCGCGTGTTTCTTTGAGACCCCAGGAACCCGCAGCGATTTCATAACCCTTGGGCATATTTGACAATTCATCATCAGAAATCTTAAACGACTCGTTTAGCTTTGTGCCTTTTCTAATATTTGAACTGGTCTGTGATATATTGAACTCAATTTGATATTCGCCATTAATGGTAGCGTTGTCAATAGGAACGACTTTAAATGAGACTACATTTGTTCCTGCAGCGATTGCTAAATGCATCTCACCATCTTTGATAGGTGGTTCTGTAATAAAATGTTCTCCATACACTGCTTTGGAAGAAGTCGATTCAACAACAACAATATTTCCTTCGGCTGTCAGCAATTCGGAAAGCTGTAATTGAAGTGTGTATCCTTCTAAATAATTTTCTTTGATGGTGGCATTTGCTGGAATAAAATTCACGTAGTTAAAAGTAACGGGTGATTTATCATCCGGGGTGGCAACAGGATCCGAATCTTCATCACAACTTGTTATAAAAGGAACAATAAAAGCAATTGCAAATAGTCTGATCAATAGATTTTTTTTCATATTTATTTTTTGTTGGACATAGACTTAGTATTCGGGTACGTTTGCCTATTAATCATCTTACGCCTTCAATAGGCTAGACGATCAAGGTCAATATACCTACGTTGTTATTACTGGAATTAAATGAAGAGAGGATTGGTTTAAGGAGCCGGCAGTTTTTAGGATTATCAAGTCATCGTTTGGAGCGATTTAAAAACAATTTTCAGTTCTTAACGGGCGACACACACACAGGTTTTGAATATTTTTGTAAAAAAATGTAAAAAATTTAAACAATTGAGTCCAACGGTTTTCGATTATGGTCAAGGTCGCGGGATTTTTTCATTTCCGACGGCGTGAGTCCTGTCACTTTTTTAAACTGGGCTGACAAATGAGCAACGCTACTATATCCTAGCCGATTAGCAATCTGGCTTAAATTTAATTCATCATAAAAAAGCAATTCTTTTGCCTTTTCGATTTTCTGGCGGATAATATACTGTTCAAGGGTAATACCTTCGACGCTTGAAAATAAATTGCTGAGGTAGTTGTATTCATAGTGTAACTCTTCTGATAAGATGGTTGACCAGTTCAACTTCAGGTCAACACGATCAGTATGATGAATCAGTTGAATGATTTTGTTTTTCATCGCCTCGATCAATCTGGCCTTTCGGTCATCGATCCTTTCGAAACCCAATGCGATCAAGGCTGCATCCAGTTTTTTCTGCTGAGCCTCCGACAGATGATCCTCCGCGATTGTAACTTCTCCCAACGTTACAGTTTTGGGATGCAGGCCCTGGTGTTCCAATTCCTGTTTTACAGCCATAATGCAGCGGTTGCATACCATGTTTTTAATGAATAATGTGGTCATGTGTCGTGTTGGTGAATAATTAGGAATCCCAGGACCCTATTATACCATTTGTTTTTCCCAATCCATAACCCCAATCAAACTAAAAGAGTTTGCATTAAAATGGCTTGGTCGGCCAGGTGTTGTACAAACCTTATTCACCATATGACACTGGAAGCTGTTAACAAAGTGCCAATAGGTTTGTTAATTAGCCATACCAGTCTGGGAAAAATCTTACAATCGCTTCGATCGGAGTAGTATGCGCGAGTCGCCAATAATTTTAGAACTTTTTACGAAAAGGTTTGTTTTTTCCTTGATTAATTTTTTTAAAATTTCTGAATGCCTGCTTAACTATTCTGCCTGTAACATTTACTGTTAGTGAATAAAGAATTACAATTTACCCCAATAGATTTTCTATCCGGCGGCGGCGAGATGGGAGCCCGTATCCGTGCTTTCGATTGGTCTCAAACATCCTTAGGCCCTGTCGAGTCTTGGCCGCGCAGTCTGAAAACTTGCGTTCAAATAATGCTTACCTCCAGACAACCAATTTGGATAGGTTGGGGTAAAGACCTTATCAAACTTTATAATGATCCCTACAAAACCATTGTGGGAGGCAAACATCCGTGGGCCCTGGGAAAACCTGCTTCGGTGGTGTGGAACGACATCTGGAAGGATATAGATCCGATGCTCAGGCAAGTCATGCTTGAAAATCAAGGAACATATTCTGAAGCCCAGCTTCTCATCATGGAACGCAACGGCTATCCTGAAGAAACGTATTATACTTTTTCCTACACGCCCATTGCTGGCGACGATGGCGCCACAGAAGGAATGATCTGCGCAAATGTGGATGATACCGACCGAATTATAAGCGAACGACAATTAAAAACGCTGACGCAACTAGGAAAATCCTTGACGGATCCAAAAACCAACGAAGAAGTTTTTCATCGGACAATAAATACACTCGCTGAAAATTCCTACGATTTTCCTTTTGCACATTTATACGAACTTTCCGGCAATTCCGCCAGGTTGGTTAATTCCACGGCCCTTGGAACCTCCTCATCCATGATTGCCAAATTAATAGACCTGGAAAGTGAGGAGGGAATTTCCATGTACTGCGCACAAGCGATCACGCATCGGAAATCAGTAGTGGTCGAAGGATTAGAAAACAAAATAGGTGCAATACCCAAAGGCGCCTGGTCTGTTCGAACGGATAAAGCAATTATACTCCCCATAGCGCAGCGCGGACAACGTGAGCCATACGGCTTTTTAGTTGCAGGGGCAAATCCCTACAGGATTTTGGATGAGAAATACAAAAGTTTCTTTGAGTTGATCCGAGACCTTATCATCACCAGTCTCACTAATGTTCATGCCCTGGAAGAAGAGCGCAAACAACTCGAAGCACTTGCTGAAATTGATCGGGCAAAAACTACTTTCTTCTCCAATATCAGCCATGAATTCCGGACGCCTTTAACCTTGTTTCTTGGACCGATCGGAGACCTGCTAAACGATCCTGAGATCAGTGAAAACAACAGGGAAAGAGCGCAAGTTGCGTTCCGAAACGCCCACCGAATGCAAAAGCTTGTAAACTTATTGCTGGATTTTTCCCGGATCGAAGCCGGAAGAATGGAGGCTAATTTTACACCTGTGGATCTGGTCTCTGTTACCGAAGATTTGATCAGCAATTTCAGGGCCGCCATTGAAAAGGCTGGAATGAAATTGATTTTCAAAGCAGAAAAAATTGCAAAGCCAGTATACCTGGACATTGACATGTGGGAAAAGATTATTCTTAATCTTCTTTCGAACGCATTCAAGTACACCGAAGAAGGCTTCATTGAGGTATCGATCACACGCAACGGCGATCACGTTGAAATTGCTGTTAAAGACACTGGGGTTGGAATTCCCGAAACAGAAATGGACAAAATTTTCGAACGATTTCACCGGGTTCAAAATGTCAAAGGCAGAACGCAGGAAGGGACCGGCATCGGGTTGGCAATGGTAAAGGAGCTGATCAAAATTCATGAAGGCCAGATTTCGGTTCAGAGCACGTTAAACAAAGGATCTGTGTTCACAGTTCGGCTGCCAATTGGGAGCCACCATGCCCGACAAAAACCTATTGCGTCGTTGGACAGGAAAATCGCATCTCACTCGTCATCTTATGTCGAAGAAGCCCTCCAGTGGATTCCAGAAACAAATGGAAAAGCGGATGTAAACCAGCAGGTAAAAAAAACGAAGGCACATTCATACACCATTCTTCTTGCCGATGATAATGCTGACATGCGAAAATATGTTCAGCGATTGTTTGAAACAGAATACAATGTAATTGTCGCAGCCGATGGCCTTGAAGCTTTTGACCACGCTGTAAAATATATTCCGGATCTGATCCTTTCGGACATCATGATGCCAAAACTGGATGGATTTGGTCTGTTAAAAAAATTAAAAACGAATATATCAACACGGAATATCCCCCTGATCTTTCTCTCTGCGCGTGCAGGCGAAGAAGCAAAAGTCGAAGGACTGCGCGCGGGTGCAGATGATTATTTAACCAAACCTTTTTCATCAAAAGAATTAATTGCCCGTGTAGCAAATCACCTGGCTATCTCCACAGCACGGAGACACGCTGAAAAAGAATTCTTTAATTTATTTCTTCAGTCCCCGGCACACATTCACGTATTTAAAGGGCCGGAGCATACGGTCGAATTTTTTCATCCACTAGGTATATCGCTTGTAGGCCGGGATATTACGGGAATGAAGATACGTGACGCGATACCTCAAATTGAAGGTCAAGGTTTTTTTGAGATGCTTGATCGGGTCTACCATGAGGGGATTACAATACATTCCCCCAACTCAAAAGCTACACTAAACGATAACGACGGGAAACTGCAGGATCATTATTTTGATATTACGTACCTGCCGTGGAAAGATCTGGAGGGAAAAATTCAAGGCGTATTGCAATTTTCTTTTGAGGTAACTGAAACAGCGAAACAACGATTAAAGGCGGAGGCTAATGAATTAAAGTTTCGTTCCATAGCGCAACAAGCTCCTGTTGCCATGGCCTTGCTAATGGGAGATACCCATGTCGTTGAAGTGGCCAACGACCGTGTCTTAGAAATGTGGGGTAAAACACATGATGAGGTAATTGGCAAACCTGTCTTAGCAATATTCCCGGAAATTATAGCACAAGGGTTTGACGAACTGTTGACGAATGTTTTCAAAACGGGCGAGCCTTTTATTGCACAGGAAATTCCCGTGACCTTTTTACGACATGGAAAACCTGAGCAAATTTATGCCAATCTTCTTTATGAACCTTTCCGCAATGAAAAAAATGAGATCGAAGGAATTGTAGCCGTTGGGACCGATGTAACGGAACAGGTAGCCGCCCGAAACAAAATAGCGGAAGCAGAATTAAAATTCCGAACAATTATTGAACAAACGCCTTCACCGCTTTGCATATTTAAAGGTGAAGAAATGATACTTGAGGTTGGCAAACGACGCCGCGCTTGCTGTCTGGCAGGTAGGCAAAGAAGTAATTGGCAAACGGCTAGTTGACATTGTACCAGAAATGGCAAGGCAACCATTCCTCGAACTCATGCAAGGATGTGTATCATAATGGCGTTACCCGTTATGGATATGAAGCGCCTGCTTTCTTTATCAGGAAAGATGGAACAAGAGACGAACGATTTTTCAATTTTATTTATGTTCCCTATCGCGATGTAAATGAAACTATCGTTGGTGTTCTGATATTGGCAACGTGATGTTACCGAGCAAGTGCAGGCAAAGAAATTGCTCATCGAAAATGAAGAGCGCCTACGAATTGCAACGGAAATATTGGAATTAGGAACCTGGGAGTACGATCCAATAAATGATGTGATTCACTGGTCGGAGAAAACGGTAGAATTGTTTGGGTTTCCGCCCGGCTCCAAGATTAACCTGGCAGAAGCTCTCAATACGATAAACTTAGAGGATAGACCGCGAGTAATTGCAGCCATTCAATGGGCTTTAGATCCTCGATCAAAGGGCAAGTACGATATTGAATACACGTTAACCAATTCAATAGATAAAACACAAAAGATTTTGCGCGCCAACGGGCAAGCCTTCTTTGATGCAAATGACAAACCTTATCGGCTCATCGGCACTGCGCTTGATATAACGGATCGTAAAAAAGCTGAGGAAGAAATAAAAGCGAGCGAAGCCAGGTTCAGGTTGCTGGCTACCAGTATTCCTCAAATCGTGTGGACCAATGACAAACAGGGTAACACGAACTATATCAGTGGCCAATTCGAAAAGTTTACTGGCCAGAATCCGGAAGAATCATACCAGTCCTGGCGCGACCTGATTCATCCGGAAGAGAAAGAAAAAATAATTACGAAAGAAAATCAAGCCATCGAAAACGGAGCGGGTTGGGAAGAAGAGTTTCGTTTAAAAAATATAGCGACGGGAACGTATCGATGGTTTCTAGGAAATTCAAAGCCCTTGAAGGACGCCAATGAAAATATTATTATGTGGGTTGGATCTGCTTCCGATATCCAGAGCTTAAAAGAGCAATCGACCTGGCTGGAACATCAAGTTCAGGAGCGTACCCGGGCGCTGAAAGAATTGAATCAAACTTTGAAACTTTCGAACGAGGACCTTCAGCAATTTGCGCACGTCGCCAGTCACGATCTTAAAGAACCTATTCGCAAAATAAAAACTTTCAGCAACCGTCTGCACGATGACTACAAAGATCTCTTGCCAGAAAAGGCAAATGGATTTTTGACAAAAATCCGAAGTGCCACAGATCGAATGTATTCCATGATCGAAGGCGTGCTTTCCTATTCTACTACCGCCGCCATTAACCAGCCTAAAGAGCAAGTAGATTTGAATGAGATCGTCAGTCAAATACAAACTGACCTTGAAGTACCTATTCTGGAAAAGACAAGGTGTCCTGGTTGCTGATGGACTACCGACGGTCGAAGGCGCTCCTGTTTTACTTTATCAGTTGTTTTATAATCTGGTTAATAACTCTCTCAAGTTCTCGAAAGCAGACGTGCCACCAGTCATTATAATAAGGTCCCAGATGGTAACGATCGAAGGTAATCCTTTCGCAAAAATTACAGTCAGTGACAATGGGATAGGTTTCAATGAGGAAGACGCGGAAAGAATATTTACTACCTTCACAAGGCTAAATTCAAAAGACAGATATGAAGGCACCGGACTCGGCCTCGCCTTGTGTAAAAAAATTGTTCAACGACATAGCGGTTTTATTTATGCTCATGGAGAAAAAAATGTGGGTGCACAATTTACAGTTTCACTCCCAATCAAATAAATGCAGGTGAATAGATTTTTTTTATTAGCAGACGATGATCGCGATGATGCCGAATTATTTAGCGAGGCATTGTCCACTGTCAATCCTTCTATTAAGTTTCATCATGTAGAAGATGGCCAGGAAGTATTTCAATTCTTATCGAATTCAAAAATCGAAAAACCTGATGTTATTTTCCTGGATCTAAATATGCCTGCTATGAGCGGGTGGCAATGTCTGGCGAAACTTAAAAATGATACGGCGTTAAAGAATATTCCCGTTATCATGTATTCGACATCCTCTAATCCGAGAGAAAAAGAAATAGCAATTGAATTGGGCGCTACTGGTTTTGTAACCAAGCCAACGGATTTTAAAGTTCTAACGAAAATCCTTGAGACCATATCTACTAACTTAGGTTCAGATCTAAAGCGAATCCTGAAAGAGATTTAATGAATGGTACGCCACGACAACATTGTATTCTGAAGTAATCACAATTCCAACGTTAACTGATCTGAAGGATCATCCTTTTTTAATTTCGAATCATGGAAATTAGAAATTGATATCCCCAGCAATCGAATACGTACATCTTCGAGATCGGTGGCTTCCAAAAGTTTTTTTGCTAACACTGTTATAGTCTCAAGACTTCCAACCCCATCCTCCAAAGATTGACTCCGCGTTACCTGCTTGAAATTGTGATACTTTATTTTTAAGGTAATGGTTCGTCCTTTTAAGCCATGACGTTGTAAACGATCGTAGACAGTCCGGGCTATTTTGTCCAATTCATCGCACATTTCATTAAATTCCTTGAGGTCATATGGAAAAGTATCCTCGGCACCGACCGACTTCGTCTCACGGTAGGGCTGTACTTCACGATCATCAATACCTCTTACAATTTTATAGTAGAATTTTCCGGGTTTGCCAAAATGCCGGACCGCTTCAGCTTCGGTCAATTTTTTCAAGTCAGCGCCCGTATGCAAGCCCATCCGTTTCATCTTTTCAGCCGTCACTTTTCCTACTCCAAAAAATTTTTCAACGGGCAGGGATTCCATAAAACGTTCAATTTTCGAGGGACCGATGAAAGTCATTCCATCGGGTTTATTCATATCAGAGGCAATTTTGGCTACGAACTTATTCACAGAAACACCAGCAGAAGCTGTTAACTGCAATTCATCCTTGATGGCTTGTTTTATCAGCTTGGCAATTTCAATGGCTGAGCCGATGCCTTGCTTGTCGGTGCTTACATCCAGGAAAGCTTCGTCAAGGGAAAGTGGCTCGATCAAGTCTGTGTAACGCCTGAATATTTCACGAATGTGCTGTGAGACCTCTTTATAAACATCAAATCTTGGCCGAACAAAAATTATAGCGGGACAAAGTTGAAGTGCTTTTTTTGAAGACATAGCTGAGCGTACGCCAAATTTCCTGGCCTCGTAACTTGCAGTGGCTACTACTCCTCCACGACCCTGTGGTGATCCTCCCACCGCTATGGGTTTACCTCGATATTCGGGGTTGTCACGCTGCTCAATCGAGGCATAAAATGCATCCATGTCAATGTGAATGATCTTACGCTTTAATTGATTTTCCTTTTCCATTTGATCAGCCGGGGTTCGAATTACAAATATATTCCGACTAAAGATGTATCGAAAACGATGATGGCAACGCCGGGAAATTTGGAAGACAATTGCTCGACAAAGGTGTTATCCGCTTTGAAAAAAGTGCGTGCAAATGCGTCGCTGGATATTGTTGCATTTCAAATAAGCGTGTAGGCGACGCCGTACTACCCAAACATTGTACCCGGAGCTAAAGCTCCGGGCTACCAAAGGCCATCCCTACGGGATGGGTGCGATAAAATGAGTGCGTAGAAACGTGTCGCTAGAAATGTCCGCATTTCAAAATTCGTGTGTAGTCGACACGGTGCGGCGCCAATTTTTACTCCGAGCTAAAGCTCGGGCTAGCATCAGGACATCCGTACGGGATGATGAGGCCTTAACTCCTGACGTGAAGTGACGAGCGGTTGTCCTTCGGAATATAATTTTCTTACCTTGATTGAGGGGACCATTACTCATCTGGATTCAGGAGAAGAACATCAACTCTTATTTGATGTTATCTCAGGTATAATCCTTCGGCCATAACTTAAACGACCCAATTCAAAATTCTACCGATATGAAACAAATAACCTTGCTTGTGTTCTTTTACTTGTTGTTCTTTCTCGTCCATGCGCAACGTCCCGCACCCGACAAGATCGAAACTTCCTCCGGTCCCTTAACCATTCAACCTGTTAATCATGGCACTTTAGTATTGACGTGGGATAACAAAACGATTTATGTTGATCCCTATCCTAATGCAAAAGCGTTTGATGGCATTTTACCTCCAGACCTGATCCTGATTACGGATATCCATGGAGACCATCTAAACCCGGAAACATTAAATGCCATTGAAACCTCAAAAGCCAAGTTAATTGTACCTCAAGCAGTAGCGGATCAGTTGCCCGATAAATTGAAGGGCAAAGCAACCGTACTGGCGAACGGTAAAAAAATAAAAGAAGCAGGAATCACCATCTCTGCTATTCCTATGTACAATTTACCTGAAGCACCGGATTCAAGGCATACCAAAGGCCGTGGCAATGGATACGTATTGAGCCTCGGTGGAAAAACGGTGTACATCTCCGGAGATACCGAGGATATTCCTGAGATGCGTGCATTGAAAAATATTGATGTAGCTTTTGTCTGTATGAATCTTCCCTATACCATGGATATCGAACAAGCATCCAGCGCCGTTCTTGAATTTAAGCCCAAGATTGTCTATCCCTACCATTATAGAGGACAAGGTGGCCTTAACGATGTAGAAGGATTTAAAAAATTAGTGAATGCAGTCAATTCTTCCATCGATGTAAGGCTCAGGAACTGGTATTCTGAATAATTTTGCGCGTTATTGGGCAGTTGAGTTTACACTGAGCATCTACAGGATGGCACGATTTTGAAGCAGTGATTCTCGTATCCGAACATTTTAATATCTGCTGTGCCTCATTTGGCGGCTTGAACAAGGATTGTTCATGGCAGGAATGTTGTAACCGCATAGGAGGCCTTTTGCCTATGCTCAGAAGTTACGTCGGATAAAATTCAAAAATGCCAGCATGGTTGTTTGCCGCGTTTTATTGGACTGGCGAACGTCGCAGCGCCGGATTGCTGGTTGTAATACTTTCGCCGGTAAGCATATGTTTCAGGCTGTAAAAGCTGCAATTACAAATCCTGTGGATTCTTTACGAAACGAATAACGAATAATCATGCTAAGAAACTATTTCAATGTTGCCCTGAGAAATCTGCTGCGCAACAAGTCTGCCTCACTGATTAAGATCATCAGTCTATCCGTTGGCATGATCTGTTTTGCTGTCATATCGCTATTTATAGATCATGAATTAAGTTATGACCGGTTCCATGAAAATCCGGAACAGGTCTTTCGTGTTGTGAAGGATTTTGTTAACGATGATGGTAGCAGAATTCCCGATGCTACGACGCCTCCGGCTTTTGGTCCCGCTATCCAAAAAGATCTGCCTGAAGTGGCTTATACTACTCGTCTTTTTCCGAATTGGGGAAGGAAATATCTGATTCAATACGATGATATGCGTTCCTATGAAGAGGGTGTAGTAAGAATCGACAGCAGTTTTTTTGATGTGTTCTCCTTTCCTTTTGTAAAAGGTGAAAAGAAAACAGCCACGGCAAACCCGAACTTCATTATTCTTACGGAGTCAACAGCAAAAAGGATTTTCGGAAACGAAGATCCGATGGGCAAAGCATTAAAAATGGATATAGTCCAGGTTGGTACTGATTTCTTAGTAACCGGGATAGTAAAAGATGTTCCTGAAAATTCACATTTCACGTTCGACTTTCTGATCTCTATGAGAACATTTGACGATCCGCTCGACGATGTTCCGCTCAACACCAATTGGGGTTTCTATAATTTTTACACCTATGTACGTTTGAATCCGGAAGCAGATCCTCAAGCCTTTCAAAGCAAGCTTCAAGGGGTATTTAAAAAATACAATCCGGATAATAAGACCGAGTGCTATGCACAGCCCCTCACTGACATTCATTTGAAATCAAACCTGAAATGGGAGTTATCTGTAAACGGAGATTATTCCTATATCCGCATTCTGGCGCTCATTGCACTCTTTACGATTATCCTTGCCGCCATCAATTATATCAACCTTGTAACGGCTCAATCTGCGCGAAGGGCAAAAGAAGTTGGAATACGAAAAGCCTCGGGCGCAGTAAGGAGTTCTCTTGTCAAACAATTCCTGTTTGAGTCGCTGATCATGGCGATAGTTGCAACAGTAGTTTCAATTGCTGTAGTGGAATCCATACTTCCTCAATTAAAGAACCTGTTTAATTCCACGCTTAGTTTCTTCGATGCGGGAAGTATAAATGTTTTGTGGATGGTAATTGGAGCTGGCCTTGTGACCGGATTGCTCTCGGGATTGTATCCTGCTTTTTATCTTTCTTCTTTTCAACCCGTAAAAGTGCTCAGGGGTACAGTCACGGGATTTGGCGGTGATACATTTCTTAGAAAAGGATTAGTGACTTTTCAGTTTATCATTTCTACAGTACTGATCATCGGAACTTTTGTGATATCCAGTCAAATCAATTTTGTGCGAAATAAAAACCTTGGATTCAGCAAAGAAAATATTATGATTATTCAAAACGCCGGTGGTTTACAAAACCGGCAAAGCCTGCTTACAGAAATAAAAAAATCAAGTGGCGTTAAGAATGCCGGAGCAGCCGATGGCGTTCTCGGGGGGCTGAACTGGACGACTACAGCGCAAGCCAAAGGCCAGGAGAAATCATTGCTCCTGAATCTACTAAGCACCGATTACGATTTTCTTGACGTGATGGGCGTTAATTTTAGCGAAGGCCGGAATTTCTCGCGCGACACACAAGCCGATAGTTCTGCATTAATTCTCAATGAAACTGCGGTAAAACAACTGGGAATAAAAGATGTCATTGGCAGCCAGGTCACAGCCGGAGGCGACCCATATACAGTAATCGGAGTGATTGATGATTTCCATTTCTCTTCCTTCCATGAGCCAATTAAGCCGTTCGGGTTTTTCCTGATCGAACCCAGTGTAAACAAATTGTTTGTAAAAATACAGGGCGACCACATGGTTGAGTCGATCGCTGAGATTCAGAAAATATGGACAACGCTTGTGCCCGACAGACCCTTTGAGTTCACGTTCCAGGATGAACAGGTCTCCAAGCTTTACGCCAGTGAAGTGAAATTCCAAAAGCTGTTTTCCAACTTCACCTTTATTGCCATTCTTATTGCTTGTCTTGGATTATTTGGTCTGTCAGCATACACCGCACAACAACGCACGAAAGAAATTGGTATCCGAAAAGTTCTTGGTGCCAGCGTACTGGGAGTTACGCGATTATTATCGAAAGAATTTTTGAAACTGGTGTTGCTCGCGGTTGCGATATCTATCCCTATTGCCTGGTATGCCATGAATGAATGGTTGCAAAACTTTGCTTATCACGTTGAGCTACACGCGTGGATGTTTGTGCTGTCGGGTTTCGTGGCAGTTCTAATTGCATTGTTCACGGTGAGTTTTCAATCCATCAAAGCTGCATTGACCAATCCGGTGAATTCTTTACGGAATGAATAATTTCTAAACCGAATAATATATGATCAGGAACTATATTAAAATTGCAATACGGAATATGACGAAACATTCAGCATATTCTGTTATTAATATCGCGGGCCTTTCGGTCGGCCTGACGGCATTTATTCTTATCGCATTGTGGATACAGCATGAATTGAGTTATGATCGGTTTCACGAGCGCAGCAGCCAACTTTACCGGATAATCGAGAATCAATACTACGCAAATAATCGAACTATTCCCCGTTGCCGTAACACCAGCTCCGTTGGGCCCCTTACCTGAAAGAAAACTTCCCGGAAATTGAGAATACGCACACGTACCAGTGAAGCCCGGTTCTTATTTCAGTATCGGAGATCTCAAATTCAATGAGGTCGGTTACATGGTTGATCCCTCCTTTTTTCGAAATGTTTTCATTGGAATATCGTACAAGGGTGATCAAAAAATCACTGCTATCGAACCTTGATAACATCGTGATCTCTGAAAGTCTTGCAAAAAAATATTTTCAAGGCAATGATAGTCAATTCACTGGGCAACGTTTGCTGTTGCCAGGCCGTAGCCTCCATTCTTATTGCGTGGCTAACAATGTCGTATCAGTCCATTCAAGGCTGCTGTAGCAAACCCTGTTAATTCGTTACGAAATGAATAGTGTAATGAAAGTTAAAAGTTCGTAAGATGATCACATTTTCAATAACCATCTTTGTCAATTTACTTGAAACTGACTTTTGGCGATGGAGCGCCAGGATTGTAGATCAAAACGACAAATCACTATTTCAAATTATTTAAAAAACCAACGACATCCGCTAACTCCTGGTCACTCAAGCCAAGTGCTGAAGCTTCAGGCATCAAACTTTTTTCTGACTTTTTTCGGGATACGATGTCCTTTACCTGGATTACGTGCCTGGTGCCGCTTAGATCTTTGATCACTACAGCTTCTTTTCCGTCAGCGACCAAGAATCCGAAATGGGACTGTCCGTCATTTGTTTGAATCGTCCAGGCTTCGTATCCAAATACAATACCGGCTGATGGATTTACAACGGCATCCATCAACGCTTGCTTGTCAAATTTCTTTTTGATTTGTGTTAGCTCGGGACCGATATCCTTACCATCGTCACCAACTCGATGACAACTGCTGCACTTGTTTGTAAAAATAAGCTTTCCTTTCTCTGGATCAGAATTAAGTGTTGCCAGGGAAGGTATATCATAACGGTGTTCAGCTCCACTGCTAAAATACTGCGAAGCTTGAATACGAATTGTTTGGTCTGGGTGATTCAACATAAGATCGCTGACTTCATCATATAAATCCTTCGGAAACTTTTCGGCCGCAATCAGAGAGAGAATCATGTTGCTTCCGATAACGTTACGTGCCATGTCTCTCGCGCTCCGTCGCTTCTCGTCGAAAGGCATTTGTGCATCCAGAACGTAGCTCCGTTTTACTTTCATCTCGGCGATTTTCCGCTCTTGCGCCGGATCGATATTGACTTTGCTCCAGTCCGCAAGCTTATACCAATCATTACTTTGTCGGAAGGATACCCAGTACGTTGCCTGCTCAGCGATTTCTTTGTTTGGATTATTCGCTAATTCAAGCATCGCGGCCACAGCTTCCCGGTCATTGATAAAAGCCAGTGCTGTCATGGCTCGCTGACGTTGAAGGCGTGAAAGTTTGTCGGATTGCGCTCTTGCTTTAAGTGCACCGCTGTATTTGGCGGGATGCAATCTCCACACCAGCACCTCAAACTCGTCACTCCACGCTTCTGGTTTTGCTTTCCTTTATTGAATAATTTCTCAGCTTCAAGTATGAAATCTTCTTCGTGACCAGAGACCGCGTTGCCTAACGCTTCAAGATACCAGCGGTCGCTGGGATCAAAATTTTTCAGGAGTTGTAAGAGAATTGGTTTTTTAACCGGGTACGGATAATCTGCGAGACCGAGAATGATTTCGCGTTTTACAAAGGGGGATGGATCTTCAACTAAATGCTGGGCATACTTTACGATATCATCTGAATGGTGCCTCAACGCCCGGAATGCAACCGCCCGTATCGCTTCGTCACGATCGTCTAAAAGTTTTTCGACTTCTTTTTTTCCTTCTTCCCCCAAGCCCGCTAACAACCAGATAGCTCTCGCACGGTGAAATGGATTACTTGACTCCAACATTTTTTTCACCTGCGGAATAATACTTACGCCCTTTCGTCTGTCAGCTTCTGATGCGCTTCAAATCTCACGTGGATAGCAGGATTCAACAGCGCACTCAATTGACCGTCTGTGGTGGACATATCAATTGCCGGCCGCACCAGTTTTTTATTTTTCGGCGTCACGCGATAGATCCGACCATATCCAGTTGTGTCATCCATTTGATGACCACCAACAACCGGATCGTACCAGTCGGCTATGTAAATAGCACCCTCGGTTCCAACGGCGACATCGCTTGGCCGAAACCACTTATCAATTTGCCGGTTCTCTGCTGAATCATTCCACACATAGTCTTCATTATCATCCAGCAGCGATGTTATAAAATTGAATCGCTTTCCGAGATCATAACCAGATTGATATTGTTTGGGATGGTAACCAAAAATAACATTTCGGCCGGCATCAGCGCTGAGCAACATTCCCCGATATTTTTCACCTAAGGCGTCGTCTTCGTACATAACGATGCCGGTAGGCGCACCTGCGCCCGTCCTGTCGCCGGCAGGAATAACCCCTGGATCATCCTGATGCCAATGGGCGGTAAAAATATCCTGGCCGGGCCGTTGGTCCGCTTGCCAGTACCGCGTGCCATCGGTGCTGAAGTATCCGGCATTTCCGCCTTCCATTAGCCAGGTCGTGCGGCAAGTCACGACCTGATCATCATTATCATTTTGCCACATATCACCTCGTGAGTCAACAGCAAGCTCATATGCGTTTCTGAAATTGTGACCCATTACTTTCAGTCCCTTGCCATCAGGTTTTATTTGCAATGCCAATCCCCCCACCCATACTTTCCCATCATCACTTTTCATGTTACCCTGGTTTTCCCTGTTGTAAGGTGAACCGCCAGTATAAATGCTTCCCGACCGAAGGGTCCATCCACTTTTATCCGTCACGACATGAGGCCCAGCATTTCCGGTGGGAAAATATAAGTTGCCATCCATCCCTCCTACTATTGCATGAAGCGAATGGTCATGATCGAGTCCTCCAAAACCTGTTAGAAAAATTTCTTTTTTATCAGGATGATCGTCATGGTTTTCATCGGTGTAAACAATGAGATGAGGTGAGCAGGAAACATATATCTTTATCTCCAATGACGGCAATGCCCAAGCGGTGATATCAAGTCTTTATCCTGTACAAAAATTTTGGAGTCATCGGCCTTGCCATCTCCGTCGGCGTCATCGAGTATCATGACCCTATCACCACGGCCATGATGCAGACTCCTGGTCGAATCATTATTATAATTGCGATAATTCACTGCCTCGGTAATCCAGACCCGTCCCCTGCTATCAATGTCCATATTGGTTGGATTATAAAACATAGGTGACTCGGCCCATAAAGTTACTTCCAGGTCATCGGGTAAGTAGAGTAATGGAGCATTGTTTTTAACTTCACCTTGACGGCATGAGGCAAGCAGTGCCATCGACAGGATCAGGGAATATAAGCGAACATTCATGGTAGGTTTTTGAATGAGCGCTGTTAACAATTTCATTCAGTTCTTAGATGAAAACTAATAAGTTTAAAGGGAGCATCCAAACCACAGGCGCCGATCGTTTCTCAAAGCCGTAATAGTTTGTATACTTGCATTCAATTAATTCTATGCATAAAATTTTTCTGTTCACCTGGTGTCTATTCGTTGGCAGTGAATGCTTATTCGCAAGAGAAACATCATTATCTCTTTAGTTATTTTGTGGGTAACGGTGAAGACGGTTTGCACCTTGCCTACAGCACTGATGGCTATCAATGGAAGGCATTAAAGGAAGGCAAATCTCTACTGACCCCGACCGTTGGAAAAGACAAACTCATGCGCGATCCCTCCATCGTACAAGCTCAGGACGGAACTTTCCACATGGTATGGACGGTGAGCTGGGGAGAAAAAGGCATCGGATACAGTTCTTCAAAAGATCTCATTCATTGGACTGAACAAAAATACATCCCCGTTATGGAACATGAGCCTGATGCCAGAAATTGCTGGGCTCCCGAATTATTTTACGATAATGCAACGCAGCAATATTTTATTTTTTGGTCAACAACTATTCCCGGCCGGTTTACAAAGGGGGAAGAACAGAAATACAATCACAGGCTCTACTACACAACGACAAAAGATTTCAATTCCTTTGCTAAGGCGAGTCTCTTTTATGATGAGGGATTCAGCGTCATTGATGCCGCAATTATCAACGTCGGAAAGAAATACTTCATGTTTTTGAAAGACGAAACGGACAAACCCAATACACCTGAAAAAAATATTCGAATCGCGACTAGTGACAAAGCGGAAGGTCCATACACGGCGCCGGGAAAACCAATTACAGGCAAATATTGGGCAGAGGGACCAACGCCAATTAAGATAAACGAAAAATGGTTTGTCTATTTTGACAAATACACCGAACACAAGTATGGGGTTATCG
>CAVTZI010000040.1:0-38106 GCA_963739105.1 uncultured Bacteroidota bacterium | reverse complement strand
ATTGAATTGTATGCGCAAAATTTTCATATTCACATGGTGTATATGCGTCGCCAGCGTCGTCGCATTTTCCCAAGGGAAACATCATTATCTCTTTAGTTATTTTGTCGGTAATGGTGAAGACGGTTTGCACCTCGCTTACAGCACGGATGGGTATCAATGGAATGCTTTGAAGGAAGGCAAGTCTTTGCTGACTCCGACTGTTGGAAAAGATAAACTCATGCGCGACCCCTCAATCGTACAAGCGCATGACGGAACTTTCCACATGGTATGGACAGTGAGCTGGGGAGAAAAGGGCATCGGATACAGCTCTTCAAAAGATCTCGTTCATTGGACTGAACAAAGATACATCCCCGTTATGGAACATGAGCCTGATGCCAGAAATTGCTGGGCTCCTGAATTATTTTACGATAAGGCAACGCAGCAATATTATATTTTTTGGTCAACAACTATTCCCGGCCGGTTTACAAAGGGGGAAGAACAGAAATACAATCACAGGCTGTACTACACAACGACAAAAGATTTCAATTCCTTCGCGAAGGCGAGTCTCTTTTATGATGAGGGATTCAGCGTCATTGATGCCGCAATTATCAACGTTGGAAAAAAATACTTCATGTTTTTGAAGGACGAAACGGACAAACCCAATACACCTGAAAAAAATATTCGAATCGCGACTAGCGACAAAGCGGAAGGTCCATACACAGCGCCGGGAAAACCAATTACAGGCAACTATTGGGCAGAGGGACCAACGCCAATTAAAATAAACGAAAAATGGTTTGTCTATTTTGACAAATACACAGAGCACAAATATGGGGTTGTTGTTTCTACCGACCTTCTACATTGGACGGATGAATCGGACAAAATCTCCATGCCGCAAGGCATCCGTCACGGAACAGCCTTTGAAGTATCAAAAAAGGTTATTGATGGATTACTTAAGAATTGATTAGCGCAAGAAAAAAAATTAAAGCTCCATTCGATATGTCGGGCGGGGAAATCCGGGTTTGAAAACAGACCAGTTGCCATGGTCAATTTTGCATTGGTAAATGTGTTGAATATTTGACAAAACCCCTTCCACTATTTTTTCTAACACCGATGGTTCAGTTTCAATGCGAGCATTGATCAACAAGCTAACACGGTTTGTGGGAGATAACTGAAGGTTCAAATCACGGCCTGTAGTTGTTGTGGTAAAGCTGACTTTCTGCTTGGCGTTTGGTGTTTCAATCAAAAATTTCAAATGACCGATTATAATATGTTGCGCTTGAATTTGGTCTACAATGGAACCAATTATTTTTTGAGTAACCAATACAGCGTCATTGTCATCCGTGTTGATCGTAACATCTTTATCCAGCCAGGCTAACTTCGACTCACCCTCACCGTACATTTCGTAGTCGATCGTCAAAGAATCGTGATCGAAATCATCAAATTGTTCCAAACTTTTCAACCACGATAAAATATCATGGTCACTCAATGAACTTTGATGCAAGATTATTCTTCGGGGGTACTCCGATCTCAACAATTTATCGACGCCATTCAATTGATCATGATTCACCAAATCTTTTTTGTTGACGATTAAAATGTCTGCTTCTTCCAGTTGCTTTTTATAAATATAACGAACAGATTCTTCCTTGAAAGACGAGCGCCCCTCCAGGATTGAGGATAACAAATCGGCATCAGCAAATATGGAGATCACGACCTTTATCTCAGGCCTAAAATTTTGCAGCGGTTTTGCAATCGTCGCGATGAGGTCCGTGCACGTTCCAACCGACTCAGCAAAAATATAATCAGGATGTTCTGTCTCTTGAAGGTTTTGAAGATGCGAATCCAACTGCTTGTAATTACAACAAAAACATCCGTTCGGCACCTCGCGGGTTGTTATTCCAAAACTTTCCACAAAGGCGGTATCGACCTGCTGATTGCCCTGATCGTTGGTAATTACGGCGACGCGTTTACCTATACCCATGAGTAAACGCGCGGCAGCTACTATTGCAGTAGTTTTACCACTCCCCAGGAACCCACCGGTTAAAACCAGTACCATTAGTTTCAAGTTAAGATTCGATAAATATAAAGTAATGGAACCTAACATTCATGACTCGCTTCCAAGTATTTACAGGTGATTTCTATATCGAACAAAAAATAAAACTAAATTCAAATCATCAATCAAAGGCCTATGAAAACCACCAACAGTAGACGTTCCTTCCTTAAAAAAATAGGTGCTGGCGGCGTGATCCTGCCTGCTGCAATCCTCAACGACGAGGCAGAAGCAAAAGCCGTAGCGGACTCAAGGAAAAATAACTTTGAAGAAAATCAAGCCAAAGCGCGAGTACAATGCAGTGTACAAAGAGAATTTTTTAAATCGAGTGGCATTTCCGATTGGTGGTTTAGGTGCTGGCATGTTCTGCCTTGAAGGTTCAGGGGCAATCTCTCACATGTCCATAAGAAGTAAACCCGATGTGTTCAATGAACCGGGATTGTTTGGCGCCATTTCCGTCAAAGGAGTCAAGAATGGCGCAAAAATTATCGAGGGCGGAGTTCCAGATTGGAAACGGTTCGGCCAGCCGAATACTGGAAACGGCGCAGGTGGTTCTATTTTTGGTTTGCCACGTTTTGAAAGTGCCACGTTTCTGGCAAGATTTCCTTTTGCCACCATTTCACTGGAAGAAAAGGATTATCCGCTTCAGGCAGAAATAACAGGATGGAGTCCATTTATTCCAACCGATGCCGATAATTCAAGTTTGCCTTCGGGCGCATTGGAATACAAATTCAAAAATACCAGTAACCAGTCCGTTGATTGTATTTTTTCATTTCATGGCAAGAATTTCATGCGACCAAAAGATCCCGATAAGGATACCAGCAAAAACGGGAAGAATTCTATTCTACCCATCACCAATGGATTTATACTTTCGCAAGCAGGATCAGAAACACGCCCCTTTGATAAGGGGGATTTTGCGATCTACACCGATTCACCTGACACGGTTGTTGACCATTGCTGGTTTCGGGGTGGATGGTTCGACCCCTTAACGATGGCCTGGGAATCCATCAGAAAAGGGGAAGTTAAAAAAGTTGATCCAGTGGATTCGGATGCGCCAGGCGCCTCGTTGTATGTTCCATTCAATCTCAAAGCCGGAGAGGAAAAAATTATCAAAGTGATGATGACCTGGTATGTGCCGGTTTCTGACATACGCCACGGAGGAGAAGCCAAGGAAGATGAAAAATGTGATGGCACGTCTGGCTGTTGCGCGACATCTGATCAAATGGGCACACCCATAGCAGACGAAACTTACACATCGGGCAAATACAAACCCTGGTACAGCAGCAGATTCAAGGATGTGTCAGAGGCATCCGATTATTGGAGTAAAAATTATAAAAACCTTTACGATAAGTCTAAGTTGTTCACCGATACTTTCTATGACAACACATTACCGGCTGAAGTAACGGAAGCCATAGCCGCCAACCTGACGATCTTAAAATCGCCAACAGTAATGCGGCAGTTTGACGGACGACTATGGAACTATGAGGGATGTGGTGATGCATGGGGCTGCTGCCATGGTTCGTGTACGCACGTATGGAATTATGCTCAAGCTATCCCGCATCTCTTTCCCTCACTGGAAAGAACGCTACGCCACACCGAATTCTGTGAAAGTCAAAGCAAAAGCGGACATCAAACATTCCGTGCAGCCTTACCAATTCGTCCTGTGGATCATGGCTTCTATGCTGCAGCAGACGGTCAACTCGGCGGTATCATAAAAGTATATCGCGATTGGCGTATTTATGGGGACAACGAATGGTTGAAAAAAATGTATCCCATGGTCAAAAAGAGTCTTGACTATTGCATCAGCACCTGGGATCCAAAAAGCAAGGGTGTCATTGAAGAACCACATCACAATACCTATGACATTGAATTCTGGGGACCTGACGGAATGTGCACAAGTTTTTACCTGGGCGCCTTAAATGCAATGGTTCAAATGGGTAAGTTTTTGAAAAAGAAGAAGGACATAGAAGTCTATCAAAAACTGTTGGACAAAGGAAAAAAGTTCATCGAAACTGAATTGTATAACGGTGAATATTTTTATCAGAAAATTCAGGTTGAAGGATTAAATGCACCGAACCCAATACAGGCCTCGGAAAAATCCATGGGTGGACATTATTCCGATGAAGCCCGTGCGCTACTGGAAAAAGAAGGACCAAAGTACCAGTATGGCACCGGTTGTCTTTCAGACGGCGTACTGGGTGCCTGGATGACGAAAGTTTCGGGGTTGAATGATCCGTTTGATTCAGCAAAAATTCAAAGCCACCTGACAGCGGTGCACAAGTACAATTTCAAGAATGACCTGAGCGAACACGCCAATCCTCAAAGGCCTTCATTCGCGTTGGGAAATGAGGGCGGATTGTTACTTTGCTCCTGGCCTAAAGGAGGAAAGCTTTCCCTGCCGTTTGTTTATAGCGATGAGGTCTGGACAGGGATTGAATATCAGGTGGCTTCACATTTGATATTTATGGGAAAAGTAAAAGAAGGGCTTGACATCGTTCGCGCATGCCGTGACCGTTATAACGGAAAAGTACGCAATCCTTTTAACGAATATGAATGTGGTCACTGGTACGCACGCGCCTTATCCAGTTACGGGCTGCTTCAGAGTCTGACGGGCGTCAGGTTTGATGCCGTCGATAAAATTTTGTATGTCGATTCAAAGGTCGGAGACTTTACTTCATTTCTCTCCACGGAAACTGGATTCGGTACAGTCAAACTTGCAAACGGTAAGGTTTCAGTGAACGCTGCTTATGGTAATATCACTGTGAACAAAATCAACCTGTCAGGCAAAGTATCGGAATACAAAGCATAGCCCTAAGCTGGGGCGGAAGTTACTTCCGTCCCCACTAATTTTCTTCGGAAGCATTTTGGAAGTTGCTTCCAAATCGCTCAAAAAAATACTGACTTGGAACTAAGTTCCAGTTGACGACTCGTTTTAAACATATTTAACAAAGGGGACGGAAGTAACTTCCGCCCCAGCGGTGGTCTATTGAGGAAATTTGTCTTTGCGCCTTTGCGGAAAACCTGGACAGCCTTTATGTTAGAACTCGCACGCAGAGGCCGCACGGATAAACCGCAAAGTACGCAAAGTTTCAGTAGACTAATTTTTAGTTAGTCATTAATGAACTCCCGCCGATACGGACTCACGAATAAAATGAATTAGATCCGTGTTCAGTCGTTCTCTTTCGGTATAGAATAATCCATGGGGTGCGCCCTCATAGACAATATATTGACTATCTGGAATCAATTTCGCCGATTGATTTCCTGTCGGCTCAATGGGAACAATTTTATCTGCATCGCCATGAATGATCAATGTCGGAACATTCACAGCGCGCATATCTTGTAGAAAGTCGGTGTAACCAAAAGCCTTTACACATTCTATTGTCGCGCGCGGCGATGCTACTGAAGCAAGCATCCTGAAGTAGTCAAGCAATGGCGTGCTTAGGGGTTTATTAAGCAGATGGACCCCAAAGAATGCCTTTCCAAACGTATCAAGAAAGTTAATGCGATCCTCCTTGATGTTGGCTATCATTTCTTCAAACGCTGATTGTTCTACACCATGCGGATTATCTTCCGATTTCAGTAGATGAGGCGTGACCGCCCCGATTAAAACCGCTTTCGAGACCCGATCACCTCCATGCTTGCTAAAATATCTTACAACCTCTCCCCCTCCCATTGAAAATCCCACCAGCGTAACATCCTGAAGGTCGAGGTCGTCCAGCAGTGCTTTGAGATCATCGGTGAAGGTATCATAATCGTAACCATCGTGTGGCTTTGAGGATTTTCCAAATCCCCGCCTGTCGTAAGCAATCACCCGGAATCCCGCATCCACAAGATCATTGATTTGATACTCCCACATTTCATGACTCGAAGGCCATCCATGAATGAGGACAATGGGCTGGCCATGTCCCCAATCTTCGTAATAGAGCTCCACACGCCTTGCAGATTGTTTGTCACTAATCTTTACGTAACTCATTTTTTGTTGAAATTGGATTGTTGGATAAAACTTTTACCTCGCGCTGCTTTCCTCCCGCTGCCTGGCAGCTTCTCGTGACGCAGTTGTTGGAAGGACCCATGACCAAATGCTGCTGGTCAGTCCATTTTAAGGACTGTTCCATTGCTAATAATTTAACAGAGCTTTGATTGATCAGGTTACAGCCTGTAAAAAATTATGCCATTTAGTTTCACTGGAAAACGCGTTAGCAGGTGTGCAATTATGTTCCTATTTTGAGGAAAGAATTTCCGTAGAAGTGATAATTTTTCCGCCTCCAAAAAACGAGCTAAATGAAAAATTATGAACAACGTCCAGCAATGGTGTCAAACCTTAGCCAGGTTAAATACTCCTCAACACTTCCCTGACTTTGGTTTTATAGTTCTTTAGAAAGCGCGCATGCGATATTAACGGCAGGGCGGCGAAGAACAAACAAATTCCCGCACTTATAAAAGTGTTGGTGACGTTAATAAAAAATTCTCCCGAAGAATAAACAGCAAGAATTAGTATTACAGAAAAGGGAAGGGAGCACGCCAGGATGTTCATGGCAAATTCAAGGTCAAATATTCCTTTCTTTCCGCTTTCGTCTGATTTACGCTCCAGTTCGCTGATGGATGCCATGTGTGCAAAAGGCCAAAAACTACAGGCACTTTGCGGGAACACCACAATTAAAAGAACAATCGCCGGATCCTGTACCGGCAACGACAGTAGAAGAATGCTGCTAAAAAGGAATGCAATTCCCGACCGGAAAAACAAAAAAGATAAAATAATCTTGGCTTGTTGACGCGTTAGCTTCATGGAAATTCCAATGAACAACAGCACGAGGGGAGTCATCATGACACTCAGCCTGTCAATATTGGCCGTAATAAAACCAGGAAGCGATTCGAAGTTTAATCCAAGTGACAACATCACGATCGCTGTTACGATTACAAAGTTAACCGGTTCCTCTACAAGTGCCCGAAGTAAATCTTTTAATTTCGAATCGCCTTTCTGCTCCTTTGATGTCGTGTTATTTTTAAAATACCATTTCATGGCGATAAGGTAAGCAATGATGAGTACAAAAATTTTATTTCCGATATCGCCCAGTGCTGCCATCGCGAAAGGCAATTCTCCACCAAATTCTAATATGAAAGGAAAACAAGACAAGCCGGGAGCCAGAGAGGGCAACAACAAAATTGCAACTCGGTGTTGCGAGATCGGTACATTAAAGAGGGATTGAATTGGAAGCTTATCAACCAGAATATATAACATCAAATTAAAACACCATACCAGCAACGGGACAAAAATCATTGATGGCTCAAATTCAATTTTCAACAACGCAATAAAAATAGTGGCAGGAAGTGCCAGGCTTAAAATAATGGTTTTTATTCCTTCCTTTTGATCTTTGCTCTTGATCTTATTTCGAAGCAAAAAACCAATCACAATCATCAATAACAAAGAGAGCGTTTTAATAATAGCAGAATTCATGTCGGCGGTTAAAAAGTTTTGAGCTGCAATGAATTTTTAGAATTGGTTGCAGGTGTACAGACGACAAGCTTGGCCTTCTCATGTCTGTACAACCTGCGGATTGCGGGAAGGTTAATTCCCTGAGAATGGATTATGCAATTTGTACAAAGGCCTCCTCGAAGGCTTTCATCTCATCCATTAATCCTATACTAACACGACACCAATCCTTATCACTAAACTTCCAGAAGCGAACGCTCACACCACGATTCATCATTTCTTCGGTGAATTTTTTACCGTCCATTTTAATCGGGAACAGAACAAAATTGGTGGAGGAAGGTATATAATCGTAACCTTGTTTTTTAAGTACCTTATAGAGATACTCTTTGGATTCTGTTGTCTTTTTCAGCGCGTCTTGAAGGAATTCCGTATCGTTATAGGATGCCAGCGCGGCGCTACCGGACGTTGCAGAGATGGAACGTCCACCTTTCGAATAAGGCTTGAATGCCTCGAGCATCGGTGTCTGCGCTACCATATACCCTACCCTCAAGCCGGCGAAGCCATACAATTTTGAAAAAGTGCGTGCAACCATAACGTTATGGCCTTTCGCGACTAACCCCATAACAGAAGCGTCTTTGGGATTATCCATGTAGTCAATATAGGCTTCATCCACAAATACGGGAACTCGTTTTGATACACGCTCGCAAAATCCTTTAAGCTTTGCCGAATCCACAGTTGTTCCTGTCGGGTTGTTTGGGTTGCAGATGTACATCAAAACAGTTTTATCATCAATTGCCTTTTCCATGGCATCAAGATCCAGTTTGTAATCAGATGTCAGCGGCACTTTCTTCCATGTCGTTTTGAAATATTCAGTCATATCATTGGGAATATTTCCGTATGTCGGATCACCGCTGATAAGATTGCCTCCCATCTTTCCGAAATACGCTACAGCTGCCTGAAGCAACGGTCCCGAACCTGCTCCCAGCATAACATTCTCTGGCTTTACGCCTTCGTAGGTAGCAATGTTTTCGGTCAAGGTCATGAGGCTCTTCATAGGATACTGGTAACTCTTGTCGATCGCATCGATTAATGCTTTCTTTGCTTTTTCGGAAGGACCAAAAGGATTTTCATTTGCCGACAACCGGGCTTTGATATCAGCAGCCATAGCCTGGCGCTTTATCATTTCTGCAGACATCGTCTCTGTTGTACTAACGTATTTGCTCAACGATGATGGTTTCGCAAATGCCTCGGTAAGGCTACCTGATAGAAGGGCAAAAGATCCGGTGGCGAGCGTACTGTTCTTAATCCATTGGCGTCTGTTGAGTGTTTTTGTTGCCATGTTAGTGGGGTTTAGAGTGAATCGATTTTTTTAGTGTTACAGTATAGTTTTTCAAAAAAAGCAACAAAATGATCTTTCGCTCACGGGTTAGGTAGAAGCGAAAAGACCATTTGTTGCAATGTTTAGGTTATGCACTATTTTTTAATTCTGAATGCTATTCCTTTGTGTGAACCGGCGTATTCATTAGGCTTAGTTCCAGTATATGAAACAATGAAGCTTCCTGACGCATCAGTCGTAAATGTCCCAACGGATGCGCTGGCTGCAAACACTTCAATGGATAAATCAGCGACAGGAATGGAATCAATCCCGACCGTATGATCGAGGATACCGCTTTTATCCAACTCATAAAAATATGCGGTCACCTCATTGGTACCTGTGCTCTTAACATCCAAAAGTACCGGGGAGGCTACTTTATTAACCGCCATATCTGACACATCTTCACAACTTGTCACAGAAACAACAATCATGGCTGCCAGGAGTATCAGAATGTATTTTGTTCTTAATTTCATTGCTCTTTCGCTCATAAATATTTTGGTTTTTAGTTCTCTACCCACCACATTTTAGTTTTCATATTGTCCAAACCGGCATTGAGAATCTCTGCCTCTTTTACCTGGACACCATTCAGGGAGTATTCCGTTGACGGATACACAAGCCTCGTAGGTAATACGCCATCATTTTGAAATTTAGCCCGGGGATCAGGAGCCGGCATTACAGGATAGCCTGTCCTTCTATATTCAGTCCAGGCTTCAATACCTTGACCGAATAATGCAATCCATTTTTGAGTCATAATATTCTCCTTGGAGACTGGGCCAAGTTGCGCGATGTAGCCATCCGGGACAGCGAGACCGTATTGATCAAATGCAGCTATTATTCCTGCCTCGAAAAGGGCTTGTGCATCGCCTGTCGTATTTCCTTCCAGCGCCGCTTCGGCTTTCGTAAAAAGCAACTCTGCATGGCTCATTAAAACCGCAGGCGAAGTTGTCTGCGCAAATACGGTGGGATTTATGGTCGCGCTGTATCCTAAATATTTCGTTGCAATCTCACCAGGGAGACCGTTAGCATGTCCAGAGATAACACCGCCTGACAAATTCCCGGGAACAGCATACACTGCTAATCTTGGATCGCTAAGCGCTTTCAATTTATCCACCAGGGTACTGCTGATATTCCA
Source organism: uncultured Bacteroidota bacterium (assembly GCA_963739105.1). Classification (GTDB taxonomy): domain Bacteria; phylum Bacteroidota; class Bacteroidia; order Cytophagales; family Cyclobacteriaceae; genus Chryseolinea. The sequence continues at coordinate 28,142 of CAVTZI010000040.1, read as the reverse complement.
ATCTGTGCGGCCTTGTTGAATCAGAATATCATTCCAGGGATTGTTAGTAGGTACGGCACCGTACTTCAGCTGCGCTATTTCCAACTTATTCTCGATCATCGGATACGTGGATGGATCATCCAACATCGTCTGCATTTCTGCTGATGAAGAACTCACCAAGTGCGCTTGGCTATTTAGCAGTTTGAAACGTAAGGAGTTAAAGAATTTCTTCCACAGGAGAATCTTTCCACTAAACATTATGTCGCCCTTGACTGCCGGGCCAGCTACATCAAGTTTTTCATTCGCTACTTTGAGATCTTCAATAATTCCCGCATAAATCGCATCTTGAGAATCATAGGGCGGTGAATAAACAGGCTCACCCGCCGTTCCCGCGAGCGCAGCCGTGTAAGGAACCGCACCCCATACATCGGTAATGAGCGAAAATCCCCAGGCGCGCATGCCAATTCCTATCCCTTCATAATTCGAATTTGGAGTTTTAGAATCGGCACTGGAGGTCGCAATAACCTTTTGGAAATTGATTAGCGCGTCGGCATAAAATACTTCCCAGTTTTTAATGTTTACGGAAGGCTGCACGTTGTAATTGTCGCCTTCGTTTTCATAAATATTCCGGGTGAGGTGTCCGACCCATGACATGGCATGATCAAAGTTGACGCGTTCATTTCTGTTTTTGTTTCCCCAGTAGTTATCGATTGACGTTTGCAGTGCTTGTGGAAGCAGGTACTGCGGTGATACTTCAGTAGGTTTGTTGGGGTTGGTATTCATCTCTTCGAAATCGCTGGTGCATGAACCTACCGTGATCAGCAAAACAATCGTTGCAATAAAATATTTTATCGAAATTTTCATGATGCTTGCAGTTTAAAATTTAACATTTACACTAAAGCCAATGCTTCTGGTACTGGGCAACTGCCCACTGTTGAATCCCATATCAGCGCTGCTTACCTCAGGATCTATGTGCCGGGCATTCTTATGGAATATGGCGAGGTTCCTTCCGATCGCCGAAATGCTGACAGCCTGCAAAAAGTTCTTTTCAAACCACCGTGAGGGTAGTGTATACGTTATGGCTGGTTTCCCTAAGCTTCACATAACTCCCGTCCATTACAGCCGCTTCATGATATTGCCTTCCGCTGTAGTAAGTCATAAAAGTTCGAGTGGATGCGACAACATCATTGGGAACAAAATTTGGCGATTCTTCAGAACCGATGTTCTTCACGCCTTGCCCGATGACCCCTTCTTCTCTCCCATCGAGACTTTCTTCCAGCACACCATTTTGACGACCGAGGCTGCTTCCCATATCATACACGTCCCCACCCTGCTTGATGTCAATAAGGGCACTTAGCGATAGACCTTTGTAGCTTATAGTATTAAGAATTCCACCAGTCCAGTCCGGCGTGATGTTTCCAATGACGTGTTGCCCCGGCAAATTGTATGGATATCCATTTCTAAAAATGAGCTGTCCATCTTCAGTACGGGCAAACTTGTTTCCATAAAGGTCGCCATACGGTTCGCCTACACGTGCCTCCAAGGAAGCACCGCGTTGTGTCCACAACACCAGGGATTTCAACCCATCGGCAAGCTCTACCACCTCATTTTTATTTTTTGCAAAATTGATGCTTGCATCCCAGGTAAAGCCACCCAGTTTTACGATGGTTCCGCTTAAGGAAATTTCCACGCCTTTATTCGTGATTTTACCAGCGTTTAAGATTCTTCCCGTATATCCGGAGGATCGCGAAATATCCACCGCTAAAATCTGGTCTTTGGTGGCCTGATCGTAGTAGTTGACATCCAGGCCGATTCTGCCATTAAGAAATCTGATGTCCGCGCCCAATTCAATACCAGTAGTGTACTCAGGCTTGAGGTCTTTGTTGTAAATCTGAGGACTTTCGCCAAACTTGGGCACGCTTCCATTCCAAAGTCCTTTCGGATTGTAAACTTGCTGGAGATAATAAGGTGGCGCATCGCTTCCCACCTTGGCCCAACTTCCTCTGAGTTTTAAAAATGAGACGACATTGTTAAACATGGTAGGAACCATGTCGGACACAACAGCGCTCAACGCAGCGGATGGATAGAAAAATGAATTGTTTTCTTTTGGTAAAGTGCTTGACCAGTCATTTCTACCCGTAATATCAAGGAACAAGTAATTTTTATAACCCAGCGTAGCCGAACCAAACAAGCTGTTCATTTCCGATTCGACAATGGAACTTTCATTCAGGTTTGGACTCGCGTTGTTGCCAAGGTTGTAAACCCGGTCAATGGTAAGTTCATTTACCCGGGTGTAATTACTTTTGTAATAGTTCGTCCGATGGATACCTCCCACCTGAACAACCAACGAGAAGTCCTTAAATTGTTTGTCGGCCTTTAAAATGAAATCCGAATTTGATTCCTGGTTGCGCAGCACCTCTTCGCTGTATCGCCCTGCTCTGAAAGAACCTCCTTTCGTGCGGGCATATCGGTCAACCACAGTTCTTGTGTCAGTCCACAGATCAGTCCCTGTACGAGCCAACAGGCTCAGCCATTCCGTTAGCTGGTAGGTGATGGCAACATTGCCCAGGAATCGGTCTTTCTCATTGGGTGAAACCAACACCTCTTGCTCAAAGTAAGGATTGCTGAAGAATGTATGTTGCCAGTTTGGAGCTTCTGTATCGCCAGCGGGCTGGATATGAACACTTTCGTATTCACGATAATTTTTTAGCTGAGTGAAATTGGTGTGACGATGATGCCACACAAAATTACTGGAGCTCGAGAATGCTCTGTTGTCCGATCCCGACTTCACATATTCGCCTGAGACCGTAACCTTTAACTTATCGGTAAAGTTATAAGCTGCATTCAGGCGAAAATTATTTCGATAAAAATCATTGTTATAAACGATCCCATCCTGCTTCAACTGCCCTGCAGAGAAACGGAAGGAACCCTGCTCATTGTTTCCGGTAATTGAAACGTTGGTACTGAAGGTCTTTCCTGTCTCCCACCATTGTTCCCAGTTATCTGGTTCTGGAACCAGGGGTGCGGTGTCCGTGCCTGTCCACCATTGGCGTATAGGACGACCATCCATAGGCGAACCCCAACTTTCGTCTGTGCCCGCGGTTCCTTTGAAACCATCCACGGTTCCGCTCCAGCCGTCAGCGTACCAGGTGTATCCCGATCCACCCCCATATGTATTTTGGAATTTAGGTTTGACCAGGGGATCTTCAAAAGTGGCGCTAAAGTTCACCTCCGCACCAATGCCTTTTTTACTTCCCGATCCTGACTTTGTCGTCACGAGAATTACGCCGTTGGCTGCCCGGGATCCGTAAAGGGCGGCCGCCGACGGACCTTTCAGTACGCTGATGGTGGCGATATTATTAGGGTCGATTTCAGAAATTCCCCCGCCATATTGCTGATTCTGTTTCCTGTTGAAGTTAGGATCATTTCGGATAGCATCTTCGCTGCTGGTTAAATTCCGGGAGTTAACGGTCTGGGCTATGGGAACACCATCCACGACAACCAGTGGCTGGTTATTTCCTGACACCGACGAAAATCCCCGCAGCACAAATTCAGGACTTCCGCCAGGAACTGCATTTGTTGCGACTTGCAAGCCCGCTACTTTTCCTGATAAGTTATTTACAACGCTTGAGGTAGGTGTTTTAGCAATATCTTCCCCTTTTACTTCCTGTACGGCGTATCCCAACGCTTTCTTCTCCCGCTCCAAACCGAAAGCAGTCACGACAATTTCAGAAAGCTGCTTGATATCAGTGTCCATCGATACATTGATCACCGATTGGCTACCGATCTCTATTTCCTTCGGCGCTAACCCAATGAATGTAAAAATCAAGGCTTCTGCCTGGCCGGGAACGGTCAGCGAATAACTACCCTGCGAGTCGGTAATGGTACCAACAGTAGTACCTTTAACGACAACATTGACACCGGCAACAACGGATTGATCTTCGACAGATTTTACGCTTCCTGTGATAAGGCGTTCTTGGGCAAGTACTTGGGAGCTAAGGAGACAGCAAACTAGCGTACAATAAATAGTAATGCTGAGACATGATTCGGTAAAACATCTCTTCATAGGGTATATGTTTAGGTTAATGAAACCTTTGCCATCGAAAACATTATACCCTAACCCGATTAGACCACCTACAAAATTTTGTATTGATCTTGTACTGTTTTCACAATAAATCTATATGACAAATCGATGTTTTGCAGAATATTGTAATGAAATATAAAATTTAGTTGCAGAATGCGTTTGAAATAGAATTTTTCCGAAAAGGTTTGCTGAAATGTTTTTCCTTGGAAAATTCAGAACACATTCGTGTGAATTGAATATCGAAAACGATAATGCTGACTTTGAAAAATTTGTGAGTTGGAGCGTTATGATTTTATTACTGTTTGTAAGATCTTAAGATCTTAATAGGGCTAACAGGTCAATCATAACATGGGAAGTTTAACTTCTTACATGGAGCTCTCACCAAAAAACTTTTGTTATCAGAATCCTGGTCAAAAAATAATTACGTCGGTTCACGTTATCGAAAAGTGCATAAGTAGCTTTTAGAAACAAATCCGTCTTAAAATTGTCAGATCATCATCGTCAAGGGGAAACCACATATGGATTACCACACTCAGTCAGTTTCTGAAATTGAGAAGACTCTCAAAACAAATTCTGCGGGTCTTACGAGCGCCGAGGCAAAACAGCGACTGAAAACTGATGGTCCGAATCTTCTCGAGGCCAAAAAGAAAAAAACAACTTTAAGTATACTGGTAAGTCAGCTCACGGATTTTATGACCCTGATTCTTATTGCGGCGGCTGTAATATCGGGAATCGTGGGCGATGTGACAGACACGATTGTGATATTGGCAATTGTCGTTATTAACGCGATTGTCGGTTTTATTCAGGAATGGCGGGCTGAAAAAGCAATGGAGGCATTGGAAAACATGGCGGCAAGCCACGCTAAAGCTCGACGTGACAATCAAACCATCGACATACCTGCAAGTGATTTGGTCGCAGGAGATGTTATCCTACTCGAGGCTGGAGATATTATTCCCGCTGATGCAAGGTTTATAGAAACGCATTCCTTAAAGGTAGATGAATCGTCCTTGACGGGAGAATCTGTCAACATTGAAAAAAATACAGAGCCCCTTCCAGAGGGTGATTATCCACTCGGCGACAGGACAAATATGGGTTACAAAGGAACAAATGTGACCAATGGCCGTGCCGTTGCATATGTTGTGGGTACAGGTATGAAAACTGAATTGGGTCGTATCGCAAAGATGATCCAAACGGATGAACTCAAAACCCCTCTTCAGAAAAAACTGAATGGCTTTGGCAAACGGCTGACCATTATTATCCTCATGTTATGTGCAATTTTTTTCCTCGTTGGCTGGTTGCGTGGTGAGCCGTGGTCCGTCATGTTATTAACTTCTATTTCGCTTGCCGTTGCGGCAATACCCGAAGCACTTCCGGCCCTGGTCACCATTGCACTTGCCCTGGGTTCAAAACGATTGGTAAAAAACAATGCGCTGATACGCAAGCTGCCGGCGGTAGAAACCTTAGGATCCGTGACCTATATCTGTTCTGACAAAACCGGAACATTGACATTGAACAAAATGACCGTGAAGGAAATTTATGAAGTCGAGAATGTAACCCGCTTCGTAAATGATTTTTCTGGTAAAGACTTGCTACTGCACGCGATTAGTTTGAATAATGACGTTAAGAAAGAAAATGATAAATGGATGGGCGAATCGACAGAGGTTGCCTTAGCCCAATATGCTTCAGAAAAAAATTACGAAAAGTCCGACGTTAGAAAAAAAATTTCCAAGAACCGGCGAACTGCCATTCGATTCTAAACGGAAGCTCATGACAACGTTGCACCGAACCGAAACGGGAGTAGTAGCCATTGTAAAAGGAGCCGTGGATGTTTTGCTTCACCGATTGCAGGATCATCAGAAAGGAATGGTCCCTGAATTAGAAAACAAGGTAAATGAAATGGCTTCGAAAGGGTATCGCACCCTGGGATATGCAATTCGAATCTTCGAAAAAATGCCTCCGGAATTAAACCCGGAAAAAATTGAAACATCGCTTACATTCATTGGTATCGCAGGAATGATAGATCCGCCGCGGGAAGAAGCAAGGAACGCGGTATCGGAGTGTAAAACAGCTGGCATTAAGCCCGTCATGATTACTGGTGATCATCTGCTTACCGCGAAGGCTATAGCACAGGATCTCGGTATTCTATCATCTGAAAAAGAACTGGTCCTTTCAGGTTCCGAACTTCAAAAAATGGATGACGGTGAGTTTAGGTCGAAGGTTGAAAACATTCGCGTTTACGCACGTGTGGATCCTGAACAAAAACTCAAAATTATTAGCGCCCTTCAAGCTAAACATCATTTCGTTGCCATGACTGGCGATGGCGTTAACGATGCCCCAGCGCTTAAAAATGCAGATATCGGCATCGCGATGGGCATCAATGGAACGGAAGTATCGAAGGAAGCCGCCCACATGATTTTGTTAGATGACAATTTTGCAACGATCATCGTGGCCGTTAGGCATGGAAGAAGAATTTTTGATAACATCTTGAAGTTTATCAAATACATCATGACTGGCAATTCGGGCGAGTTATGGGCCCTTTTCCTCGCCCCTTTACTGGGCCTGCCTATTCCTTTACTAGCAACGCATATCCTGTGGGTAAACCTTGTATCGGACGGGCTACCCGGCCTGGCGTTAGCATCAGAACCGTCAGAAGCAAACATTATGAAACGACCGCCAAGAGCACCGAACAAAAGTGTTTTTGCAGATGGGATGGGGTGGCACATCCTGGTTATTGGTCTCCTGATTGGCTTAGTGACCATTGGATTGCAAGCATGGGCCATTCGCCATGAGTATGATAATTGGCAAACGATGACTTTTACCGTGCTTTGCTTCAGCCAGCTTGGTCATGTCATGGCTATACGTTCAACACAACGGTCCACGTTTACGATCGGAATATTTTCAAACAAGCCGATGATCATCGCATTGATCGTTACCGTTATTCTCCAACTGACGATCATTTACGTGCCATTCTTCAATGATGTTTTCAAGATCAAACCACTCACTTTGACGGAACTGGGAATTACAGCAGCTGCATCCGCCATTGTGTTTTGGGTTGTCGAACTGGAAAAGTTTGTGAGAAGAAAGCGATCTCAACGATAATCTACGTTCATCTTTTTCAGTTTATTCCAATTTGAATTTCAGTTACATTGGCATCAGGGCTATAGAAATCTGTGTTGACATAAATTTCACGGTTGATGGAAGATGGTTCCATTTTATGTTTAGTGATGAATTGCATCATCTTGTTGTAAGTAAACGGAATCTCATTCCAACCGCCTTCATGAATCAGTGAAACGCACTTAAAAGGCTGCGTCCGCTTGAAATGAAATTTGCCATCATAGCCGGGCAGGACTTCAGCGACAGGAAGGGCAATCTCCAGGGTAAATGGCTGCTTCTGATCACCGGTGAATCCGATATAATGCCAATGCACGGGGCCTGTTATGTGCAGATCGTGATCAACCGCTTCACGATAGATTTCTTTTGCTACCGGAAGGAGATTGATGAGATTATCAACCTTTGTTTCCGTTCTGTAGTAAATGAAATTGATAGGTTTTACTTCTTTGACTTGCATATAGCTTAATTTTTATGCTAATCAACGATGTACCCATGACAGCCCTGTGTCAGTAATGATATCCGAATTAAAAATTTATTCTTCTTTTTCCTGCCTGAGGCAGCAGAGATTTTTGAATAACGAATGTCGAACTCCGAATATTGAATGACGAATGGCATCGGAATGCGAAGGTAAGCGTCGCAAGTAGTTTATTGTGCATTCTTATAGCGACGGTTATTCGCCTAAATGATCCAGCAAAGTAAGAGCCCGTAGTTCGAAATTCATCGTCGGTGTTAGATGTTATATCGTCAATGAAATGATGCTAAATTTAGCGCAGAGGTCGCTGAAATATACGCGTTCTGTGTTAACGCAGATGAATCCGGTCTCGAGTATTACGCTCGGACTAACGCAAAAAATATCAGAATTAGTGCATTCTTCTGTCAATTCTCACGTGTAGCTCTCACGACTTGCGCTTAAATTTTAAATGTTTCAAGCTATCCTGCACAGTCGTTCGGCATCGATATTCGGCGTTCGAATATTCGAATAATCGAATGACGAATATGAAAAAGCCTAAAAAACACTAACACTTTCCTCCTCAAACGCAGGATAATCGATATATCCTTTTTCATCGGCAGCGAAAAATGTGCTCGCATCAAGTTTGCGATTTAATGGCAAGTTCTTTTGGAAGCGATATACCAAGTCGGGGTTCGAAATAAATGGCCTGGCAAAACCAATCAGATCGGCTAATCCGGCGGAAATGTCGCGTTCAGCGTTTGACAAATTATAACCTCCTGTCAGGATGATGGTGTTATTAAATTTATCCCGGATTGTTTTCTTTAGGTGCAGCGGCACTTCAGGATTTCCATCTGAGCTCGTGTCGACTAGGTGGATATAGGCTATGGAAAGTTTGTTCAATTCCTCTGCCAAATAGGTATAGGTTGCATCAATTTCGTCATAGTGAGGCATATCATTGAAAAGTCCATAAGGGGAAAAACGTATTCCTATTTTGTCCTTGCCGATTTTTTGTGCTACGCCTGCTGCAACTTCCAGGACAAAACGTGTTCTATTTTCGATACTTCCGCCGTAGTTGTCGGTCCTTTGATTAGTAAATGGAGATAAAAATTGTTCCAGCAAATAACCATTGGCGGCATGAAGTTCCACCCCGTCAAATCCCGCATCCACAGCGTTCTGCGCAGCGTTTATAAATTCGCTTTTTGCATGATGAAGTTCTTCGGCTGTTAACGCCTGGGGTACAGGAAAGTCCTGAAGTCCCAGCTGGTCGGTCCACATCTTTCCTTTGGCTTGAATGGCGGATGGAGCTAAAACGCGTCCCCCATCGGGTAAATTATCATAGTGTCCAATTCTTCCGGTGTGCATAAGTTGCATAAAAATTTTTCCGCCTTTATCGTGCACGGCTTGTGTGATTTGTTTCCATCCCGCAGTTTGTTCAGTCGAAAAAATTCCAGGTATTCGTGGGTATCCTAAACCATTGAGTGATGGCGACACACCCTCTGTAATAATCAATCCTGCGCTCGCGCGCTGAGCGTAATAGGTCGCCATTAACTGATTTGGTATGTTGTTGATGGCGCGGCTGCGTGTCATGGGTGCCATAACAATCCGGTTCGACAGGGTCACCGAACCCAGTTCATGCGTTGTCAATGATAATTTGGTTTTCATTTTCATTAAATTTATTTAGTTATATATTTAAATGTTTCGATATATAAGAGCATAGTAACCCCTCACTAATTGTCTTTTGTTTAGTCGCTCATGTGTTTATTTGACATCGACATATTTAAATCTTTCAATGTTTTCATACAAAAAAATTTACAGCGATTTAAGCTGCTCTCTTATGGTGGCTGTATATTCCTTGATCAACCCGTCGTTCAAATTGTACTTGTGGTTTCTGCCTTCTTTTTCCGAGTCAATAAGTTCCGCCTCCATTAAAATTTTGATGTGGTGACTGATGCAGGGTTGCGTCAGGTCCAATACATCCTGAATTTCGGAGCATTGGCCAGAGCCTCCTTTTTTCGAAATATGTTGCAATATCTTCAGCCGGTTAGCGTCCCCTAAGGCTTTGGATATCTTTTCAACTTGTTTTAATGTCAACACAGGATGTATTTAAGAATTTAAATGTATCAATTCGAATCTAAATACGCAAATCCTCTTTAAAAAGTTGCAAAACCCATTATTATCCTAAAAAAGCCCTTTCGAAGCTCAAATTTCTATTTTCATGTCCGTCCATTGCCTGAGATCATGCTCATAGTGTGTAATCAATATCATGGTGGTTTCCCTTTTCAAATGCGCCAACAAGTATTGCGCCAGCCTGTCTCTTTGAACGCCATCTAAATATTGAAAAGGCTCGTCTAACAACAACAATTCCTTGTTTGACAGGAAACAAGTCATGATCATTAAAAGCTGTAACTCCCCGGAGGACAAGAAGCTAACCTGTTTGTTCATCATTTCGGAAGCGTCAAAAAATTGAACCAGACTATCCAGTACCTCTTTATCGACAGCTTTATCGACTTGTTTAATGTAGTCATCGGCCTTCATCAATATACTTTTCGGATTCAGATAACTGATCTGCTCGGGCCCCAGGTAATTGATTCGGCGTTTGATATCCCAGATGGATTCTCCAGACCCTCGTCGTCTGCCAAAAAGGTAAATTTCCTGCGCATAGGCCTGGGGGTGATCTGCGAAAATCAAACTAAACAATGTGGTTTTTCCGGTTCCGTTTCTACCCACAAGCGCCCATCGTTGTCCTTTATTTACACGCAAATTGAAATTCTGAAAAAGTGTTACGTCGCCATATCTTAAAGTGAGGTTTCGTATATCAATAATTTCATCATTCGTCAACATCCGCTCCCCATCCGGAACAAATTTTTGGCGGGTGTCTTCTGGATCGACGGTTGGCGAAAAAAATTTCTCCTTTTTCTGAATTTGAAATCTATCCAAAGTCAACTTGCTGGTTATGCAAGCGGGAAGATGATGATGATCGTCCACAAGGATCACTTGCACGCTATGTCGCAACGAAATAAATGCGATAAATTGACAAAGATCCTCGCGGCTCCCATGGTCTAACCCTTCAAAGGGACAATCGAGCAGTAACAGCTTCGGCATCCCTTTTAAAAGACTCTTAAGCAATAAGAATTTTTTTAATTGACCGTTAGACAGTCGTGTCAATTTAATATTCAGTAAATGTGCGACGGACAAGCTCTCCGGAATATCCAGCGCTTTTAACTTTTCCGAAGAAACACCGAGTAAGTCGCCAACAGTGGGAACATCTTCATCCCCGATATCATAGTAGCGTTGCTGATAATATAAATCATGACCACCCTTAAGGAATGTATGCAACGCATGTGCTGGGATATAGGTGATAAGTTTTCTTTTTTCTTCATATCGCTCTTGCCATGTCTCGCCCTTTATGAAGTCGTATTGTATTTCTCCCTGTGGAAAGTGTAATATACCAGCCAAGGCTTCGAGCATAAGTGTTTTTCCACTTCCATTGCGCCCTGATATGACCCAATTTTCATTGGATGAACTGTCCCATGAAAAATTCTTAAAAAGCGTAATGCCTGATTTTATTATGTCAATGTTCTTTATGGCGATCATTATTTCAAAACTAAAAATGTTTTTCATCGACCAACGGGAAAATCTCACTGAAGAGGTATAATCTTTGATGTCGTGAATTATGACCGTCGATTTTTAGCGCAGAGGTCACAGAGGAATTCGCGCCGAGGACGCTGAGCGCTTAGATACGCCGCTCTGGATTTCTCTGCGGGAATTTCCTCTGTGACCTCTGCGCTAAAATTTCGCTGAACATTTTCGCACTAAATTGTTTATATTAGAAATACGTTATGTCCGCGAATCTAATTGCGAAAGCATCAACAAGCATATCTGCTCCCGCGTCCCGCGTTTGGGAGGCACTCACGAATCCGGAGCTAATCAAACAATACCTTTTTGGAACACAAGCAGTTTCTGACTGGAAAGAAGGAAGTTCCTTGGAATTCAAAGGTGAATGGGAAGGAAAAAAATATCTTGATAAAGGGATAATTCTCAAAAGTGAACCAGAAAAACTTTTCCAATACACCTACCTAAGTTCATTTTCCAACCTACCAGACCTACCTGAAAATTATTCTAACGTAACGTATGAGCTCCACGAAGACGATGGTGAAACCACCCTAACTGTAAAACAGGAAAATGTTGCCAATGAAGCAGCCCGCAAGCATTCAGAGAAAAATTGGGAGTACGTACTAAAAACCCTTAAAGACCTTCTGGAAAAATGATCATTTTGGATTCCAGCGCATTTTCATATAACGGTCACCTTGTTTAAGCTCTGTCAACATTTGATTGATCCTTTTTTCCTTCGTTGCTTCAAGCTTAGCGCGTGAAATCCATCCTAAGTAGTCATTCCGTTGATAAGCTGGCCTGGCATTGTACAATTTCAATAGCCCATGCCCGATCAACGCACGCTCGAATGCTTTTCGGCATGGGGTTAATGTCGCGCTTGAGCGTCGACTTCCGGGTGGTTGTTCTTTTCATAGATACTTTAATTTTACGAGAAACAAATTTTGAATGTTAAGTCTTCGACATAAACATTTCCCAGTATGTTCTAAATTCAGCAGGAATTTACAAGCTGTATTTTAAATTTGTTGGATGCGCAAGGTGCTACGCTTTCTATTTTTGAAACCCATCCTCTGGATAGTAGAAAACTTTTCTACATCCCCAGACCGGGAAAGAATTTTTGAAGCGCTCACTAAATTAAAAGATCGCCTCCACGCTGATCCAGGCAAAAAAGGGTTTCGTCATTCCCCTCGATATAAACAGGGGAAAATTTATCTTGTTTTCCGATCAGCATAAAGGAGCAAAAAATGGCGCTGACGATTTTAAAAATTCCGAATCGAACTATGTATCTGCGCTCCATCATTATAATCAGGAGGGCTTTCACCTGATTTGTTTAGGCGACTGCGAAGAACTTTGGGAAAATACGCTACTTCAAGTCAAGAAACATAATACCACTTTCATTTGAAGCAGAAAGGAAATTTGCCATACGAAATGCCTTTACCAAAATTTTCGGTAATCACGATTTAGATTGGGAGATCAATCCGATGTCTGAAAAGGATCTTAAAGAACTGTATCACGCGCCCGTGGCGGTGTTAGAAGCTGTTATACTTCAGTGCACAGTCAAACAAAAATCATTGCGTATATTTTGCACCCATGGTCATCAGGGAGATTTACAAAGCGACGGCAATTTGTTCAGCAAATTTTTTGTCTCGAAAATATGGGCGCCACTCCAGGCCTATTTACAAATTATATCCCAATACGCCTGCTTATAATGACACCTTAAAGACCGAACATAACAATATCATGTACGAATGGTCGTCGCAACAGAAAAATCTGGTGCTCATCACAGGGCATACCCACCAACCTGTATTCGAGTCGTTGACGCATTTAGAAAGACTGCAACGCCAGGAAGCCATAAAACTTGCAGAAGGCAAATCAGATCCACAGGATCCACCATTACGCGCTGCCCTCCTTGGATTTTTTTTCAAAAATAAGACCGACCTATTTTAACACGGGGTGTTGTTGTTACAGCGATGGGGATATCACAGGAATAGAAATTTCGGAAAAGTGTATTAAACTTATTAAGTGGAAAAAGCAGGATGGCAAAAGTGTCCGGATCGAATTAGAAAATATTTCTTTCGAACAATTGATCGATCAACTTTCAGAATAATTTTCATCTTTGTACACTTTTAGTTTTTTATTATGCGGCTGTTTATTTTTTTGCTGATCCTGACATTTCAAACTTGCATAGCACAGCTGAAACAAGTTTCAATAACAATAGATGACGTGCCTAACACGTCGCTTTATAAAGAAGATGCTTTTAACTCAAAACTGTTAGATCGGTTGGATGCCATGAATATTCCTGTGGCAATTTTTATCAATGAAAAGAATATCTACAAAACAGAATTTCAAGATAAAAATTTAGAAGGCTTAACCCGCTGGTTAAAAAACAAAAACGTTATTGCTGGGAATCATTCCTACAGTCATATTAATTATGCTGACACCACGTTGAAAGGTTTTCAACAGGACATTCTTAAAGGTGAACAGCTAACCGCCAAAATAATCCATCAACGTCCCAAGTATTTCAGATTTCCCTACAACAGTTTAGGAGACGACAGCATCGAGCACGCCGGTATAAGGCAATTTTTAAAGGACCAAGGGTACATCCAAACACCATTCACGGTTGAGAGTGAAGACTGGGCTTACAATACCCTTTACGAAAACGCCTTAAAAAATCATGACAACGATAAAGCCCGGCAAATAGGCGAACAATACGTGACACACACGGTTGAGTTGTTTCAATACTTTGAGACCTTAACGCAGCAATTGTACGGTCGCGCTATCCGACATATTTACCTATGTCACGACAATCGGCTCAACACTGATTTTATGGAAAAGCTGCTGAACGAGCTGCGCGCCAATGGCTATTCCTTCATTACACTAAAAGATGCCTTGGAAGATAAGGTCTATCAATCCAACGAATACTACTTCGGACGGTATGGCTTCTCCTGGATATACCGGTGGCAGCAAAATGATGAAAAGCGCCGGCAGATGATGCGAGCAGAGCCCGTTGATGAAGATTTTCGGAAAGCTTACGACCAATTAGCCAATAAGAAATAGTTCGCGGAAGTCGTTCGAACTTACTTAGGTGTCAAATGGTTACAACCCGGAACAAAGCGTTTTAACAAATTTTCATATCTTTGCACCTTCACTCCTCCTATTTCCGTAAAAAAGGCGTTTCTACGCTGCGATGAACAAGAGGCGTTAACATTTGAAAGCTTCTTGCACTAAAAACAAAACATGTCATTCGAAAAATTAAATCTCATTGAGCCCATATTGCGGGCTTTAAAGAACGAAGGTTATTCAAAACCAACCCCTATTCAGGAACAGGCTATTCCAACGTTATTGGAACGAAAAGATCTATTGGGATGTGCCCAGACGGGTACAGGTAAAACTGCTGCTTTTGCCATTCCAATTTTGCAAATACTACATCAGGACGAGCTTTTTGTAAAAGGTCCTGCAGGCATAAAAGCATTGATATTGACTCCTACCCGGGAACTTGCCATTCAAATCGGCGAAAGCTTTGCAGCCTATGGAAAACATCTTAGACTACGTCATTCCGTCATTTTTGGCGGTGTCTCTCAAAAGCCGCAAACGGATGCGCTACGCTCCGGCGTTGATATTTTAATTGCCACTCCAGGTCGTTTGTTGGATCTGATGGATCAGCGTTTCGTTAAACTTCAGAATTTAAAAATGTTGGTGCTGGACGAAGCCGATCGAATGTTGGATATGGGATTTATCCATGATGTAAAAAAAATCATCTCCCGTATACCTGCTAAGCGCCAAACAATATTGTTTTCGGCAACGATGCCTTCTGAAATTGCCAACCTCGCTGATAGCATTTTGACGAACCCTGTTCGCGTTGAAGTCACCCCGGTTTCTTCAACAGCAAATTTCATTCAGCAGGCTATTTATTTCGTTGAGAAAAAAGATAAACGCAAATTATTGCTCCATTTACTTCAGGATAGAAATATTATAACTGCCTTGGTCTTTGCCCGCACAAAACATGGTGCAGATAAGGTTGCAAAGGATCTTGTGAATTCGGGAATCCGCGCGGAGGCAATTCATGGAAATAAATCGCAAGGAGCGCGGCAGCGAGCACTCAGCAATTTTAAATCTCAACAGACGCGTGTACTGGTAGCCACGGATATTGCCGCGCGCGGAATAGATGTAGAAGAATTGTCACACGTTATTAACTACGAATTACCAAACGTGCCCGAGACCTACGTTCATCGGATTGGGCGAACAGGCCGCGCTGGCGCACAAGGAATTTCGTTGTCTTTTTGTGATGAAGAAGAAAAAGAATTTCTACACGATATTCACAAGCTTATTCGAAAGACAATTCCCGTCGTGGAGGATCAGCCCTATCACATGACGCATGTTGGAATGCCCCGCCATCAGCCTCAGGCAAAACAGCGGACATCATTCAATCCAAGAAATAAGAAAACTTCTTTCCGGAATTCCAACCAACGATGGAACCGGGGATCGGCGCCCGCGCCAAGATAATAATCAACGCATAGACTAGATAAAAAAAAGAAAGGCTCTTCGGGAGCCTTTCTTTTTTTGGAATATCTGAGTTTATTTCGCGCCAAACCTTTTTGCTACCTCGTTCCAATTCACCACATTCCAAAATGCGGCGATATAATCCGGTCTGCGATTTTGATAATTTAAGTAATAAGCATGTTCCCAAACATCCAAACCAAGTACAGGTTTGCCCTTAACTTCGGCAACATCCATCAGCGGATTATCCTGATTTGGCGTAGAGGTGATTTGAAGTTTCCCACCGCCATCAACGATTAACCAGGCCCAGCCTGACCCAAATCGTCCTACGCCTGCTGCAGCAAATTTAGCTTTGAACTCATCGAAGTTCCCAAAAGCTGAATCGATCGCCTCGGCTAGCGCACCGGAAGGTTTGCCACCCGCGTTAGGTCCTAAAATAGTCCAGAAAAAAGTGTGATTGTAGTGACCACCACCGTTGTTACGAACAGCGGCTGGATATTTTGAAACATTTTTACAGATTTCTTCAATGCTTAAATTTTCTTCAGGTTTACCAGCCACCGCATTGTTGAGATTAGTGACGTAGGCATTATGGTGTTTGCCATGGTGAATCTCCATGGTGCGTGCATCAATATGAGGTTCAAGCGCATTAAACGCATAAGGAAGTGCAGGAAGTGTGAAGGCCATAGTTATAGTAAATTTTTTAAGGGTTGAACATTAATTTTTCGCGGAACCAAATATACAACCATAACTGAATCGAGAAAATGTCAATCGATATAGTTGATTTGCGCCGCGAACGCAGCATGAGCTCCTTTTTTTAAAACGGTAAATCGTCAGCAGTGTTATTGGAATCAGCTATAAATGGCTCTTCCATGGACGGCGGCGGAGCATCGGTAGCACCAGAACCGCTCTTTTCAAGCTTCCAGGCCCGGGCCTCAGTATACCATCGACCGTTGTATTCTCTGCTTTCCAGCTCTACCGAAACATTCACGAATTGGCCTACCGAAAGACTAAACTGATCTACTTTATCGCCCCAGACCGAAAGGCAAACTTTTTTTGGATACTGGCTTTGTGTCTCTACAATAAATTCTTGTTTTTTCCAGGGACCTTTTTTTCCCATTCCTGATTGGAGTGGAAGAAGCTGAATTACTTTTCCTTTCAATTCCATATTATTCATTTATTTACTTTCTAATTTCTCGAAAAAATCCATCAATCAGTTGTTTACATTCAGGAGCTTTGACTCCTTTGACCACTTCTGTTCGCGGATGGAGCAACGGCGAATTTACCAAACTAAAACCCCGCTGAAGATCAGAGGCGCCAAATACTAATTTTTGAAGTTGTACCCAGTGCAAAGCCCCTGCACACATAACGCAAGGTTCGAGTGTAACATACAGAACACATTCATTGAGATATTTTGATCCCAAATGATTCGATGCCGCTGTAATGGCAAGCATCTCTGCGTGCGCGGTGGCGTCCGTAAGTTTTTCAGTTTGATTATGCGCCCTGGCTATAATACGATTCTTGCACACCACAACAGCGCCAACGGGAACTTCCCCAATTTCAAGGGCCTTATTTGCCTCCTTGAGCGCCTCGCGCATGAAGTATTCATCGGTGTAAAGTTCCATAAGAGGGGGGTAAATGTAGGGGGAAAAGCTTAAAGCTGAAAGCTTAAAGCTGAAAGCTTGTGGGTGCGGCTCAACGTGGGTAGGGAATAGCAAAGCTTGTCGACGGAAAAGATGGAATTGTGGCGAAAAGGCTATCAGCATTCAGCTTACAGCTAACAGCTTTTGCATGCAGCTCAACGTGAGCAGAAAAGGGCTAATAGTGTGCGTCACTCAGGTGGCGTGGATAATAGAATAGCTTAAAGCAGAAAGCTTAAAGGGGAAAGCTTGTGTGCGCACTCGCCGGGCATAGGCAAAGCAAAGCTTGACGACCAAAAGCATCAGCATTCAGCGCACAGCTTACAGCCTGTCGCTGCAGTCGGTTTCCGCGGGCTGAAATCTTTTTATCAAAATAGAATGCGCGACTAAGTCTGGCAGACCAACAAGTTGAGGACCAAATCAAAGCGACGATTAATTGCACACTTTAAGTCACTCCGACAAGCTGTAAGCTGTAAGCTGAATGCTGTAAGCCCTTATGCATTTCAATACTTTCTCAACTCGCCAAATTCTCTTTTTTGCACGAAACGTTCAGTGGCACGAACTAGCTTTAAGCTTTAAGCTTTCTACTTCAGCTTTTCACCTTGATGCTCTTCATCATCAACCTAGCAGTTTCCTGCCAATCCTGTTTTTCACGACGGGAACAATTGAAGGAAAACACCAGTGTTTTGCCGGGCTCAAGAAGGTATTGAATGTAGGTATATCGTAAAACTGGATCTTGCTGTCCTTCCTTCGGGGCACCATTAACACGAGAATCAAATTCGAAAAAAATATATTTTTTCTTATTCACCTCCTGCACACCTTCATTTATCATATCAACCCGGTCAAACATACTGACCAAACTGGCTTTAAAAAATTGTTGTGCTATTTTTAAATCATTATCTGGCCATTGCGTGGCCGAAATATTAATGCTGAAATCAATCGTTCGATCGAGGTTGGTGTAAGCGGCTAAGGGAGCCCTCACAGAGGGATATCGTTGCGAAAAATCCAGCTCATCCATCGGATTCCACTCTTGGGGAATGGAGACTGTTATATTATCCGTCACTTTGACTTTTACCAACTTGGGGCGATCTGCCGCCAATAGGGTTAGCGCAAGTAAAAAAAACCATTTCGACAATACACTTTTAATTTTTTGCATACATCTACGGATACTAAAGTATTCTTAAATTCGCGCCAGTCTGCCCGAATGGCGGCGCTAAATTAATTAAAACTCAGATGTTAAGAACGCACACTTGTGGTCAATTGAGGTTATCCGACGTAAATAAATCCGTAACCCTTACTGGTTGGGTTCAACGTTCCCGGGATAAAGGCAGTGTACTTTGGGTTGATTTGCGCGATCGATATGGAATCACGCAATTGATTTTGGAGGAGGCAAAAACAGGGGCCGAAGTCTTGTCGATGGGCCGAAGTCTCGGCCGCGAATATGTAATTCAGGTGGAAGGCCTTGTTGTGGAAAGGCTTTCCAAAAATGATAAAATTCCAACTGGGGAAATTGAGGTTAAGGTTTCAAAAATAACCGTTTTAAATCAGGCAAAACTTCCTCCATTCACCATTGAAGATGATACAGACGGAGGCGATGAACTGCGCATGAAATACCGGTACCTGGACCTTCGCAGAAATCCTGTGAGAGAAAGCTTACAACTACGCCATAAGATGGCGCAGCATACCCGTGCTTATCTCGATGGTCAGAATTTTATCGAAGTTGAAACACCGGTCCTGATAAAATCGACTCCGGAAGGCGCACGTGATTTTGTTGTTCCGTCGCGCATTCACCACGGAGAGTTTTATGCTTTGCCACAGTCGCCACAAACCTTCAAACAATTGTTGATGGTTTCTGGCTTTGACCGCTATTATCAAATTGTCAAGTGTTTCAGAGATGAAGATCTGCGGGCGGATCGACAGCCTGAGTTTACGCAAATAGACTGCGAGATGTCTTTTATCACACAAGAAGATATTTTAAACACCTTCGAAGGATTGATCCGACATCTGTTTAAGAACGTAAAAGGAATTGATCTGCCGGAAGTTCCTCGAATGAAATACGATGAGGCTATGCAACTTTATGGTTCGGATAAACCCGACACGCGTTTTGAAATGAAATTTGTTGAGATCACTGAACTCACAAAAGGAAAAAACTTTCAGGTATTTGAAAGTGCTGAATTGGTTGTTGGAATCAACGCGAAAGGATGTTCAGAATATTCCCGTAAACAAATCGATGAACTTACTGATTTTGTGAAACGCCCACAGATAGGCGCAAAAGGGTTGATCTATGTTCAATACAGAACCGATGGTACCATAAAATCCTCGGTGGATAAATTTTACGCTCCCGACGATTTAAGGCGGTGGGTGGAAAAATTCAATGCTCAGCCTGGTGATTTGATGCTCCTGCTTGCAGGTGAAGCCTTTTCTACGCGCAAGCAATTAAATGAGCTACGGCTATTCATGGGTGATAAACTTGGCTTCCGCGATAAAAATAAATTTTCCGCACTTGTGGGTACTTGATTTTCCTCTGCTCGAATGGAGTGAAGAAACGAAACGTTACCACGCGATGCACCATCCATTTACTTCTCCTAAGCCAGACGATATTAAGTTATTGGATACTGATCCTGGTAAAGTGCGAGCCAATGCCTACGATATGGTAATCAATGGCACTGAAGTAGGCGGTGGTTCTATCCGTATTCACGATAGGCCTACACAACAAATGATGTTCAACCACCTTGGATTTTCAGAAGAAGAAGCAAAAAAACAATTTGGCTTCCTGATGGAGGCATTCGAATATGGCGCGCCTCCGCATGGTGGCATCGCTTTTGGATTTGACAGGTTATGTTCACTTTTTGGCGGAGCTGATTCTATCCGTGACTTTATCGCCTTCCCCAAGAACAATGCCGGCAAAGATGTGATGATTGATACTCCTTCCACTATTTCGGCGGAACAATTGAAGGAGTTGGGCTTAAAGTAAGCTATTTTTTTTAGCTTTTTTTTTTTTTTTTTTTTATAATAATTAGGACGTGATGATTGATACACCTTCGACTATTTCGGAAGAGCAATTGAAGGAACTGGGGCTTAAATGAGCTCAAAGCAGAAAGCTTAAAGCTAAAAGCCGTGCGTGCAACTTGAAAACTCATCGGGTATAGCTTAAAAGCCTTAAGTAGAAAGCTGAAAGCTTAAGGCTAGCTCGTGCCAGTGAACGTTTCGTGGAAAGCTGACAGCATTCAGCTAACAGCTTACAGCTTGAGTGTGCGACTTAACGTATGCAATTATTCGTCGCTTTGATTTACGCTCCACTGTCTGCGTCTGCCAGACATATTGCGCGTTCTATTTGATAAAAAGATTTCCCGGCTGCAGCGACAGGCTGTAAGCTGTGCGCTGAATGCTGACAGCTTTTTCGCTACAAATTCCATTTTTTTTGTCAAGCTTTGCTATTATCTAGTCACGGCGTGTAGCACCCACAAGCTTTAAGCATTCAGCTTTAAGCTTTCAGCTTCTAGATGTAGCTCAACCACCATTTGGTTCGTTGTTCTGTAGCTTTATAGGTATCGTACCATTTACAGAGCGGATACAAAATCAGCACGACGCTTATCCAAACTACATAAACAACCCAAAGGCTGAAGCCATATCCTGCAAGATTTGGTGAGTTGGTCACCCAGGTATTGAATACCATATCAGATGCATCATATCCTGTGAGCAGCGCAGCGGTCAACGCCAGGAGGTGTATCAAATACAAATGCAACAGGTAATAAAACATCGGTACTCTTCCCAGGACCTTGATTTTTTGAGATATGGCGCCGAAATAATTTTCGGAAACAGCCAAAAATAAAATAGCAGGGCCTAAGGTTACCAATACATATAATAATGATGGCGGGTATTTGGTCACATTGATAAACGAGAGTACTGTAAATACAGGGTTAGGTTGAGTGGACCAAGGATGAGGATCGCCATAACCGTTGATCAACCTGATTAAAACGAAAAGGGTTACCAACGCGGTGCCCAGGTAAAGCAAAATCTTTCGCCGTGTTGCTTGGTTATAGGAAGATTGATAAAACGTTCCGAAACAATATCCTAGCATCATCACACCGATCCAGGGTACGATTGGATATCCAATAAAAAGGAAATAATTTTTTGACAACGGAAATCCCTGAAACTGATGTACCATCGACCATAAAATCGCATCAACTCCATTACCCTCAACATGAAAATTATCGAAGGCATTGTGACCCACCACCATCAAGGCGCCGATAGCCAACGTCGCCTTAAAAGGTAAGTGAATACATGCTGCCAGTACAATCATTCCAACTCCCAGTGCCCAAATTACAAAGAGCGTGATCAAGGAAAACTGCGCGTTAAAAAACCACGCAAAATTTACGATGGTAAGTTCTAGAAAGACGAGCCAAAGACCACGTTTTAATAAAAATATCGAGAGCTCCTGCTTACTTTTTCTTAACCCAATTAAAAACGCGGAAGTACCTGCCAGAAATAGGAACACCGGAGCACAGAAATGCGTGATCCATCGGGTAAAAAAAAGGACTACACTTGTTTTGCTCATGTCCGTTGGGTCGTACAGAAATGCATCGGCATGAAAATAATCCCGGACATGGTCCAGGGCCATCACAATCATGACAATTCCGCGTAAAAGGTCGATTGATTCGATTCGAGCAGGCTTGATCATAGATCAGTAAATACGGAGAGCATTGCCGTAGAGTTATGAAATGTTGGGAAAAATTCCCAATGAATTGACACCAATAATGTGCTATTAACCAATGATCAGTAAACTTGTGACGCTTTGTGAAGCTTTGTGCCTTAGAGTCTTTGTGGCATTTTTGAATCATTTTTTGCCACCAAGACACTAAGCCTCAAAGGTGCACAAAGGAAATCCAAAAAAGTTATCTGAGAAGTTTTTCTGGAAGACTTGAAATTTGTTCTACTTCGAGATTACGATAAAAGACCTCGGATCCTTCAGACTGAATCTGAATTTTTCCTTTTGTCAGCGGTTTGTCAATGCTACCTTCCGGTTGACGAAGGTTGAAGAGAACCATAACGACTGTCCCATTAACAACATGAATGCTCGTATCACCATAACAATACAAATCAATGGTGTTCCATTCGCCGGAAGGTTTTTCGGCATCCTCCCGTTTAATACAATTCCTCCCATTGGGACCTTTATCACGAAAAGTTAACAATGGAGCACCCACGGTATATATAAATTTGTTGTCGCCTTGTTTCGCAGCCGGTACATCTGCAAGCGCACCACCACATCCCCAATAATCACCACAATCACCTTCCTGAATTTGAAATTCCTGAGAACGCATCCAGAACAGCCAATCGGCGGCGTGCGGCCCAACAGCATGATAAAGAATTCCACTATCACGTTTGGCATTTCGCTTCGGGCCCCATTTCAATTTTCCCCACTTGAATTCGAGACGTAAATGATAGTTTGCAAATTCTTGCTGCGTAGAAAGTCCTCCGAAATTTTCTCCCGAAATTCGAATGGCTGGTTTCCCGTCCTCCTTCACTACGGAGAATACACCATGCGGATCGTTGTTGAGGCCAATCGGATCGCCCGTAAAATCACCCTTAACGGAATCATATAACGGACCTATGTAAACATCCCAGCCGGTTAAATCCCTGCCATTAAAAATGGGCCGCATTTTTAACGAAGTAAAGCTGGTCACTGAAATCATCAAAAAAATCAATGAAATCGCCAATAAAAGGGAATGAGGCATAATCGCAGGATTAATAACAGCCAATTTAATGTTTCTCCACAATTTATAACGTCAAAAAAAAGAAGATAAAATTCATAAAAGAATGAACATTCATTTATATTTGCGCTCCTCCTATGAGAACACGCGACGAAAACAAAGAGCTAACGATTCGTCAAAAAGCGCTTGACATGGCTGTAAAAGACGGATTTGATGGTCTTAGCATGCAAAAATTGGCGCAGGGCTGCCGGTGTATCGCCTGCAACGATATACATCTATTTTAAAGACCGCGATGACCTGATACTCCAGCTGTGGCTGCAGGAAGTAAAAAAGATGGTAGACGCCACGTTGGAAGGATTTGATCCTTCCATGCATTTTGAAGAAGGCCTAAAAATTCAATGGCTCAATCGCGCAAAATTCTGCATGCAAAATCCTACTAGCATGCACTTTTTGGAACAAATTAAGTTTTCGCCTTATCATGATGCATTTTCAAAAAAAATGGATAATACATTTCTCACAGCGATGAGGGACTTCGTGCACCACGCCATCAGCAGGAAAGAAGTTGTAAAACTTCCAATCGAAGTATACTGGTGCATAGCATTTGCACCACTATATCAACTGGTAAAAATGCACATGTCTGGCAGAGGAATGCGCGGCGGCGGGGAAAAATTTATACTTGACGATAAAATCATGAACCAGACGCTCAAATTAGTGCTGAAAGCATTGAAACCTTAGGATAAAAATTTGAGTTTAGAAAATTATGAAGAATACTGATATGCACTATGCTTTGTTTTCTGAAGTGCTTGTATTTAAGACAAACATTTTATCGGATGAAGACGTTGAAAAAATTGGCCGTCTACTCGAGTTGGAAGGCAATATCACACGATGGAATATTGATCGGGATGACATCGACAAAGTTCTCCGTATTGAGTGTGATCAGTTACAACCAAAGGCCGTTGTCAAGTTGTTGCATGATGCCGGTTTTGAATGCGAGGAATTGCCCGATTAATTAAAGACCTGGACTTTTTTACATGAAAGAAAAAATTTTCACACGCTATGAAGTATTTGTTATAGCGATATTAGCATTTCTCCAATTTACGGTCGTTCTTGATTTTATGGTGCTGTCTCCTTTGGGAGCCATTCTAATGCCGGAGTTAGCGATTAAACCCGCGCAATTTGGAATGGTTGTTTCCGCCTATGCATTTAGTGCCGGAGCCTCCGGTTTCTTGCAGCTGGATTTGCCGATAGGTTTGATCGCAAAAAGCTTCTACTGTTTTTTTACGCAGGATTTATTGTTGGAACAACCTTTGCGCGCTTGCGACAATTATCATGACTTACTTATAGCGCGCATCATCACTGGCATTTTTGGAGGTGTCTTAAGTTCGATCAGCTTCGCCATCATCACCGATATTTTTAAAATGGAAGTGAGGGGTCGTGTCATGGGCTTTGTACAGATGTCGTTTGCTTCCAGCCAGGTTTTAGGCATACCCATAGGGTTGTACCTTGCAAATAAGTTAGGATGGCATTCACCGTTTTTTATGATCGTAGGCAATCTGCATTGTGGTAGGAATTTTTATTATTATCTTCTTGAAACCTGTTGACGCCATTTGAAGATTCCCTCAACCCGAAATCCTTTCGAACATCTTTTTAAAACAATTTCGCGTCCACTGTATCTAAGGGGTTTCGCGGCTACCACTTTACTGGCAACCGGCGGCTTTATGATGATGCCTTTTGCCAGCGCTTTCAGTGTAAACAATCTAGGCATCTCGTTGAATCAACTCCCGTTACTGTATATGATAACCGGAATTTTCTCCATGGTCACTGGCCCGCTGATTGGAAAGTTCAGTGACCAGGTTGGTAAGTACAACATCTTCACGGTGGTTCACTCCTCACTATGGTTGTTGTTGTGATCTATTGTAATCTTGGTATCACACCTTTCTGGATCGTCCTGGTGCTTAACATTCTCATGTTTGCAGGAGTTTCCTCACGCATCATCACTTCTTCCGCATTGTTTAGTGCAGTACCGGTTCCGCAAGACCGGGGCTCATTTATGAGTGTTAATTCCTCTGTTCAGCAAATTTCCGGAGGCATAGCGACTTTCTCGCCGGAAAAATTGTTGTAGAAACAGCAGAAGGCAAACTGGAACACTATGATACATTTGGGTATGTTGTCGTTGGTGCAATGATAATTACCATCATATTGATGTATTCGATCCATTTGTATGTGGAAAAAAATTCCAGCGTTGAAGTAAAAGCCACAGTATAAAACACCACCCGCATATCCCGGCTAAAAAAAAATCAAGTAAATCAAAAAAAGAAGGCCAAAAGCAAGGCAGCCCATTTTAGTGAGGACGACTGCTTGGGAAATTGATATTTGCAAACGGGCAAATTTCGCTCTCTGCATCGACTTCCATTGCGCAGGAAGGACATTCTTTGGTTTTCATATCGGAAGATAGACAATAGTCTGAAGTTCGAAGTTGAGTTCCAAGTTCGCGAAAAAAGCAGTAAGCTGAATGCTGAGCCCCAATAGCCTATAGGCATATGCGAGGCACGAACGGGGAGAAGCACTGAGCGTTAAGCTTTTTGCTTTCACCTATCCTAACTAAATTTGATTTCATTTTATGAGTCAGGCATTTATTCGGGAAGGTGATGATCAATGGCTAAGCGATATAGGTCCTTCTGTCAAAGCGCTAAGTTTTTTCCTTACCCGTGAAAACAATGGAATTGAAGTATACGAGACTGAAAACCTTCATCGATTCCAAGGGAGAGAAGTACACGTGATGAGCAATGGGTTGTCCTACAGAAAGACGAGCAAGGAAAGTGGGAGATTGCCGAACTGCCTTAGGCGCTTACAAATCCAGCCGCCACGGTGAATCTGAGCTTTCTAATAAACTTCCCATCCGGGAAGAGGGGAAAAGTGAAATAAATATCCCACGAATTGCGGGAGAATTATTAATAACGGGGGTGTACATTTCGATTTTTCTGGCACAAACTCATTAACCTACACTATATGAAAACAAATCTAATCCACACTTTCATTGCTATTGCATTTGCTATTCTCTGCCAGCCTTTGGTCGCGCAAAATGTTACAACTCCACGCCCCGAGTCCGGCGGCCACGGTTTCTCAAACGGTCGGTATTTCTACTGTAACCGTCAAATATTCCAGGCCGGCAGTAAAGGAACGAGAAGTTTGGGGCGGCTTGTACCTTACGGATGGAATGTTGAGGCATTTGGTACCAAAAACGAAGCTCCCTGGCGATCCGGAGCAAACGAGAACACAATTATTGAGCTTCCCATAATGCTGCGATTCAGGGTAAGGAAGTTCCTGCTGGTGCATACGGGCTATTTTTTGTGATTAATAAGGATAACACCGGTGAGGTTATTCTATCAAAGGATTATAGATCCTGGGGAAATTTTGCGTATGATCCCCAACGGGACCAAATGCGCGCGCCGATCAAAATCCGTGACGCATGCTTTTACTGAATTACTCACATTTGATTTTTTATCAGCTGGACAAAAACTCTACCGAACTGGTGCTTGAGCTGGGAAAAAAAGCAGTTTCCCATAACCATTACATTTGCAATTGAACGAGATTGTCATGGCCAATGCCGTCAGAGGAATTTAAAGGATCCTATTGGTTTCGACTGGAGAGCATATTCCAGCGCAGCCAATTATTCGTTGGTAAATAAAGTAAATATGGAGCAAGGAATGGATATGGATTGACCGCGCCGTCACTCAATCTAAGAATTTCACCACTTTAAATATTAAGTCCGGATTGATGAAGGAGTGGGAAAAACTGCTGAAGCAGAGATAATAAAGAAAGAAGCATTGGCACTGGCAACTGAAGGCGAGTTTAATAACTATGGATATGAACTGCTTGGCCTTAACAACACGATAAGGCTATTGAAATTCTCAAGATGGCAACTGAACGTTTTCCGAAAAGCGCCAACGCTTGGGATAGTCTTGGAGAAGCATATGCGCTTAAAGGCGATGACCAAAAATGCAATTTCGAACTTCAAGAAATCCCTGACGATGAATCCTCCTGAAAATGTTAGAGCGAATTCGGAAAAATATCTCAAACAATTAGGCGCTATGTGAACTGATGGGATTATGCTAATTGCGGGCAGGAATTAATAAAATGACCCCTTTAGGCTTCCTCTCCTATTAAAAAAACGTACAAATTCACAGATTTTGATAAAAAGTGCTCCGCAACTGTGGAGTACTTTTTATTTTCCTTTTCTTTGTGCCCTGAAACAAAATTGCTTCATGAAATTCGTTATAGTTTGTTATTGTTTTGTTTGACAAGTTTTCCCCTTTATTCCCAATCAAAAAAAGAACTGACTGCTGAAATTGACGCCTGAAAGCACAGATTGCCGAATTAAAAAAGCCAAGGAAGCGGATACGACCGATATCCATAAAAAAGCAAGTTACGGACTTGGAGTTATAATCGCGTCCAATCTTAAAAATGCAGGGCGGAGATTCTCTTAGACATCGAAATCCTTGAGTATCGGCTTAAGAGACACCTACCTAGGCAAGCCCCTGATTATGGATAAGGACAAAAGCTCGGTGATCGTGCAAGAGTATATGCAGACAGGCGATGGAAAGAAGAGCTGCAAAAGTTCAGGAAGAAAGCAAGGCATTTTTAGATGGCAATAAAGAGAAAGAAGGCGTGAAAGTTACAGCCAGTGGCTTGCAATACAAAGTATTATCATCTGGCAACGGAAAGGCACCGCTGGCCTCTGACCGCGTTACTGTAAACTATACTGGAAAATTAGTTGACGGAACTGTTTTTGATAGTTCCGCGTCGCGCTGAGCCGGCGACTTTTGTAGTGAACCAGGTAATACCTGGATGGACTGAAGCCTTGCAGCTCATGCACGAAGGCGACAAATGGCTGATATTCATTCCCAGTAACCTCGCTTACGGAGAACAGGGCGCCGGAAGGGCAAATACCTCCACACGCAACATTAATTTTCGAGGTTGAGCTGCTCAAGGTTAATTGATTGTTCGCGTCTTGGCTAATATTTAATGTCGACACACGGCTTGGCCGTCTCTGCGGTCTCGTG
>CAVTZI010000039.1:0-70646 GCA_963739105.1 uncultured Bacteroidota bacterium | reverse complement strand
GATTTCAGGATCCCCCTCTAAGTTATTCATCTGCCTCAGAATCCAGGGGTACCGTTGAGTAATATAGCGGGACGGAGGTTTAACAGCATATTTTTTAGGATTGGGCAGGCATGCCGCGATCATAGCAGATTCTCTGCGCGATAATTTCTTGGCGGACTTATTGAAGTATTGTTTGGCAGCTGCTTCAATTCCGAAAACACCTTTACCCATTTCGGCCACGTTAAGGTATACTTCGAGAATGCGTTTTTTACCCCAGATTTTTTCAATCATAAAAGTAAAGTAAGCCTCTACACCTTTTCGAACCCAACTTCGGCCTTGCCATAAAAAAACATTTTTCGCAACCTGCTGACTAATTGTGGACGCTCCCCGCATTCGTCCGGATTTCTTGGATCCCTGTGTAATTACCTTTTCAATACTTTTAACGTCAAATCCATTGTGATCAGGGAAAAGTTGGTCTTCAGATGCAATCACGGCGAGTCTTGCATTAACAGAAATATCTTGTATCGATACGTAGTCTCGTTTGAGGCCATTGCCTTCAATGACGCTGACGATTTGCGTTATTGTTATTGGGGGATCAATCCATTTTAACAGGATGATGTAAATCAATTGAGCAATAAAAACAATAATGAAGACTTTTTTGATCTTTGAGAGCGCCCTTCGAAAAAAAGTATTTTTACTCATATAAAAGTTGCCCGCGAAATTACAAAATGAACATCGTCAAAAATGTGGTGGTCAACAATACAGATCAAATATTTTAATGATATTTAGCCTCACATAGAAGCAACACCAAAAATGAGACGTTATTGTCTGGCACTTGATTTAAAAAATGATCCTGCGCTAATCGCCGAATATGAAGAATGGCATCGCAAGGTGTATCCTGAGAATGAAAAAAATATCCTTGATTCAGGTGTTATCAATCTGGAAATTTACAGGGTGAGCAACCGAATGTTCATGATTTTGGAAGTGGACGAGTCATTTACCTTTGAACGCAAAGCAGCGATGGATGCGGCAAATCCCAAGGTTCAGGAATGGGAGGCACTGATGTGGAAGTTTCAGCAACCACTGCCAGGTTCAAAGCCCGGTGAGAAGTGGCGACTCATGGATTCAATATATCAGCTAAAAAGAGTTTGAGATGCGCATCGATGCACACCAACACTTCTGGAAATACAATGAAGTCCGGGATAGCTGGATAACCGATGACATGGCCAGTTATTCAAAGGAATTTTTTGCCAGAAGACCTTCAACCTATTTTGCGCGATAATAAGATTGACGGATCTATCATTGTTCAATCTGATCAATCAAAAGAGGAAAATATTTTTCAATTGGCGAATGCATTGCAACACGATTTTGTAAAGGGAGTTGTGGGTTGGATCGATTTGCAAGCTGACCATGTCGATGAAAACCTGGAATATTACAAGGAGTTCAAAAAATTGAAAGGGTTTCGCCATGTACTTCAGGGAGAACGCCAACGGGATTTTATGCTCCGACCGAATTTTAAGAGGGGTATTGGAAAGTTAAGGGAGTTTGGCTACACCTATGACATTCTGATTTTTCCAGATCAGCTGGCATATACCATTGAATTCGTAAAGGCTTTTCCAGATCAACCATTTGTGCTCGACCATATTGCCAAGCCATATATCAAGGACAAAAAAATTGAGGATTGGAAAAAAGACATTGAGACGTTGGCATCATTTGAAAATGTTTATTGCAAGGTTTCCGGTATGGTCACCGAAGCTCATTGGAAAAATTGGACTAAAGAAGATTTTGTTCCTTATCTGGATGTAATCTCGGAATCATTTGGTTCTACGAGGTTGATGTATGGAAGTGACTGGCCGGTATGTCTGGTGGCCGCCTCATACGAGCAAGTAATCGGGCTGGTGAATGATTATTTCTCGACATTCAGTCCCCACGAACAGGATTTGATCTTTGGTAAAAATGCGATCAGATTTTACAACCTATAAAAAGAAATACCATGGACTTAAATTTAAAAGATAAAGTAATTATTGTTACTGGCGGTGCTAAGGGAATTGGAGAGGGTATTGTAAAAGTCCTGGCAGGTGAGGGTGCAATTCCGGTCATTATCGGGAGGAGTGAAGTTGATAATAAAAAAGTGGTAGCCGAAGTTGAGGCGAAGGGCGGAAAGATTTTTCAAGTTGAGGCAGAATTAACGGATCCTTCCGCATCGGAAAAAGCTGTCCAGGAAGTTCTTAAAAAATTTGGGAGAATTGAAGGCCTCGTTAATAATGCAGGAGTGAACGACGGTGTTGGACTAGAAAAGGGCGACTACGAAAAATTTATGGCATCACTCCATAGAAATGTAGTCCACTACTATCTGATGGCCCACCATGCATTGCCAGCGTTGAAAAAATCGAAAGGTGCAATTGTAAACATCGGATCAAAAACTGCCGAGACTGGCCAGGGCGGAACTTCTGCCTATGCTGCCGCAAATGGAGGACGTAATGGTTTGACGCGCGAGTGGGCCGTCGAATTGCTCAAGTATGGTATTCGCGTTAACGCGATTATAGTAGCCGAGTGCTGGACACCATTGTATGAAAAATGGATTCAGACGTTACCGGACCCAAAGGGGAAATTAGCAGAGATAGAATCAAAAATTCCATTGGGAAATAGAATGACTACCGCGGAGGAAATCGCGAACATGACTGCCTTTCTGTTGTCAGAGCGATCCAGCCATACGACAGGACAGCTCATTCATGTGGATGGAGGATACGTTCATCTTGATAGAAGTTTGGCCAACGCATAAATAGCAGAGGGCAACTTTTCAGTTACCCTCGCTATCGCAAAAACAGCCAACTAATTTTCCATCAGTAATTTAATTTCCGGGAACTCCAGCGCTTTTATTTCCTGCACGGCACCTCCGGCAATTCCACGCACATCACCATACAGGCAAACCAAATTCTCCATTGCCTTGAGTAATTTTTTTTCACGTTTGGCCCACTGGCTTGTGAACAACACCTTCTCTTTCTGAAGATCTTCTTGCATATCGTGATACGATTCAAATGCCGCTTCCAGCTTTTGTTTGAATTCATTTCCAGTAACATAACTGTAAATCAAATTCATCTTTTCGCCTTTATTTTCCTGAGCGGCCAGCACTTCTCCAATTCGTGAAAGGTTATGTCGGAATAGGTGAGCAAGCGCTTTAAACTCAATGAAACTGCAAATCCAGATACCTTCCATTTCACAGAAACGGGTTTTACCGTCAGGTAAGGCTTCCGTTACAATGACACCGATGTCGGCTTGTTTTAAGCGCATATCATCTTTCATTTTTGCAATCCACTCATAGCTGAAATGTTTGGTGCGCTTGCTTTCATAGAGGATACGGCCACATTCATTTTCATAGTGATCCCGAACGATGTGTACACAATCTGCCCCGCGTTTTCCCTTGGTGATCTCTTCAATTACGTCGCGGGGAAATGATGAGGTTAGATATTCTTCGATGGCAAGTTCTTGTACTTCGCCCTGCATTTGCATACTTCCTTGTTCCGTTCTGCGCTTCATCTCATTGATTAACCTGGCTTGATCGTCCAGCTTTTTTTGCAGCTCGGCATTTTTCATGCGTTCTTCTTCGCGTGCTTTATCGGTTTCTTCATTCACCCGTTTTTTAAGGATCAAGTTCTAAAGCCTCGCGGTCACGAGCAAGTTTTGCTTCCCTTTCACGAACTTCTAACAACGCTTTTTCAAGCGCATTTTTATCAGCATGCTCTTTAATTATCTTTTCTCTTTCTAAAAGTCTTTTTTTCATCTCATGTTCAATGCGTTCCTCCCGATCCATAAGTTTCTGTTCCCGCTCCTGAAGGGTGATGGATTGATCCTCTAATTCTTTTAGTCGTAAAGATTTTATTTTCCGGTCTTCTTCCAGACGTTGGAGTTGGACTTTATACTTGGCCTCCTCCTCCTGGTGAATCTTTGACGCCAGCGACTTTGTGTTAGCCACTAACTTTTGTTCAAATTCCCTTTCGAACTTCGCCCGCAAATCGTGCTGGATAGCTTCTTCGGGCGAAAACTTATTACCACAATGGGGACATTTTACAAGTAATGCGATATGATTTGACATTTCCATAGGCGTTAGTATTTGAATCCAAGGTAGATTGCAGCCTTTGACAGCTTGTGTCAAACTTTAAAATCGTTACTTTAAGTCATGGTTAGGAAGGGAAAAACGCACAAAAACAAGGCAGTTGCTAAAAAGAAAATTATCGGCAAGAAGACTGAATCCATCATTCCTCAAGCCAAACTGCTACGACTTTTTCAAATCATCGCGGTGTTGAAGTCCGGGCATTGGACGATCAAGCAGCTTGCCGATCGTTTTGATACCAGCGAACGCACCATCTACCGGTACATCAATTTATTGGAGGAGGTTGATTTCTTGTTGGAAAAAGATTTTGAGAATCGCTTTTTCATTATCACTACCGATGATGATCCAACCCAAGCTCAATTTTCTATTGAGGAAACCAAGCTGATTAAAAAACTTATTCAATCCGGCGCACAAGACAACCCGCTGAGAAGCAGTTTGCTCAAAAAACTATCCCTGAACTCCGAAATGGATAGCATGCCCAGGCTTTTTCTAAAGGCACGTCTAGGGCAGTTTGTGGATCAGATAGCGGAGGCAATTCGAAATAAAAATCAAATTGTTCTGAAAAATTATCACTCAGCCAATAGCAATGAAATTCGGGACCGGCTGGTGGAGCCCATTCACTTTGGCGATAACTATCAATCGATAATAGCCCTGGATACACAAGATAAAATCTGCAAGCAGTTTAAGCTTGATCGCATTGGCGAGCTAATCGAAATCGGGACTAAATACCAACACGAAAGTCTTCATAAAAAAAACCAAACGGACATTTTTGGTTTTACAGGAGACTCCAACACCTGGATAACACTGTATCTCAGTATGCGGGCATATTTACTTTTGCGGGAAGAATATCCATTGTCAATCCCGTACACAGAACGAATAGAAAATGGCTATCAGTTTCATGGTCCTGTTTCCAACTTCGATGGTATTGGAAGATTTGTGTTGGGTCTTATGGATGAAATTCAAATCAAGGGGCCAGACCTTTTTAAAACCTTTATAGAAAACAAGTTTCAGCACCAAGGCCTTCTTGGGAGCAAATGAATAGCCACGTTGGGAAGTAGTGTGATTTTGTAAGTTGTAAGAGGTAGTTTGTAAGAGGTGTTTGGTAGATGCTTAGGGCACACATCTTACTACTTACATCTTACCTGTTACATCCTACTATGGAATGGCAAGACGTCCAACCTAGTGCAGTCGTATCAAATGAAAATTAGGCAAAACTTCCCGGTGACCTTAGTGCCTTTGCGTCTTTGTGGCAAAAATTAGTGTCTTTAAGAATCACAATCCGGTGGCGATCGTCTCTTTTCCCCGCGCGGATATAAGTTGCTCCCGTACTTTCAAATCCCTGAAAAAACTCAACGGTTGGTATACTCCGCCAGCCCGTAAACGAGCTTCTGCTACCAATGGCCTGACATCGGTGCGATAGGCAGCTTGTAAAATTTCCTGAGCGTGTGCGACGTCATTTTGTTGTTGCGCCTGTTGAAGTGACTTGGCGTCGATGAGCAAAGCCTGGGCGTAGGCAATCATGATCGCTTCGACCGATTGTAATAAGTCTTCCAATGGATCCTTCACATTGTGAGAAGCATCAATCATCCAACCCATATCCGTTACATGATCCATGTGACGGGCATCCATGCCTTCGATCAATTCATTAAATATCAAAAACAATTGATAGGGATTTATACTGCCAACGGTAAGGTCGTCATCACCATACTTGGAGTCATTAAAATGAAAGCCTCCCAACTTTCCTTCCATTAAAAGCAAGGAAACGATTTGCTCGATGTTCGCATTGGGTAAATGATGCCCCAAGTCGACAAGCGTGTAAGCTTTTGGTCCTAATTTTTGAGCGTATAGTAGCGACTGCCCCCAATCCCCAACGGTCATAGAGTAGAAGTTAGGCTCGAACGCCTTATACTCAACGAACATCTTCCAATCTTCAGGAAGTGCTGCATATATTTTTTGAAGGCCATCCAACGTATGTTGAAAAGCTTTTCTGAAATTCAACTGTCCCGGAAAACAGGATCCATCAGACAGCCATACCGTTATGGAAGTGGATCCGAGCTGTTTCCCATACTCGATTACCTCCAGATTATGGTCGATGGCCTGATCGCGAACACTTTTGTTTACATGTTGGAGAGATCCGAATTTATAGCTGTGCTTTTGATTTTTCTGATCCTGAAATGTGTTCGAATTCATGGCATCAAATCGCAAGCCGTGTTGCGCTGCTAATACTTTGATGGCTGTTGCATCTTTCGGAATATCCCAGGGAATATGTAAAGAAATTGCACCGCTCGACCTGTTAAGTTGATGAATCAAGCCGATGTCTTCAATCTTTTCTTCCAGGCTTCGCGGTTCTCCACCACCGGCAAATCTCCCGAAACGCGTTCCACCGGTACCTAAAGCCCAGCTGGGAATGGCGATCTGGAAATCGATCAATTTTCTGACTACGTCTTCCGCATTTGGAATATCATTTCTTAATGCCTCCCATTTTTTCTTATGACTGGCAAAGTGAATTTCATTGTGATCATCCAGTTTGTGCTTTTCGATCTGCATAGTGTGCGGGAACTTAACCGTGGTTTACCAAGAATTTTTATTAGCGAACAAAAGCGGCAGCGACACCACCATCGACATTGATAACATTTCCTGTCGACTTATTTAAAAGCCCGCCGACAACGGCAAAACAGCCATTGGCGATATCTTCTGGCAAAATGATTTCATTCAATAAAGTCCTTTTAGCATAATACCCGGGTAATTCTGCAACGGTCACGCCATAGGCCTTTGCACGACCTTCGGCCCACGACCCTTCCCAAATTTTACTGTCAGCGATAACAGCATCCGGATTGACTACGTTGACTCTTATTTTGTCAACGCCCAACTCAGCTGCATTTAATCTGCTCAGGTGAAGCTGCGCTGCTTTTGCTGAACCGTATGCCGCATTATTTGGTCCGGAAACCAATGCATTTTTGCTCACAATATTAATTACGTCGCCACCAATGGCTTGTTTACGCATAATGTTTACGCCTGCCTGCGTTACGAGAAATTGTCCTTTCACCAAAACATCGTATAAAATATCCCAATCCTTTTCGGTGTGATCCGGGAGCGTTTTCGATATTGAAAGTCCCGCGCAATTGACCACAATGTCCACACCGCCAAACGCAAGAACCGCTGCAGTAAATGCGTTCTGAATGTCTGTGGTACTAAGCACGTCTAATACTACCGATGTGACACTATCTTTTCCGTATTTTTTAAATTCTTCCTGAGATTTTTCCAGGCGCGCAGCATCGTTATCATTGATGATGACACATGCACCTTCCTCCAAAAATTTCTTGGCGATAGCTTTTCCGATACCACCGGCGCTTCCTGTGATCAGCGCAATTCTGCCAGACAATGCTTTTGGTTTTGGCATTCGCTGAAGTTTTGCTTCTTCCAATAGCCAGTATTCGATGTTAAATGCTTCCTGCCGGGGAAGTGATGTATATTCTGAAATTGCTTCGGCACCTTTCATCACGTTGATGGCATTGATATAAAATTCCGCTGCCACGCGTGCCGTCTGCTTATCCTTGGCAAAAGTAAACATCCCCACACCAGGGTAAAGTATAACGACTGGATTCGAATCTCGCAACGCAGGGCTATTGGGATGCTTGCAAGACTCATAGTATTCCCGATACATCTGTCGGTATGCTTCAAACTGTGGCAAAAGTTTTTCTTTCGTTGCAGCAACATTTTCTAAATCATCCTCCGCTTTCATGCCCAGGATCATCGGGCTGATTTTGGTTCGCAGAAAATGATCAGGGCAGCTGGTTCCCATTGGGCCAAGCTTTTCAAGATCGTTTGAATTGATAAATTCCAGTACGCGATCATCGTCGGTAAAGTGCCCGACCATTCGTGTGTGACTTGAACAGAACCCACGAAGTACGGGGGCCAGCGCTGCAGCTTTTTTTCCGCGTTCGGCGGCAGGTAATGATGTGATCTTGGCTCCCCCAAAAACCGGTCTCCGTTTTCCGTAATTGGATGCGAGATATTCAGAACACCTTTCAATTACTTCCAGCGTATTGACGTAGCTTTCATAAGCGGTGTCGCCCCAGGTAAAAAGTCCGTGGGACCCGAGCATAATGCCTCGGATCCCGGGATTTTCTTCCAGGCATTTTTGCAATTTTAATCCGAGATCAAAACCAGGACGCTGCCATTCTACCCATCCGATCGTTCCGTTAAATAATTCCTGCGTTATTTTTTTTCCATCTTTTGCTGCTGCAATAGCAATTGCTGCATCCGGGTGCAAATGATCGATGTGCTTAAAGGGGAGAAATCCGTGCAACGGAGTATCTATCGAAGGGGCTTTTGAACTGAGATCGTAAATACAATGGTTAAATAGCTCCACCATTTCGTCTTCGTGGGCAAGACCGCGGTACACTTTTTTCAGGCTGTTTAAACGATCCACGTATAGCGCAGCTAACCCGCTTTTTTTCAGTGTGCCCAGATCGCCCCCCGAACCCTTTGATCCACATTACTTCGGTAGAAGCTCCCGTTAACGGGTCTTTGGATAAAACTTTACACGAAGTGTTTCCACCTCCATAATTTGTGAGGCGGAGATCGGCACCCAAAAGATTAGACCGGTAGATCAATAAAGCCACCTCGTCTCCTTTAAGCTCCATCGCTTTTTTTTCATCCCACAAATAACTTACATGATTAAACTTTAGGACCGTGCTGACAGACATATGCAGTTTTTTATAATGAATATAGATTTACGTCAATGCGAAAAGATAATGCTCTGGCAAAGAGATTATTTCAAATGACAAAGTTAGAAACTCAGGAGTTTCATCTGTCATGATCTGTTCTGGACTATGGGAATTTAAGGGGAAAAGTTATGAGTGGTAACAGCAAACGATAGATAGTGTAACGGCGAAGTTCAGTCAGCGACCACTCTGACTTACCTTCACCGAAACACCATCTTCATAGGAAAAAATCAATCCAACTAAGAAAAACAACCAACTATTTATGAAAAAGACTTAAAAACGAGCTCGGAATTCTGTTTCCAGATATTGCTGAAGATTGTTCAAGCCGTTCAATACCTTCACCTTTTCAGGCGCCATATAGGTCTTATCCTCAGTATAAGTGACTTCGACAAATAAATCGCGAAGCATATACATGTGGATCTGACGGCCATCTTTAATTCTTGAACCCAAGGCAACACCCTTTTTGTGTAAATGTTTGACCTTGTTCTCCAACGACAGACGATTAAAAAAGAACTTGTGTAACATGACTTTCGAGGTTTTTGATGACAGTAACTCCAATTTGGAGCCATGGTCAAAAACCTTCAAAACACGCCTGAATTAAAGGTTTGGGAGGATGATAAGTCTATAATTGGGACACTTATTTCATTTTTGAAATCGAAGCCCCAAAAAGTGCACGAATTGAGGTTTTTAGGTCTTCTGCCCCTGAAGGGCGATTTTCATAATGGTATCAATAGTTTTATTGAACCCTTCAACCGTAGATGGTTTAGTTAGGAACTGGGAAGCGCCTGCACTCAGGCAAAATTCCCTTTCCGTCTGAGAGGACGAAGTCGTAAGAATCACCACGGGAATTTGTTTAAAGTCTTCTGAAAGCTTGATCCTGCTTAAAACTTCCCGTCCGTGCATTTTAGGAAGATTCAGGTCCAGAAGTATCACATTGGGGAGATTTTTACACGATTTTAAGTACGGAAGCACCTTATCCCCCTGTCGAACTATTTCCATAGTGAATTGGACATCGTTATCACGAAGGGCATCCTGCATCAATTCTACGTCATCCTGATCGTCTTCAACCAAAAGAATATTAAGCGGACTAGACCATTTAATCAAGTTTTGGGAAATATGGCACAGATTTCTTTTACAATCAAAGGTAATTATTGTTTTTAGTAAACATCAATATGGCCAAAAATACGCTTGCCCGTGAGCGCAAATTCGTTTCTCCATCACATATAATCGGTATCGGGGCTTCTGCCGGCGGCATGGAGGCGATACATGACTTGTTTGATTACATGCCCGCTAATACGGGATTTTCTTTTGTTGTTGTCCAACATCTCTCCCCAGACTATAAAAGCCTCATGGGCGAATTGCTTTCTAAGCATACCACAATGCAAGTGCGGGAAGCGTCTGAGAATATGGTGATTGAGCCGGATAGTATTTATGTGATACCAAATAAGAAGCTAATTTCCATCAGCAAGGGCCGCCTCCAGTTGGGCGAAAAGGTAAAGTCCAGGACCCCTAACCATGCCATCGACGTTTTTTTTGAGTCCTTGGCCATAGATCAAAAAAAGAAGGCGGTCGGGATTGTTTTGTCGGGAACAGGAACTGATGGCACAAAAGGTCTTAAAGCCATAAAACGCGAGGGCGGCATTGCGATCGTTCAGGATCCATTAACCGCAACGTTTGACGGCATGCCAAACAGCGCAGTGGAGGGTGTGTCGCCCGACATAGTTCTCCCGCCGGAGATGATCGGAGAGGAACTGATCGAGTTTATCAAAGATGCGCCATTGGTTAAATCGCTGAACGCCTTTAGTGAAAAGGATGAGAATACCTTGCGGGAGATTCTCGACCTTCTTAACAAAACGACCCGGCATGATTTCAACCATTACAAACGTCCAACGCTATTCCGCAGACTTGCAAAAAGGATGTCTGAGTTAGGCATTCAGCAACTCCAACATTATAGGGATTACATTTTCGAACACGAAGAAGAAGTAAAAACGTTAAGCCGTGAGTTTTTAATAAATGTTACCAAATTTTTCCGAGACCCCGAAGGGTTTGAATGCTTGAAAACTGAAGTGATACCCGCTATTCTCTCCGCTAAAAAAGCGGATGATACTATTAAGGTCTGGATTGTGGCGTGCAGCAGTGGCGAGGAAGCCTATTCGGTCGGCATTTTATTATTGGAGCACATCGGGAAAACAGGAAAATTATTTCCTAACCTAAAAATCTTTGCTACGGATATTGATTCCGAGGCGCTTGAAACGGCTTCACGAGGAGTATACACCAATGATATAAAAAAGGACGTACCGAAAGAGTTGCTTCAGAAATACTTTATTCAAGAAGGTGACTTTTTCCGGGTAATTCCTGAATTGCGCAAGATGGTCGTCTTTGCTAATCATGATGTGTTACAAGATCCTCCGTTTAGCCGGCTGGACCTGATCATGTGTCGTAACATGTTCATTTACATTAATACCATGTTGCAACGAAAGGCCCTGAAAAAATTTCATTTCGCGCTTAATGTCAACTCGTACCTCATGTTGGGTCCCAGTGAAAATATCGGGATCCTAAAAGATGTTACGCAGGAAGTAAACCGGAAATGGAAAATCTACCGGTGCCTTACAAAAAGATTATTGGATTCGGAGACGATGTTTCTTCCGCTGGAAAACACCGTATATCCGAAATTTCATTCCGTCGGTGGCAAGAATAATGCCCTTAACATGCCTGAAATTTTAAAAGACACCCTTCTTGAAGATAGAAAGGTAGCGCTGATCTTAATAGACAAAGATTTTAATGTTAAACAAGCTGTTGGAAGCTATAAAAGCTTTCTCAACTTCCCGGAGGAAAGTTTTAATTTTAATTTAATTCGGATGGTTTCCAGCGATCTGGGCGTTGCGCTGGGTGTTGCTATTCGAAAATCAATTGCCGAGAATACAAAATGCATCATGAAGCACGTCGCGCTCCATGAAGGCGAAGAGGTCCGGTTGGTTAACATCATCGTAAAGCCATACTTGCAGCGCGCGGATTTTCAATATCCATTTATCTCCATCGTCATTGAAGATTCTGCCGAAGCCAAACCTGCCAGAATTGTTTCGGGAAGTGCCGTTGAAAATAGCGAGCAAGTCTTGGCGTTGGAGAAAGAATTGGTGGAGACCCGCGAAAATCTACAAGCGGTGATCGAGGAAATGGAAACGGTGAACGAAGAATTGCAGTCCAGCAATGAGGAAATGATCTCTACCAACGAAGAATTGCAAAGTACGAATGAGGAATTGCAATCATTAAACGAAGAACTTCATACGGTAAGTGCTGAGCATCAGCTTAAGATAAAAGAGTTGTATGAATTGAATGATGACCTCAATAATTATTTCCACAATACTGAAATAGGACAAGTGTTGGTGGATAGTAAAATGATTATTCGAAAATTCAGCCCGGCCGTCAAACAGATGATAAATCTCATGGAGGTTGACATTGGACGATCGCTGGTGGATATCACAACCAATATTAAGAATACCAACTTTATTAGTGAGGTTTCAGAGGTTATCCGAACCTCAAAGGCGAAAGAAAAAGAAGTTCAGGGCCAAGGCGGCAACTATTATCTCATGCGTATCAGTCCATACGTTCGACGCGATGAAACAATGGATGGCGTAGTCATCAATTTTATTGATATCTCGCAGTCGAAGAGATTGGCGAGTATTGTGGAAGGAATATTTGAGAGCTCAACCAATGGGATTACAGCCAAGAAAGCCATTCGTGATAAGAATAACAAAATCATTGACTTTGAATACCTGGCAGTCAATGAGGCCGCAGAAAAAATGTTTAATGTGAAGCAAAGTTCGTTGATAGGAAAACGTTTGTCCGAAATATTTAAAGAAACGCCCAATGAATACCTGCAGGTATATTCAAATGTTGTGGAAACAGGCATTTCGGAAAAACTGGAATTTTATCAGGCGAGTGATGACCGTTGGTATGAAACAACCATCGTTAAAATGCTCGATGGCATCGTTACGACCCACATGGATATCACGGATCGTAAAAAGAATGCCGATCTCATCGCACAAAGTTTTAAAGATCTGAAGCTAACCAGCGACAAGCTATCGGAGACAAACGTACAGCTTGAGCGATCAAATTTTGATTTAATGCAGTTTGCTTCAGTCGCCTCCCATGATTTAAAGGAACCCTTGAGAAAGATTCAGGCTTTTGGGAATATTCTTCAATCGAAGATCAAAAACAAACTATCAGAAGGAGAGCAAAATTATTTTTCAAAAATTATTTCTGCTTCTAACCGAATGCAGTCTCTTATTGACGATGTATTGACGCTGTCGAAATTATCGAATGGAAGTTCCGTAAAGGAAAAAACCGATTTAAATAAAATTATAAAACAGATCACGGAAGACCTGGAAATTACCATTCGCGAAAAAAATGCCGTGATCACCAGCGAGCCCTTGCCTGCAATTGATGCAGTGCCGGGGCAAATGCATCAGGTATTTCAAAATCTTATCAGCAACGGATTGAAATTTAGCGACAAAGAATCTCCCCGGATCAATATCAGCCCGCAGCCCATTACGCAAGACCAGGCCGATAATTTGGGAATTAATCCGACATAATTTTGTGAATATTCTTGTGGCGGATAATGGTATTGGCTTCGAAGATAAATACAAGGAAAAGATCTTTGGTATTTTTCAACGACTTCACGGAAGAAATTACGAAGGCACTGGTATAGGATTAGCTATCGCACGGAAAATTATTGAAAATCACGGTGGGTTTATATTTGCAAATGGTAAAGTGAACAAGGGGGCAAAGTTTCATATCATTCTGCCCCTAAGATCGGCCCATGCATATTCAAAATTTCCTTTTGAAAAGCCTGAAGCGATTGAGCAGCCAAGGCTGCTGACTATTATTTAAATAGCGTTACCCGCACTCCTGTTTCGAGTTTCGGGTTGCTTGTTGGTGCGACTTAACGTGCGCACTCCGAATGGCGGAAACTAGAAACTTCAAACTAGAAACCAGGAACTTCCACGAGCCTGACCGTTAGGCTTCTTTAAACGGATAATGAGAGGGCACATTCGTCACCTTAATATCCGGCACTTTCGGTTGAAGCCAGGAAACAAGCCATTCCATTCCTGGTTCTTCGCTTTCAGCGTGTCCCAATACGATCAAGGACATCGGTAACTTCATCGCCTGTGCGTCCCGGATATATTCGGCCGTTTCCCACTCAGCAACCTCCCCAACGATTAAAACGTCTGGTTTTTCTGCTTGTAGTAATTGGATTTGTGACCTTCCACCCGCGGCACCGGGCATCAGCGCAATACGTTTACACACCTGTTTGGGATCACCGATAAATCTTACCTGCCGGATGCCCAAACTTTTTTTTGCGTGCTTCATAACATCCGCTAGCGTCATGGCTGGCAAAACAACCATCCTGGGATTTTCGGCATTGTAATAATTTTGCCAGCCCAGTTTAGTCAGTACTCCCATTTGCACACCATCAGGCCGGTGAGTATGCCAATAGTCGTGAAAACGCCAGACCACGATACCATGTTTCTTCAGAAGGTCATCCTTGAATTGAAAAACCTGATCCTTATCCAGCCATGCCGTTTCATCCCGATGATTATAGAACGTGGGCTCGTGCGCGATAATGAAGTTTGCGCCCAGGGCGGCGGTTTGCCGGATAACATCTACCGTTGCAAACATCGTCGTAACAATTCCCTTAACCTCCACGCCTTCGTCGCCTGATTTTATAGTATCGACGGTTTCCTTGAAGGGAGCTCCAGGTATGGTGGTCAGAATTAAATCAATCACCTGTTTAACAGTCATTTTTTCAACTGGCACCTTGAAATCAATTCCTGCAGAACCCGACTGGGGCATAAAGGAAATCGCGCCGAGTACTGAGGATACTGAGGCGATGAATTCCCTTCGTGAATGGTTCGAAACACTATTGTTGTTCATATCTTTTAAAATTGCATTCTTGTTTATTTATTGTTAGCTGGCGTGAGAAGACCTGTGTCTGCCATCCAATCCGCCATACGTTGCGGCCATGTTTTTATTGAATT
Organism: uncultured Bacteroidota bacterium; assembly: GCA_963739105.1. Classification (GTDB taxonomy): domain Bacteria; phylum Bacteroidota; class Bacteroidia; order Cytophagales; family Cyclobacteriaceae; genus Chryseolinea. Next base: position 55,791 of record CAVTZI010000039.1, on the reverse strand, counting down.
CAACTTGGAACGGTTACCCATGTTGAAGGCATGTTTTCCCTGAGAATAAATGTGTGCCTCGACGGGGAGATTAGCGGCACGGTATCCCTGGAGCAATTTGAGAACGGGTTCCGAACAGCACGGATCGTCGTTAGCAACCAACAAAAATACAGGTGGCGCATCCTTGGGGATAGGATTTGGTATAAAGCCAGGGCCAGGATAAACCAGCATTTGAAAATTGGGTTTGCCGTTTACTTTGTCAATCGGGTCTACTGCCGATGGATTACCTTCGCCAGATGCATAAGCAACCAAAGCAACTACCTCCCCACCCGCCGAAAAGCCAAGCATCCCAATTCTATCGGGATTAACATTCCATTCCGTCGCTCTGCTTCTCACCAGGCGCATCGCTCGATAAGCATCTTCCCGCACATGCTTCTCCAGCGTGTATGGTGAGTTCTCTTCATTCGCAAGCCTGTACTTTAACACGAACGCCGTTACGCCGATGCTGTTCAAAAACTCAGCGGCTTCTTTTCCTTCCGCGTTAAAAACAAGTTCACGATGACCTCCACCCGGGCAGACGATTACCGCAGTTCCCGTAGCTTTATCCTTAGGGGCGGGATATACTGTAATGGAAGGGTTATGAATATTTTTTACCCACCAGTCCTTGGCTTGCGTAGGTTCATTGCGTCTGTTTTCAAAACCTGGGGCGCCGTTTGCCCATAGTGGAATTTCTATTGGGTTTTGTTGACTGAAAACGATGCAGGGTGGTAAGCACAACAGCAATACAAAGAGGTTTCTGATTTTCATGGGGTCCTACAATAATTTTCAATTGGAACGTTAGATCACGATACACGATAGAAGTAAAAACTAAATGTACAAACCTGATCGGGAAATCACTTCGAATTTCCCTGGATGGTAAGGCGCTTGTTTGAGAAGCACGGATACCTCGAGGAAAAATTGTTTGTAACCACGTCGATTTAACGAAGTATTAACGATTAGCTTCGAAAGTTTGAAACTTTTGCCGCGTTATTAGCATCTAATACCCACGGATTAACCACCATTTTATGCTGCGCAATTACCTTATTCTCGCGATTCGTAATTTAAAGAAGAGAAAATTGTATTCATTTATCAACATTTTCGGACTGGCAATGGGTGTCTCAGTTTGCCTTGTGATTTTGAAATATGTTGATTTCGAACTCAGCTACGATAAATTCCATAAAGATGCCGACAACATTTACCGAACACTCTCAACGGCATATCAAAATGGAGAACTTCGAGGCACAAATCCCATTTCGGGTTATAAGCAAGGTCCGTCATTGTTGATGGATATCCCTGAAATTAAAACGTATGTGCGTACTCATCCGATGTATGGTGGGGCTGTCGTTAGTAACAATAACCTCGCAGAACCTGTTCGATTTCATGAGTCAGACATGCAGTTTGTGGATTCTACTTTTCTTGATGTGTTCACCTATGAATTTCTTGTGGGTGATCCAGGTGTAGCGTTAGACCGCCCCAGCACCATGGTTATTACAAATGAAATGGCGCTTAAATATTTTGGTAAAGAAAATCCGGTAGGCAAAGCGCTGACATTATCGGGAGGCTGGGCTGAAGGCGAATATGAAGTAACAGGTATTATAAAAGAAGTTCCTCAGAATTCTCACTTCACTTTTGATTTTTTAATCAATATCCATAACCTTTTGCAAAATGAGCAATATAAAAACGACGATGGATGGGGATGGAGTAATTTCGTGACCTATGTGCAATTGCACCCGCAGGCAGATTTGAAAGCCGCTCATGATAAGATGCCGGCTTTTATTGAGAAGTACAGGGGAAAAGATCTGGCGGAGTCAAACAGTAAAGTAACACTCACGTTACAACCTATCCGAAACATTCATTTGCATCCCGGCCTTGATAATGAATCCAGTGCGACAACCTCGGTCAACACGATTTATTTTTTCATCTTAATATCAATTTTTATACTCGCGATTGCCTGGGTCAACTATATCAATTTGGCAACAGCGCGTGCTATGGAGCGCGCTCGGGAAGTGGGTGTTAAGAAATCCATTGGTGCGTACAAAAGCCAGCTTATTTCTCAATTCTTTTTTGAGTCTGTACTCGTGAATTTTTTAGGGGTGGCGCTGGCTGTACTGCTGGCTACGGCATTGTTACCGTTCTTGAGTAATATCGTTGAAAAGAATTTCTCATTTGACTTTAGTGATATTCGACTCTGGCTCATTTTAACTTTGTTGTTTCTACTGGGATCCTTTGTATCCGGAATTTATCCCGCTTTTGTGTTGTCATCATTTAATCCAACCGCTGTGCTGAAAGGGAGTGTGGAAAAAATTGGAGGAGGGATGTCCCTTCGAAAAGCGTTGGTGATATTTCAATTTGCCTGTTCATTATTATTGATTGCAGGAACCTTTGCAGTTTACCGTCAGATCATGTTTTTACGAACGCAGGATAAGGGATTGAACATGGAGCAAATGCTAATTGTGAGCGGCCCGACTGTATTACAGGGTAAGGAGGCGAAAGAGCATGATGAACAGCATTATGACTTTTATGAATGAAGTGGAAAAGATCTCATCCGTAAAACAGGTATCGAGTTCTAATTCCATTCCTGGAGCAGGTTACAACTGGGGTACGGGTATAAGAAAGTTTGGATTGCAAGAGTCCGAAGACGAAAGTGGCAGCATTGTTTGGGTTGATCCAAAATTTATCGACACCTATGAATTACAATTTTTGACGGGAAGAAAATGGAACCCAGACTCAAAGACAGATATGGAGGCGGTGTTGATCAATGAGACAGCTGTCGAAAAGTTTCGCCTGGGAGATGCCGAAAAAGCATTAAATGAAAGACTGATCTTAGGAGGTGGCGACACTGTTGCCATTCTTGGGGTGCTTAAAAACTATAACTGGAATTCCCTTAAAACCGCGCATGTTCCATTTGTCCTTGCCGCTACGAAAGCAGCCCGGAGGCATTTTTCGGTTCGCCTGACAGGCTCGGATCTCCAAAACTCGATTGAACAGGTTGAAAAACAATATAAGGCTTCCTTTCCGGGAAACCCATTTGATTATTTTTTCCTGGATGATTTTTTCGACAAACAATACAAAGCTGATCAGCAGTTTGGAAAGATCTTTAGTTTGTTTGCGCTCCTGGCGATTGTTATCGCGTGTTTAGGTCTCTGGGGACTTGCATCTTTCACGACGACACAAAAACTGAAAGAGATTAGTATCCGTAAAGTAATGGGTGCGTCTTTGCCTAACATTGTCACACTTTTGTCAGGTCAGTTTATAAAGCTCGTATTGATCGCCTGCTTTATTGCATTACCCCTCGCCTGGTGGGGAATTAGCAGCTGGTTAGATGAGTTTGCATTCCGTATAGGCCTGGCGTGGGACTTGTTTCTTGTACCGGTCGTTATTCTTTTGGTGATATGTTTGGGCACCGTTAGTTTTCAAATCCTCAGGGGAGCGAATGCTAACCCTGCGAGAGTTCTTCGGTCGGAATAGTTTCGAGTTTCTAGTTTCTAGTTTCAGTTAGTTTGAAGTTTGACGGTTCAGCGTTGAGTTCATTTAGAGGAAACCTGGTGAGAATCGGCCAGTTTGTACTTAGCTTTCCAAGTGTTAAACACTCCCCTTACCCCTCTCAAGAGGGGATGTGCGTGCAGCGCATTCGCGATGCACATTTACTTATGACTCGTTATCCGAAATGTGCAAAACGTTGAAAGCCCTGCGCACGTCTCCCCAGCCAGTGGCTGCTCGCAGAGCTGTCAGCTGTATGCTGTTAGCTAAGTGCAGAGTACAAGTCTATCTACGATGCACACACGTTGTGAACGCACGCCCAAGCTTTCCGCTTTAAGCTTTCAGCTTTCCGCTAAAAAACAATCTATAATAAAACCCCAGCCCTACCAATGATTTCTTCTTATCGACGTGCGCCAAAGCATCAACCAGCAATTGATGCACATGCTCATTTTGTTTTGCTTTACGGACGACAAAATTGAACAACCACGGATATTTACAGAGTTGTTGCAAGGTTCTGCTTAACCTTAATTCTTTCCACATGCGACGATAAATTTCTTTATCGTATTGAGCATTGAATGATTTTGAAAAGTTATGCTGTTCAAAACATTTTAAAATATGGGAAGCCGCTACGCGTCCACTTCGAATAGCGTTCGCTATGCCTTCACCGGAAAATGGATCGATGAGCGACGCTGCGTCGCCAGCGAGTAAAAAACGTTCTCCGGAAAGCGATCTTTTTTTGGAACCTAACGGCAGGCCATAACCCTTCACCGTTTCTTTAGGCCTGGCATTTTTAAATCGCTTCTCTAATGCAGGATGTGTCGAAAGTAATTCGTGCAACACGGCTTTTAGATTGACTTTCTTTTTTGAAACGGCAGAAGACAGCATACCAATGCCCACATTAGCATTGTTGTCGGGCAGCGGGAAAATCCATAGATATCCCGGAAGAATATTTTGAAAGAAGTAGAGCTCTATAAAATTTTCAGGATGAAAGTCACTGACACCTTCGCAGTAAACGCGCAGTCCCGCACTGTAATGATCCTTATCTGGTCTTAGATTGCTTAGTTCTTTTGCGACGATTGAATGGGCGCCGTCTGCGCCGACGACAATCGGCGCAGAAAAAAAGCCATCGTTCGTATGAACGCAAATTTGATCGCCTACATTTTCGACCCGATTTACAGTGTGCTCCTCAAAAAGCTTCACGTTTGGATAGGCAGCCAAATGTTGAACAAGAAGGTTGTCGAAATCCAATCGCGAGCAGACGTAGCCAGATCTTTTTTGTTGATTATGGACAAAAGGGATGTCCAGGTGATTTCCATCCGGCGCAAATATCTTTACGCCAAAGGAAGAAACTTTTGATGCAAATTGTTCAAAAGCGTCTGAAAGGGCAGGCGATAGTATCCTCAATTGATTGACGACATCAACGCTTAACGCGTCGCCACAGGTTTTATCGCGGGGAAATTTAGCCTTATCCAGTAGGCCTACCGATAGCCCTGAATTTCCCAAGGCAATGGCTGTGGCGGCACCGGCAGGTCCAGCGCCGACGATGAGTACGTCAAATTTTCTGTCGGACAAATTTCAGCAATAAAACTATACTGAAATTAATAAGCAGCAGGATAGGTTACCAAACAGGAGGCTCGGAAAATCTTTCGCGCTCTTTGAAAGGTAGGAAGCCACCCTAAATAACTTAAAAATTCACCTTATTAAACCTTAAGACCTCTCAAATAGTCTAAGAGGATTTTGCCTTGCAGCGGTCCTCATGTTCAATGATATTTTTTTGATTTCGCCGCTAAACCTTTTCATACTTTCCATCTCTAAGCACACAAACGAAATAAAAGAAGGTTATGAAAACTCCAATCAAAAACATGATGTTCACCATAGCAAAGAAATTATTTTTCTTTTGTATGAGTATGGTATTTACTGCATTCTTAGCGTGCAGTAACGAAGAGGCTGAGCCTGGTTTATCATCAGACGAAAAAGAGACCGCAAGCTTTGAGTCACAGGATGATTATTATTTTGATGATGCGGATGACCTGGCAACGGAAGCCTTTATGAGTGAAGATGTTTCAGGCGGTAAAGTATCAACTGATACAAGGCTCACGGGCGCCATCGTATTGCGTACCGGTACCCTTTTGTCGGGCGCTCTGAAAATTGACTTTGGAACAGGCGTCACGGATGCGCGGGGCAATGTAAGAAAAGGTCTTATTCTCCTGGAACACGTTGGCCAATGGAATGTGGAAGGTGCCTCCTGGACCATTACCTTTTCCGGGTACTCAATTAACGGGATCACCATTGAAGGCACACGGAAGGTCACCGTCATCAGCGTAACGGACTTGATCACGACGCTTGAAGTGGAACTCATCGATGGTAAAATTACCTGGCCCGATGGCAGCGTAGCAACGAGAGTTTGTCACCACGTCCGCCAACGTGTACACAACGGCAATCACCTTTTGGACAGGCTGATTGTCTATGGAACAGCCCAAGGTACGTTCAGGAATGGAAGAGGTTATTCAATCGAAATCCTGGAGGAGTTAGTATACGATCGCACTTGCGCAGACGCCGGTGTATTCATTGCTGTGCAGGGAAAGAAACTCGTTAAGCATGGTGCCCGTGAATTGACCATTGATTATGGTGATGGAGCCTGCGATAATATTGTCACGCTCACGAACAAGTCCGGCTTCACTGTACGTTACGAGGTTTCGAAATAGTGAGTCTAAAATCAGTTTCACGCAAAGGGCGCAAAGAAAAAAATGAAGGCCGCAAAAGATGCATTCTTTCTTAGCGCCTTTGCGGATTTAACTTTGCGCCCTTTGCGTGAACCACTTTGACCACGCCAACTCACAACATCCCATGGATTATTCGATACATAAAATCAAAACCAAAGCCCGTGATAAGGAGTCGTTCTTTTTTATTCTGCAATAATTGTTGCGTCCAATCGACAAATCCACCATCTCCAATTTCAAAAGTTTTATCACCCCATTTTATATCCGCTTTATACTGGATGCCTTTATAATATCCGATTTCCTTTTCGGATGTTTCCACGACTTCGATGGCCGTTTCAGGATAGTGTTGTTGAACAAATCGTTTAACCTCCGATGCGAGTTTGATTGAATTGGCGTAACCTCCCCGGCAAACCAATCTAAAGCTCAGTTGATCTACCTTGTAATATCCCCGGAATATCTCCTTCATCACAAGGATATGCTCAGTTAACGCCTCTTTTTCAAATCCGAAATTCCCCACGTCCGAACCTGACGTCACCATACAACCAATTTTAAAGTGAGGTGTAAAACCTTTCCCACTTATTGATTGCGTCCGGACGTGGCGTTGGATCGTAGCAAACCGAAGTTTTTCGAGCTGGATTTTTAAGAGACCAGACCTTTTGTTTTTTCAGATCGCTGATGTGTAAGGCAATTGCATTGGTCGCATCGGCCAACACTTCTGTCCCCCGAAGTGCGGAAAGTATTTTCTTTTGATCGGCCGGAGCCACCACTGAACAAGTACCTAAAACAGCGACCGGTGAAAGCTCTATGGGCTCAAATAGACATTTTTGGAATATTTTCAGAAGATCTAATTCGGTTTGCTTCATCTCAAGGACCGGTAGATCTGCTGGTTTTACAAACCTGTTAGATTGATAATGTTTGAGTAGTTGGGCGGGTGACTGACGAGAAGTTCTTTGATTGAAAACCTCCAGCAGTAAGGAGTTTAACTCGGTTCCGGAAAGGTTTTCACTTAGAAGGCTAAGAACGTGGGCTTCGCCAGCACGCTCCAGGATCTTATCGACGATAACAGATGACATAAACCAAACGTTAGGGTATGAATAGTTCGTACGATAAAAGATACTAAATGTTTTAAGCCTGACACAAAATCACAGCGATGTGAAAAAGTCAACTCGGTTGCTTTCGTTTCTTTTTCCTTCTTCTTATTGACGATAGCTCCATTGTCATTTTCTCCCGCTGTGGAGACTGCGGTATCGGTAGGCTGTACTTTTTTCCCATACTCGTTCGCGAATACCTGTGTGAATTCTGCGCCGAAGAGAAGGATAAGGCCGGCATAAGAAACCCATAGCATGATAAGAATAACCGAGCCCGCGGCGCCGTAGGTTGATCCCGGATCACTTTTTCCAAAATATAAGCCCAGACCAAATTTGGCGATCACAAAAAGTACAGAGGTCATGATGGCACCAATCCAAACATCCCGCCAACTGATTTTTGCGTCAGGTAAAAATTTATAGATGGAAGCAAATAATACCGTAACAACGCCAAGTGACACGATGAAATCGAGCACCTTGAAAACAATGGTAAGTGATTCAGCCACATATCCTGAGGCCCATTCGCTCAGTGCGCTTAACCCAGCCGATACTACCAGTGACACCAGGAGTAGAAATCCCACGGCGAGAATAAGCCCAAAAGAAAAAACCCTGTCGCGGATCAACTTCAGAAACTTCTGCTTTGGCTTAGGCTTTACTTCCCACATCTTATTGAGGATTTGCTGAAGTTGATAAAACACACCGGTCGCTCCAAAAAGCAAAGTAGCAATTCCAAGAATGGAAGAAATCACCGTCCCTTTAGTTTCGCTTGCCTTATCGATTATAGATTGAACGTCAGCGGCAGTATCCCCACCAATCATGCCTTGAATTTGCCCAGTGATCTGACTGGTAACTTCATTTTTGTCATAGAAATAGCCAGCCACATTGATAACGATAACCAATAATCCCGGAAGCGAAAAAATGGTATAATAGGCTATGATGATGCTATTGTTGAACGGCTCCCGTTCATTCCATTGTCGGAAAGTTTCTTTAAGGAGCAGCCAGAATTTTTTCAGGTTTGAGGCAAATCTCATCGTGACCAACATTGACAAAAAAATATGCCAGTTGATTTTCTCCTCATCTGGGATAATTCAGACGGTCTCTACGGGGTATTTTTTCCTCAGATATGAAAACTCTACATGATTTTACTCCGTACTACTACGGAGTCTATCGAAACATGTTGACTTCGACTTTGCAACCTTTCTGTCGTTAAGGTGTTAAGAAATGGAGTTGAATGGTGTTCTGTGCTGCTGAAAAAATTTTTCAAAAGTAGTGTTCGTGAAAAGAAATTTGTATCAATTTTGTACCAAATAAATAACTAAAATAAGTCATGAAAAAAATTGTTCTAGTGCTTTTAACTGTAGTAGCAAGCTTTGGCGTAAGCCAGGCTCAGACAGACAAAAATTTTTATAATAAGTCCTACGAGTCACGGAATAATGGCACATTCGATAAATCAACAAACATTATTAGCTTTGGGCTGGGAATTCCGACAATTTATTCTGGGGGTGCTTACAGTCAATCTCCAATCTTCTATGGTAAATACGAACATGGATTTCTTCGCGATGAAGTTGGACTAGGAGGATATATTGCCGGTGGCTGGGGTTCCTATGATAATGACATAGCCGAGAGCGACTTCAGCGCGTTCAGTATCGGCCTGCTTGGGTACTACCATTTCAATAAATTAATACCCATCGAAAAAATGGATGTATATGCTGGGGCGGGTTTTGCCTTTAGAAGTTATAGCTGGGACAATGATCTTTATGACAACGATGGTTCGGGCGTCATCTTCGCTTTTAGAGCCGGCATCCGTTATTATGTCGCGAAAAATTTTGCAGTCTATGCAGAAACCGGATTTGATGACATGAGCAGTCTGAGCTTTGGCGGTTCTTTCCGATTCTAAGTTTTTAAAATAATTTTAAGTAAGTCACCGATGGTTTTTCTGTCGGTGACTTTTTTTTGAGGTTAAGTAATGCTTTAAGTTCTGGAATATTCTTGCGCAACTAGCTTAGAACTGTAACCTCAACACTTCCGCACCTCCCTACTGCAACACCCCAACACCCTCCGACTCTCGTAGGAAAAAAAATGCATTAAAAGATTTTTCGAACAGCCTCCCGAAATTCAATATGTATTGCGTGTTTGGTTGGGTAGCTTCAATATCATGAAGGGACGATCAATTTCAAGGCTTATGAATTGTTGACGCTTCGTATTCGTAGGGTATTCAATTGTGGGACTTCTAAACTTGAAATGTATGAAAAAAATTATGTTGATGACCTGTATGCTCCTGGCTGGATTTTCAGCGTCAGTCCATGGAGCAAAAGTAAAAAAGCCAGTGCAGGCAGTTTGTAGAATGGATGTTTATTATTTCAAGGTAGCAAAGGAATTTTTAGGCGCAGATTTAGAGATCTATTCAGGGGACGGTGTAAAACTGCTGACGCAGAAAGTTGGACGTCGAAAGATCCTTGTTGACTTTTATTATGAGAATCCAGGAAGGTACGTCATCCATTTCGTTAAAGGTGATTCTACTCAAGAATTCAATTTTACCAAGGATAGTGAGTGTCCTGAAAATGAGAAGCCTGAATCTTTAATAACCGTCATGCAAGGAGTCTGAGCTGACTCCATTTGTGATTACGAAAAGCCTGATCAAACAAATACCATCACCAAAATAAGTCAAGGGATCGAAGCGTCTAGGTATTTGTGATCTCAAAAAGGTTTGCTGCTTTTTTATGTGGAGATGAGGAAGGAATTTCCTCACTCGCGTTCACATTGAAAATGTTTACGCAGAAACCATTCGTCAACTGATATAACGGTACACATTGTACTAGGCCTGGGTCAATCATTGAATCCCGCCCAGCAATATCAATCATAACCGGGCACACCGGTACAATGTGGCGTCCTAAAAGGTCCGAAACCCATCCATTTTAGCCATCGTGAGGGGAATTCCGACGTCCTTTCCGAGATCCATGAAGCTATGATTACAGCGGATCACGTGGTTTGGCAGGGGGGAGGTACCAGGCACCACCCGGGCACCCTCTTTTGGTATTTCCACACCACCGAAAGCACTTCAATATTGAGCAAATCAACGTTAAAATGCGTGAAATCAGGCAAAATAGGGAACATTGTCGTGACGGATGGGTTAAAAATGATGGGACAATTGGGGTTAGTTCAATATTAAATAAAGGGGTGCCTTACTTTTTTGAAAGTTTTTGATTGACTAACCAGCCAATATCTTTTATATTGTTAGTTATCATTAGAAATACTTTTATGACTATCCGGGTGGCTTTGCTACTAATTGCCGTTTGCACTGCGTGTCAGTCAGGCAGAATTCCTTGCCCGGAAGTGAAATTTGCAAAAATGAAAGAGTCCAAGGTTAATGCAAACCGATTTGTGGCATCTCCATCCAGGATGATGGCCAGCAATAAGGGCGTGAACGATCAGGAAGCAACAAAGAATTCCGTGAACCTTGAACGTATGAGGGCTTCCAGGGTAACGGGAAAAGAAATGCTGGAAAAATATGGCACCGTTGAGGAATGGGATTGTCCAAGTCCTTCCGGAAAGAGAAAATATTCAAAAGTAGCGAAGGAAAATATTCAGAAAAACGAAAAGAAAATGCGTGAACATTTAAAACAAAGACACGCATTGGATTCTTTATCAATCGTTCCTCGCTAACTACACCACTACAATTTCATTTTAATAATTTCATAATCCGCGCGTACAGAATTGTGATCCGAGTCTGCCGCTTTTGACAAAACTTTGTTCCATACAAATCGTTGGCCTTGGGATCAGTTGCAAGTTTGGCGAATGCCATACACAACCTCTTGGCTACTGAAAACATAGTAATTATTTTCTTCCTATACGCTTCGGTTGATCGACGCAAAAAACTAATGAATTCCATTTGCATTGTAAATAATTCCTTATGTTTCAGGTCAAAAAACGGATGCCGAATCCCTTTAGATTTTTCCTTGGATATACGGCGTTAGTGTTGCTAAAACAATAGTAAAAATCAGTATATTACTCTGCAAATTACAAGGATTAACTTGAAGGTCGGAAATCGTTAGGGAAAACCAGGAAAGTATCATGGAAAAGAAATTGATTATAACTGATCCTATTGTGGTTGTAGAAGATGATGCTGACGATCAGTATTTCATCAGAACAATTTGTGAGAAGTTGGGCGTTACCAGTGACATTCTTTTTTTTGATGATGGAAAGAAAGCGCTTAACTATCTTCTGACAACCCAAAGGAGGACTTTTATTATTCTTTGTGATATCAATATGCCGATCATGAACGGATTGGAGTTAAGACGACATATTCAGGAAAATGAGGGCCTTCGTAAAAAGAGTATTCCTTTTGTTTTTCTTTCCACTGCTGCGCGTCCCAAAGAAGTCGAGGAAGCTTATAATTTAACGGTACAAGGATTTTTTGTTAAAGCTTCTCAATTAAGCGACATGGAGAAATCGTTGGAACTCATTTTGGACTATTGGCTAAAATGTAAACATCCAAACTCCGTTACCCTTTAATCGTTCAACACTACTTTACTGAGATTTCGTCCTTCAATAATGATATCGAGGTTGCCGCCAGATTCAAGTCAGATGATTGTGCAACAGTCCCAACTGATGGTATTCAAAGGCAATTGTGTAAAATGATCTACACTCAATCGAGGAGTAAATACTCAACGCAAAGCGAAAACTTGTTCAGCCTTTCAATTTTCCCATCTCTTTTCCATGGCATTATTTTTTAGCCTTACCAGTCTAAAACAACCTATTTGAATTATGAAAAAAATAAAAACATCGAGTCTGTTATTTGCAGCCTGTTTCTTTGCACTGGTTTCGTGCGCAACGAAAACTGACCAAGATGATAGTAAGGAAGTCGCTGAAGAGCAAAACGAGGCAAAATTTGATGACACTAATTTGGATGATGATACTGAGTTTGCCGTTGCTGCAGCGGATGGCAGCATGCTGGAAGTTCAACTGGGGCAACTGGCCCTGACAAAAGCGTCGTCACCGAAAGTGAAAGAATTTGCACAATCGATGGTCGACGATCATAGCAAAGCAAATGAAGAACTAAAGAGCTTAGCACAAACCAAAAATATTACGCTGCCAAGCACGATCAGCGAGGAAAAACAAAAGGACTATGATAAGTTGGCCGAAAAATCCGGCGCTGATTTTGACAAAGCATACAGTGAATTTATGGTAAAGGATCACAAGGATGACGTCGATCAGTTTAAGAAAGCTGCCGAAAAATGTGAAGACGCAGAAATCAAATCATGGGCGGCCGAGAAGCTTCCTGTGTTAGAAAATCATTTAAGTATGGCAGAATCGTTAGAGGATGCTGTGGATGGTACTGAATAAGTTTTAAATAATATAATAGTGGTGATTGCTTGGTGTCCAGTAACTATACTGGACACTTTTTTTGTGAGTTGTGTATAACCGTAACGCGTTTTCAATTAAGCAGTTTTTTGCAACGTTTACTCCTGGGCTAATAAGGAAATTAGTCAGACTTAAATGGTCTAACTAATATCCTATGGAACCGAAAATTATTACGGAATCGGATGCCCTTTCTTCTGCAGGCCCATGGAGAACAATTATTTTAACAGGACTTTTGGCCGGCACGTTGGATGCTGTTGCAGCCATTGTTGTTTCCCAGGCGAGCCCCGCTGCGGTATTTAAATTTATCGCGAGTGGCGCATTTGGTGCGGGAAAGGCATTTTCCGGTGGCGACATTATGATAGTTTGGGGAGTGTTCTTTCACTATTTCATCGCGCTTTCCTGGACCGTGCTTTTCTTTTTTATGTATCCAGCATTGCCTTGGATGAGGAAAAATAAATACATCACCGGCTTGTTATACGGAATTTTCGTCTGGATCATGATGAATCGTGTGGTGATTCCGTTAAGTGAAATACCACAAAGGCCATTTAACCTTAAAGGTGCTCTCACAGGGATGTCGATCTTAATGGTCGCAATAGGTTTGCCCATTTCTATTTTAACACACCGGTATTATTTGCGAAAGGGTATCGTGTAGACACCTTGCAAAAAATAGTTTAGGAAGCCATGTTAAATTGAAGTGGCGACAATCCTGTAAATTTCTTAAACGCATTACAAAAGTGAGCACTATCGGTAAATCCTAAAGAATACGCGATATCTCCTATGGATTGTTTGCGCTTAATAAGGTTCTGCGCATATTCAATTTTTAATCTAAGTACATATTGATAGGGACTTACGCCCACTGTATTTTTAAATAACCTGGAGAAATGGAATACACTAAGATGAATTGAAGCTGCAAGATCTTCCAGTGTTATCATACCATGTATACAAGAATGCACAAGGTCAATGACGGTTTTTAGCTGGTGTGAAGATAATTTTCCTTTCGGCGCAAAAATCTTTTTGTTACCCAAGGAGTAAGCAGTACCTAAATGAATCGCGCAGGCAACGCCCAAACTTTCTGCGTACAATTTTTCAATCAGTCCTACATGCGCCCCTTCATAAAGCTTAACGACAATGTCTTTTAGAAGCGGATCACAAACATTATGCTCTTCCCGAAATCTGAAGTTTTGTTTTTCAAGCAGGGTGTCGATGAACGTTGGCTCGAATTCAATCTCCAGGGCATTATAATCTCCCTCCCATTGAAGTTCTTCCTTTTCCCCTTGCGACAAAAGCTCGACAAGATTTCCCGTATCAAATACACTGGAAGTCCATTTTCCTTTTGACCTCCATGATAAAGAAAGCGGGGTGCCGAAATTGAATTGTAAAGTATGGTTAGAAAGGGTCCTTTCTGGTACATACATCGATGGACGAATAAAACGTTTGATTTTAAATCCCTTCCAGGACCCATTGCTCGAAAATATTTCGGTGACCATGGGATTAAAAGTTTGTTCTGCTTCGATGCTGGTAAAATTTGCTGTCATAGGCGTGCAAGTGTGGTTTCACATATACTCTACGTGAAAATTTAACATAGGGTAAAGGCTTAATACAGCAAGTGAGACAAACAGCAGGTATCGTATGATATACGATTCGAATACACGACGAAAATCTCAAGAAGATTTTTGATCCAAATCGGGCTGGGTGCTAATGGTCTTCAGATATTCGAATACGTGTTGTTTGTAGTTTCTGCCAATGGGTAAATACTGCTGGCCGATTAGAAGGCGGTTTACTTCTGCCGTTTTGATTTTATCGATGGCTACGATAAATGACCGGTGTATCCGGATAAATAACTGTGCGGGAAGAAACTGTTCATAATAGCCAATGGTCTGACGGGTGACAATTTCCTGGTCACCGGCGAGCTTAAACTTCAGATAGTCACGCTGGCTTTCAATGTAAAAGATCTCATCGACGTAAATTTTTTGCAACTGCTTGTTTCCTTTCACAAAAAAAAATGATCTCTCCGCGGCGAATGGTTTCTGCGGAGCCTGACTTGTCGGACTGCCCGTTGCCTCGTTAAATGATTTGCTGACCGCTTTAAGAAAGCGCTCGAAGGAAAAGGGTTTTAACAAGTAATCGATTACGTCAAGATCAAACGCTTCTATTGCATAGTCCCGGTACGCCGACGTTATGATCACTTTTGGTCTATTGGATAATGCTTTTAATAATTCAATCCCGCTCATTTGCGGCATCTTGATATCGAGAAATAAAAGATTAACGGGGTGATTTTGTAAAAAACTGAAAGCGTCGATAGCATTCGTTAATTGTGCGGAAACTTCAAAAAAATCCGTCCTGTCAATGTATGACTTCAGAATATCCTGCGCGATAGGTTCATCCTCTACTATAAGACATTTCAGTTTCATACTGTCGATTCTCAATTTTTTTCATTCGTGGCAACGCGATTTTCAAAATCGCTAAAAAACTGTCTGGGCTATCGATGATCTGAAGGGAATGATCATCTCCATAGATGAGTTCAAGTCTTCTTCTCACATTATTTAATCCAAGACCTTTTGTTGTGTTGGTGGCGAGTTTTGGACCCTTGCCATTTTCAATTTTAAATACGAAGTAATTCTTGAAAGTCGAAAAGTCAATATTGATCCACGCTTCTTCGATCATTTCAGATGCGCCATGTTTAAAACTATTTTCAACAAATGGGAAGATGGAAAGTGGTACGATCGAAAGATCCTGGATTTTATCCTGGACGTTAATGGAAATTGAAAGATTCCCAGGATAGCGTAGCTTTTCTAATTCGATGTAATCACGAATACACCTGATTTCCTGTTGTAAGCGAATGCGATCGTGATTGCTTTCATACAGCATGTAATGCAAAATTCTGGAGAGTCCTAAAACAGATTCCTGAGCATGAATAGGATTTTTTCCGATGAGCCCGTATAAATTGTTTAAGGTATTAAACATGAAATGAGGATTGACCTGATCTTTCAACATTTTTAACTCTGACGCCAGCTTAGCCTTTTCCATTTCTGAAACCCTTTTTTCATTTTCATACCACATCTTAATCACTTTGATGGCAACAGCAATGCTGGCATGGAAAAAGGAATAAAAGCCGCGCATAAATATTTTAGGCAGATCCCATACACTAATGTCATCGGCGTAAAGAGAAAAAATGACAAATAAAATGTGGCCAAAAATACCGCTGACGAGAAACGCAATACAGAGGAAAAATACAGATTCAAAAAGCAATTTTTTTGCGACGTACCGGGGAATTATCCAATACATCACCGTATATGCCAAAAATATTTGAGGTGGCACTTCGGCTAAAACCAGCGTTACAAAACGATCTACATTTTCATAACCGAAACCGAAGATGAGTACATCAAGAACATACAGGGCTACCCAGAAAAGTATGTGGTAAAGCACCCGTATAGGTGTGGAGGTAGATGAAATACTATAATCTTGCGCGCTCATGGAATATCGATACACTACGCTCGGCCAAAGTAAATGTATTTAATAAACCTGTAATTCTGCTAACGACTTCTCATATTATTCTTGCTGGAAAGAGGGTACGGAGACCACAAGTAGCAAGAATTTGCAAAACGACAAGTTGGAAAAAGAGATCGGGAATGGACGGAATTATTGCACTGCAATTTTAAGAATCGATCCTTTTGTTTTATAATTTATCGTTGCATTGACAATGATCGAATACGTTCCTGGCTGTGCCTCGGGAAGAGCGGTGATCGTAGCCTGGCTTGAATCGCCATCCCCTTTTTCAGGATCAAAAGATAACGTAATTCCATTGGGTAACGATGAAGATAACCCCATTTTCATTTTTCCTTTTTGATAGGATTTGGACTTGAGAATTCGGATATCAACTTTTTTATTCTCACCCCGCGCAAGCGTTACCGTTTCATCTGATAAAGATAGGGTGAACTCTTTTTGAGGTATTTCTACTTGCTGGGCATAACTAACGATGGAAGCTGAAATCAGCATAACGATAAAGAGAGGTTTCATATAGTATGGGGTTTATTGATGGCTGTGGATAAGTTCCATTTCATCATTGAAATGCGCTGACAACGGATCGTGTACAAACTGAACGACCTCTTTGACTACCTCCATTGATTTCAGATTGTGACCAAAACCTTTTGTCTTAATCAGTTTTGATTTTTTCCAGGCTTTGTGAATTCGTTCAGCATGATAGAAGGGTGTTTCATCATCACCTTCATCATGAATTATTAAACCTGGAATGGTCAAAGAGGCAGCGAATACGGGAGCTGAAAAAAATGCTGGTGTTTTTTGAAAGATCTCTACAAATCGTTTAGTGATCAGCTGCGTACTTTTGTCCGACAATCGCAAGGTTCTGGTATAGAAGTCAAAGAATTCTGCCGCTTCTCCGGGAGAGGCAAGTGCTATAATTTTATTAACAGTTAACTGAGGATTTCTGTAAAAAGTATAAAAGGTGGAAAACCCGCCCAACGAATGCGTGATCATGGCATCGATCTTCCCGATTCTTTTCATTTGCGCTTCAATCACTTCGCTATAAAGGGGTACACTTAATTGATTTCCTCCCGAAAGGCCATGACCCGGCGCATCCAATGAATACACGGTGTAATGCTTGCTGAGCTCTTCGATGTAAATTTTCCAACGGTAAGTATGGCTTTGCCAACCGTGCAACAACAGGATGTTTTTTTCGCCGTTACCCCAACGGTAGGTCTGGATTTTAATGCCATTATGGTCAAATGTATCTTGCGATGCGGTGTCTAAGAAAGATTTTTGTTTTTCTTTGATCTGAAGCCGGATGGGTCTACAGAACAATTCAAAACCGATGTGAGCGGCCTTGGTCGGTGCCACATACGCTAACGTGTTTAAACCTGCGCCGATGATTTTTGGGATAAGTGCTTTCATATTTTGTTTCTTTTTTATTAGATACCGATTGGTATCTTGAATTTCAAAAAAAATCAAATTTCAATTTCAGCGATTTGTTTCTCCAGGTGTTTAATGATGCGTTTTATGTCGTCATCATTACCGCTTAGCTTACTCATCATGATTGCCCCTTCCAGGGACGCGATGATGAGTGTTGCATATAATTCCTTGTCAATGCCTCCGCTTGAGCTGTTTGTAATGAATTCCTTTTTCAAGAATGGAAATCAAACCACTGCGTAAACCGTTTAATACCTTCAGCGCGCTCTTTCGCAACGCAGGGTGCGCATCATCAGCTTCGACGGCGGCATTCAATAAAGGACAACCTCCTTCAACGGGTGGATCGCTAATGTACGATTCAAAAAATTGAACGACCGCTCTCAGTTTATTTCCCGCCGTAGCTTGCGCCTTAATTCTCCACCGGATTTTTTCATTCATGATACCAGACAAATGCGCAAGCGTTTCGATTTCAAGTTCGTCTTTGCTGGTAAAATGACGATAGATGGCACCCTTGGTCAATCCCGTTGCATCAGTAATGTTACTGATGGAAGTAGCCTTATATCCTTGTGTATTAAACAAGATTCCCGATTTTTTAAGAATCGTTTCTTTGGTCACTTCGGGATTACGCATGCACAAAGATACCAATTGGTATCTAAAAACCAAAAACGTGATTTTGATTTTTAGGTTTCGCTAAAAGGGTAAATTTTTTGCAAGGTTTGACGCTAGATCTAGGTTGTAGCCATAAATTTACAATGCGTTTTTTGGGTTTCATCGTAACTTGAGTTTGCAAATCTTTTTTATGGAGAAGGTGTTGAGGAGTTTGATGTTATTGGTTGTTGTTTTCCCTGCCTTTAATTTCTCGGGTGAAAAAATTGTATCCGTATCAAAGCCCATTATAATCGCAGAATTGTTTACCTCGGAAGGATGTTCCAGTTGTCCATCAGCCGAAGCGTTGTTAAAGGAAATGGCTGACATGACTTCCAAGGAAAGCGTCGCAGTTGTGGGCTTGGCTTTTCATATTACTTATTGGGATCACCTGGGATGGAAAGACCCATATAGCCAACAGGAGTTTACAAGTCGTCAGAAAAAATATGACGAATTCTTGACGACGCAGCAGTACACACCACAAGTTGTCGTAAATGGAGAATTCGAATTTGTCGGCGGAAATCCCATCGCGTTTCGGGACGCTATTTCGAAAGCAGCCAGCACGCCCTATTACTTTTCATTGGCAGCAACGGCAACGCATTCAAACAATCAAATTACCATTGACTATTCCGTGGACAAAAAATCAAAATCGGAATCACTGAATGTTGCGCTGGTGCAAACATCCGTCGAGAATCACGTAAAGAATGGCGAGAACAAAGATCGCGTATTAAAGCACTATAATGTGGTACGCAAGTTTCACACTGTGGATCTTGAGCCCAGTGGACAATTGACATTGGAATCGCCACCCGACTTAGATTTAAATAAATGCGAGCTAGTGTTATATGTACAACATCGCAGAAATTTAAGGGTGATGGGTGCTTCCCGGATTGTTTTGAAGCAGGAATGATAGCTCACCATCAATTTTCTACACAGCTTTCCGAAAGTTTAAACTTTCGGAAAGTTTTTTTCTAGACAATGAGGCTGATAATGAATCAGTTTTCCTCAAACCATTTTTTAAATGCCGTCCCTTTTTCACGGCTAACACTAATTGGGGGTTGCTGGGCAAATTTCAATGAAAGCGTAAGGGTTCCGTTGGTATTGGATTTAAATCCAGTGATACTTTTACGTTGAACAAGAAATTGACGATTGGTCCTAAAATAGTTTTCCGGATCTACTAATTCCTCAATCTCATCCAGCGACCGAAAATCGGTGACGTATCGTTTGAGATTGGTGTGGACTAAAAAGACAAGCTCCTCTTTAAGAAAATAGGCTATTTCATTCTGAGCAATGAGTTGTGAGTTTTGGCCATGGGTTATCAGAAAGTTTTCTTTATAGACACGCTTATTTTGGCTTTTATTCATGTATTCAAACAGCGCATGGAGGTTGGCGATTTGAAATTGGTTTTGACGCTCAAATTTTTCAAATGCCTCCTCAAGGTCACTTAAGTCCACAGGTTTGAGGATGTAATCGATGCTGTTAATTTTAAAAGCCCGGATAGCATATTGATCAAAGGCGGTAATAAAAATCACGGGGCTAGTATGTTTGAGGCTTGCCAGCAAGTCAATACTGATGCCATCTGAGAGCTGAATGTCTGCGATGATAAGACCCGGCGGAGGATTTGCTTGCAGCCATTCTTTTGTTTCCCGTGCACTGGGAATCGGACCATGAAGCGTCCAGCCCGGCCGTAATTTTTTTATATGCCCCATTATTTTTTGAGCGACCAGGGGTTCATCCTCCAAAACAAGTACATTCATAATAATGGAACTTTAACGATAAAATGTTCTAATTCATCTTGAATCAATACCTGCCGATCACTTAGGTATTCGTATAATTCAACCAATTGAAGGAGTCCTTGCTTATTAGACGTCATCACTTTGCGGATCTGCTTTTTGTTTTTCACGATTAAATAATCGTCTTTGTCAAAAATTTGAATGTGCAATGGAAACTGACTGTGGATCTCGTTATGTTTGATCGCATTGTCGATTAGCAGTTGCAGTGTTACCATGACAATGCCTTTTTCTCCGCTGCTTCCGATACCGTTGTATCGATTTGAAGTGACTCACCAAATCTGATTTTTTGCAAGGACAAATAATGGCGAATGAACTCAAGCTCAATTTTCAGCGGAACAACTTCCCGTTCTTTGTGTTCCAAAACATATCGGTAGACTTTTGCCATGTGGCCAACGTAGCGTGAAGCCAGATCAGGGTCACTTTTAATCAAGGCATCCAAAGAAGTCAGGGCATTGAATAGGAAATGAGGGTTCACCTGATTCTTCAGATGATGATATTTCATTTCAGCTTTTTCTTTTTCAAACCGTTCAGCTGATAAAATTCCTTCCTTCCACTGACGGATAAAATAATCGCTGATAAACATCATATTGATGACGATGGAGATCAAGACCTGAGAAACGATCATCATTCCCTTGGCGACGTTGGTAATGGGAAAAGGGATATATCCGTCAAGAAAAACAATTATGGCCGATACAAAAAGCAGCATGATCAGAATTCCGATCGTCAGTTGAATGGAAATACGCCAATAAAGCCTTCCCGAAAAAGGCAATATTTTATTAAGAAATTTGTGGATCGCGTTAAAAATTTCCCAAATGATTTGAACAAGGATTATCAGCACAATGGAGCCTAGCACGTGCTGAAAAAAAAGCATGTCAGGAAACATAATTAATCGCACCAGCCAGGCGGCGACGACAATGATCCCCGTCAGGATAACACGCCTCCAACCATTGCTCTCAATTGGATTCATAGATGCACCTTACAATATTTGTCGAAACCAGCGCTTAACGACCATTCCTTTCCATAGCCATAAGCCAGACAGTACGATAACGGGAAAAATAATCCAACGAACAACGATTACAGCTTCAGGAATTTTCGATACCGGCCCGTAAATGTATCCAATAACAGGTATGCTAATGACGATGTGAAGCCACCTTATTATCTTTCGTTCTGTTGCTGCATTCATAATCTCTCTGACTTTTAACCATTAACGCAATTATAAAAAACCAAGTTTGCCTCAAACAGGGCTACTGCAAAAAGTTGACATCCATCCGTGATATTGTTACACGGAGGCGTATTTGCGGGAATAATTCCTAACCTGAGATAGTGGTTTATTAGTTTTGATCTGTCTTGATAGTGTACCATTGAAATTATTTAATTTGGACAAAATCTACAGGAATTTGTGCTAGAGCACGATCGACTTGTTCAGCAGATAAAAGAAGGAAATGACGAATCTTTTCGAGAGATTTTTCATGCCTACTATGAAGGACTTTGTCAATATGCATTTACACTTTTAAGGGACATGGATGATGCTGAAGACGTTGTGCAATCCATGTTTTTGAAAATTTGGGAGAAGCGCCAAGCACTCAACATAAACCACACCTTCAAGTCTTATTTGTATAAGGCAGTGTACCATCAGTGTGTCAATCAGTTCGACCATCGTGCGGTACGCGTAAAATTTCAAGAGCGGGTCACCGTTGATAAATCACATGGTGTGCAGCAACCGGAAGTTTTTCCTCATGAATTAGAAGAGCGGATTGTGGCGGTAATTAAAACGTTACCGAAACAATGTCGTACGATTTTTATGATGAGCCGGTACCAGGAGATGAGGTATGCGGAGATTGCGAAAGAGCTTGACATATCAGTCAATACGATTGAAAATCAAATAAGCAAAGCATTGAGAATATTACGCGAACACTTTAAAGATTGAAATTAGTTAACCAACAGAGCCAATTTTTGTGAAAAATGAAATTGAAATTAATGATGAGCTAATTGCGAAATACCTCTCAGGTGAGGCTAGTCCGGAGGAGGCAATAGCGCTGGATGATTGGTTGCAAGTACCTGCAAATCGCCTGCATTTCAGAGCGCTGCAAAAGATGTGGGAGGCTAGTTTTCCGTCCAAGTCATACCGACCGGTCGCATTTGGAAAGCGCGTGGGCAAAGGTTGAAAAGCGTAAACATGCCGGTCTGAAAACGCCAGATACAAGGCACCTTTCTAGATCGAATGCAATTTTTAAGATAGCTGCTTCGGTTCTTCTCATTTTATCCTTCGGTGGTATATTTTATCTGTATCAGACAAAAAAGCCACAGGACATCAGCCTTTCAAGTGGGGATTCATTAAAACACATTCACTTTGAGGATCACTCCATGGCGATCCTTAACCGAAATAGCCATTTGGTATATCCCCAAAACTTTGCCAATGAACAGCGCGAAGTGCAGTTCACAAAGGGTGAAGCATTTTTTAATATTACTCCAGACGCCGCAAAACCATTTATTATCCGTACGGAAATAGCCACAATAAAAGTATTGGGAACGGCTTTTAACGTTCTGGTCAAGGCGGATACCCTGGAAGTTAGTGTCGACCATGGTAAGGTATTAGTCTACACTTCAACGGATAGTGTATACCTGGAAAAGGGTGAAGCAGCTTTTTTGCGCGCAAATGATACCGCCTTTAAAACCCAGGATTCCAATAGTAATGCATGGGCGTACGCTACCCACAAGTTTGTTTTCAACAACGCGTCCATTAGCGAAGTGTTCAGGTACGTGGAAAAAGCGCAGGATTGCACCATTCACATCGCAAATCCGGAAATTGGAAATTGTAAATTGACAGCAACTTTTGAAAGCGTTTCAACGGATTATATGTTAAATTTGATTACCGAAGCATTGAACCTGTCGGTAACCAAAAACGATGATCGTACATTCACAGTGGAGGGTGAAGGCTGCCATTAGCGTGGTTTTCTTTTTTACCATGCACCTGGTGGAGGGTCAATCAATTTCCAAGGATTCTTTTCAGAAAAAAATCTCGATAAGAGGGCAGGACCTTTCATTTGAAAGCGTACTGGAGCAACTGAGTGAACAGACGAAATTGTATTTTATCTACAGCTCAAATTCCGTTGAGCTGAATAAATCCTTATCGCTTAACCTGGATCAGCGTCCGTTGTATGAGGTACTGGATCAACTAGCCGAGATCATGAACCTTACCTTTCGAAGGGAGGGAAATTATGTGGTCGTTAAAGCGGCGACGGAAGTGAAAGCGGTCGATCAACCTGAAAAATCTTTTCTGGTTCAAAAACTCCAGCCGATACCAAAGTCCGTCCCTCAAATTGCAGTTGTTACCGATGCGCAGCAAAAAAAGTATTCGGAAATCGATGATCGTCTTTTTATTCCTGACCATCTGCTTAAAAAAAATCTTCTGAATTTAAATTCTGAATTTAGGGGGATTGATACATCCTATTTACAGAAATATTTTCCACTTAAAATTACCACACCTAGGCCAGGCCGACAGCTATTTGCTTCTTTTGGTCTGATTGCGAATGAATATTCAGGCGGTGTTGAGGTTCGATTCGGCATCCCTTCCCTATACGCTGTAGCAAACGCCGGTATAATGCGCGAAGGATACTTCCGTTTTGGCTATGGAATTGGAACCGCCATACCGATTACGACGAGGGTTTCATTGAATCCCGTTTACACTTTTGGAAGACTAAGTAAAAGGCAGGATTATGTATTGGACGAAAATATTAATTTGATAATGCCTGGTGGATTGAAATTCAAGGGAAAGCATCATCAGATGAAATTTTTGCTCCAGGTACAACTGTCAAAACACATAACATTGCATGGAGGGCCAACCATTAATTTGCTAAATGCCTCATTTACTTATAACAAGGGCCCAATTCAGGTCACTCAAATAACAACCTCATACGTTCCTGCTCCAAAACCACTATGAACCTCCTGCTCAGGTCAGAATCGTACGATCTGTCTATTACTTACCACCACCAGATTATTCTACTCTGAAATCATGGGTTGGCGTTGAGGGTGGAATTTCATATTCAATAAAATTTTCGCGCCGCTAATGGTGGTATAGGATTTCCTGCCTGTCTTATACTAGCATCCCAAAGATGCGAGACCAATTATCCCTTGAAATCCTTGACCAATTTGCGCGAAGCCTTTCTTGTATTCCTGTCATTGACAGTCATTGCTCTTTTTAATGCCGGGCTCCTTTGGGAAGAACAAAAGATATCCCAACAGTACATGAATTTTGAGTTGACTCAGATGCTTGAACTGAACGAAAACCAGATGGAAAAAATAAGATCTATTCAGGCGCTATATGAGATTGAAGTTTCCAAGGTCATCAGCGAAGGAACAGCATCAACGTCTGAAAAAATCAATCTGTTGACGCATGAACGGAATAAACAGATTATGGAAGTGCTGAATGAAGAGCAAAAAAAAATCCTGCGCGCTTATTGCACGGACCTTGTATCATTTGCAAAAATGTTTGAGTGAAAAATTAACAGTTAAGGAAATGGTTGGCTTGTGTCGCTTTTCGCTGAGTATAAATAACGCTGGTGTTCTTCTTTTGCTTTTTGTATTCGCTGGAACTATAAAAACCCAGGCTCAGGATCGTTGTGGTACAGTAGAATACACCAAAATACTTCTCGAAAAGAATTTAATCCGGGATAACGATCGAAAATTTGAAAAATGGTTGAGCCAAAGGAAAGAGAACATCAGTTCGCGTATCAGCGCTGCCGCGACTTTTAAGATTCCTGTTGTTGTCCATGTTATTCATAATGGCGAAGCCGTTGGGTCAGGATCCAATATTTCCGATGCACAGATAGCATCCCAGATCAAGGTGCTGAATAATGATTTCAAGCGCCTCAATGCGGACACTTCGAAGACCCCATCGGAATTTTTATCGCGCGCCGGAAAAATCAATATAGAGTTTGTGTTGGCAAAACAATCACCCGACGGAGTTCTCACGAATGGAATACTCCGGGTAAAAGGAACAAAAAGCCAATGGACAATGAATGATAACAACATTTTAAAGTCGCTGAGCTATTGGCCCGCGGAAGACTATCATGAATATTTGGGTGACCGATATTGCTTCTAGCATTTTAGGTTATGCCCAATTTCCAGTTTCCGATTTGCCAGGACTAGAAGATGCAGAAACGAATCGACTCACGGATGGGGTAGTGCTCGACTATCGTATTGTCGGCAGTAATCAAGACGGTTCTTTCAATCTTACTACTGAATTTAACCGAGGAAGGACCGCCACCCATGAGGTCGGTCATTTTTTTGGATTACGTCATATCTGGGGGGACGATGATGGTGCTTGTAGCGGTGCGGGAGATTATGTTGATGATACACCTAATCAGGGCAACAGTTCAGACGGTTGCCCTTCCCACCCCCAGATTGGCTGTAATGTTAAAACGATGTTTCAAAATTACATGGACTACACCAATGATGTCTGTATGAATTTGTATACCAAGCAACAAGTGGAAAGGATGCTCACGGTCCTCGAAAACAGTCCACGACGTGCCAGCCTTCTTACTTCCCAGGGCCTTTATGATCCAACCTTGGTAAATAATGATCTCGCGATAAAGGAAATTCGCAGTCCATCCACCCATGCGTGTAAGGGTCCTGTTGTGCCTACCTTCACTGTTAAGAACAATGGACTTAATCCAGTAACCTCCGCCAAAATTCAGCTGACGGTCGGTACAACCGTAATAGAAACGAAGACGTTTAATTTTAGTCCGCTTGGTATTCAGGAATCAGCGGAAATTTCATTCGCTTCTTTTACGCTTGCCCCTGGAAATTCCGATTTTCATTTTGAAATACTGGAAACCAATAACACGACGGATGGTAAATCAATGGACAACGCAAGGAGCGTTGCCACGGCTGTCCCCGATGACATTGAAACACCCTTTTCTGAAAATTTCAACAGTCTGCCTGCAAACTGGGCCGTCATCAACGCGGATGAAGAAGCTACCTGGGCGGCTGTTCAAACTGGAACTGTAAATAATTCGGTCAACAAAGCCGTTTACATGAAATTTTTTCAAGCGCAGGAAGAGGTGGAAGAGATAGATGTCATGACCACGCCGGTAATTGATCTCACGCAAGCAACTTCACCCTTCCTGGCTTTTGATGTGGCATACGGCCGCTATCAAAATCATTCGGACGGGCTGGAAGTCCATGTGCTGCTGGATTGCAGTACGGATCTAACGGCCAGTGATAAAATTTATTCGAAGTATGGAAGTGTTCTGGCCACCGTGTCATCAACCACCGAGTTCATTTTTACCTTCCAATGAAAATCAATGGCGAAGAGAAGTAATTGACCTGAGCAAATATATTGGGCAAGGACGCCTTCAACTTGCCTTCGTAGGCGTTAACGACAGGGGCAACAATCTTTACCTCGATAACATCGCTGTGAGAACAGACGTCACTGAAAATATAGCGCTCAAACAACTTACGTATCCATCGCCGGTGCACTGCAGCAATGAAATACAGCCGGTATTGCTCGTCGAAAATAAGGGTAATCTTCCCATCGCTGGCTTAAAGGTCGAGTACTTTGCTAACAGGGATGCACTTCAGATGATGTCGACAAGCGAAGATTTTAATTTGTCGCCGGGTGAACAAACAACCATTACGCTCCCAGTCATGACATTAAAAGATGGCGATAACATGATTTCCTTTGAGCTCACGCAGCCGAATGGATTTAAAGATGTCGATGTATCGGACAACAAACTTCAGGTAAAGACAATTGTCAATGCCTCTGAAGATAAAATTCCGTTGCGTAAAAATTTCGATGCAGACAATGGCGAGAACGCATGGCAAATTGTTAATCCGATGGGCAGCCGAAATTGGGAAACCACTTCAACAAATTATGATCAATCCTTGTATTTCGAAGGTGACGACAATAGTTCAGAACAAGAATACTCCTGGTTTGTGAGTCCGGTTTTGGACTTTTCCGATGCTGTTACAGCGAGTTTATTTTTCGATCTGTCTTTCCAACATAAAAGTATTGACAGCATTAAAGATCCTTCGGAGGAGGTTTTTAAAGTATTGGCATCACGTGATTGCGGCAAAACTTTTGACGAAGTACTTTTCAGTAGTAATGAAAGTTCGCTTTCAGAAGGTAACATGAAAGCGGATTTGGTTCCGACTTCCGCTACGGACTGGAAACAAATTTTTCTCAATCTGAATTCGTTGGTGGGAGAGGAGTCAATCCGGATAGCTTTTGTTGTTTCAGGTACACATCTCCAATAGCCTTTACGTCGATAATATTGAGTTCTTCCTGTCGGATGATCCTTTGCCATTCTCGACGTCTGAACTCTACTCGTTATACCCAACTAAGATTGATGAGGTGAAAAGTTTTTATGTCACGTTCAATCTGGACAATCGCCAGCCAGTAGTGTATGAGTTAGTCGACATGGCGGGGAAGCAGGTGGGAAGTAAAGAATTGACTGATGTTTTGAATCAGACGTATAAGATCGACATAGAAAACACGAGCAGCGGAATTTACCTGGTTCGATTGCTGATTGACAAAAAATATTACGTATCCCGAATTTTGGTTATCCCATAGAACTCCATGATGTTGTTTGTATTCTTCGTGAACCTTTGTGTCTTTGAGTCTTTGTGGCAATGACTTCGACTACATTACTCGAAGTCTTGCCACAAAGACTCAAAGGCACAAAGGTTTCACAAAGAAATGCAAGCTCCGTTATGCCTTCGGATCGATGACTTTGTAAATGTTGTCTTTAAAATGTTCGCTGATTGGAATTTGTGCCTTCAGGATAGAAATTCTTGCCTTTCGAATAGAAGTTATTTTATTTATTGCAACGATAAAAGACTTATGCACGCGTACAAACATATTGGCGGGAAGTTTTTCCTCGAGAGCCTTCATGCTTAACCTTGTGATCACAGGTCTTGGAGCAGATAGCAGAAAAATCTTAACGTAATCCTTCAACCCTTCTACATATGCGATGTCGCTAAAATCAATTCGGACAAGGTTGTATTCTGAATTGACAAACAAATATTCCTGAGAAGGCGTTGGAATGGCGTTGCGACTATTAAACTTATCGTGTGCTTTGTTCGCTGCTTTTAAAAAGCGTTCAAATGAAACGGGCTTGAGAAGATAATCCACAACGTCAAGGCTGTAGCCGTCGATTGCATATTTTTCATAGGCTGTAATGAAAATTACCAGTGGAGGTGCTTTGGATAATCCCTGCAAAAACTGAATACCAGAAAGGCCAGGCATTTGGATATCAAGGAAGAGCAGGTCCACAGGCTGCTTCTGCAGAAATTCATTTGCCTCCAAAGCATTGGAGCACTTCTTGACTAATGTAAGAAACGAAATTTTACGAATATTGTCCTCCAAAAGATCAAGGGCAAGTGGTTCGTCGTCAATGGCCATGCACGTCATGCTGCAATTAATTTTAGGTCAACAATAAACCAGTCGTCCTGGGCATAAGTCTTGATCGCATACAAGTCTTTATAAAGCAAATCAAGCCGCCGCTTTACATTTTGTAAACCGATTCCAGAGCTTGAATCTTTTGTCTCCTCCGAGGACGAATTGAATTTGTTCCGTACCTCAAAGTGTATCCCATGGTAAGAAGCCTCCAGATTTACGTTAATGATCGGATTTTGAATCATACCGACGCCGTGTTTGAAAGCATTCTCCACAAAAGGGATCAAGAGCATGGGCTCGATCATCAAATCTTTTCGTTCGATGTTCACATGGTAATGGAGTGTAATCATGGAACCAAATCGCATCCGTTGTAGCTCAATGTAATTGCCAATGTACGCAGCCTCCTGTTCCAAACTTACTTTTTTGTCGGTGTGATATAAAGAATAACGCATCAATTGTGATAATTGTATAATTGCCGACTCCAACGAGTCTGATTTTTTCCGTGCTAATGATGCCAGGCTGTTCAGGATATTAAACATGAAATGAGGGCTAACCTGCGAGCGTAAAAAAGACAGCTCCGATTTTAGTTTTTCATGTTCACGTTCCTTTAAAAGGTTTTCATATGCCGAACGGTCTTGCATAAGTCGTAAGGCCAGGCTTAGTCCAAAAACCATAAAGAAATTAGGAACACCTATAAAAAGAGGAGGATTAAAGGTCCCTAAATGAACATAGTTCAATCTAAAAAAATAAGATGCTACCAAATAGATCGCAAGGCATAGGCCGACCAATAAAACATACTGGGCCCATCCCTTTCTCGTCAAAACGTTTGGTACTAAAATGAACATATTCAGATAAAAGAAAATAAAAAGCAGGCCATTTGACAACAGCGATTCTATTCTTATCATCGAAGGATCAAACGGAATGGGATTATTAAATCGTTCGTCGGGCGTTGGAAATCTTTCCAGTGTTTCTGTTCGCCTTTCTGGAGGAATTGTGCCCCGCGAAAGAAAGCGAAATGGCAATGTAAAAAGCAAAGCCCAGCCACACGCGTGAAGAATAACAACAAGTATTTTATTGGCTATAGCTTTGGTCATTTCGTGGTCCGTTATCCGTTAATCGTTATCCGTTATCCGTTAATGTCAATGTTAAGTGGAGGAAAATTATTGGTTTGTGATAAATTCTCTGAGTTGATGTTATAAAAATTACGATCATCTAAAAACACTCGCTACCGGAACGGATAACTATTAACGGATAACGACTTAATATGAAATTGAGTACTCCATTTGTAAAGAAATCCGATCCGATTTCGGGAGATTCTGTTTCGCAAGAACAAATTATAATGCCTACTACTATTCCAAGAAACCGCGTCATAAGTATCGCAATGCTTGCAAATGAAAGGCATGGCAGCGCCATCAGAAAATAAAAGCTGCAATGTGAATGAATTTAGCGACGACATTGGTCATCAAGGGGACATGATTCCTTTCGCTCTAATTCACCGCTTACTGTTCGCTTACTTCTTCTTGGCTTTTGTTTTGTCTGCAGATGCAGCCAACGCCTTCTTTACGGCCGGAGCAACTTTATTACCAAACAGTTCTATCGATCGCAGGATTTTATCGTGCGGCATAATACCGACACTCATTTGGGCTAAAAACCTGGAATTTTTAAACAAGCTATGTTCGTATAAGATTTTGTCAACGACTTCATCAACACTTCCTACCAGCAATGATCCCGTTGGGGAACGCATGGCATCGAAGTCCATCCGGCGCAGCGGTGCCCAGCCTCGTTCCCGACCAATTCGGTTCATCATTGCTGAATAAGCGGGATAAAATTCATCACCTGCTTGCTGCGATGTTTCAGCCACATACACGTGCGAATTAATTCCGAGCGGCAAATTTTCGTGCCCGGCCTTTTTTCCCGATTCACGATACAGATTTATAAATGGAACGAACTTATCCGGGTAACCTCCGATGATGGCCAGTGCCATGGGAAGTCCAAGCGTACCCGCCCTTACCGCCGATTGAGGTGTACCTCCTACAGCCTGCCAAATTGGTAGTGAGGGTTGAAGCGGTCTGGGATATACGCCGAGATTAATAAGCGAAGACCGATGTTTTCCTTTCCAGGAAACAATTTCATTTTGATTGATTTTAAGAAGCAACTCTAACTTTTCTGCAAACAATTCATCGTATTCATTCAAGTCGTAACCAAACAATGGGAATGACTCAATAAAGGAGCCCCGTCCTACCATGATTTCAGCCCTTCCTCCGGATATAAGATCTACCGTGGCAAAGCTTTGGAACACCCTGACCGGATCATCAGAACTGAGTACCGTAACGGCGCTGGAAAGTTTAATATTTTTGGTGATCGCCGCAGCAGCGCCAAGAACTACTGCAGGTGCGGAGATCGCATAGTCAGGCCGATGATGTTCCCCGACGGCGAACACGTCAAGCCCTACCTGGTCAGCCAATTGAATCTCCTCCAGTAATTGTTGTATCCGTGTGTGCGCGTTGATTGCTTTTCCCGACACTTTATCAGGTGTCATATCGGCGAACGTATAAACTCCCAGTTCCATAGTGATTTGCGTAATTTGTTTTTTTGCTGTGTAGATTCGAATCGACGTGCGAATTTTTCCTGTTAGGTATTCAAATTATTGTGTCATAACGAATTTCACGACAATAAAGTTAGCAGTATAATTACCCTTATTCGTTGAACAAGGTTAAGAAAAACAGGGTTCGCAATTGCTTGGTGAAAATCCTTATTTTAGAGTTCCTATTAAGGTACACAATGGATACTGATCTGATATTAAAGAGTGTTAGCAAACATATTGAATTGAATGAAAAGGAAAAAAAACTTTTCATTTCCCTGCTGGAACCTAAAACATTCAAGCGTAAAGACATCTATTTGTATGCTGGGGAGGTGTGCAAAAACTCCGCTTTTGTTATTGATGGCGCTTTGAAAAGTTTCACGATAGATGCGGAAGGCAAAGAACATATCCTGAGTTTTGCTACGCGGGATTGGTGGATAGCAGACATGTACAGTTACATTTCACGAAAACCGGCTGTGCTCACAATAGAAGCTATAGCGGATTCCGAAGTACTTCTGCTGTCATGGGAAAACCAGCAATTGTTATTCGAAAAGGTGACGAAGTTCGAACGGTTTTTTCGCATCCTCATTGAAAATGCGTTGGTCGCAAATCAGCAGCGGCTCATCGACAACCTAAGTTCAACAGCACAAGAACGTTATCTGCATTTCATAAAAAAATATCCCCTGATACCTTCCTGTGTTCCTCAACACAACATCGCCTCTTACCTTGGGATCACGCCGGAATTTTTAAGTAAGATTAGAAGACGGCTCGCGAAAAAAGTTTGAAGTTTCGAAGTTTCGAGGTTTCGAAGTTTTCCAATTCACCACAGAGTCACAAAGAGCACAAAGGTTACACAGAGAATTGGAATATATTTCTTTGTGAAACTTTGTGCTCTTTGTGACTCTGTGGTTAAATTCCACCAAAATCAAGAAGCCCTTCTGAAATTTGGCAGTGATAGTTTATATTTTACTGCGAGAATTCGAAAAACAAAAATAAGTACAATGGAAAGGATTAAGTTGAGATCCCGGTGTACACCAAACTGGTAAAGAATTAAATATAAAATTGCCCCGGCAAGACAAGCTGTTGCGTAAATTTCCTTTCGGAACAGGACTGGCGTTTCATTGGTAAGTACATCGCGGATAACGCCACCCATGATCGCGCTGAACATTCCCATGATGGCTGCGATCTCGGGGCTCACGCCAAGGCTAAGCGCCTTTTCCACTCCTAAAATCGTAAAGAAGGAAATCCCCAGCGTATCAAAAAACAGGAATGTTCGTTTCAGCCGAACTAAAGGTTTGTAGAAAAAGTAGGCCACCAGCACTCCAACAAGAATTGCATAAAGGAAATAAATATCTCCGATCCATACGAAGGGATAACTCCCCAGCATGATGTCGCGCAGGGTACCACCGCCAATGGCGGTTACAAACCCCATAAAACCAGCTCCAAACAAATCATCGTGATGGTCCTGAATGGCTAAAGCTCCTGATATCGCAAAGAAAAATGTACCCAGTAATTCCAGTGCGTATTGAAAGTTAGTCATCCTGGTTTTTCATTTAAGGGACAGTAATAAAAATGGATTTTCGCTTGACTGGCAGGAGGTTTTTAGTTTTGTGTCCTTTCCCTGTCGTATCTTCAACCAATAAGACATCACCACCGCTAAATTTTCTTTTTTGATGTAAAGATGTTTCTATTTCTATTTCTCCATCAAGCAGAATTATATATTGTTTTTGTGGTGCCGTATGGAAATCCCAGTCGTAGGTTGGTTCTACTTCACGAAATATAACTTCTTTCGCCGCTACCGCATCAGAAAGTCTTCCCACCATTCCATTTTCTTTTAACGGAACGCTTATTTCTTCAAAATGGCTATCGCCTTTTTCATCGCTGTAAATTCTAACGACTGTAAACATACTTAAGCAGTAAATACCAGTTGATTAGCTTTGTCAATTTCATCCTCGCTGATGGTATGTCCCATGTTTTGATAGACCTTTTCCGTTACGGACGCATTCATCTTTTTTAGAAACGACGTTGTTTCCTTTACACGATCAACAGGAACGTGGGGATCTGGATTGCTCGTCCCGATGAAAATTGGTGTTCCTTGGAAATCGCCGGCATATTTTTCAGGATAAATCTTATCTCCGATTAGCCCACCCGTGAATGCAACAGCCCCACCCCATTTCGTCGCGTTTCGCGTAACGTATTCCAAGGTAAGACAAGCGCCTTGAGAGAACCCAAGAAAATAAATATGATCGTCCGGAATTCCTGCAGTGTTAATGTCCACTACCAGGCCCGTTATGAGATCGAGGGCCGAGGACAACCAAGGCTCATTTTGATCTCGTGGTGCCAGAAAGGAATAGGGATACCATGTATTGTTGGTAGCCTGTGGCGCAAGTATGGCAAATTCTTCAATGTTCAGGTAAGACGTCAGTCGAAGAATATCTTCTGCCGATGCGCCGCGGCCATGTAACATGATCAATGCTTTTTTGGCCTCTGTTATTTTTTTGCCCGCAGGTTATTATTTCTTTTTGATGCATTTTAGTTTTTCTATTGTCAATGATGCCAGGTTTTGTTCCAGATGTCGGCATATTGGTCTGGATGTCTTTTGAATTGTGCAAGAACATACGGACACAGCGGAATCACTTTTAATTTGTTCTCGCGCGCATAAGCCACCATCGTAGATAATAATTTTGAGGCAACACCTTTTCCCTTTAATTCTTCTGCCACTTCGGTATGATACACTGTTAAATTCCCGTTGTTAACAGCCACCTCCATTTCGGCCAGGCGTACGTCACCTTCTTCAATAAGGAACGCACCCTGTCCATTGTCCTTAAGTTTTAATTGTATATCATTCATAGCGAAGTTTAAGTCGTAATTTATGGAATTTAGTTTCTAGTTTCGAGTTTGAAGTTTCTAGTTTCCGAAATTCCAGGCGCGCACGTTGAAGTTGCACCAACTAGAAACTAGAAACCACGAAACTAGAAACTATATACAAGTGACGGCAAAACCGCTTCGATCTGTTTACGATGACTTTCATATTGCGCCGGAAGCTTTAAATTGTTACCAAGCTCGCTGACAGTTTCATCGATCGAGAAACCAGGAGTATCTGAAGCAATTTCAAAAAGCACGCCACCCGGTTCCCTGAAATAAAGTGAGAAGAAATAATTGCGGTCGATCTTCTGCGTGATATTCAATCCCTTTGCCAGAACTTTTTCACGAAACTCCATTAAGACTTTTTCATCTTTCACGCGGAATGCCACGTGGTGAATGGTACCACCGGCATTTCCGGTTCTTTTTTCGTCGGGAGCATCAATAAGGTCAACAATTGAAGCGGTTTCAACGGCATCGGTACTGTAACGATAACGGTTTCCCTCCTGGCCCGAAAACTTATATCCAAAGATATCGGTCAATACACTGGCGGTTTCTTTCACACTTGTGAGCGTAAGCGTAATGCTATGAAAACCTTTGGTGGCCACGTCAGCTTTAACCTCGTCCGTTTCCCAAGGCTTACGATTGTCGGCAGCCTTTAGGAATGATTAGCGTCAAAGGAAGTCCATCCGGATCTTCGAATGCAATGTACTCTTCTCCAAAACGGGTACCTGTTCCAGTTACATTGACATAGTATTCCTTGAAACGTTGCGTCCAGAAGGCAAGACTTTTGTCGGGTACTGAGTATCCTATCTCGGTAGGCATACCAGAACCTTGTTTTCCTCTTGGAACGCCTTCCCAGGGAAAGAATGTAAGAATCGTCCCAGGCGATCCAACCTCATCACCGAAATAAAAGTGATACGTTTTAGGATCGTCAAAATTAACTGTCTTCTTAATAAACCGAAGTCCTAATACCTTGGTATAAAAATCATAATTGCGTTTTGCATATCCTGCGATGGCAGTGATATGATGTATTCCTAAAATCCTGTTTTCCATAGATCTTTTTTTACTTGTGACTAATGATGATGTAAAGGTATCATTCTCACCCAGGATAATTCTTGAACTAGGTTAAGAACGTTGTCCGTTAATCGTTATCCGTTATCCGTTGTCCGACAGAATCAAATTCGTACTTCGATCATAGCGATAACGATACGTGATGTTAACGGACATGCGATCGAAGCACGATTGATTCGAACGGATAACGGATAACTGATAACTGATAACGATCTTAACCTAGTTCAACGATTGGAGCAATATTCCCTAGCTAACTTTGTGTCAACAAAAAATTAAAAAACGAAACACAATGGAAACGGCAACAGAAACGAAAACAAAATGGAATTTAGATCCGGCGCATAGTGAAATCGGATTTAAAGTGAAGCACATGATGATTACAAACGTTTCAGGATCATTTGAAAAGTTTGATGCACAGGTAGAAACTGACGATAGCGATTTTACGACAGCAAAAATTCAATTTACGGCTGATATAAATTCTATAACGACAGGAAATAAAGATCGCGACAACCATTTGAAATCTCCTGACTTTTTTGACGCAGCAAATTATCCTCAGTTGAAATTTATTTCTTCAAAGCTTGAGAAGGTGGATGACGAAAATTATGTGCTTCATGGAAATCTTACGATTCGCGATGTCACCAAACCTGTAAAATTAAATGTCGAGTTTGGTGGTATTGGCAAAGATCCATGGGGTAATCAAAAAGCTGGTTTCACGATTACAGGTAAAATTAATCGCACTGACTTCAAGCTTAACTGGAATGCAGCACTTGAAACGGGTGGCGTATTGGTTGGCGAAGAAGTGAAACTTCAGGCAGAGATCCAGCTTGTGAAACAAGCTTCGTAAGACATCATATTACATTTAGCGTTAAATAAAAAAAACACGATTTTTTTAATCGTGTTTTTTTATTTGATGTCGGTTGCGACTATAATTTGTTGTGCCGCTGTGATTGAAGATCGGATAGGGAGTATTCCTTTTTGGTTTTAAAATCATAAATAATCCCTGTAACGGTATCAAGTTCAATATTCAGTTCCGTATCTAAAAGTTTTCCATTCGAAGAATTAAAAACAAGGCCGGTTTCGTTATCGACAGAACCGATGTTCCCTGTTGGCATATTATAATCGCTGGATTCTGGGTTCCTGTTGGGCATATTCCAGTTTGTGGATACATGCTCTTTCTTTTTATAGAATTTTTCAACCTTGTTCAAAAAGGCTTCCATTCTTTTGTCGTCACCGGTTTCGTCATTTGAAAAACCTGCAAGACACGCGATAACAAAGAAGAGTAAAACTGCCGAGCGCTTCATAACACTTTTATTTAATAAGTCGATCTTTCACTTTTCACTGCAAAGACGCAAGGAACGCGGAGTTTCGCCAAGCGTTGATTGCGGACTTTTCAGGTGTTACAAAGATCGGCAAATTTTCCCAATTCTTCGCGAAACTTTGCGCCTTTACGTCTCTGTGTAAAATGGCCTTTTTTTATGGGTAAAACCCCGTTTTTATAGCGATTTTATGTACATTGAGACTAAACCGTTGTCTTAACCACAAATAAAATGGAAAATCTAAAACCACTGGATTCAAATTCCTTGAATCACATTTCGTCTATCATCCTCGACTCCGCCATCGCTGTTCACAGAGAAATGGGGCCAGGCTTATTGGAAGCAGTCTATCAACATTGTATGGTTCGAGAACTCCGAGGCAGACAATTGGACGTAAAAACTACTGTCCCTGTATCCTTGCATTACAAAGGCGAGTCTCTCAACAAAGATTACATCATCGATATGCTTGTCGAAAATGAGATCATTGTGGAATTGAAAGCCATTGAAGGAATCTTAAAAGTACATGAAGCACAGATCATCAGCTATCTTAAACTTGCGAATAAACGTCTTGGGTTTTTGATCAATTTTAATGTTCCTCTTCTTAAGCTTGGTTTCAAGCGGTATGTAAATAAATTTTAAGGAATGATGTCATTGTGCGAGCATCTTTTACTGCAAAGGCGCAAAGAACGCTGAGTTTCGCAAAGCGATTAAATCTCTTTGCGAACCTTCGCGCCTTTGCGCCTCCGTGTAAAATGCATTTGCTTGGAGATGATTACAATTTCAAATCGACTTTCTTCCCGCTTTTAACAGCCTGCACAATAGCGTCAAGTATTTTCATATCCTTCACACCCTCTTCACCATCGATCGGGAATAATTGGTTTTTTACCTTCCAAAATAATTCCCGCCATTTCATCCATTTGTACGGTCTGATGGGTAACGTGAGGCTGCGTTAACTCACCCAAATGTGTACGAGCCTTGATCGGACCGTACCCAGTGGAAGGTTGCATTTCTGCAAATCCTTTTTCGCCGTTTAAGAAAAAGCGATCGAGATTGTTCATCGAATACGTCGACAAGCAAGACGCAATCGCCCCGCCTGGAAATCCAAGTTGAAACGTTATTGTTTCATCTACGCCCTCCTTGAATTTCTCCGGATTGGTTTTCGTTTCCTGCGCGGTTACCCAAATCGGTTCTTCGCCAATCATATACCTGGACCCGTTAACGGCATAAATACCGATATCCATCAGAGAGCCGCCGCCGGCCAGTTCTTTCTTTCAGGCGCCATTGGTTCGGATCACCAATTTTAAACCCACAAAGACCCTGGAAAAATAAAACTTTGCCGAACTCTCCAGCACTTCTCATCCGAACGATCTCCAATGTTTTCACTTCGAAGTGCATTCTATAACCCACCAGAAATTTCACGTTGGCTTTTTTACATGCATCGACCATAGCCTGTCCTTCCACAGCATTCAATGCGATAGGTTTTTCGCATATCACATGTTTACCCGCTTGCGCCACGCGGATAGCCTGTGGTTTGTGAAGCGCATTGGGTGTGATAACGTAGACGGCATCGATGTCTTTATTGTTTTTTATCTGATCAAAATTCTCATAGTTATAACAGTTCTTTTCCGGAATATTATACTTGGCTTGCCAGTCCTTTATTTTCGATGGGGTGCCGCTGATCACGCCTACCAATTTTGCTTTCGTACAGGCTTGCATAGCCTCTGCGACACGGGTACCATAACTTCCCAGGCCCATGATCGCAACCCGCAGCACCGGTCCCTGATATGGAAGTTCAGCCGCCTTGTGCGTATCGGCGAGACTTAATGATGGCACAAACGGTAAAGCGAAGGCCGAAGCAGAGATTTTTTGAAGGAAGTCGCGACGAGATTTCATAGGGTTACTTTTTAATAGGTTTTCTAAATTAATGCTAGCTAAAGTAATAATATCTTTTGCTTCATCACCATAACTAGCATTTCAAATGATTGGAGTATTATATAAATGGTGTGTAACAATTAGGTTACAAGCTGATTTGGCAGCTCGAAAAATGTAAGATCCATGAAAAAGAAAATTGCAATTGCATATTTTCCACTTGGTTTGAAATATGCAACACCGCTTATCTTTGGAGCGGGAATTTATTTGGCGTCCCTTGGCCATTATGGGTGGTGCATTGTGTTGATTCTATTATGGGATTGTCATTCTTACCACAAACTATGTCACAGAAATAAATCTGACCGACAAAAAGTACAATGACTACCTGTCGCTGCTATGGATTCCGCTCGGTGAAGAAACCAATAGATTTAATAGTCTCGACAGAATTGTTGTCACGAAAGGAAATTACTCCCAAATGTTAAATATCCGGTGGCGCATCCCGGCAGTTAGACTGGTCAGATTATACGGCCACTTTAATAATGGATAATGGAACACTGGATTTGTTGACCAGAAATAGCAAAAAGGAATTAATAGGCGGTCTTAAAGAATTTGCTGAATTTTTAAATGTTGGAATAGAGGATCGGACATCAAGAAATATTATTGGGTCGACCTCACAAGCGTTTGAAGTGAAGGAATTGTGTG
The DNA here is from genome assembly GCA_963739105.1 of uncultured Bacteroidota bacterium. GTDB lineage: Bacteria > Bacteroidota > Bacteroidia > Cytophagales > Cyclobacteriaceae > Chryseolinea. Next base: position 16,973 of record CAVTZI010000039.1, on the reverse strand, counting down.
GGCAACGATTCCTTTACAAACCTGCAGGACTTTAGCCCCTTTCAAGATATTGGAGTAGAATGTTAGAATCCCGTGCTATGAATCATAAGTGCACCAGGGAAATTGTTATATTTAATTATGTTGCAATTAAAGGAGAAACTTAAAGGGACATTGATTGTACCAATAGCATTAATGGCCGTTTTAATTCCATTTTCAATGTTGATTGGATGGAACTTACTCACCGCGATTTTATTTTGGTTTCTTATCGTCCCGGCAATTGCAATGTATTTACCAATCAAGGTTTCAAGAAATAAGAGGTCATTTAATTGAAACGTTATCGGGATTGATAATCTTTTACGCATTCATGGTCTTCATGATTTACGATCACTTTAAGACAGACCTTTTTCAAATCATGATTGTAAGTTGTGTTGTAAATCTGAGTTCTTGTCTCTCTGATAACCTGGGCAGGAAGAAAGATGACAAATGCAATAGGATCCATGCTTTGCCTTAGCTATTACTTCACCACCGGATACGGGAAAGTCGATTGCAAAGTAATTCTTTTACCAGTTGCCTGTGATTCCCGGGCCGCTTGCATGACCTCCAGCACGTGCAAAGCATGCTCGGCATTAATGAGTGGTTCTATTCCTGTCACTAAACTTTCGCAAATAACTGATGCGCCTTGCTGCCAGACATACTTACCTGGATCGGGAACATAACGAACTGTTTTTTCATTTTCAACGGTTGCCATATCTACACCAAAAGGCGCCCAGTCGTAGCCTACAAGATTCATGTTTGCATTTCGTCCCCAGATTGAAATGGTTGGCCGGTCCTGGCCAGCGCCTTCATGTCCATAAGGATCAAAATAATTAAATCCACATTGCACGTGGGAGATCACACCATTGGCATGCTCCATCAATACCATTGCATTGTCTTCTGCTTCGACTTTAACTTTGCCTTTGTTTTCGGTTTCGCGTTCAGGCAGAATAGTGCTGGTCATGGCCACCACAGATTTTGCGGGACCCAAGCAATCCTGTTAACGTACCGAAATTGTAAACACCAAGATCAGGCATACTGCCGCCACCTTTTTCATAGAAGAATGCGGACCAATGTGGACCGAGGTGTCCATAGTGTGCATGCGCTGCAGCAATCTTTCCAAGCTTGCCTTCATTGATTTGCTTTTGCCATAAATGCAAACTGCGGACTGTTAACAACCGCCGGCGCTCCCCAAACGCGTAGTCCTTTGCTCTTGGCAAGATCTAATAATTCACGGCCTTCCTTGTAAGTATTGGCCATCGGTTTTTCGCTCCACACATGGCGGCCGGCTTGCACGGCCTGCTTGTTGAGACGTCCATGTTCCTGCATATCCGTAAGCGTCACCATCAAATCGAATTTCGCACCGGCCAGCATTTGGTCGATATGCGGATAGTGATTGGGTATCTTATATTTCTCTGCTGCGGTTTTTGCGCGTTCGGGTCTGATGTCGCAAGTCGACACCAGTTCAACAAAGGGTGACTTTGAAAGATGGGGCAGGTACTGGCCGGAGACACTTCCACAACCAATTACTCCGACTTTGATTTTTTTATCTGCATTACCGAATGCTTTAGCATGCAACGCCAGTGGCGTCAAGATTGAAGCTGCTGCCAGCGTGGAGCTTCGGGTAAGGAACTCTTTTCTGGTGATGTCCATAGGTGCTGGTTAATAGTTTATAAATGGATAAGAAGTCAATTATTCTTGTCAACGATCCACACATTTGCATAGTGGTGTGGCGCCTTGACGAGAACTTTATAAAACGCCGAATTACTTTCTACTTTAAAATTATAATTTTCCTGCTGAAGAAGAGTTTCACCTACCTTTTGATATTTATCGGTCTTGCCCTCTTTAAACTGATTCATCTCTGTAACAAAAATCTCGGCCTTATCGGTTTTATTTTTGCTAAAATTTTTCCATCGAAGGGTTATGCTATTGCCATTCTTTTCCGCAGTCAGGTCGGCCAAATCAATAGGGCCAATGAAGGGAACACCGTCGATTTCTTCATGCCACGTCATCGGGAATTGACATTTGCATATGATTGAAAATGGAAGGCAAAATATCCACGATGCCGGGTGATTGTTTAAATCGCTCATTGAGATGTTTACTGTTTGTAGCAATCCATGTTGTTCGCTCGCGATCAGATTGTCCACCATGATCCTTGCCGGTGGCGGCATTGCGACCATGATCTGTCGTGATTATTAAAAGCCAGTCTTCGTTGAATTTCTCCTCCCGAAGTTTAATGGCCTCCCAGATTTTTTTCATTTGATGGTCTGCGTTTTGTATTGCTTGATGAAACTGTGGACTGTCTCCGAAGCGATGGCCCATATCATCGGTGTACTCCAGGTACACCCAAGAAAGATCTGGCCCCTCCGTTGAGATATACCGTGCTGCTTCGTCTGAAACAGCTTCGTCAATTTTTCGAATATAATCCGCTGCGTCATCGTGCGGATATTTAATGGTATCATGCTCCAGTCCATCAAACTTATAATCCAGTTTAATGGCACCTGCCTGCTCAAGGCCTTCTCCGACTAATTTTGTACGGTTATCCAGCCATGTTGAGAATAATGCAGTATGAAGGTCAGGGTTTACTTTTTCCGCAATTCTGAAAATATTCCAGTAGTGATAGTTCGGGTGCGGCAATGTCGTTATCCCAAACATTATGTTTATTTCCCCACGTGCCGGTAAGCAGCGAAATGTAACCGGGTGCCGATATGGTAGGGGTTTCGTTGTAGGTTTCTTTCCTGCCGCCAACATAAGCGCGTGTAAAGCCACCTACTTTTGAAATCTCGCGCTAATGCGGGAGGATTCTAATTTTTCAATCACATCAGCCGGAATTCCATCCAGGATGATGAACACTGCTTTTGGTGTTTTCTTATCGGACTGAGATTGTGTGCAGGAGATAAAGGTTAATCCGGCTAAAATGAATGATCCAGCTAAAAAAATAAAATATCTTCTCATAGGGTGGACTGTGATTGTAAGATTGAAGATTGCAATGATTGTAAGATTGAAAAATTGGAAAATTGAAAGCATCAATTTTCCAATTTTCCAATCTTCCAATCTTTCAATCTTCTAATTTTTCACACCTATGGAACGGAAAAGACTATTGGTTACCGAATACCAGTATACCCAACCTCCATCCATATAATAAATTCATATTCGAATTGAATGGTGCCACTGCAAACATCGTATGATCCTTCACCGACTTCAATAAATTTGTAGTCATAACCATCAGCGTCGGTTCCGGTTTCCTGTTCTCCAAAAGTAGCTTTGCCTTTTGTCGATCCTGCGCCGTCAGGGGTTAGTGTGACTGAAAGGGAAGCATTTGAAAATGGGCCGTAATCTATCAGGTCTCCCGTTAACTTAATTGTACTTCCTGTCAAAACACCTTCGGCGGGTTTTGTTCCATCGCCATTTAATCCACCGATTGAATTGGACAACGTAGTGTTATAAATGTCAGTAGTCAAGCTGCACTCATCATCCAGGATATTAAAGTTGATCGCTGCATTTTTGGGATCTGCAAGGCCCAGCCCGATTTTAACATCCGGCTGACTGACTGATTTGATTTTTATCTGGAACGATCGCTCAAGGTCTGTTCCAGCCGCGTTGTCAACCGTTTTTACCCAAATGGTATCGGAAACCAATTTACCTGCACGGATCTTGACAACGTCATGTGGTGTGACCACGAAATCAGTATTTTCCTGAGCATTAGATCCTGTGATCTCCAAGGCCAGGTCGATGTCCTGTGCATACGGATCAAAGGCCAACAATTTTGCAGTCAGTGGAAATGGTTCTTCGCTGTTGTCAAACTCGTTCAGACTGACGGATGATTCACCAGCAAAAGCAACAAACTCATAGATAGGATCCACTGTTGTGTTTTCGTCGTCGTCGCAGGAAAATGTGCCAGTGCAAAGGACGATTAATAAGAATATAATTTTCGTTCTCATGGTCTATTCGCTTTTTAATAACCACATTACTCCATTGATGTCATCGTCACCTGCATATTGCCGGCTAATGGCTGCTTCAACATTTTCCGTATTCAAATTCAATTCATCCTGGGGATACATCCAACGCTTGGGCACCTGGCCGTTGTTTAGTATGCCACCACCGTCGACATCAAATTCCGGAAAACCCGTACGAAGATTATTGTAAAAGGCTTCCCATCCTCCGTTCATAAAAAAGTTTATGTACTTCTGGGTGATGATCATTTCAATCGCCTTGGCAGGATTGTAAACAACTTCAGGTTCCAGCAGGTAAGCATCCTGCTCACCACTTGAGATGCCGTAAAAATCAAATGAAGCCCGGATACCATTTTCATAATGCTCCTCCGGATCGTCTGTGATCCATCCTCTTGCCGCGGCTTCTGCAAGCGTAAATTCCAGTTCCGCGTATCCCATTAGAACGCTGGGTTCATTCACAGGGTCGAGGTAGTAACGCTCATCAGCGCGTGATGCCTCGCCGTTCACGACCCGAGTCGTATTATCCGCCCAGTGGATCACTTCCACCCACACCTCCATAGGCATCGAAGTCGGTTTCGGGTAATGCAGCGCCTTGAGGCTTGCGATCGGCGAAAGTAAATAAACGCGGATCTTGCCGGGCTTTCAGAAGTCAACGAATGACTCCTCCATGTAATAAGCCGTCTTAAAATTGTTGTTGTTAAAATAGGGATAACGGTTATTGACAAGATCATAAAAATGAAGGGCCCCATTGTCTTCGTTCGATGTGAAGATCGGGTATTGATCAGGATTATCTACAATTTCCTTGAATCGGCCCACAACATTAAGTTTTGTGTTTCCTGTTTTCGCCGACAGGCTTATCAGCACCCTAAGGCTATACGAGTTGATCAACTTTTTCCATTTGTCAATATCGCCTCCGTACACAACATCACCCGTGATATCGCCGAGGCTTTGATCAAGATTGGTACTGGCGGCTTTAAGATCGTCCAGTACCTGGATGTAAATATCTTCCTGATTGTCGTATGTTGGTTTATAAATGTCTTCGTCAGTCTTTAATGTTTCGCTGTAAGGCACATCACCAAAAGTTTTGCTGAGCTCAAGGATTGTACTGAGTTCAGAAACAATGCAAGTGTTTGTAATTTTCAAGTTTCAGGCGGTCGGCTTCTTCCTCCATTTTGGCAATCTGCCGTAGTGTATTATAACGATCAAAGTTATTGCGTTGCCAGCTATAGTATTGTTCAGCTGCAGCACCATCTGTGAAGACTATCATTCTTGATGCGAGCATAGCGTTCACGTTGACCACATTAAAGGTGGATATCACCTCGTTTCGTTGATACCTGCAATAGCAGCTTCAATATTGGTTAGCAGAAGTCCGGGTGAGTTTGCGATGTTCTGTTGGGATCGTTTTGGAGTTCATCAAAATCTTTGCATGAATTCGCCCAGAACACGATCGTTATCAAACTTAATATTTTTATTGTTTTCATCTTGATTCCTGTTAGCGGTTAAAAAGTGAAATCTATATTGAAGCCTATGCTTCTCGTGGAAGGTGTCTGAAGGTTATCGCTGCCAGGATCCGGATCAACTTCCTTCATATCTGACCACAGGAACAGATTTCTTCCTACGAACGATATAGAGGCTTTTTCCATGAATGTTTTGGAAAGCAACGCGCTTGGAAAATTATAGGTGAGCGTGATTTCCCTCAGTTTGACGAAGCTTGCGTCGTAGTAATGATTGAGGAACGCATTGCTCGTGTTAACGTTCCATGAGATGTAATTAACTGGTGTAGTATTCGGAGCGTAGACTCGGGTATCGCTGATAATTTTTCCATCGGTATCATATTGCACGTCTCCTTCTACTACGACAACGCCATCGGCAACATAGGTTGATCGTCCTTCGTTGGCAGCGTCTCGGTGCTCATTGACAGTGCCCGGATGAGTTCCGCCCCACCACATCTTCTGATTCGTCGTCGAATACATGGTTCCGCCAATTCTTCCGTCGGCTGAAACGGTAAGGCTAAAATTTTTGTAGTTAAAGGTGTTCAGAAAACCGAAAATGAAATCAGGATCGGTATATCCCAGCTTACGGACGTATGGATCACTTTGCGGGAATCCATTGTCCTGAAGTACCAATTTTCCTCCCGGGGTATGCATATAGGAAAAGCCGTAAATCTGCATCATTTCGCGTTCCAACAGGTATGTTGTTAAGTTTGGTGGCACCCCCATAAACCGATTCCAGGTATTTGCGGAACTGGCTCCAGTTTACGGTAACATCCCATGAAAAGGCACCACTTTTAACGGGAGTCGCAGTGAGTGTGATCTCGATTCCTTTCCTGATGAACTCGCCGCCATTTTCAAGGCGGGCAGTATACCCTGTACCTTCGGAAATTGGAACAACGTTGAGGTTATTGAAATCTCGGATCCTGTAGAGGGCCACGTCGAGTCCCAGTCTTCCTTCTAGAAAGCGAGTATCTAGACCCACTTCGTAAGTATCCGATGTTTCCGGATGGAGATCTGGATTGATCAAGATTTTTGGATAGGAAAGGGAAGGTGTATTGTTCCAATTAACGCCAGGATCGTAGGCTTGTATGTGATAATAAGGGTAAGTTGACGTTGATGCTGATCCTTCGGATTTTTGATCTTGCCGTCCGAAACCCGCGACCATGAAGCACGTAACTTCAAAAATGAAATGCTAAGTGGAGTAAGGTCTATGAAATCTGATAATACCGCCGACAAAGACACAGAAGGATAAAAGAAAGAGTTATTCTTCACCGGTAAGGTTGAAACCCAATCGTTTCTTCCCGTAACACCCAAAAAGATTCCCCCAAAATTCAGCATCCAACGTACCGTATACGCTGTTTACTTTTTCTTCTTCCAGGGAATTCGTGCCCCTTAGTGGATTTTGAGAATTGCTGACATTGTAGAAACCTGGAATTACCAATCCATCCGTTTGCATGTCCTGGATCCGATAAGTTCGCCAGCGGTTTGCGCCACCAATACTCGCGCGAATAGTAAAATTCTCACTTATTTTCTTGGAATACTGCGCGATAAAATCGGTGTTTATGCTTAATTCGTTTTGGCTTCTGAGTTGAAGATTACCTTTTGAGAAGATGTCATATCGCAAATAGCTTTTTGGCGTTTTCCAATCCCGGTTCAGGCTGTATTGGTTGAAACCTGTTCTCAACGTAAGATCAAGACCGGGAAGTATATTGTAGTCGAGCTTCAGTTGTCCGAAAACATTGTCTCGGTAGTAGCCCTGCAAAAATTCGTAGGCCTGGAAATAAGGATTATTGTACCAGGATGTATTGTAGTGTCTTTGCTGAATGTCTTCCTGGCCCTTTTTCCAATAATCCCTCAGATCTCTTACGTCAACATCGGGCCCGGTCCATAAAACGAGGTTATACAGATAATTCTCAGGACCATATCCGACTTCTGGAAAATTATCGGTGTACTGCCGGTTATAGGTCAGCGATGCATCGGTCTTTAAGTTCTTGCTTAATTTATATCCTCCCGAAACGGCAAATGATGTATTGTTCAACTGTGTATTCGGGACAATTCCCTTTTGATAGGTATTGGAAGCAGAAACTCTGAAATTCCCATTTTCGCTACCTCCGCTCACACTAATATTATTGCTTGATATGACTCCCGTCTGGAAAAAGTTTTTTACGTTGTCCGCTCCACGCGAAAGGAATGGCAAAGGAACAAGCTCACCTGTTGCAGGATCAACAGGACTATTGAATTGTGTCGTTTCCCAATAACCACTGGGCGTGGAGGGATCAGGCTGATTCAGTTTTGGTCCCCAAATCCATCCGCTACCTTCAAGTCCGCTTCCGGATCCATCCACGTAGGCGTATTGGCCGTTGTTTCCATTTCCATAAGTTGTCTGTACGTCTGGTATACGAATGAAGTTTGGCTGGAACATAGTGCTCGAATTAACTTCAACGCTAAGTGCATTTTTTCCGCTTCCCCTTTTTGTTGTGATCATGATCGCCCCGTTGCGGCCGATCGAACCATACAAGGCCGACGCAGTGGCGCCTTTTAAGACATTGTAGGACTCGATATCATCGGCATTGATTTTCCACAGATCTCCTTCGATATTCGGGACGCCATCGATGACGATCAATGGTTTTGCGCCGCGCAATAAAATCTCAGGATTCTGAAACAGATCAGTTTGATTATTGACCTGTAAACCGGCAACTTTTCCCGTCAACGAATTCATGATGTTTGGTTCACGGGCTTTCGTGGAAGATGCACCATCTACTTTTTGTACCGCGTAACCCAAAGACTTAACCTCTTTCTGAACGCCCAAGGCTGTAACCACAACCTCCGACAACGCAGTGATGTCTTCTTCCATGTCGACGTCGAATGAAGTACGATTTGCAACCGCTACTTCCTGCGTTTTGTAACCGATAAAGCTGAACACTAAAACCGCAGCCGGCGATTCAACGGTTAAATTGAAATTTCCCTGTGCATCGCTGGTTGTGCCTTTCGATGTTCCTTTTTCCAAAATACTCACACCGGGCAATGGATTGCCAGCTTCCCTTACCTGTCCCGATACGGTTAATTCCTGACCCCATGCCGCATTCGCAGCCAGGAGAAAGCATAAAATGCACGCCGTTCCCCAGAACTGAACCCGAAAATGTAATTCCCGTAAACTTTTTTTCATATGGTAACTGATTAAATCATATTTCTGGACTGTTAATTTATTAATTGAACATTCATTCAATCTATTATTTAAGTAAATTAGGTTAACTTTTTTGAAATAAAAATTTCTTCTGTGTTACTTTAGTGTTACCGTTCACCGCACCATGGGAAGAAAAAGCCTAAAACCAATCCGTCAAAAAGGAATCATTAAAGCGTTTTATAAAGTCGCCCAGAAGGAGGGACTTGAAAATGCGTCAATTGCAAAAGTCGCCGCTGTTTTGGATGTGAATCCGAGCCTGGTGATCCATTATTTTGAAACCAAGCAGGATCTGATACACGGGCTCATTGAATATATATTAGAGCGATACCGGTTAATTTATAACCCGGAAAATGGTACGTTGAATCCTGCAGATCGATTGAAGAAGATCATACGAAATCTTTTCTCCAGAAAATGGGATAAACTTATCGACGATGGCGTTTTCTACAGCAGCTTCGCCTTGATCTTTCGGGACAAAGCGCTAAAGGCGCACTATAAAAATCTTCATGACCACCTTCGGCAAATGTTAACCGATACGCTGAAAGACGCCAATGAAAATGGTGTCATTGAAATCGATGATGTGGAAAAAACGGCGGACCTGATTTTTATTTTGGTCGAAGGGGCGTACTATTATTTAAGTATGGTCTCCGATAAGTCTGAATACGATAGCCGCATTGAGCACTATCAGAAAACTGTATTGTCGATGCTCAACGTAAAGGATAAGGCGTTGGCTTTGAAAGAAAAGCTGTAATCGGATTAGAAATTTTTGAATTGTATCTTTGACATAGAAAAATTTCGTGGTTATGAATGATGTCAACCTCGAAGGATTATTAAGGCGGCACCAGCAGGGATGGGGACTCGAGCAGCCATTTTATACGCAACAGGGAATCTTCGATTTTGAGTGGGAGGTTATCTGGAAAAAATATTGGTTGTTTGCTGGAACAACAGCAGAAATTCCAAAAGCCGGAGATTATTTTACCTATCAAGCTAATCATGATTCCATCATTATTATTAGGGGCGATAAGGGAGAAGTGTATGCTCACTATAATACTTGTCGGCACAGGGGATCTTTGATTTGCCTTGAAGAAAAGGGAAACGTGCCGAAACTGATGTGTCCCTATCACCAGTGGGTTTATAATAAAGATGGTTCGTTATTTCGTGCGCGACTGATGCCAGATGATTTTGACAAGTCATCCTTTGGATTGCATCCGGTTCATGTTAAGTAGTCAATGGACTTATTTTTATTTCCCTTGCTGAAAATCCTCCTGATTTTGCGAAAGTATCTTCAGATTATTCTCCATTTCTCAGTCCTTACAAAATTGATCAGGCAAAAGTGCGTATAAAAAAAGGTACAAGCTTCGAACAAACTGGAAACTGATTGCAGAAAATTTCAGGGAATGTTACCATTGCGGGCGTTGCACATCCTGAATATTGTAGTGCGGTGATTGGGGCCAACCTGAGAGAAACAGCTGATGAGGTCATTGCCGAAAGGAGAGTGGCATGGCAAAACAAAGGACTCGCGACGAAAACCGTTGATTTTGAAAATGATTCATTTCATTTTGCCATTCGTTATCCACTGAGACCGGGAGTTTTGAGTTATAGCCTGGATGGTAAAGCGGTAGCCAGACCGATGGGAGATCACAAAGATTTTGATGCCGGCGTTTTGGGATTGGTGGTGTATCCGAATTTCTGGATGGATTCCGTAAGTGATTATATGTGGACGATGAGGCTTACGCCGCTGAGTCCTTCTCGTACCATTATTGATCTTGCCTGGCTTGTTGATAGCCATGCCGTTGAAGGTGTAGACTATACCATTGACCGGCTTGACCGATTTCTGGCGAGTCACCGGCGAACAGGACTGGCAGCTTTGTGAAAATAATTTTCGAGGTGTTGAATCCAGCCGATATCAGCCGGGCCCTTATGCGCCTGTTGAAATCGACGTCGTGAAATTTGTTGATTGGTACCTGCAACGCATGCGGCAGGGATTGAAAGAAAAATAGAAACTCAAATTTTTCTTGTTGCTAGTTTACTGGTTTGCCGCTGCATAAGCTTTCTTAGGCATTAATATCAGCATGAACAATCCTACAACAGCGACAATACCCGCATTGAGGAGAAAGACGTGCGCGATTTTCAATTCAACATCGTACAGATATCCCGTCCAGAAATTTCCTGCGATTGCTCCAAGACCAAAGTAAGCTGCATACAAAAAAGATTGTCCGGTAGCTCTCCAATCATGTCGCACAAGATTGTTCACATACTCGACGCAAACCACCCAGAAAAGTGACCATGAAACGCCGTGGAGCAACTCGATAAACAATGCGGCATGAGGATTTTTTACAATACCATAGAGGGCCATTCTCAACGCTAGCGCGAATACCGTGATCAGCAAAGTGGTTCTGCTGCCGAATTTCCCGATAATCTTCGCAGAGAAATAGAAGAGGGGTAATTCGCACAATCCCTGAAAGGAAATTCCATAACCCACCAGCGTTGCCGATGCACCATTTTCTTTCATGTAGATGGAATAAAAGTTCCAGATCGTGGTGCCACCTAAGGAAATGAGAAATACACATATTAGGAGAACGACCAGGTCACGATTACGAAAAATTTCTCTGACATCAGGCGATGCGTGGACCTTCTTTGTTTCCGACTTCTTGAACTCTTCCTGTAGAAAGAAAGCAAAAAGAAAAGTGAGGAACATACTAACGGCTGAGAAAACGAAGATGATAGTGACATTAACACTGTCAATGTAACGTCCCACTATCGTTCCTGTAATCGCCCAACCGGCTGCACCTGCAATTCGCAATGTTCCATAGGAAAAAGAAGGATCCTGTTGCACCAATTTTAAGGAAAGACTATCCAGAAGCGGTTGGACGCTGTTATAAAACAACGCCATGAAAACGGTTATGAGAAAGAATGTTGCAAAGCTGCCATCGAAAATATAAAACAAGTAACTCAAGGAAGCGAAAAGGGAGGACCATATCAGACATTTTTTGTATCCCAGTTTGTCGGCAAGCATTCCTTGCAGCGGCTGAACCAAAAACATCATGACAGGAGTGACGCTTAAGATCACGCCGATTTGAATTCCATTGAGGCCGCGTTCCTTCAGGTAGTCCGCAAAAATGGGGAGCCAGGATGCCGTGCACGAGAAGGCGAGAAAGTAAAGAATTCTTAATTTGTTCGCCTCGCTTATGTTCATCTTGCCAAAATATGATTGGTAAATAAACCGCAAAGGCGCAGAGACGCAAAGAAAAATCATTATATTACATTACGGCATTTTCCTTTGCGCCTTAGCGTCTTTGCGGTTAATAATTTCGACGGTTATCTACCTTTCTTGGTTAAGCATTGACGCTGCTGCTCTATCAAGTATAACAAGACCATTGCTGTGATTTCTTAAGATGCTGGCGGGTAAGTGCGGTGTAATTTTTTCTTTGAGGGCCTTTCGAATTACGTCCGCCTTTTTGGTACCATTGGCAACCAGTATTGCTTTTTTTGACTCCAAGAGGTGATTCAATCCCAATGTGATTCCCCTCGTTAATGAAGTCTGCTGACGGAAATATTTCTGGCCCACAAGCTTTGTACTCTCGCCGAGGTCTACAACGCGCGAATATTGTCCAAAGGATTCGGCTGGCTCATTAAAACCTATGTGGCCATTCATGCCGATGCCAACCACCATCAGGTCAATTCCCCCCAGTATCAGAAATTATTTTATCCATCTTCCTGCATTCCTCCTCGGGATTTGCAGATAGTCCATCAAACAAATGGATGTGGTCATTTGAAATATTTAAAGGCTCAAATACCTGATGCTGTAAAAAATAATGACAGCTGCCTTCGTTATCAGGAGGAATGCCCATCCACTCATCAAGACCGATGAAGGTGCAGCGTTTAAAATCCACGCTTTGGTCTGTGGCCATTTTCGCCGTCATAGAATAAGTAAGCCTGGGCGTATCACCGGAGGCCAGGCATAACACAGCATCCGGCTTTTGCTTTACAAGTTCAATTATCTCAGTGGCTGCCTGAGCCGACAACGCGTCATAGTTTTCACAGATATGCAATTGCATAGAATGTCATCTTATCTATTTTCGGACTGTTGGAGGGCTAAGTTAGTCAATTTGCTGTTGCCGTAATGATTGTGGCAGTGTGATCAATTTTCATCCGTGTTTAACAGAAACGCAAGAAGTTTCGCAACTGTAGGACTATTTGCTGATTGCATGTATAAACTTGATGTAGCATGCCCCAAAGCCAATGACATTCCTGTTTCGAGATTTAATAACTTACCTACACAAAAGCCGGCATTGAAATTATCGCCGGAACCGCTTGATATCATGGGTTCTTTTATAAAAGCAGTTTTTCTTTTATTAAAACTGCTATCCCTGGCGACAGCTTGTTTGGAGGAATGGATGATAACGGTATGGATGTTCAAGCTTTGCAAATATGTCTTCGCACATTTTTTCGACACCTTCTTCCTTCTCCTTTTTTCGTGTCAAAACGGAATGAACGATTGCTGCTTCATTGAGGTTCAGGCTTAACATGACATCCCAATATTTAGAAAAATCATTTAAAAGATTCATCGCTTCGCGAATAGCACTTTCCGGTCTTTTGGAACAATCCGAAAGATCAAAAAAACCAATTGGCCTTTTTGAAGGGGCTGATCCTGGTAAAATATCGGTTAGCAATCCCTTCCAGATAGCCGTTGAGTTGTCCAGTTCGCTCCAGTTCAAGATTGAAATAAGATCACTTGTGGTAAATAGTTCCAGAAGGGTTTTGATTCCAATTTTTTCTTTGATAAAATTCCATTCGATGTTGTTTAGTTCGCCCATTTCTGCCAGCATTATTTTGCCGTTTTTGAATTCAAGGACTTTGCTGAGACCCGGATTGGCAAAACTATACAGCTGGCAGTTCGATGACATTTGACGGAAGACAGGATGTATATCAGGATACCCCAAAGGACCTACACATGAAACCCGTGGTCCCAGGTGTGCAATTGCGTTGGCCATGATGGGCATGTTGCCTCCCAGTTTGGTGGTCAGGGTTTCTAACTCGATCGAGAGATTTTTCTCGCCTTTCGCTACGATATATTCTCCAAAGGCGTGAGGTGTTTCAAAGATAGGAGATGGGGCTTTGATGATCTTTGTAGCGAATAACTTTTACGACGCTGTCAATGAAACCATCAAATCCTAACGTGACGGTTTTTGCCGAAAGTTCATGTGCACGATTTTTTATAAGGTCGATCAACTGCTTGCTTTCTTCATTTTTACTCATACAAGAAATTTTTTCTGTTTCAAATAAATGCACTTTACACGGAGGCGCAAGGAACGCTGAGTTTCGCAAAGCGTGTAAAAAATTGTCCAACTCTTTGCGAAACCTCATGCGTTCTTTGCGTCTTTGCAGTGAAAAAAGCAAAGCAACGTTTCGTCAACTTATTAAATGAAAATGTTGTGCAAAGCGCTCGGCAATTTTACTCTTCTTAATATTGATTGTTGATCATTTATTTTCTTTTGTTATAGTAGATCGCAAAAATTCCGATTGCCGCCCAGACTCCATTAGTAAAAACACTGGGATAATCGGACTGATGCAGCGAATTCACGATCAGGCACACGCCTCCCAAAATATTTAATAGCTGGAAGATTACTTGATCGGCCTGTAACTTCTTGATACTTATTAAAAAATATGCGATGATGTAAAGAAGAGCGCCTATCCATCCAATGACCTCGTGCATGATTGTAATTTTAGTTTCCCAAATTTTCTGTAATCTAAAGGTTAAACGATGTTCAAGGAACAGCATTTATGTCACCTTATAATTTAATGACGGCTAAGGGGAATCGATCAGTCGGACTCGCTGGGAGGTCGGCTCGAAATTCAAGAGTGGGATGGTTGGACATATTTTTATAACATGTCCAGTTTTTTATAAAATATGGACATATCCCTTGTTTATGTCCAGTTTTTACGCAAAATTCGCTACGTGTTCAAATTTCTTTAAAAAATGGACATATCATGGCAAAATACGACAGAAATGACCCTTTTAATGAACTTCCACTTCTTCCTACACCACAGGAAGTCGAGAATGATTCAGATATATTAAAGAAGTTGGTCAAAGCATCCCGGGCGCTAGCTTCTGTAAACAGTAATGTATTAAGGCTTCCAAATCCTGATATGCTGATCAATACCATTGGATTGCAGGAAGCCAAAACCTCAACCGCCATTGAAAATATCTTCACAACTGAAGATGAGCTGTATAAAGCTATTTCAGATACTGCAGGAAGAGAAAAAAGCAATCCCGCGACAAAGGAAGTCCTTCGTTACCGGGAGGCGCTTTGGGGTGGCTATCAGACCTTGCAGGAAAAAAAGACGATCAATCTGACATTGATCACCAGGATCTTTCAGCAGATTAAAGATACAAAAGGTGGTCTGCGTCCACCGCAGTCGTTGGTTGTAATCAAACGTGGCGCGAGCGAAATAAAACCCGGTGAAATAATCTACACCCCGCCACGGGGAGAAGGTATTATCGAAAAGCTAATGGATAATCTGGTTGAATATCTTAATGATGACAACCGATACGCAATCGATCCACTGTTAAAAATGTGTATTGCCCATTATCAATTCGAAGCTATCCATCCCTTTCACGATGGCAATGGAAGAACTGGCCGCATTCTCAACCTCTTATATCTTATCAATAAAAGCCTGCTATCAAGACCGGTACTTTACTTATCCAAGTATATCATTCAGAATAAAGATGAATATTATCACAATCTCGCGGCTGTGACGCAACGTGGATCATGGAAGGGCTGGATATTGTACATGCTCGATGCCGTTGAATATACCTCTTCATTGACAAATGAACTGATCAATGACATTGTGAAGCAAATGGAGATTACGCTTGACTACGGCCGGAAGCACATCAAATGGTATAACAAAGATGTTAATGAAGCACTTTTTAGTCAGCCGTATAGTCGACCGAAAATCATTGGTGATACGTTGAACAAATCATCGCGAACAACCCTTACAAAGTATATGGACGAATTAGAAAGGGCAAAAATTCTCACGCCGAAAAAAGAAGGAAAGGAAGTTTATTATCTGAATGATGATTTGATTCGGATTTTGGAAAAGTAAATTGATAAATTAACCGCAAAGGCGCAGAGACGCAAAGGAAATGCAAAATTGTCATGGACAATCTACTTTGCGCCTTAGCGTACTCATGCTTTGCGCCTTAAGCAATTAATAAATCTTTTTGAAAAAAGTCTCGATTTTTTGTCACGCGCTTTTGAACAAAGTTGTCTTCTGGTGGTGTAACTAATAAATAGCCTATGGAAACAGACCGGTTGGAACGAGAAACGCTGACCACACAGCTTCATCATTATCAAGCTATGCTGTTGCCGTTCGCCTATAACGTAACCGGCGATTTCATGGCCGCTGAAGATATTGTTCAGGAAGTTTTGAATCACCACTTTTTGAATTCCAGGGATCATATTGAAAATCCAGATCACTATCTTATTCGATCTGTAATAAACCGCGCCATAAACCAAAAGAATCTTTTACGCAATAAAATGGAGCAATATCCCGGACGATGGTTGCCTGCTCCTGTGGTCACCGAAGAAGGAATTTATGCAGGCGCCGATCGAGCCAGGATATTACACTACTCATTGTTGGTTTTACTGGAGCGTTTAAATGCAAAAGAGCGCGCGGTTTTTATTCTGAAAGAAACGTTCGATTTTACCCATGAAGAAATCGCAGAGATCCTGAATATCAATACCGAACATTCGCGCCAACTTTTTAAAAGAGGCAAGAAAAAAATTATGCCTTCTGAGGCTCAGGTCGAAAAAGTAAATGAAGAAAGTCAACAGTTGTTGCAACAGCTCGCTGACGCAATTTCCGCAGCAGATATTGAAAAGACAAAACGTTTACTTGCTCAGGATGTACAATGCGTTTCCGATGGCGGACCAAAGATGAGTGCAGCACGAAAAATGCTGGTGGGTCAGGAGCGTGTATTCAAATTTTTAAAAGCTATTTATGGAAAATATTTTCCCGAAGGTGCGACTACAACCTTTTCAGTCGTCAACCACCTTCCTGCGTTGTATTTAAATTGAATGGAAAAATCTTCCGCTGCATTGTGTTTGAAATGGATGGACCCGTCATCCGGAAAATATTTATCATGGTCAATCCCGATAAATTTCAGGGATTAAATTTCTAGCAACAATCCTTTGCGGCCTTTGCTTATTCCCTTTGCGGACTTTGCGTGAAACGTTCTCGCAAAGGCCGCAAAGATTAACCCGCAAAGACCGCAAAGATTAATTCCAGCACAAAATAGATCGGTAATTTTCTTGGAATTTAAATCAATCG
>CAVTZI010000038.1:0-31374 GCA_963739105.1 uncultured Bacteroidota bacterium | reverse complement strand
CAAAATATTTTATCAAGCAGTTTTCGCTAAAGACAAATAAGCAGGAACCCTCTATCACAAAATCTTTTATAAAAGCCCTTGAGCATCATCCTTGGAAAGGAAATATTCGCGAACTAAAAAATGTTATCGAGCGAAGCGTGATTCTGTCTGATGGTGAACTTACTGAAGCTATTTTACCCTCTGATTTTGTGACGGATGAAAATAGCAATGCATTTGAACTTTCTTCCGTTGAAAAAAGTCACATTAAAAAAGTTCTTGCACATACCGGTGGAAATAAAACCCAAACTGCGAAACTCCTGGGTATCGGCCTTACAACGCTCTACCAAAAAATTAAAGACTACAATCTTTAAGAGAGCTGACCCTTCCATTTATGAAATCACCCTTCGGAATCCGAAGGGTTTTCTTTTGTAAATCTTTGTACCCCTTTGATTTACAGCGTCCTGGATTCATAGCACATTATTAGCCAGTCATATCATAAAAAACAAATATTATGATAGCGCTCCTAATGATTTTACTAGGCCTGTTTTCTTTCTGGCTGCTTTATCGATTGATCAACGTCTTTGAAAAAATTTAAAATTATGATGATCACTCTTTTTATTATCAGCATCCTGACGTTTGTGTACCTGTTGTACGCACTCATCAAACCTGAAAAATTCTGATATGAATTTTTCAAGATGGAAAGCCGGATTTAAGTCTGCTTTGATAGGAGTCGTGGTTTTTCTCATGACAGCCAGCTTTCTCTACATCGTCATTTTAAAATTGATTTATCTGATTAAACTAATATCAAAATGAACTCTGAAATCGCGGGCGTTATTGCCCTCTTCATCATCACCGTAATCCTTGCAATACCGCTCGGCCATTATTGCGTCAAGGTGTTCAAAGGCGAAAAAACGTGGCTGGATTTTCTGGCACCCGTTGAAAATCTGGTGTTTCGCCTGGCAGGCGTGGACCCAACGAAGTCAATGGACTGGAAGGAGAATCTAAAAGCTTCGCTGATCCTGAACCTGGTTTTCTTCTTATGGGCAATGCTTGTATTGCTGACACAATCCTTTCATCCATTCTGGAATCCGGATGGCATCACAAACATGGAACCTACTACTGCTTTTAATACGGCGGTGAGTTTCATGACGAACACTAACTTACAACACTACAGTGGTGAAACAGGAGCAACCTATCTTACTCAATTGCTTGTGTTTTGTTTTTTGCAATTCGTAAGTGCCGCGACGGGAATTGCAGCGATGGCTTCGCTTTTTAAAGGTATCGTTCAACGTCAGGCTTCTGATCTTGGAAATTTTTACAACCTGTTTTTGAAAAGCTGTACAAGAATTTTACTCCCGCTGTCCATAGTGGTTGCCGTGATCCTGGTGATGAGCGGTTCGCCATCAACGTTCGAAGGTGCAGCGCAAGTAATTACGCTGGAAGGCGATACCGTTAACGTTGCACGCGGTCCTGTTGCACCGATGGTTACCATTAAACAATTGGGAACGAATGGCGGCGGATATTTTGGTCCCAACTCCACACATCCTTTTGAAAATCCTGACTACTTCACAAACCTCGTCGAAAACTTTTCCATCATCATCATTCCGATCGCATTGGTTTTTGCCTTTGGATTTTATATCGGCAAACCAAAAGTTGGATATGCATTTTTCGGCGCGATGACCGTGGTCTTTCTCACGTTCGTGTCGATCACTGTTTTTTTGAAATGCAAGGCAATCCGATGATCACAAAAATGGGCATCGATAACTCCCTGGGCAGTTTGGAAGGAAAAGAAGTTCGTTTTGGACCAGCAGCCAGTGCGATGTGGGGAGTGTCGACTACTTCAACATCCAATGGTTCCGTGAATTCCATGCATGATAGTCAAACTCCAATCTCCGGAGGTATCTATATTCTGGATATGATGATCAATGCCATTTACGGTGGTGTTGGTGTAGGCTTTATAAACTTTTTTGTGTTCGTCATTATCGCCGTATTTATCTCTGGATTAATGGTGGGAAGAACACCTGAATTGTTCGGAAAGAAAATTGAAGCAAAGGAAGTGAAGATCGCCGCCCTGGTAGCGATTCTGCATCCACTTTTAATATTAGTGGGAACTGCTATTGCTTCACATGTTCATGCCGGCAATCCTGATATCGGGTGGCTGGCCAATCCATCGTTTCATGGATTCAGTGAAATGTTGTATGAATTCACTTCTTCCTCAGCAAACAATGGTTCTGGTTTTGAAGGGCTTGGTGATGCGACTCCTTTCTGGAATATTTTGTGTGGCCTGGCCATGATGTTCGGAAGGTTTATTCCGATCATCGGACCGATCGCTATCGCAGGTTCTCTTGCTTCCAAAAAATATATTCCCGAAAGTTCAGGCACGTTGAAAATTCAAAGTCCCTCTTTCGTAGCTGTGTTGCTTTCAGTGATACTCATCATAGCAGCATTGTCATTCTTCCCTGCACTGACACTGGGTCCATTGGCGGAATATTTCTCCATGTAATTTCAAAATTTTACGACTATGTCTAAAAGAATTAAAAAAACAGATTCGATTATTTGAACCGTCATTGGTCAATCAATCTATAAAAGATTCCTTCATCAAATTGAACCCACGGCTCATGATGAAAAATCCGGTAATGTTTTGTGTGGAGATCGGAACGGCTATCATGTTGTTCGTTTCCATCTATTCATTCACCAACACAGACACAAGGTTCGCCTTTTATAATATTGTTATCTTCCTGGTGCTGCTGCTCACGTTGCTGTTTGCCAATTTTGCGGAAGCAATTGCCGAGGCCAGAGGTAAAGCCCAGGCGGACTCACTCCGTAAAACAAGGGAGGAAACCCCTGCTAAACTTTGGGTGGATGGAAAAATCAAAAACATTAATTCTTCTCAACTGAAGAAAGGCGATGTATTCTTTTGTGAAGCAGGCGATATGATTCCATCTGACGGTGAAATTATCGAAGGTATTGCAACCGTCGATGAAAGTGCCATTACAGGTGAATCGGCTCCAGTCATAAGAGAGGCGGGTGGAGATAAATCTTCAGTAACCGGCGGAACGAAAGTATTGTCCGATAAAATCAAGGTGTTGGTCACAACACAACCTGGTGAAAGTTTTCTCGATAAAATGATTGCCTTGGTAGAAGGTGCAAGTCGTCAGAAAACTCCTAATGAAATCGCGCTTACCCTTTTGCTTTCTGGATTTACTATTGTATTCCTTTTGGTAACGGTTACGCTAAAGCCTTTCGGAGATTATGCCAACACACCGATTTCTATTGGCGCTTTGATCGCTTTGTTCGTTTGTCTTATCCCGACTACCATTGGTGGTTTGTTTTCGGCCATTGGTATTGCGGGGATGGACCGTGCGTTACAAGCCAACGTAATATCCAAATCGGGCAAAGCGGTAGAAACGGCAGGTGACCTCGATACCATTTTACTGGATAAAACCGGAACGATTACTATCGGAAACCGGAAGGCTACACATTTTTATCCCGCAAAGGGAATAACTGAAGATGATTTAATGGAATGCGCAACGATTGCCTCGTTGGCTGATGAGACACCTGAAGGTAAATCAATTGTAGAGCTTGCTGCCAGAAAGGTTATAAACATCCGGTGTTGGTGGGAACAGAAAGTGATTTCTCTTATGGTCTGCCCAATGCTCACATTGTCAGGTTCTCTGCAGAAACGCGGACATCCGGAATCGACCTTGATGGAAGAATTATTCGCAAAGGCGCTTATGATTCCATCAAAAAATTAATTGAAAAGAATGGAAACAAAATGCCCGCCGAAATAAAAACGGTTGTGGATAAAATCTCATCCGATGGCGGAACTCCACTCGTTGTTTCTCAAAACGGGCAAGTTCTTGGGGCCATTGAGTTGCAGGATATTATCAAGCCAGGTATTCGCGAACGTTTTGAACGTCTGCGTAAAATGGGTGTGAAAACGGTGATGGTCACTGGCGATAATCCGTTGACCGCAAAATATATCGCCGAAAAATCCGGCGTCGATGATTTTATCGCAGAAGCTAAACCGGAAGACAAACTTGAGTACATCCGGAAAGAACAAGCTGCTGGAAAACTCGTGGCCATGATGGGTGATGGAACGAATGACGCTCCTGCACTGGCGCAAGCTGATGTGGGAGTCGCCATGAATAGCGGAACGCAAGCTGCGAAAGAAGCGGGCAACATGGTGGATCTCGATAATGATCCAACCAAACTAATTGAAGTCGTGGAGATCGGTAAACAATTGCTGATCACACGTGGTACGCTTACCACCTTTTCCATCGCCAACGACGTGGCAAAATATTTTGCCATTGTCCCGGCGTTGTTTATGGTTTCCATTCCCGCACTTCAGGCACTTGAATATCATGAATTTGAGCAGTCCTGAAAGCGCCATTCTGTCGGCGATCATTTTCAATGCCATCATCATTCCTATGTTGATACCCCTGGCGTTGCGTGGCGTGGCCTATAAGCCAATCGGAGCAGGAGCGCTTGCTTACACGCAACCTTCTCATCTATGGCTTGGGAGGCATCATTGTCCCGTTCATTGGGATAAAGCTTATTGATATGATTATTTCACCATTTATCTGATACGATTATGAAAAACTATTTGATGATAGCGCTAAAAATGACCTTTCTTACTGTGATCATTTTTGGGGTACTGTATCCCCTGTTCATCACTGGAATAGCAAAACTTGTGGCGCCCAACGGTGGCAAGGGTGAAGAAATAACGGTAAACGGAAAAGTCGTTGGCTTTGAACTTATCGGTCAAAAATTTGATGACGACCGGTATTTCAACAGCAGACCATCAGCTGTAGACTATAACGCTGCCGGTACTGGCGGATCAAACAAAGGTCCTACAAATCCCGATTATCTTGCCCAGGTGCAAGCGAGGATTGATACTTTTTTAGTACACAATCCCACGATAAAAAAAGAAGCAATTCCTGTTGACCTGGTTACAGCAAGTGGTGGTGGACTTGGATCCGCACATTTCTCCTGCAGCTGCCAAAGTGCAAGTCGATCGTATTGCTCGGGTTAGAAATGTCAGCGCAGAAAAGCTTAACGCACTTGGTCACCGAACATACCGAAGGGCCATTCCTTGGAATGTTCGGACCCTCCAGGATTCATGTATTACGATTAAATATTGCCTTGGATCAACTAAAATAAATTATCTCGTACAAGCGCTCATGAGAGCCTTTTTATCAACCAGAATAAATGAAAAAATATATCTTAATTTTCGCCTCTTTGATTTCTGTAACTTGTGTAAAAGCCCAGGTTATTAATACCGCTACCATGGATACAACAAGCTTTTCGCGAAAGGGAAGGGTAACTGTTGAAGGGTACATAGACACCTATTACGCCTACAACTTTAATACTCCGCCAAGCGATGACCAACCCTATTTTGTTTCCATGGCGAGACACAATGAAGTGAATATCAACCTCGCATATATTGATCTGAAATACTCTTCAAGCAGGCTTCGCGCCCGTTTTGTTCCTGGTTTTGGAACTTATATCAACGCGAACTATGCAGCAGAACCAGGATCTCTCAAAAACATTGTTGAAGCAAGTGCCGGTATTAAATTATCAGAAAAGAAAAATATCTGGATTGATGCCGGGGTGTTCGGATCTCCTTACACCAATGAGAGCGCCATATCAAAAGATCACCTGGCATACACGCGATCCTTTGCACCGGAATATGTGCCATATTATCTTTCCGGAGTGAAACTCACCGTACCGCTCTCGGACAAGATAAATGCATATCTCTATCTGCTAAACGGCTGGCAACAGATCGAAGACCAGAACAAAAGCAAATCTGTCGGTACTCAACTTGAGTTCCGTGCCTCGGAACATTTATTATTAAATTGGAATACCTACATTGGAAATGAAAGATCGGCAGGCGATTCGACTATCGGCACAAGAATGTTTACCGATTTTTATTTCATATATTCGAAAGGCAAGCTTTCTGCAACCGGATGCGTATACGCTGGGTTACAGGAACAGGCTGGCTCATCAGACGGTGTTTGGTGGCAGGCTAATCTTATTGGTCGATATAATATTACCGACGAGCTTTCCGTCACCGGAAGAATTGAATATTTCAATGATCCTGATGAAGTCCAGATCGTACCCGTGACAGGTGTGAAAGGATTTGAAAGTTATAGCAGTTCTCTGGGATTGAACTACAAGTTGGCAGAGAATATTTTGCTTCGCCTGGAAGGTCGAACCTTCTTTTCAGACAAATACGTTTACGTTCGTGGAGAAGAACAAGTGAAAAATAGCAATACCATAACTTCGAATATAACCATCTGGTTTTAATGGAAAGTGCGAAGGAAACTTCAGTCCAGCATTTTCTTGATCTCATCCGAAAATCAAAGCGGGGAAAGTTCAAGATTTATATTGGTATGAGTGCAGGTGTAGGTAAATCGTACAGGATGTTGCAGGAAGCCCACAGTTTGCTAAAAAATGGAATCGATATAAAAATCGGTTATATCGAAACGCATAATCGAAAAGAAACTCAAGCGCTTATTGAAGGGCTTCCTGTAATACCTCGGAAAAAGCTTTTTTATAAAGGTAAAGAACTGGAGGAAATGGACCTGCAAGCCATCCTCAACATCCATCCGGAAGTTGTTATCGTCGATGAGCTTGCGCACACGAATATCCCCGGAAGCAAAAATGAAAAGCGGTGGCAGGATGTCCTTGAAATATCTCGATGCGGGTATTAATGTGATCAGTGCTGTAAACATACAGCACATCGAAAGTATTAATGAGGAAGTTTACAGCATTACTGGCATTGAAGTTGGCGAACGTATTCCAGATAAGCTTCTTCAGATGGCCGATGAAGTTGTTAACATCGATCTCACTGCCGATGAACTTATCGCACGGCTAAAGGAAGGAAAAATATATGATCCAGGAAAAATCGAAACGGCCCTTCGAAATTTCTTCCAGTCCGATAAGATCTTACAACTGCGAGAGCTTGCACTAAAGGAAGTAGCTTCACAAGTAGAACGAAAGGTTGATAATGAGGTGACATCAAGTACGAGGCTTCGTCACGAGAAGTTTCTCGCATGCATCAGCAGCAACGCCGACAACGCGAAAATGATTATTCGAAAAACTGCCAGGCTCGCCAGCTATTACAATTCCAAATGGTATGTGCTGTATGTACAAACCAGAGGTGAGGACACAAACCGGATTAAACTTTCTGTGCAGCGACATTTAATCAATAATTTTAAAATGGCGACAGAAATGGGGGGAGAAGTCATTCAGGTAAAAAGCAATAATGTGCCCGATTCGATTGTTAAAATTGCTGAGGAAAGAAAAATCACCACGATATGTATGGGATTGCCGCGTTTCAGATTATGGCGAATGCTAACCAAAACGACTTCGTTTAACCGACTGTTAAAAAAACTTTCAGGATCCGATATCGACTTAGTCATACTGTCATGAGAATAAAAACAAAAGTTGCATTCGGGGTGGCCTTCTTATTCTTCGTCATCATTACGGTGGGCGGACTTGGACTTTATTACCTCTCGCAACTTTCGGATGACGCCAAAAATATTCTAACTAATAACTACGAGTCTTTGGTCTATACGCAAAAGGTCATAAAGAATTGCGATAGTCTTCTGATTGACTCATTAAAAGCAGCGCAAGAAATCGAACGGAATATATCATTGCAAGAACAAAATATAACAGAACCCGGTGAACAGCAAGTAACCGCCGAATTACGCCAGGCGTTTGAAAAAATAAAAAACAGAGGAATCAGCCAGGAAGAAATTAATGCGTTGAGAAAAGTATGTTTGAAGATTCAGGATCTTAACATGCAAGCCATTGTTCGCAAAAATGAAATCACCCAGGAAACTGCTTCCCAGGCGTCTACTTATGTCGTGATTATCGTCACTATTTTTTCACTCATCGCATTTTCATTCATCATTAATTTTCCTGGTTATGTGGCCAATCCAATTGTACAACTCACACAAAGTATAAAGTCTATCGCCGGAAAAAATTACGAAGAGCGTTTGCACTTTGATCGAAAAGATGAATTCGAAGAACTTGCCGAAGCCTTTAATCAAATGGCGGAAAAGCTGGATGAATATGAGCACAGCAATCTGGCCAATATTCTTTTTGAAAAAAAGCGAATTGAAACCATCATCAATCGGATGTCCGACCCCGTGATTGGCCTGGACAACCGGAAAAAAGTTGTCTTTGCAAATGATCAGGCGCTTTTATTATTAAACCTTACAGCGCATCAGATGCTGGATAGGTACGCACCGGACATTGCCGTTGAAAACGATCTCTTCAGGACATTGATCAAACAAAACGGTCAGGCCGATTCAGACTCGGAATTGATCAAGATTGCTATTGATGGAAAAGAAAACTATTTCTCAAAGGAAAATATTGTCATTCGTTATAAACCGACAGGGGAAAAAGAGACCTTTAATATCGGGCAGGTGATATTACTCAAGAATGTAACACCCTATAAACAACTCGATCTTGCCAAAACCAATTTTATCGCCACCATTTCGCACGAACTTAAAACACCAATTGCTTCTCTTCAGATGTGTATTAAACTCTTACAAGACTACCCGCGTAGGATCATTAAATGCCGAGCAACAAAGTATTCTACAAACTTTCAATGATGAAACATCCAGGCTTTCAAAACTTACCAACGAACTGCTTGATCTTTCACAAGTAGAAACAGGAAATATCAAACTCGATATAAAAAAGACGGATCCAAATCACATTGTGAATGTCGCATTGGAAGCTGTAAAATTTCAAAGTGAGCGTAAAAAAGTAAAAGTCGAAGTGCGTGCACCGAGAAGAAACATTCTTTCTGGGCGACGCCGATAAGACTACCTGGGTTCTTGTAAATCTTCTGACCAATGCGATCCGATACAGCCCGGAAAACAGCACAGTGATCCTGAAATGTGAAAATCAAAATGGCAGTATGAAATTTTCAGATAGAAGATTTTGGACCCGGCATTGAAAAGCAATACCTCAGCAGATTATTTGAAAAGTTTTTTCAAGTTCCCGGATCGGCTTCAGGCACAGGGTTAGGGCTTGCCATCTCCAAAGAATTTATTGAAGCACAAGGAGGTACCGTTTCTGTCGAGAGTGAAATTGGAAAAGGAAGTATTTTTTCCTTTCAGCTTCCCGTAGCTTAACAGGCGTTTGAGTTTGTCGTTTTACCCGACAGTCGTTTCACGTTCGCGCTTAATTCTAACCTTCGACGTCGGGCCAACTTTTTCCTCCTAATAGATTCTTGTTTTTTTTTGCCTTAAGGTTTGGATAAAGAAAAATCAATTCAGAGCTAACCGCCTTTATCTTTCCTGCACGGTCTTTCTTGAATCCTTTACTTAAGTAACTTCTTTTCTCCCGCCTCCGTCCCTACCCCAAGCGTAAAAATCTTTATACCGCTGTCTACCACTTCGTCGGCGATCTCCCTGTATTTTCGCCAAAATCTTCTCCATCACTAATTAATAGTATCACACGTGACTGTGTTCTGAAGTTGGTTTGTTTTCTTCCTCCTTGAATTTCTTTTAGGCCAATTCTAATGGAGGGCTGAAGTCCGTACTACCCGAAGGCATTAAACTAGTGTTTGCTTACAACCAATTTTTTCTTTTAAACCAAAAGTAAATCATCAGCGTAACCGTAGCCAAAAGAAGCATAACACCTGGATATCCCATTTTCCAGCGGAGTTCCGGCATAAAATCAAAATTCATCCCGTAGATACCCACGATAAAAGTAAGCGGCATGAAGAAGACAGAAAATATAGTTAGCACTCTTATAACCTCATTTGTTCGCTGTGCCGAAATTGAAAAATAGAGTGTCAAAAGATGATTAGTGTTTTCTGACATCGTGTCAAATAATGTCAGGATTCTAATATAAAGATCTCGTGTATCACGGTATTAGGATCCTGATGCTCTGGATCATCAACCCGTTCAAGAATATCCTTCGAAAGAAGCAGTAATCTCCGGCACACTTCAAGCTGGCGTTTCACATGGTATAATCCCCTTAATACCGGCGGCGGGTTTTTCTTAAGGAAGGTCTGCGATTCAAAAAAATCTATTTCCTTCGCTAATGCATGAGCGGGGCCTTCATAACCTTGAAACACTGCTTTGATCAGTCTGTTGAGCAAATGAAAAGTACCTTTGCATTGTCCAGTGTCAATGAGGTTCCTTTTCAAATCATTAATGAAATCAACTTCAAGACGATGTATCGTAATCACCAGATCTATGGTTTGAAAAATCGCAATCTTGTTAGTTAAACCCTGAATGGTATCAATCTTTAGTATCGCCATTTGCTGAATAATATCTTAGAATAAAAAATGAAGTATTTCCCACGGGTTCATATTTTGGTAAATGTTCCGGTTGTAATACATCAGCGATAAATGCTTCATGGATACCATACTGCTTGGCTACTTCATTCAATTCCTCAGCATTAGGGTCAAGAATGTCAATCCATTTGAAGGTTGTGTTCGCAAAGGTTCGGACCATAATTTTAGTTATTGCGTTAAGTTTATTGAAATTAACTATAGATGATCAAGCCAGTAACGTCAACTAATGTTGCTACAAAAGGTGCAGATGAAGTCGCCGGATCAAAGCCAATTTTCTTTAGTAGTATTGGTATCATAGATCCATTTAATGTTCCCCACATGACAATCCCGATAAGGAAGAAGAATATTGTAACTGCTACCAATATGTAATGCTCTGTGTAGTTAAACCATTTCAGGTGTTGCCAAAGTATAATCCTAAAAAAACCGATTGTTCCGAGAATGATGCCAAGCGTTGATATTTTGGGGAGTCTTTAATACTGCTACACGCATTTAACATAACAATAAGAAGCAGAAATGTTTTACTCTTATTAAACATATTTCGAGCTGGGAAATATTTAAAAATAAGCATTTCTCATGCTCAGAACATGTACTTTGCTTTAATCGTCAAGTTAATTGAAAGCTTTTATTGCGAGAGAAAATCTTTACGCATAGGGCACAAACAGAAGCGTAAAGTTTTGACCATTTTTAAAATAAATTAATATTAAGAACACTTATACCATTTACGTTTATGGAAGAATTTGAAAAAATAGAAACAATGGACTGGCATCGGATCTTCGCTCCTGACTTTTTCCCTCCTAGTTATGCAAGCGAAATTGCTTTCCGAACGGCTTTTATGTTCCTATTCCTAATTATTCTCTTAAAGTTTTTAAGCAAACGCGGTGTCAAACAAATGTCAGTTTTTGAATTGGCAATTCTTATTGCCCTAGGCTCCGCCACTGGAGATCCTATGTTTTATCACGATATTCCTATTACGCATGGGGTGAGTGTCTTGGCCGTTGTCATTTTATTATATAAGACAATCACTTGGCTTACTAGCAGAAGTAAGATCGTGGAAAAATTACTTGAAGGAAAACCTAGGTGTTTACTGACAGATGGCATTATTGATTATTCTACCTATAGGAAAATAGGATTGCCACCAGATAAATTCTTTGCCGAACTTCGACTCAAAGGCGTGGATCACCTAGGCCAATTGCGCAAGGTTTATCTTGAAACTTCAGGTGAAATGAGTGTCTACTTTTTAGCGGATACAAGTGTTAGACCCGGCCTGCTAATTTATCCTGAAATATTGAACAATGCGTTAGGAGAGATTAATAAACGTGATTATTACGCATGTGTTTACTGCGGTAATATTCAAGAGCTTGAACCCTGGAATCACAAACTGTTTTACGTGTAATCATAACTCCTGGACTATGCCTAGCGCAGATGTTAAGAATTAAATAGCCACTTCGATAATTTGTCTTAATGAATTGCGTATTTCATTTCCTAGAAACACTTTCACAGCAAACTCGTTCGCTCCCGTAGTTACTAAGACAAAAGAAGTCTTTCAAACTGCGTACCTTATGTAGCGTTATAACCTCTTTTTTGTATATTTTACCATTCCCTATTATCAACGATCTATACTTAACTATCTGCTAAATATGTCATCCACTCCTGGTTCCGCTTCAGGCACAGGGTTAGGGCTTGCCATCTCCAAAGAATTTATCGAAGCACAAGGAGGTACCGTTTCTGTCGAGAGTGAAATTGGAAAAGGAAGTATATTTTCTTTTCAGCTTCCGGTAGCTTAACAAGCGTTTGAGTTTGTCGTTTTACCCGACAGTCGTTTCACGTTCGCGCTTAATTCTTACCTTCGACGTCGGGCCAACTTGTATTGGGACTTTTTCAATTTCAATATTCGCCGCCTCAAGGCCATACATTTCTTCAGTGGATAAACTGATCGATTTTATGAAGCGATACCCAGTAATAATGAATCGTTCGAATGTCGATATTTCGCTGTCTGCAGAAGCCCACGAGTGAAGCAAGACGAATTTAAAGTCCGCCATCATGCTATACTTGTGAAGAGCAGGATATGGACTGACAAGATCAATCTCCCCAGCGTCTGCCATTTCATGAATAATTTTATGAAACATAGCATTGACTCTATGCGGCGTTTTAAATCCAAGTTTTATCCGTATAAAAAAACAATGTTTTGGAATGATTGTGTCAATCACGTATTTGCTGGTAAATGGGTTATCCATTGTTTCCACATGGACAAACCAGTAAACGTCAGCCCGCTTCGGTCTCTTTTTAAAAATGGAGTAAACAATATTAGAGTCAATGTATCTTCGACTGTCGGCGACCGACAAGTAAACAAGATTACTTGCCTCCTTCGGAATGGTGTGATCGGCCTGTAAATCTTTGATCATGGTTTCATAATGTCTTAAGTCAACAAATTCCGTATGACGCTGCCGTAGCTTTCGCGCCTTGAAAAGAATGAACATCATTCCAAAAAAGATAATTGCTATCGCGAAAGTAAACCATCCACCATGTTTGAATTTGTCAAGATTTGAAACGAGAAACATACCTTCTAACGAAAAGAAAACTGCTCCTAATACAATGGAACGAAAGGTGGATTTCTTCGACGTGGCAAAATAGTGTACCAGCAATGAAGTTGTCATCAGCATATTAACGGTGATGGCAAGTCCGTAAGCGCCTTCCATAGCAGACGACTCTTTGAAAATTATAACCACAACAATACTTCCGAACATCAAAATCCAATTGATTGCCGGGATGTACATCTGGCCTTGTGATTCACTGGGATAGCGGACCCGACTGGCCGGCCACAACTTTAATTTAATCGCTTCATTGACCAAAGAAAAAGTACCCGATATCAATGCCTGACTTGCAATGATCGTTGCCATCGTGGCTATTAGCACGCCTACGATGAGGAACTGTTGAGGAATGATGGCAAAAAAAGGAATTTGATTTCCTAAATTTTTTCCTGCGTGAGATAAAAGCCAGGCACCCTGTCCAAAATAATTCAACAGCAAGCAGGATTTAACGAACACCCATCCCACCCTGATATTCGATTTCCCAACGTGACCCAGATCAGAATACAATGCTTCGGCTCCAGTCGTACAAAGAAATACAGCACCCAACAACCAAAAACCTTTCGGATATTCAGTAATTAATTTAAATCCGTAGTAAGGATTGATCGCTTTAAGAATTTCCGGATTTTGAATCAATGCCATTGTTCCCAGAATTGCCAACATCAGAAACCAAATTGACATAATAGGGCCAAACGTCCGTCCTACAACGGCAGAGCCAAATTGTTGGAATACAAACAAGACCAGCAAAATAACGATAACGATACCGGTCGTTGGAATACCGTGATATATTAGCGTTAGTCCTTCCACAGCAGAGGAAACACTTATGGCGGGGGTTATAAAACCATCGGCGATGAGCGTACTGCATCCAATGATTGCGGGATATATGACCCATGGAGCTTTGTATCTTCGCACTAAAGCATATAAGGCGAAGATTCCACCTTCGCCCTTATTGTCAGCGTTCAGTGCCAGATAAATATATTTGATGGACGTGATCAATGTTAGCGTCCAAAAAATACAGGAGACCCCACCTAAAACGAGATCTTCCGTAATTACATTATTCCCAACAATAAATTTTAAAGTATATAACGGAGATGTACCTATGTCCCCGTAGATAATACCCAACCCAACCAAGACCCCGGCAGCAGATAAGTTCTGATGTTTATTTTGTGATTGTTCCATGTTCATTTCGCTCCGTCTGGTTCCTATTTACTGTTTCCCGTGAACCTGTATCCAATCCCTGATTCCGTGATGATATGTGAAGGCCTGTTCGGATCATTTTCTATTTTCTTCCGCAGCTGCGCGATAAAAACTCTTAAGTATTGTGATTCCGATTGGTGGGATTCGCCCCATACATGTTGTAAAAGATATTGATGGGTCAAAACTTTCCCGTCGTTCTGTGCTAATAGTGATAGTAGTGCATACTCTTTCACTGTAAGTTTAACGGTTACATTATCTTTCCTGACAACACGGTTCACAAAATCGATGGAGAGATCTTCAAAATTTGCAATTGGTATATTGGGTTCAGATGAAGCCTTACGCAAAGCTGATCGTATTCTTGCCAGTAGCTCTCCCGTTCGAAATGGTTTTACCAGGTAATCGTTGGCTCCATCATCCAATGCTTTTACAATATCGACTTCGCTGCTTTGAACAGATATAATAATGATCGGATTGCTGAACCATTCCCTTAGATGCTTCAAAACATCATGGCCATTTTCATCTGGCAGCCCTAAATCTAATAAGATCAGGTCCGGTGGGTTATTTGCCACCATCAACAAAGCTTCCTTGCCAGTAGAAGCTTCCAGGACCTTGTAGGAATTGGATTGCAAGGTTATGTGGAGAAGTTTTCTGATCTGTACTTCGTCATCTACAATCAGTATCGCAGCGTTATTCATCCTTCAGTTTGTTTACATAAGATTTCTCTGTTAGAATTTCAATTGTAAATTTCGATCCCCTCACGGGCAGATTTTCCAATTTTATTGTTCCGTAATGTGCTTCGACGAAACCTTTAACAATGGATAACCCCAATCCGGTACCTCCCACTGCCGAGCCTTTCAATCGATAAAACTTGTCGAATACTTTGTCGATTTCTTTTTCAGGAAAGCCATTTCCATTATCAGCGATGATGAGTAACAACCTATCCCTAACACAATTTGCTTGAATCGTGATTACCGTTTCTTCAGGTGTGTGCTGCGTAACATTGAGAATCAGGTTATAAAACACTTGTTCCATCAACCCGAAATCCAGCTTGAAAAGTGGAAGTTGTTCAGGAATATCGACAACAACCTTGTATTTCTGAAGATTCGATTCAAGGCGCTGAAGCGTTTTGTAAATTATATCGCTGATGTCACACCAATCTTTTTTGATTTGAAAAACCCCTGCCTCCAATCGCGACATATTTAACAAATTTTCAACTTGCTGATTAAGTCTAATGGAAGCAATCGATATTTCCGTCAGTAATTCTGTTTTGTCTTTTTCGGAAAGTTGAGGACTATTGGATTGCAGATTATCGGTGCATCCTATTATTGTTGTTATTGGAGTTCTTAGCTCATGGGACAATGAGTTCAGTAAGGTGCTATAAAATTTTACTGTCCTAGCTTTATCATCTTTGGCCTTAGCTTCTTTTTCCATTTGCCTGATTTTGCTGGTAAGCACCGCGTTGATTAACGCAACGATAAAATACATCAGAAGCAGTAGGCGGTCTTCTGCAGTTCCTACGGTTAGCGTAAATCGTGGAGGGATGAAAAAAAAATCCCAGATAAGAGCACTCAAAAACGAAGCAACAAGAACGGGAACGATATCCAGGAACATGGCCAATATAGACACCGTAACCAGTAGCATGAATGCGACTACTCTATATCCGATAAGGCCATGGATGGTCAATCCGATTATTCCTACTACGCACACTAATCCTACGCTTACCAAATACTGGGTAACAAGATTAGGCTTGTAAAATAAAATCTTTTTCAACGTATTTACCTGGCATCAAAAGTACGCTATAGTTTATAAGGGTTTTATTAAATAAAGGGTCGATAGTATAAAGATTTCATAAAGATTATTTTGATCTCGCGGTCTTTCTGTGAAGAACATTTCATCCCTGACGGGATTCGTTTCGCGTTTTATATATTTTCTACCAACATTTTGTCCCTAGCGGGACCGTAGCGCAATTCCATCTTCGATTCATTGTTCGGGCATATTCTACTCTTTTCAATATCGTCCTTACAGGATAAATTTTTGCGAGGTGGAGAATTCCGTCGACGGTATGTTCTTTAGACTGTCCCTTTAGGACGCAATCGGGAGTTTGATTCAGGTTTTAAATCTACCAGCTTGAAAACTGCCATTTTTTGACCTGTTAAAAACATAATAAAATGCTCCCTTTCGTGACGATGCTGTTTCCTTTTCATTTAACTTTTTCAAAATGCCAAGCGACCGCATCTTCTTGGTAAAGTTTCTTCTATCGAGAGGTGTTCCGTAGATCGCTTCATAAAGACATTTGAGTTGGGACAAGGTAAATTTTTGCGGAAGTAACTCGAATCCAAGTGCATGGGTCCCGGCTCTTTCCCTAAGGCGCGCATGGGCTTTTAAAACCATTTCCTTATGGTCAAAAATCAACGAA
The DNA here is from genome assembly GCA_963739105.1 of uncultured Bacteroidota bacterium. Taxonomy (GTDB): domain Bacteria; phylum Bacteroidota; class Bacteroidia; order Cytophagales; family Cyclobacteriaceae; genus Chryseolinea. The sequence continues at coordinate 14,873 of CAVTZI010000038.1, read as the reverse complement.
GGAAGGTTGTTCAAAGAAAACCATTTTGCTTCGTGTTCCTCTTGAAGTCTGTTCACTATAATTTGTGATATGAATTAAGGCGAAATACGTTATAGAAATAACCCTCGCGCCGGAGTCACGATTCAAATCGCTAAAGGTATACAGTTGCTCCAGATATACATTGTTCATCCCTGTAAGTTGGTGAAGTACTCTGTTCGCCGCCTCGTCAGCGCTTTCTTCTGATCGGATAAAACCTCCCATAACCGACCAGCCACTTTTCTCAGGATCAAATCCTCTCCTGACCAACAATGCCTTAAGCTGTTCTCCATCGAATCCAAGGATGATACAGTCGACGGAAACTAAAATTTTTTTTTCGCTTTCGTATTTATCCAAATCCATAAACCCAACTCCTGAATGGCGTATCATCTCTATCGTGGGATTATTTTCCAACCAATTTCATCGATGATCTGATGTTAAATAGCCTAGGCGCAGCGTTATTTCTGCTGACTACGACCATATCAGATTTTTTAGAATGTACGATCTTAATATCGCGCGTTTCACCAAAAACTGAAAATCCGCTAAGGCGTGGGTCCAAAATTTTGAAATCGCCTCGACCGTCTCCAACAAGACAATTTCCATAGGATGCATCGAATCGTCCTATGCTGGGTGTACTTCCGTAAAAGTTACCGACGGCCAAAAGATCAATCAAACCATCTCCATCAAAGTCATTCGCGACAAAGCCATAGACCGGACTAAATTGCACCTCAATAGGAAATTCTTTTATACTATAGACAGATTCACCTTCATTGATCAAATACACGGACTGAAACAACTCTGCCTGTTTTCGTATGGCCGATTCAATTGCCTGCTGACTAAACACCTCTGAAAAAGAACTAGCCGCAAATGCAGAATAGTTGTCGTATTTAAACCTGATAAGTGGAATTTGCTTTCTTATTTCATCCATGCCTGCGAACAAATACTCTTTATCCTGGCGATAATAAGTAAGCAGCGATTCCGGAACGTAATTTTTATCAAAGTCTTTTACATATAAGCCGACGGGTTGCCGTGACGTTGCACGGAGGTCGGAGTTAAGGCCGCGGTTTCCCGCAAGCAAATCGAGATCTCCATCTTTGTCAATGTCCGCTGTATTAATGGTATTCCACCAGCCTGATGTATTCGGAAGTTCTCTTTTAACAATTTTGTCAGCATGAAATCCAAGAAAAGTTATGGGCATCCATTCTCCCACAACGACAAGTTCGTGGGTACTGGGTAACCATTCCGCATCGGTAACCATGCCTAACGTCCTCAAAGCCGAGCTAAAATCCGTGGTATCGATACTAAACTTTGCTTTGCCCTTATTCCACAACAGATAGCTATCTGGAGACATTCCATACTTGCCTATGACTGACCTTGTTCCAATGAAAAGATCTGTGTAGCCATCGGAATTAAAGTCGGCAGCCACGACGCAAGAACCGTTGCTGTCCCATTTCGGCAGCGCATCCACCGTTCTGACAAAATCTCCCTTTTCCATCGTTCAGATAAAGTCTGTCCTCGATCGTAATACCATATTGTTGCTGACATCCACCACTCACGACGTATAAATCCTCATCCCCGTCCTGGTCCGCATCAAAAAACACAGCATCGGTGTCTTCCTGGGCTTTGTCCTTTTCAAAAATGCTTCCATTATGCTTTTCAAAAAAAACGGTATCGGATCCTTTCTGCAAATACAATTCACCTGCCTGGCCTATAGCCCCGCCGATATAAAAGTCCTCGTAGCCGTCATCGTTAACATCGCCGACGGCCAATGACGGTCCTTCACAAGATAATTGATGCGGTATAAGAGGCTCCTGACTAAAGTCGTCGTAAGTATTCTCACGATGTATAAAATTTATCCCTGACTGTTGGGTGACATTTTCAAACCATCCAGAAGTGGTTGGATATTTTTCCGCCTTCCCTCCTTTGCCTGACTTTGACGAAAAGTAATGGTCGAGTTAATTTTTGGATTGTTTACAACCTCAATTCTTCCATTTGGCCATCGGACTTTTACGGTTGTTATACTTTTAGCTTTGCCTAGTCCGAAACTCAATGGGTAATCCATGGAAGACAACCATCCCCTGGATGGATTTACCGTCTGGGTTAATTTCATACCATCTGCTTCAACCTCGACAACAGCGCCGATGCCAAAAGTATTTTTACCATCACCTTGAAATTTTACCTTGATAAAGTTATGATCAAAAACAGCGTCGGAATTATTTTCAAATACCGATGCAGTTTCGTTCAGATTATTGACAACCAGGTCCAGGTCGCCATCATTATCCAGGTCCGCATAGGCGGCGCCCATGGAATAGCCCGAATAATCCAACCCCCACTCAGTCGAAACATTTTCGAATACCAGTTTACCGGAATTTCGATAGGCATAATTATGTACGGCCCCCTCCGGCATTTTATACGCCAGTTCGAGCGACGAAATATTTTTAGTAGCCTCCTCATTGTAGGTAAAATGAATGTAATCAAGGTCGATGGGTCTCCTGAGTATGCCATTCGTAATAAAAATATCTTTCCAACCATCATTGTCGAGATCCGTTAGTAAAGCAGACCAGCTCCAGTCGGTCGCATCGATACCAGCGAGTTGACCTATCTCGCTAAACTGAACATTCGCACCAAAAAGATTTCCACGGTTAAGCTGGAGCATGTTCCGTGGGTATTGATAAAAGTAACCGTAGCTCAATTTATAGTTGAAGATTTCAAAGGGATCAACACCGGCCGACTTTTTTCTAATCACTTCATCCTCCGGTTTCATATCCAGCGTAATAATGTCAAGCAGTCCGTCATTGTTTATATCGGCGATATCATTGCCCATAGAGAACGTGCTGGTATGTCCCAACGTACCTTTTATATCTTCTCTGAACGTTCCATCACAGTTGTTATAATAGACATAGTCGTTTTCATGAAAATCGTTGGAAACAAAAATATCCGGACAACCATTGTTATCAATGTCAGCAATGCTAACGGCGAGACCATACCCAATCATTCCACCGTAAATTCCAGCGGCTTCACTCACATCAATGAATTTGTCGTTATCATTTCTTAACAACCGATCACCCGCCAGACTATCCCTTTGAAATCTTAAATCGGCCTTACCATAAACGTCGGGATTATGTACACCATGGTTAAGTTGATACATATCCAAATCGCCGTCGAGGTCATAGTCAAAAAAAGCGGCTTGTTGTGAATAACTCTCGAAGTCAAGGTTGTATTCATTCGCTTTTTCCGTGAAAGTCAGATCGCCATTGTTGATAAACAATTGATTTTTGCCAGTAAAGGATTTATAGTTTGAAACCTGGCTGACATAAATATCCAGCCATCCATCGTGATTGATATCGACCATGACTACACCAGTCGTCCAACTTGAAGGCCCGGACAATCCGGCGACTCCGGCTTTTTCTGTTATATCTTCAAATACAAAATCGCCCTTGTTTAAATACAGGCGGTTGGCCAATTGATTGGCGGTAAAGTATATGTCAGGCAAGCCATCATTGTTGATGTCACCCGTGGCAACACCCCCACCGTTGTGAGCATATAAATATTGATTAATATTTATTTCCTCAGTTTCCTTGAGGTTATTTGCAAAAGTAATTTTCGTGTGCTCGGGTGACAATGTGGTGAAAAGTTTGTCCGGCTTGCAACCAAAAAAGGTTGAGATGCTGAAAACAATCGCGGGCCATATCTGAATATGTTTGTTGATATACTTCATCACGTTATCGTTGACCTCAGTTTGCCATCATTAATTTTCACGTTCTTTTTTTGCATATAAGTCAACGATCCATACTTTGATTTCAGATGTTTGAGCGGGATACACAGTTACTCGCCGGTTACCATGAACGCTCACATAAATATCATCTTTGTAAGTGTACGGACTTTTAATTTTTAAAAATGGTTTTCCATACCAACGTTCCATCATGGTAATGACATCGAGCAATAAACTATCCTTGTCAAAAGTTCCGTCTTTGAATACAGCGTTGTCGTAATAAATCAACGCATTCATTTCTGTTATCACACCCTCTGCAAAGACGGGATAAAAATTGATGGCCGCCGGATAACTCAACTCACCATTGAGTTTACTTTCCAGCCACGAGGTGTTTGAGCCTCCCATTTTAAAGTCATGGTCGACTGTGTTTTTTTTGTAGCAATAATCGCGAAAGTCCTGATGCTTCATTCCAAAATACAGGCCTTTAAAAATGCTGTCATACCTGACGCCGCTTTGAAGTTCTGTTTTTTCAAGCGCTTTGTATTGCGCCTCGGGACTATCGGTGCATCGATAAAAAAGAAAAGTTATGACGATAAGTAAACCACAAACTTTAAACATAAATCATCTCTTATTTTTTTTAAGTATTACAGGTTTTTCATTGTTCCTTACCACAACAATTAATTGTTCCTTGCCCGCTGTAACCATTTTTATATCCCGGATCTCACCGGGTATACAAATCCTGACTTTTCCATCCGAATTGAAGTAAACGTTCCGTTCCCTCGTCCCTTTAGTAACAACCCCCTGCTTCCAGTGGACCAAACGCCTTCGCTGGCCAGTCCGGAAGAATCCGTTACATCTTCAAACTTAAAATTCCCTCTGTTGAGATATAACTTGTTACTGACCATATTGCCACTAAAGAAAACATCAGGAAGCCCGTCATTATTCACATCGCCGATGCCAATACCTGCACCGTTATAAAAATTCCGGTATGTGTACGTGTTGAATTCTTCCGTGTACTCAAGATTATTGCTAAAGTAAATGTTGGTTTGATCGGGTTGAAGCAAGGTAAATCGTTTCCCTTGTTCATTACACAAAGTGTGAGCATCCTCAGCCTGGTTGCAGGAAAGGATGGGAATCAAAAGTATGCTTGGAAAAATTTTCCAAATGTTCATTTCTGACTAAAAAAATGAGGAGGGATTCTCACCCCTCCTCAAAAACTACAATTTAATAACCAGGGTTTTGACCTAGGTTCGGATTACCGTTGCGTTGTGCTTCCGGTATCGGGAATATACTTTTGGTGGCGTCAGAGACTCCTTTCTCCCACCGTGCGTCGTCGAAAGTACCGAAGCGAAGCATCGTCGGCCGGGCATGAGCTTCAAAAGCAAGCTCGCGCAAAATCTCCTCCCGCAATTTGTCCCCGGTAAGGGGGCTGATGATATCCAACCCAGCTCTTTCCCTGATTTGTCGAACCAGTTCAACTGCTTCTGCACTGGAATTATTAAGTCTCCATAAGGCTTCTGCTCTCATCAACAAAACATCAGCGTAACGAAAGATCGGAAAATCGTTTTGAGCGCTAATACTAATACCACTTTCAAATTCAAACTTGCCAATTCGGGCACCGGATTGACTAAAAGCCTTTGGTGTCAACTCATTAATGAATGGCGTGAAAATTAAAGGAGGGCCATCAGGGTCCTTGTTGCACCCTTAGAATCGACTTCGATAGCTCCATTCGGATCCATCAACGGATTTCCTGCAGCGTCATACTGCTGGCCCACGATAAACATTTCTTTTCGTTTGTCCGTGCCTTCATACGAATCGTAAAATTCTTCTAAAGCGGTAAAGCCATTCCATGGCCCATCCGTAAGATTATAGGTTAGTCGACTCAACGGATGAAGCGTCCTCATGTGCATATTGAAATTGAACCATTTGCATCAAACTTATCATACGGAATAACAAAAATATTTTCTTTCGATCCTCGATTCTCAACAGCAAAATTTGCAAAGTAGTCGGGCTCCAGGATGAAGGGGCCATCATCAATAATTTTCTTCGCGGTTTCTGCGGCCAAGGTCCATTGCGAAGTCCCTGAGTAAGTTCCTGCATTCAAATAAACTTTCGTGAGCAGGGCCAGCGCCGACCATTTATTCATTCTTCCATAGTATGCGGCGCCATTCGTCTCCGAAAGCAGACCAGAATCGATCAGCTCATTTAATTCATCCACGATGAATTCATAAACCTCGAGCTCGTGAGGTTCTGGAAGGGTTCGGCTTACCGTTGACAAAAGATGTTTCGAGCGGTACATCGCCAAATAAATCAATCATCAACCAATAAAATACCGCGCGCAAAGCACGCATCTCAGCAATTGCTTCTTCTTGTCCCCCTCGAATGGTTAATCTCATCGATGGTCCGGTTACAACCTGCTATTCCTGAAAATCCCATACCCCATGCGTTGTTGAACACGAAGAATGTAGACTGCCATTCATGCCTGTGCAATCTGGCCCACACGCCACCATCATCCCAAGGACCAAATTTTGCTGCCGCTACACTGGTTGCACTGGTAAGCTCTTGCATAGGCCATATCGCATCGTTCATATAACGATCTAAGTTTGTGTAATTCTGCAATAATGCGCCTAGATTTGCATCGGCTGAAGTAAACTTCGTCTCGGGCGTAAGTTCGCTGTAGAGTTTCGGATCTAGATCCGTACAGGAAAGCAAAATGCAAAGACCCATCAATCCGATAATATTTTGGATACTAACTTTCATATCACTTTTGTTTTTATCGTTAAAAACCAATGTTGACACCTACAGTATAAGTCCTTGATCTGAAATAAGAATTTCGATCTTCCACACCCGGATAGAGAGGATTAGGTGTACCATCAGCATTTGGATAACTATATCGTACTTCCGGATCGACACCGGTATAGTCAGTAATCACAAACAAGTTCTGGCCGGAGACATAAAGCCGCAGTTGTTTAAATGGAGAATTCTGGAATCTGAAATTGTATCCAAGAGACATGTTATCCAGCTTGAAATAGTCGGCTTTTTCAACGTAGTAGCTATTGTATAGTTCATTACCCGTACGGTCAGGATTGTAGTACTTGGTAACGACCAGATTATAATTCGTACTGTTATCCGGAACTTCATAGTAAGCCCGATTTACGTTCACAAGGCTATGGCCGAAGGCTCCACGCATTGTAAATTGTAAATCAAAATTCTTGTACGCCAGGCTATTGTTCCATGCCAACTCAAAATCCGGCAAAGCATTACCGACAATGGGCCAATCAACGTGTACCTCCCCAGATACGCCATCTCCATTTTCATCACCCAAGGGTATTATCTTCGGTACACCATTTTCATCAAGGCCTTCATATATTGGGTGCCTGAATTAATCCCAGCTCCTTGCCAACCTGAGCCCTGATGGGCAGTGTACCATTGAGTCCTGGAGGCCCGAGATTCCCGCCAAAGAATACCTGGCTCTCGCCATTCAGTTCTATAATTTCTGTTTTGTTGTGCGAAAACGTAATACCTGTCGTATAGTTGAGATCTGCCTTATTAAAGACCGCATAGTTCAATACGACTTCAACTCCTTTGCTTTCCAGCTCACCCAGGTTTAGCAATGTGAATCCATAAAAATTAGGTGGTTGACTAACCGGTTGATTAAAAAGAATGTCGGTTGATGTGCGTTGATAAAAATCGACAGAGCCGGACAACCTGCTGTTAAATATTGCAAAATCCAAACCGAGGTTCAACTCTCCTTTTTGCTCCCATTTTAGATCAGGATTTTCATTGCTTACATAGTTAAACAACCTGATAAGACGTTCCGAACTGCCATCATCAAAAGTTGTTACACCTGTTGCATTCAAGTCGGGAAAGATAGGAGTAAAACGGCACCGGAAGATTTCCGGTAAGGCCATAACCCGCTCTTAATTTTAACAAGTCAAAGGGCCCATCAAACATGTGTGAAAGATCCACACCACCACTGATGGAATAAAAATCTCCCCATCTTTCATTGTTCCCAAAACGTGATGAACCTTCCCTTCTGTAAGCGGCTGTCAAGAAGTATGAATCATTGTAGTTAAACATCGCTCTTCCAAAGAAAGAAACTAGCAACGATTCGCTTTTGGCGCTTCCAAATCCCCGCAAGGAGGCATTGTCTGAATTTATTCCTAACCCAAAGGCAAGGTTGTTGTAAAGCAAATCGTCGGTAATGAAACCCGTATTAAAGGCGCTGAAATTTTCAACATCTAATTCCTGATAGGAGTAACCTCCCACGAGATCCATGGTAAGCTTGTTAAAGATTTTTTTGTACGAAGCCGTCAATTCAAAAAGCTGATTGTTTCTATCCTCTGTAAATTTTGTAGCGCGACCGCCCAGCCCTGACGATCCGAGAAATCTCATTTTTGAACTGTAATACTGGGATCTCAGATCGCTTTCATATTGAATGGAATAAAAGGCAGACGCTTTTAGTCCTTCCAGGAATTCATATTCTGCTTTGAATGAAGCTAACATCGTCTTGAATATTCCATCATCAGTAGTCTCTTTGACAATGGCTACCGCGTTGTGGAACTCTGTAGTATTGCCAGGCTCAGCATAGCCCTGAGCGGGATCATTATTCGTATAAATAGGAGCCGTGGGATTTGATATCAAGGCAAACCGCATACCTTCATACGGAACAAATTCCGCATTCCGCACCGTTACGCCTAGTGTACTCGGAAAGTGTGAGCTTATCGTTCAGGACTGAATGGTTCAAATTCAACCTTGAATTGATCTGATCAAATCCACTTCCTACTGCTACTCCTTCAACCTTGCGATAATTAAGGGACAAGCGAAAATTTGTAGCGCCTGAACTTCCGTAGAATGCAAGGTTCTGCGCCTGTGATACGCCCGTTCGTGTTACTTGATCTACCCAATCCGTTTGAGTCCCCAGATCCGGCCCGCCTTCAGCAACGAAACGGTCTGCCGAAGCGATGTCCACCGTGTTTGCCAGTTCCTCGAAAGAAACGTAAGAGTCAAAATCTAAACCGGATACACCATGTTTCCTTTTTTCGTGGTCACAATGATAACACCTGACGATCCGCGTGTTCCATAAATTGCCGCAGCCGATCCATCTTTGAGAACATCCATCGATTCTATTTCATTCGGATCAAGCGACTGAAGGGAGCCACCCAGCACACCATCAATTATTATTAACGGCGAAGAATTTGCGCCGAACGTGGACAATCCTCTAAGACGGATGGCATAATTTGCATTCGGATCTGATCCAGGTTTAATAATGGAAAGGCCAGCCACTTTACCTTGCAAGAATTGAGCGGGATCGTAAACATTTCCTGTGTTAAAGTCTTTCGAATTGATACGGGCAACAGAACTTGTGATTTCTTTTTTCTCAGCCGTTCCATAACCAATGACGACGATCTCATCTAATGAAGTGATATCGGTCGCCATCGTGACATCGATAACGGATTGATTGTTGATTGCAACTTCTTGAGAGGCATATCCAATGAAAGTAAAAACAAGCGTCTCCGTTCCGACATCAACGTTTAATGCATACTTACCTTCCGCGTCCGTTGTTGTTCCAATGGTGCTACCTTTTACCACCACGTTAACACCCGGCAGCGCTACTCCTTCGGCATCCCTCACCGTTCCAGAGACCGAAAAAACAGGTATGTATTGGCCTGATGCATCAGCTAACCGAGACCGCAGAATTACCTGGCTATTTACGGTTTCGTACTCAACTGAATAATTAAACAGTCGATCGATTGCATCGCTAAGGCGTATGCTATCCAATGCTATGGTAATCTTATCCCGGTTGGTAATAAGATCTGCATTGTAAGTAAAGGTGACATCAATTTGCTGTTCTATTTTTCGAAGAACAGACTTCAAGTTTTCGTTTTTTGCATTTAAAGAAATTCTTTTTTCAAGTACCTCTTGTCCACGCGAATCATTCGAATATGCCAGTGCGGATACCGAAATCGCGATCGTGAGTTGTATAAAGGTGAATCTCATAAATGCCAAAATCCCTGATTGAATAGATTTAGAATTATGCATACTTTTACTAGGTTTTTGCATTTAAAACTTCAGAAACAAGCGCTATTATCCCTCGGATAATTGGGCGGAAGCCGGAAATGGGATCAACATTTTCGGCTTTTTTTATGGCGGTTATGTAAAATCTTTCATAGGCTTATTGACTGGTTACACATCCTTTGCTTTGAAAAATTATTTGGGTGTCCTCAACTCGGTACGTTCCACCGATGGCCTTCGATAAAATATCTAGCCTTTCATAAAGTCCTTCGTTTAAAAATGCAGTCGTAATCCGGCAAGCTGCTGAGCATTGCTTCATCATATTCGATCTTGATTCCATACATGCGCTCAATGTTCTGCAGAATATTGATGATGGGTTCCTCGTCAAAAATCTCTTTGGTTTTCGTCTGCTGAGTTTCTTCGGGCTGCGGTATGGTGACGGGATTTTGCACCAATGTCGCTTTTAACACATTGCTTTCAGGATTAAAAACTGCCTGCTGATTAGGGGTGACAATAACTTCCTGGCTCTTGACTTTTGCACTTCCCCTCACGCCGACAATGCTGGAAACGGCGACGCGCCCGGTTTTAACAGCAACTATTATTTTTTCATTTGCCGATGGCGCTTTGATCGTAAAACTTGTTCCCAGGACAGTTGAAATCACATCATGGGTGAACACTTTAAAAGGCCGGGTCTCATCGCGAACGACATCAAAAAAAGCTTCACCCTTAAGTGAGATTGCACGGTCGCCTTTGTTGAAATTTGCCTGAAATCCGGATCGTGCTGTGCGGTTGAAGTACCACCGTGGAGGAGTCGGGTAGCTTGATTATCTTGATTTCACTCGATTCATTAACAATCTCTCGCTCCGTTGATGAAGTTTGTGTCTTTGCCAGGTCTCTCTTTGCTGGCACAGGATCAAGGCTATAAATAAAAACCACTCCTATTATTAATGTAACAGCGGCGGCGGCCAGGTATGGCCAATGGAAAAGATTTCTGCTATTTTTTTTGCCGATTCGTTTTTGAATGTCCTGCCAGTCACGTTGATGAAGATTTTTTTCATCCCGCTCATTCAATACCGGATTATCTTGAGAGGAGTCTAGCGTTGAATACCATTTTTCAACCCATTTTATCTCCTGCTCGGTGGCAGTGCCATTGAGGTAACGTTCCAAAATGCGCTCAAAATCCTTTTTCGACGTCATAATTATATAGTCAAACAAGTGGCCGTTGAGGCTAAACCTTTTTTAAAAAAAACTGCAAAACAATCGGGCTCGCAACCGTTGACTTTAGCTCAATAGTTTGTTAACATTGTAAAAGTGTAAACTTTACACTAATTGGGCAGATTAAAGAATTATACCGACCAGGACCTTCTTGCGCTAATCCGAAAAGACGATGACGAGGCGTTTGCCGAGCTTTACAACAGGTACTCTACAAAAGTTAGGGCCCTTGGCATTTTCAAAGGTCAATTCCATTGAAGCCACCCAGGAAATTGTTCAGGAAATATTTTCAGGCATCTGGGAACGAAGAGAATCTCTCTATCATCGAGGCCGTTCCGAATTATTTAGCCGTTGCCGTAAAGTACCGCGCCATTAACTATATCAAAAGCCAGCTGGCATTCCGTAAATACAGCAACCTTTACAAGGCCTTCGTCAAGGTTAGTGAAGAAGAAACGATGGAGGCCGTACAATTTCACAACCTGACGGAAGCAATCGAAGAGAGTGTCCAAAAACTTCCGGAAAAAACTCAGTTAGTATTTCGCCTGAATAGAATGGAGGGAAAGTCTATCTCAGAAATTGCCATCAAACTGAAACTTTCCGAGAAGGCGATTAAATACCACATCTCGCGATCAATTAAAGAATTAAGATTTCATTTAAAGGAGTTCTTGATTTCGTTGACGATATTTTTGCTGGTTTGTTAAACATCAAGACACTTGCCGCCTTCCACGCTTGAAGCCGCACATCACGCCGTTGTTTGGTGTTGCGCGCATGGACCAGGGGTGGAATCACCAACAACCTTACGATGGTCAGACCTAACCATGACTGGCGCGAGTGTTGTGTGATGGCGAGGAGCGTAGTTCACTCGTGCCTATCATGTTGTCAGTCTTTGGACTGACTTCTCCAAATCATGTCAACAAAACTTCTAATACTGTACTCGTAAGTCTGTCCGAAGGACTCCATTGGAGAAGACTTACAACATTTTAGGTCCGAGTGTCTCTTCGCGCAAACCCCGCTCAACACTCGAACCAGTCACGAGTAGCCGACCAGGCACAGTCAGACCAGGCTTGAACTAACTAACGGAACACCTAATGCTTTGAATCAAAGGAATATTTTCCAGAGCCCACATTAAAAATGGCATACCCATTCTCCATCTTTTCAAATCGAATAACGTCGTCATTTTTTATTTTCTTTCCACTCTCAGTCACGTCTTCGGCCTTTGATGCAGGCACATAAACCCTGGCTGTGCTTCCCACTGGAACTTCAATGTCCAACTTGAATGCATTGCGCACTCTTCTTCCAGTTTACTGCTGCCCGACCATAAGGCGTTTCATTAGCATAAGAAGCAAATGTAACATCCCCTGCTGGCTGAGGTTTGAAAATAATATTGCGATAACCCGGTTGTGAAGGGTCAGTATTCATGCCTGCAAGGACGCGATAGAACCACACGATACCTCCGCCAAACATCGGATGGTTACGTGAACCCTCTCCATTCCATTGCTCCCAGGTTGTCGTAGCACCCTGTTCTATCCACCACCCAAAACCTGGTTGTGTTTTTTTATTCATGGCTTCGAACGCCAGATCGTGAAGACCGTTTTCTGAAAGCACTTCAAAGAAAAACTGAGTACCGAATATTCCAGTATCCAGGTTTCCTCCATTTGCCATGATGTCTGATTTCAAAGCAGCTACTACTCTTGGATATTGATCGGCTGGAACACCCATCCTTAAGGCAAAAATGTTTCCTCCATAAGCACCGTACGTTCCTTTTTCCTTATCAAAATATTTATTCTGGAAAGCAGCCTTTGTTCGTTCCGCCAGCTTACTGTATTCTTCAGCCTCACTGTTTTTTCCTAAAGCTTTCGCCGTCTTCGATGTAATGTCAGCGCACCTCCAAAGGTAAAAAGTATGCACCATGTCATCCGGTGGCAATTCTTTAGCCGGCGCCCAGTCACCCAGGTTCAGCCATTGATTTGGTTTTGATGGATCAGGTGCCTGTGAAAACATGATCCCATCTTCATTCGTCCAGGTGAGCATATATTTTATATATCCCTTCATGCCTTCATAGTTGTTCTTCAGCATATCGATGTCTCCGTAATGCTGATAAAATTCCCAAGGCATAATTTGCATCGCAGCACCCCAGGCAACTCCCCCGCCGCATCCGGGTTGCCAGGGAGCGCCGTTCGGAACATATCCTGTTTCCGGATTCTGCGCGCCGAGTATGTCCTGAATCCATTTGGTGTAAAACGCCCTTGAGATCAAAATTGTGCATCACGGTAATACAGGCCACCTGGCCGTCGCCCGTATAGGGCGCCCGTTCGCGATGGGGACAATCGCTGGCAACGCCACCATGCATATTGTCGGTCTGGCTTCGCCACCATATTTTATTAATGTTGTTAAATAAAGGATTTGATGTTTCAAATTTTCCAGTGGTTTTGACATCGGAATAAACGGCTTGCGCCAATAGATTTTCAGTCTTCAATTCCCCGGGCCAATTTGAAATTTCCACTGTCCTGAACACAAACCACGTAAACCTTGCAGCATAAGATTCGGGACCACCTCCTTTTAACGTGTAGGAGTTGGCACCCATGTATGACTCGCAGATATACTTGATATCAATTTTACGTCCGGCTTCACCTTGAACATTTATTAACTTTAACCATCCTGAAATCTCCTGACCAAAATCTACCCTGTATTTTCCATCGCCCAGTCGCTCAATTTTTTGAGGCTTGAGTTCTTCCATCACCCTATCCGTTGGCGACATATGCGCCTTCATTTTGCCTTCCGGTTTTTTTCTAAGAGCAACCTGCTCCCACTTCGAATCATCAAAACCAGGTGTACACCAGTCCGGCTTTTCCAATCTTGCGTCGTAATGTTCGCCATCAAAAACCAGATCCATCACGATTGCACTTTTTGATGCTTTCCAACTCTGGTCACTGACAATTATTTCTTCAGTTCCATCGGTGTAAGTAATGTATACCTGACCAAAGAAGCGAGGTGAACCATACGAATGCGTCCAGCTTATTGGAGCGTTGTAGAAGCCATTACCAAGTATTGCTCCGAATGCATTCTCCCCTTTTTTCAACATATCCTTAATATCATAGGACAAATACATCACTCTGTATTCTCTGAAATTATCCGGCAACGATATGTAGTTTTTTTCCAATCCCGGCCGTTTCGCATAAGCGGTTACGTTAGGTACCATTACATCCTCACCTACTTTCTTGCCATTAAGGTAGAGTTCAAAAAAGCCAAGACCAGTAACATAAGCACGTGCCGAGGCCACATCTTTACTTACGGAGAATGATTTTCGAAGCAGTGGAGCTGGCGGCGGTGCATGTTCTGGAATGCCAGCTTTCTCAGGTCCTCTGTGAGGGGGTTTTGGCAAAGCTTCTTCACCTTGCCATGGCGCGCCAATCCATTGCGCCTTCCATTCTTCAGGGTTTAATAGTCCCATACTCCACGACGCCGGTTCACTCCAGCGAGAAACTTTTCCTTTCTTGTCCCACGTTCTCACCTGCCACCAGCAGTCCTGCCGCGACGACAACGCTTTGCCTCCATAATAATTATTAGTGGACTCGCTCGACATCACCTTGCCACTGGACCACAAATCGGCCCGGTTATTCAGCAGCTTCTCCTTTGAACTTGCAACTCTTATTTCCCATGCGGTCTGAACTTGTCCGCGATCACCTTCACTGGCAACGTTCACCCAGGAAAGACGCGGGTTGAGAACATCAACGACGGGCGGATTTTCCAAATATTCACATCGTAATGCAGTTGGGACAATCTGAGCCTCAGCTAAAACACTAAAAAACATTAGAAGCAGAGTATTTAGAATGAACGAAATTTTCATTGGGAGTAATTTTGATTCATACAATCGAAAAAACTAAACTTTGATCAAACATCCTATTGAATGTCGTTCGAT
>CAVTZI010000037.1:0-39161 GCA_963739105.1 uncultured Bacteroidota bacterium | reverse complement strand
AACGAAAGAAATGTTCCTTTAGGATCAGCCCACAGATCTTCCGACGCGTTGGTTGCATACACAGGTCGTGGTGCGATCAGTGATATCAGCATGTGCTGATCAACAGGTAATAGGTTTTCTTTGTCATTGAACGTTTTGTAATTGTTATTAAACCAATGTGGAAAAGCTGCATTGATGACAGCAATCCTTTCTCCAAATTGTCGGCGTGCTAATGCTGCGCCCGTATTTCCGGAACAATTCGTGACGCAAATTGCAAATCGCTCATCCTGCGCTGCGCCCCATAGCGATGCTTTACCACCACGCGAATGCCCCACCAACACAACTTTTTTTCTATCGATCAACTGATCCGTCTCGAAATAATCCATTACACGGCTCGCGCCCCAAGCCCACGCACCTATAGCGCGCATCCCGTTGTCAGCTTCCAGTTGTTCGGGATACAATTGCAACACTCCATCCATAAATGAATCTTTATTGTCCGGCGCAAGATCATCAACATGGAATGCTGCTATGGCGTAGCCAGCGTCAACAACTGCTTCTGCCGGCCAGAAATCACTTTTTGTGATCCGTGCCGGGTCCATATTGTCTTTGCTTCGATTGTTGATTAAAACAAAAGCAGGAACTGGCTTTGCAAAGTTGGTCGGCACAAACAGAACGAGGTTTATTTTCACCGACTTTCTTCGATTGAAAACTTCTATGAGAACTTCTTTTAAATGGGCCTTTCCCTCCATACTCTTCTTGTTCTCGTTGGTAATCGAGTATCTGATGCTATCATATAACTTTGGCATTTCGCCATAAATATTATTCTCGAATAGCGTCAGGATTTCACCTCGTCTGGATTGCTCCCACTTCTTCTTGTTACGAACTATTTTGCCGGTGCTTGTTTTCAAAACATCCGGCAGCACATATTCCGGAACTTTTGTCTCATCATAATTAGGCTGAGCCTCCTGGGCTTGTAGACTTGAATAACAGGTCAGAAAAACGAGCGTAATGATCAGTTCTTTCATGTCAGCCTTTAAATACCTAAAAAACATTTTTAAATATAAATAATCAAGACCGACGTGGCAATTGCAGCAAAGCAGCAGACAGTTACTTTGTTACTTCACTGCCTGCGGGATTTTTCTTATTTGAATAACGTTCGAACGGTTACTTCTCGGTACTTAAAGATTTCTTCCAATTGTTTCTTGACGAATAGCTGATGAGTGATGTTGCCGAGAATGGATAAAGGCATCGCATATTTTACCATGTCAAGCATTTTAGTATGCCCATTAATTTTTTCAAAGGAATGAAAATGATGCCACAAAGCGTAAGGTCCTTTTAACTGTATATCAGTAAAACTTACTAGCGGTTGTACTTCTTTTATTTCTGTAACCCATTTTAATGGAAGATTTAAAATTGGTCTTACGATGTATTCGATAATCATTCCGTTGAAAATGGTTTCTACATCCGGACATTTTACAATTTGAAAACCCATATAATCAGGGGTGATGCGTTGTAAGTTTTTTGGGTTGGAGAAAAACGCCCACACTTGTTCCAATGGAGCTTTGACCGTTATTTCAGTTCTTAACTCGTATATTTTCATTACTAAAATATGAAACCTTCCTTTCCAGGAAATAATGGTAAATCAATAAGTTCATTAAAATCATCACCATACCATAAAAGATGTCTTCTAACGGAATAGTGAGAATTCTAAAACCCATAAACTCCTTCTCATTATACCAAACCACAGGTTGATCAATACCTGTTCCGGTTAAAATGCCATTAACGATTGAAAATGGTAGTAGCAAAACGGAGTAAATGATATAAAATTTGTCGAGCCATTTTATTTCGAATGTATATTTTGCCAGGAACAACATAATTGACAGAATTAGAAATGTGGATGCGGTATAAGCCTTATTGTAGTTTACAATAGCGATAAAAAGAAAGATTACAATTAGAATTGGTGTTATGTGATTTTCAGAATTGTCCAAAAAAGTTTTTCTAAAGAAGAGCGCCGCGCAGTGGAATGTAAACAGGCAGGCATATGGAATACAAAAGAAAAACAATACTTCTTCAACCGGCAGATTTGTAATTTTTATTCCCGTCAAATATTGTTCATTAAAGCCCCAAATACCGAGGTCTGTAAAATAAATATCCCAGGAAATAAAACAAATTCCAGTTATGAAAGCAGCGGGGAGGAAGGCGTGCCAGGTTTTGTAAAAATTCAGTTTCGGATGAAATGAAAAAATAAAGGGAATCACGATCGAGAAAAAATTGACGAGCAGATAAGTGTACTTCATTTTGATTTATTTTCCGGAGATGCCATGAAATATTTAAAGGGAACCCAAAGCATGCCGAAGCACTCGCCATTTTCTTTATTAAGATGTTTGTGGTGCACTTTATGTGCCCTCCGAATTGCTTTCAGGTAGCGGTTATCGGTTTTTCTGAATATGCTAAAACGTTGGTGTATAAAAACGTCGTGCACAAGAAAGTATGCCACGCCATATAATGTAATTCCTACGCCGATAGAAAGTGTAGCCGAACTTTTGTATAGCACTCCTAATGCCAGACAAATAATTCCGGGAATTGCAAAAATCAAAAAGAAAAAATCATTTCGTTCAAAAAAACCTTCATGATCTTTTAAGTGATGGTCTCTATGCAAATTCCATAAAACTTTATGCATAATATATTTGTGAGTAAGCCAGGCGATGGCTTCCATTCCCATAAACGTTCCCATAGAAATCAGAACATGTGTTGTCATAGGTATAGTATATTTTGACGGTTATGAGCACTCATATTTCACAAAGCATTTAGCTTATACCGGATTAAAGAGTCACACATTAATCCAAATTTTTGGAGATTGGATATCCGGATTCGTTCCAGGAAAACTCGGTCTGCGCTCGTTCTTTTTATTTTGTTGAATAGCTGTCTATAATAAACATAGGCAAGATAAACACCGCTTCTCGCTGCGACCGGCAATTGTTTAATCCCGATAAGGGCTTCAGCAAAGTCCTTCTCAATATCTCTTTCTATAATTCTCTTTTCAGTATTGGAAAATGCTGTTAAATCAACATCAGGAAAGTATGTTCGGTCAAGCGTTTTGTAATCAGCCTGGACGTCCCTCAAAAAATTCACTTTTTGAAATGCAGAGCCTAATTTCATTGCAGGTATTTTTAAATGTTCATACTCTTCTTTATTTCCAGCTGTAAATACCTGAAGGCACATTAGGCCAACCGCCTGAGCAGATCCTAAAATATATTCATCATACATTTCTGAAGTATACTTATTTCGTTCTAAATCCATCTCCATACTTTTTAAGAACAGTTCAATAAGACGAGGCTCTATTTGATATTCATTGACAACTTTTTGAAAGGAATTCAAAACCGGATTTAAACTGATCCTTTGATCAATTGATTCGAAGCAATCTTGTTTGAATTTGTCAAGTAGATATTTTTTATCGTAATCATGAAAGCTATCAACAATTTCGTCGGCCAGACGCACGAAGCCATAAATCGAGTAGATCGGATTGCGCATTTCTTTGCTTAATAAGTAAATCGCCAGGGAGAAGCTGGTGCTATAGCGCTGTGTCGTAATCTTGCTGCACTCTTCGGATAATACATCAAATGTCTGTTTCATAATTCAACTATTGAAATACTTAATGACTTGTTGGGCGGCTACATTTCCGGAGATTATTGATGGAGGTACACCCGGTCCGGGAACGGTAAGCTGTCCGGCATAAAAAAGATTTTTCAGCTTTTTATTTCTGACAGAAGGCTTGAGGTTAGCGGTTTGCTTAAGTGTATTGGCTAATCCGTATGCATTGCCTTTGTATGCGTTATAATCAACTTTGAAGTCGTTTATGCAATAGCTTTTTTTGTAATCCAATTTATCTGTGATACTTTCTCCTACATACGCCTCTATACGAGGCATTATCATTTCAAAGCAGTGTTCACGTAGCGCTGAATTATCTTCCAGACCTGGCGCAAGCGGCATTAGAATAAAAATATTTTCGTGTCCGCGTGGAGCAACCGTTGTATCAGATATGGAAGGACAACACACATAGAATAAGGGTTGCGATGGCCATTGTGGATCCTTGTAAATTTGATGAGCGTGTTTTTTAAGATCGGCATCAAAGAACAGGTTATGATGCTTCAGCCGTGAAATTTTTTTTGTTACTCCTAAATAAAAAATTAGACATGATGGAGCTAAAATCCTATTGTTCCAGTAAGATTCGGAATAGTTTCTATAAAAGGGTTCTAATATTTTCTCTTCGACGTGATGGTAATCAGCAGCTGCAACAACGGCGTCGTATTCTTTACAGTTTTTCGAAGTTTTTACCCTTCCAACATTCTTATTATTATATTCAAACCGAATAACCGGTTCATTCAGGTGAAATTTGACATCTTGTTTTTCACATACTTTTTTCATCGCTTGAATCACACTATCAAAGCCACCTTCCGGGTACCATGTTCCCAGTTTTAATCCGGCATAATTCATTAAGCTGTATAATGCTGGTGTCTCTTCGGGCATAGCGCCAAGAAAGAGTACTGGGAATTCCATGAGTGCAATTAACTTCCGGTGTTTAAAGTATTTTTTTACGTGGCTGGTAAATGAGGTAAATACTTGCAACTTAAACGCACCTTTAACAAGGTCCATGTCCATTAATTCTAAAAGAGAAAGACCTGGTTTATATACCAGTTTCTCAATACCGACCTTATATTTAAAAGATGCATCTTTCAGAAACTTTTTTAGTGTATTGCTACTTCCAGTTTCTATATTTTCAAATACATCGCAAAGGGCTTCGAAATTGGCGGGAACATCCACGACATCATCCTGCCCGAAAATCACGGAAAAAGATGGGTCTAACTGTTTCAATTTGTAAAAATCGCTTGCTTGATATCCAAAATCTTTAAAGAATCGGTCAAACACATCCGGCATCCAATACCAGCTCGGACCCATATCAAACACATAACCATTGTCGGTTTTTAATTGCCTGGCCCTTCCGCCAATCGTTTCATTCTTTTCGTATACGTCTGTGATAAATCCTTGCTTTGATAAGTAAGCAGCGGCACTGAGCCCGGCAAATCCCGATCCGATGACAGCAACACGTTTGGTTTGATGCCTAGTCATTTTACTTGCTTGTTTTTTGAATCGCAGCCTCGAACTCTTCCACGGTTTTTAACCGGTTGATCGATGGATCAAACTTCAGCTCATTTATCAATTTAGAGTTGCCGGAAAAATTTATTGATACATTCTTAAAGTTATCCCGGAGTCTTTGCAAATATTGTTCTGCTTCATCGACGGGACGTATCCGAATGAAAAAAAATAGCATATGTTCTATATGCTGATGTTGCATCACGTCGTGTATGGATTCAAATGGGACATTAGCGCCCAGGTAAATAATACGCTGATTCCTTAGACGTAAAAGATAGTGTGCGAAAAGTAACCCAATATCATGGCTCTCATCTTCTGGAAGGAACAATAGCCAGGTAGGGTTGATGCTACGAGGGCTTGCAGTGATATTGTTAATTGCTGTAAACAATTTCTGACGGATCAAGCCGGAGAGGAAATGTTCCTGAGCAGGGCAGATACTATCCTGGCACCACATCAATCCAACTCTTATAAGCAATGGATAAATGATTTGCTTATAGGTTGTTTGGACGCCGAAAAGGTCTATGCACTCTGACAAAATTTTGTCAATAGCAAACTCATCGTAGCCAAGAGCATAGTGTATAAGTTGTGAGATGAAATATTCTATCTGTTTATCGTCCGATCTGGTTTTATGGATTTCGCGCTCAAGCAGTTTATGAATTTCATTGTTGGTCAGCTTACAAATCTTTGAAATTTTCAAGCCGGCATGACTCAAACTCACAATGTTGAGCAACCTTTTTAGCTGATCATCATTGTAATACCGCGTATTCCCCTCCGAGCGGATGGGCTGAAGCGCGTTATAACGTTTTTCCCACATTCTGATGGTTTGTGGTTGAATTCCGGAAAATTTCTGAAGATCGGAAATGGAAAAAATCATTACTTTTGTTTATATTTTTTGTAAAAAATATGAACAAATATAATAGAAAATGGCTGAAACCAAGCATTTAAGGAAAAAATCAATCGATTTAATGGATTTTACCAAACGCAGAACAGTTACCTCCGTCCGGGCTTACGCCAGAATACGCACATTCCATTCAATCATCCAGTCGGGGCGCTACGCTTGCCAGTGTGCAGCCTTTCCCGGAATTAGATTGGTAGCAAAAACAGAAAAGGGCGTATTCGTGAGTGTTGTAAAAAACGTTTGGACAGCGACGAATCCCGTCAGCATTAGGATTACTACTAGCAACAAGTTAACGTCTCTGTGCTATTTTGATTTGAAACGTCACCAAACGTTGCACTACTAATGGAGAAGGTTATTTTAGTTGACGAGCAAGACGATGTGATTGGTTCGATGGAGAAGATGGAGGCTCACAAAAAAGGCCTTCTACATCGGGCATTCTCCATTTTGATATTTAGTTCGAAAGGTGAATTCTTATTACAGAAACGATCCATAAGAAAGTATCATAGCGGAGGACTCTGGACTAACACATGCTGTAGTCATCCAACCCTCGACGAATCGATAGCGTGTACTACAAGAAAAAGACTAAAATTCGAAATGGGCATTGATCTGGAAACCCAATTTGCGTTTAAATTTATTTACAGAAGCGAACTAGATAAAGATCTCATAGAGCATGAATTTGATTATGTTTTTACTGGCATATTTAACGGAACTCCTCTTATTAATTTCGATGAAGTTGAAGACTGGAAATTTATGGACATCCAATCCCTGCGGGCCGACCTTAAAAATAATCCGGCATCTTATACAGCCTGGTTCAAGCTAATTATGAATCGGATCGAATTAACGGAAATGGTTTTTTAACGGCAGTATCGTACGAAACAATTTTACGAAAGATTATTTTGTCGGTAAGCGGAAGCCTTGGCCCGGTACATCCGTTAGCCGGGTAGCCGTTAGGTTGGACGATCACAATAGTGTCAAAGAGTTGCATTAGGATTATTAAGAATAAATGGCTTTAAACACAATCAGGGTTTAGTACTAGATAACAATGAAATAACTGAGCGATTAGGTACAGTTCTGCTTTCCTTTAAAAACATTGCCACCCTACGCCTGGGCGCCTTCATAAATAGAGATATTTATTTAAAGAGCTTTTGTGCAATAGTGGTCAGGTACAACTTACAATTCATCCATGTATGGCCTCCTTCGGAGATCAACGTTTCGTGTTTGATTCCTTTCTCATCCAATACTTTCAGGTATTCGGAAATCACAGGATACAAACCGTCTTCCTTTCCTACACCAATCCAGAATAATTTTAACTTCTGATTAGTGGGTGATGGGTTCGCAAATGCAGTTTCATTATTGCGTTCAAATTCTTCTTTCAACATACCTGGTGCAAAGCCGCAAATCCAGCTGAACATCTCAGGATTATTCAAGCCAAGATATAAGGTCTCGCCGCCTCCACCGGAGAATCCGGCAATCGCACGACTGTCTTTGTCGTTTTTTACGCGATAGTTTTGTTCTACATACGGGACCAGATCGTTCAGAAAATCTTTTTTGAATTCCTGAAGATTTTCCCAGTTCCGCAGACTGCCCGAAGATTTACTTATTGCCGGGTATGCGCGTCCATAGGGCATCACGATGATCATCGGTTTGGCTTTTCCTTGCGCAATTAGGTTATCAAGAATAACGTTGGCTCTCCCTACCTTCGTCCAGGTTTCTTCTGTGTCTGTCGTTCCATGAAGCAAATACAGAACAGGATATTTTGTGTTTATATTTTTTTCGTAAGCCGGCGGAGTATAAATCACAACGGGCCTTATTCCCAACGCAGGCGAATTATAGTATCGATAAGAAACTGTTCCGTGCGGAACATTCTGAAGCGTATGCACTAGCGGATTAATTCCTGTTATCTCGACAAGACTATTCTGGAAACCTTCGTTTGGAAAGATACTTGTGTTTCGTGGGTCTGCCACCGAAATGCCGTCCACAACAAAGCAATATGGATACATGTCCGGTTTTACTGGCCCCACTTTAACTGACCAGACACCGGATGAATCTTTTGTCATTGGAATATGTGCTTTTTCGAACTGCGCATTAAGTCTAACTTCGTTTGCGTTGGGAGCCAGGTAACGGAAGACTACTGTATTATCTGGATTTACCTGCGGTGACACCACGACCACGCCACGTTGTGGCTGGCAATGGACTAAACCAGAAATAATCAGCAGTATCCCGATCAGTTTCGATCTTTTGCTAAACTCTTTTGACATTTTACTTTGAGTTTTATACTCCGAACTTGTCTGAGTGATGTGAACAGTCCAACTGCTCAATTTTTAAACAGAAGAGGTGCAAGCTCATGCAGGCTGCGTCTCCAGGTTTGAAATTCATGAGCTGTACCTTCAGAAATATAGGACACAGCGTTGAAACCTGCTTCCTTAAGCGCTGCTGCTGCAGTCTTAACACCATCGGGTTTCTCTTTGCTGCCACAGCTCAGAAAGACGAGTTTTACTTTCGATTTCTCCTTTATATCTTCTGGTTTGTAAGTGCCCCCACTTAGCAGTCCGAAGTGCGAGAAGACTTCAGGTTTGTTGATTGTTATCATGCGGGTTTCCATGCCTCCCATCGAGAGACCGGCCATAGCGCGATGAAGTTGATCAGCGATCGTACGAAAATTGGCATCTACATAAGGGATCAGTTCGTCTACTAACACTGTCTGAAATGGAGTGATATCAAAATTTCTTAAACCACCGAACTTAATATCGTTCGTCATTCCGTAAGTCATTACAATAATGAAGGGCTTGATCTTGCCTTCGGCAATCATGTTGTCCATGATCAGGTTAGCATGTCCTTGGTTACTCCATGCCGTTTCATCCTCACCCCAGCCGTGCTGGAGATACAATACCGGATAACGTGTTGATTGATTCTTATCGTAGCCGGGCGGCGTATAAACGAACGCACGGCGTGACGTATTGGTACTCTTGGAAGGAAAGAGAATTTGCACAACGTTACCATGAGGTACATCTTTAAGGGCGTAAAAGTCCTGGTCATGTGCTGGTATTTCTATCCCACTCTCCCAACGCACAGAACCATAAAAATTCAGGGCACCGGGATCATTAAATTTCCCTCCATCGATGTTAACGTTGTAGTAATGAAATCCCTCGTCCAACGGTCCGGCTGTGGTGCCCATCCAAAAACCGTCCGATGCTTTTATAAGTTTTGTGCCTCCTCTCCCGCGAAGTCCCAAGCTCACCCTAACACTATCCGCCGCGGGTGCATTAATTTTGAATCTGGCATAGCCTTGCGAGTTGACCTGCGGATACTCTTGTCCCGGCTGATTTAGTATTGAAGGTTTAAAGTCTTCTTTTATTTCCGGCTGACTGGATTGAGCGAAACACCCCGAGCCTGTCAATAACAAACCCAATACAATTGTGTAATACTTCATATTATTTATTTTCTTTTGTTTTCTTGAACGCCAACATCCATGCAACATGAATAAGTGTTGTTTATACAATTATACACGATGCACATTAAAAAATCAAGTACCGTTTGGTTCCCGCCACACGTGTAACGATTGAGCGCGAACTCATTAGGCGTGTATCCCCATCGTTTTGCTAGTGCAGCCGCTCATCTCAAACATGCTGATTTATACTTGTATGGTTAGCAAATGCCCTTGAGTCTGTGGAAAAGGACAAATTCCGGTTTGTTAGCAATATCTTATTCGCGCCCTGTTTCTTAATACTGCCTCCTCTCCTTTAATGAGGCATAAAGGAGATATAATTGTTCAATCGTTTGAATAAAAAAGCTATTTTTTATCAATTTATTGCAATATTTGAAGCGATATTCAGCGAAAATTACATAATAATTGATGTTGACTTTGTTTAATCGATTGACCAAATTCAGGAAAAGAATAATTAATGATTCTTGAATTCACCTATGTTATGCCTAAAATTATTTCACTCGCACTGGCCAAGGAGGTTCGTGTAAGTCAAAAACGTTGGGGCGACAAGCCTGAAGCACTGCCGTTAGAATACTCGTCAACAAATTCAAAGTTGCACAAAATGGAAAACTCCATTAGCAACCCAAAATGTACTGCTTATAAACAATCCATAATCACTATAGCAAAAGTGAAGAGCAAGCTATACGTCATTTTTAAGTATGAAAGCAAAACCCACATATGCCAAGAATTATGTCAGTAGCAGGATTGATGGAGGTCCTCGCCTTGTTCTGGGAACCTCCGGACTTGGGGGAGTATGGGGACCTGTGAACGAAGACGAGTCGGTCAAGGCCATTTTATCTGCGCTCGAAAATAGAATTTTCTCGATCGATACTGCGCCTTCCTACGCCAACGCAGAGGCTATCGTAGGCGAGGCCCTTAAACATTGGAAAGGTGCACGTCCACACCTCAGTACAAAAGTGGGCCGTCTGAAAGCCTATGATGCACATACTACACACACGGATTATTCGGACGAGGGAATACGCCGATCGCTGGAGCAGAGTCTCGACACATTAGGAGTTGATTTCATTGACGTGTTATTTCTACATGAACCTCAGCTTGTTCCGAAGGAAGAAATTCCGAGGATATTATCCAGTTTGCTTCACTATAAAGACAGAGGTCTGATTTGTAAAATAGGTATAGGTGGCAATATGCCTGAATACTTTCGACCCTTTATGGGCAAGGATAAGTTCGAAGTTGTGTCAGGTTTTCTTCGCATGAACGCCTGTAACTTGGATGCCTTTCGCGAGGATACGAATTTCTTTTTGGAAAGGCGTATTACATATTACAACGCCTCGATACTGCACTTCGGTTTGTTAGGCGATAAGTTCTCGCACTATTGGAGCAATTTTGATCGAGAGCGAGATTGGTTGAAAGAAAGTGATCTTCAGGCTGCAGAGCGACTGGAAAAAATTTCGCGAAAATATGCGACGAGCTTGTCTATGCTAGCGTTCCGGTATGCGATCAGCATTGAAGAAGCTGATAAAATTGTGATAGGTCCCACAAAAATGAGGGAGCTTGGGGAGCTGCTTCAAGCCTGGAAAATGGGCCCTTTGCCTTTGGAAATTTTCGAAGAGATAACTCGCGCGATCGAGAAATGCAAAATTGTCCCTTCCTCTTAGGTTTTTTCTATGGTCTGGTAACATTTGGAATGGACGGCGTGCAGGTGAGCTTACCGAAAGAGAGACCGTGTTGCCTTCGTTAAAAAATAGGGGTCTTGGATTAGCCTAGCACGACAATATGAAAAAATTGAAAGCTGCACATTCCTTTGGTTGTCTTCTCGGCTTGATAATCGAAATCCAATCAATAATCAATAGGCATTTAATTCACTTCTCTCAATCGTAGGAACTTTGTTATATTCGATTTTCGATTCGAAAATCAGCTTATGCATGTGGTAGAGGAAAAGACGTAATATGAAAAAGAAGACGACTATATTAGATATTGCTTCCAAACTTGGAATCACACCATCTGCAGTTTCCAAGGCCTTCAGTAACCATCCGCGCATAAGTTCTGAAACGAAGAAGGCGGTGATAGAAATGGGTGAATCATTGGGATACAAACCTAATTACATGGCGACAGGATTGCGAAAAGGAAAGAGCGGTCTCGTCGGAATGCTTGTACCAGGTATTCATTACAGTTTTTTTGCGACCGCAATAAAAGGCGCCGAGGAAATTCTCAGTCAGCATGGTTATAATGTCCTCATAGCCCAATCCAAGGATAGCTACGAAGTGGAAAAAAAACAGCTAGAAGGATTTTTGAGGGCGCAGGTAGAAGGAATAATTTCTTCGGTTGCCATGAATTCCAAAACTTATCAGCACTATCGTGCGATCGCCGAAGACACCCCTTTGGTACTCTTCGACCGAACATACGATGACGAGAACATCAGTACGGTCACCATCGACGACTTCGGTGGTGCTGTAAAGGCAGTGGACCATCTTGTTGAAATGGGCTATAAAAAAATAGCGCATATCGCCGGATACAATCACGTTCTTCCTTTTAAAAAAAGAATAGAGGGTTACAAAAGCGCGCTTGCAAAACATGGTCTAACTTTTCGCAAGGATTTTATTTTCCAATGCGCCCCTAACAATGATGAAGGCACCCAGGTTGCAAACAAGTTACTGGATATGGAAAACCCTCCCGATGCAATTTTCGCTTCAAGCGATTATTTGGCTTATGGCGCAATAAAAGCCATCATGGACAGAGGTTTAAAAATCCCTGAAGATATTGGTGTTGTGGGATTCAGCAATGAGGAGTTCTCTTCTCGAGTATCGCCTTCCATTACTACAATTGACCAATTTTCTGAAGTTATGGGGAGTACTGCAGCACGGTCGCTTATTGTTCAACTGAGTTCTGATAATCAGAAGGAAGCTGTTCCCCAGCGTCATATTCTTACGCCCAAACTAATTGTTCGCAATTCTTCACTTCGAAAAGTATTGGTGACGACCTGATCCTACTAACCGCTTTGGGAGATAACAGCTAATAATCCGCCTATATGAAATAATTTTTGAGGTGGAATCGAAGCTTCTTAGTGGATTGTGTTAGGTGATATTCGATCGCTTTTTCCGAGATGTGTAAAAGATTTGAAATTTCTTTTATCGACCGACCTTCTTGATTGAGCAGATATACTCGTTTTGACTTTTCAGGAAGATGCTCAATTCCACTTTCAATGGCCTCCATCAACTCATTTAGCTCAACATCTTTTTGAGTGACGTTATCCTGTTCCGAGGTAAGCCGGGTGTAATTTTCCCAGTGCCTTGTACGTATGGTCTGTGAATCGATATAGTTCAATACCCTGTTCTTGACGGCGCTCGATAAATATGAAGGCAAGTGGCCTATTGATAGCGTCGCTCGTTTTTCCCAAAGTGAAATGAAAAGCTCCTGCACGATTTCCTGTGCAGCATCCTGTAAGCGTATGCGGACCCATACCATCGCGTGTACTTTTCTCCAGTGACGTTTAAAAAGTTCGGCAAAGGCCTCCTGATCATTCTCCCGAATTGCTTTTAGTAGCTCGCCGTCTGTATAGGCAGAGAAAGTCAATAATACAAGATTTAAGTGTTTGTTATACAATTATAAAGAAACACAAGGCGAAAAACAACATCGTTTGTGAAAACGATTGAACAAAATTATTCGCTTTGCGCTAAAGGTGGACAAACGATAATTTCCCGGAAATTTTGATGAAAACACACTTTTTGCAAATATTTTCAGGAAGACAGAGAAGTAATCAAATCCTCATAAAATTGCCCGGAGCACCATTTTGTGAAAACGATTGAACAAATTCCTTAGTCCTTTTAGGCAAACGCAGTCGGCTGCTGTCTATTCAAAAAAGGCACGTTGCATCGAATTCTGTGTCGCTTGCAAGTGAGATTGTCAATGCGAATAAACTTTAATCAAATAGGATATGGACGAACGAGAATTCCGGAAAATTTTAAAAAAATACCGTTTAGGCCAAGCTTCTCCGGAGGAAAGACAAATAATTGATGCTTGGTATGATGCATCACAACAGGATGAGTTCGCGCACGAGCGCAAGCTTAATGATGAGCTAGAGACGCTCTATTTAAAAAACATTACAGATCGGATAGGCAAACCAGAAGTAGCTACGCATAACGTAATGACTACTCGCCAAATAAAATTAATCTCTTCCTTTGTTGCTATTGCCGCATCGCTCCTGCTGGTTATATGGGTTGGGCAATATTCAACTCTGCGGTGGAGTTCCCCTAATCAAACAACTGTAAAATCACCACCTGGTGATTGGGAAATAAAAACAAATTCAGGGAAAACTGCGCAGACTGTGAGATTGCCCGACGGCAGCAACGTAATCCTTGAACCGAACAGCACGATTAGATACCTGTCTCATTTCATAGCTTCAAAAAGAGAAGTATATCTCGATGGAGAGGGGTTCTTTGAAGTAGTTCACAACGAGAAACAGCCCTTCCTGGTGTATGCCAAGCAGGTAACCGCCAAAGTGCTTGGCACTACTTTTACCGTTCGAGCCTTCAAAGATGATAAAGAAATCCTTGTCGCGGTAAAAACGGGAAGAGTGTCAGTTGACACACACGCGGCTGATCGCGGCCCAACTGCGTCCCAGGTCATATTAACTCCCAACACAGAAATCATCTACAATCAGGATGACAGGCAACTTTCAAAACGAATTGTTGAGACGCCGTTACCCCTTCTTCTTCCGGAAGAAATCAAGCGACTGCGTTTCGTAGATGCTCCTCTGAGGGAAGTATTCGAGGCAATTGAAAAAATATACGGAGTCGATCTTGTCTTCGACCAAGCAACATTCGCATCATGCGTGCTTACAACATCTGTTTCTGACGGAGGTATTTACAAAAGACTGGATATTATAAGCGATGCGATTGGGGTGAAGTACGCTGTAATTGAAGACAAGATTGTGATTACTGGAAAGGGGTGCAACTAAAACAAGAAAAGTACGGCTGCTTTGACTGAGAATCTTTCACTGATATAAGGAATAGATCACGAAATTAAAACCAAACGCCTATGAACAATTCTACATAAACGAAAAAAAAAGAAGCCAGTGATGTTGATGCATCACCAGCCTCTGAAAAGTTTTCCCCGACAGGTCGGGGAAACATACTTGTTTTTGCTATTGACTAACAAAAAACATATCAAAAATATGGATAAACTCAGACCTATTCAAGAGATATTCTATGCCATTATGAGACTAACCTTTACACAAATGCTCATTATGGTCGCGCTGACCTCCCTGACCTCTGCAGCGCATTTGAATACTAATGCACAAGAAATATTAAAAAGAAATGTTTCATTGAGTGTGAAGGATCAGGCACTACGGGAAGTTTTATCGGAAATAGAGGAACAAACTTCCGTAGTATTTACTTACCAGTCCAAAGTCATTAAGCCTTCCAGAAAGATTACCCTTGAGGTGAAGAATGCAACGCTTGGCGACGTCCTCACGATGCTTTTCGACTCTAGTATTTCACTTGTTGCCATCGATGATGAAGAGGAAATTGTATTGAGGCTTTCGAATCCTGAACTCGATGAAGTAAAGACGAACATAGAAGTTGATACCTACATCGCATTGACTGTTGCCGGGAAGGTCACAGATGAATCCGGTGAGGCGTTACCGGGAGTCAACGTACTCGAGAAGGGTACAACCAACGGTACCACTACTGACGCTGAGGGAAAGTTTACCCTTAGTGTCAAGGACGAAAGCTCAGTGATCGTATTTAGTTTCATTGGATACACAACCCAAGAAGTGGCCGTCGGTAATCAGACCTCTTTTAATATCTCTCTTATCGGTGATGTGCAGACCTTAAATGAGGTGGTAGTAGTGGGATATGGTGAGCAGAAAAAGGAAACAATGACCGGATCAGTGTCAAATATTAAGGGTGAAGAGCTAACGAAAAGTCCCTCGACAAACGTTACGACCTCTTTGGCGGGCCGGCTTCCAGGCTTATTCGTTAACCAGCGCAACGGAGTGCCTGGAAGAGAGAATCTTGATATAATGATCCGTGGACTTAATACTATGGACAGTAATCCGAATGACAATATTAATCCCAATGCACCTCTCATTATTATTGATGGTGTGCCACGCGATAATCTGAGCCGGCTTAACCCGAATGATATTGAAAGTATATCAGTACTGAAAGACGGTTCTGCTGCTATTTATGGGGCGCGTGGGGCTAATGGAGTAATACTGGTTACCACAAAAGAAGGGTCTCAGGGTGCTCCAGTGTTTAGTGTCTCATACGGTTACGCTCTTACTAAGCCTACGAAGATCCCGGATATGCTAGATGCAGCCACATTTGCCGAGGCGTACAATGAGGCCGAGTGGTATCGTCAGGGCCGGCCGGACACGCGTAGTTTCAACCCATTTTTTTCGGCCGATGCCATTCAAAAATATCGCGATGGCTCTGATCCTGTGT
Source organism: uncultured Bacteroidota bacterium (assembly GCA_963739105.1). GTDB lineage: Bacteria > Bacteroidota > Bacteroidia > Cytophagales > Cyclobacteriaceae > Chryseolinea. The sequence continues at coordinate 23,245 of CAVTZI010000037.1, read as the reverse complement.
TATATCCGAATACCGACTGGGCGAACTTGGTGACAAAAAACTATTCACATCAACAAAGGGTAAATCTGCAGGCAAGTGGGGGATCAGAAAAAGTCCGCTACTTACTCTCTTTCGGAGTGACAGATCAGGATGGTAACTTTGAAAACGACCCCACCAACTATCGCCAGTATAACACACGGGTCAGGGTTGATGTCGACTTAACAGACCATTTGACCGTGGGTGCGAACATTAATGGTATCATCAACGAAAGAAGCTACCCGGGCCAACCAAACGTTAACCCGGCACTACCCCCATATGACTTTGTTAATCTATTGCAGTCAAACCCAACGTTAGTAGCGAGGTACCCCAATGGGTTACTGGCCCCTGGTCGATTCCGTAATAATCCGTTATTGTTAGACCAGAGCGGATTCAATAAGATCCAGGATTATCCATTGAACACGACATTTACAGCTAGTTATAAAGCCCCATTCCTTGAGGGCCTGGCAGTCGATGCCTCGTATAATTATGATCTGAGAAACGAATTCGAAAAGGTGTTAGAAAAGCCGTTTTATTACCATGAATACAACGTGCAAACCGGAGAATATGACCGCATGATCACACCTGGCCGCGTAAATGAGTTAAGGGATGATTATCGTAAATGGACAACGTCACTGTTTAATCTTAGGCTCTCTTACCGAACAACGATCGGCCAGAATCATAATCTTGCCGTAATGCTAGGTGGTGAGCGACAGAAGGGGACATATAATGCGCTATGGGCCTACCGGATGAATAATGTTACTGCAGCAGTTCCCCAGATTGATGTTGGAAGCAGGAATCCGGAGGATAAGGACAATGGAGGTACCGGTGCTGAGAGCGCCTACATCAATTATCTTGGCCGTCTGAATTATGATTTCAAGTCTAAGTACCTCTTTGAATTCGTGTTCCGTTATGATGGCTCCTCGATTTTTCCTGATGAGAACCGATTTGGTTTCTTCCCTGCGGTTTCAGCGGGATGGAGGTTGTCGGAAGAAAATTTTATTAGTGGCAATTTGCCATTCGTAAATGAGCTGAAACTCAGAGCGTCCTATGGCGAGTTGGGTAACGACCGCGTACCTGGATACCAATTTCTGCAGGCTTACGAATTTGGCAATGCCGTTTTTGGCGGCAGCGGAGTGCCCGCTATTGTTCCCAGCACGATTGCCTAATTCGAATATCACCTGGGAGGTAAGTAAGAAACTCGATATTGGTTTAGTTGCCGAGTTGTGGGACGGACTACTTGGTGTAGACCTAACGTATTTTCGCCAAGATCGATCAAATATCCTGTGGCCACGCAACCTTTCTATAAGCCATGTGTTCGGTTTTTCCGGATTACCTCACGAAAATATAGGGAAGGTGAACAACCACGGGTTTGAACTGGTATTGAGTCATCGAAACCGAGTCGGAGATTTGGCGTATTCAGTGAGTGCAAACGCCACGTTCGCGCAAAGCAAGATCATCAATATGGATGAAGTGCCGCCAGCAGAACCTTATCAGGCAGCAACCGGCCATCCTGTTGGGTCGGACTTATACTACAAGTCTGATGGGATTTTCCATACACTAGAAGAGCTCAATAGTTACCCGCATGGTAATGGTGCGCAGGTCGGAGACATCAAGGTGCTTGATCTAAATGACGATGGTCAGATAAATGGAGATGACCGGTACCGGACTAACAAATCTGCAACTCCTGAATATGTCTTTGGCGTGACCACCAGTTTCCAATACAAAGGATTTGACTTGACGTTATTTCTCCAGGGCCAGACCGGGGCATTGTCGTATGATAATGTGCTTACAGAGTTTGGTCAACAGGATTTGGACAATAATACCGTTTACCGGGCAACTGACCGCTGGACCACGAACAACCAGCAGGGTACCATGCCGCGGGCGGATGCTTGGGAGCCGGGAGCAACTGACTTTTTCTTATACAATGCTACCTTTATCAGGCTCAAGAATCTTGAATTAGGGTACAGCTTCCGTAACATGCTATCCAAAGGAAAGAGTCTTGATGACATCCGCCTTTTTGTAAGTGGAACCAACTTATTGACCTGGGCTAAGGAAATTGAATGGAGAGATCCGGAAATAAGGGGTGGATTTACTGAGTATCCGCCCTTACGGGTCATTGAATTCGGTGTTGATGTCAAATTTTAAACATGATTAAAACTATGAAAAGAATAATAACAGTATTACTCATAATGTTCGGTATTTCTTGTCGCCAAGACATACTGGATATTGAGCCGCAGGATAAAATTGCGGAGAGTGCCGTGTGGGTCGACCCCCGATCTTATAAGGGCGTACCATGCCGAGCTTTATAATGCTATACCACATGGTTTTTACATCCATATGTACTCTAAATATACGGACGAGGCTTATAATGCCGCGCCATGCTGCTGTGCCGAGCATTTTAAACTGCATACCTATTCACCTGATAACATTGCTTCTGTTGGAGGTGCAACCACTAACGAAAATTGGTGTACCAACTTTTTTTATTATTGGGACAGAGGGTATCAATATATTCGTAGGGTCAATGTTTTCCTGGAGAAAATGGAGGAAATTGATGTTGTGCTCGAAGATAAAGAGATGCTGGTTGCAGAAGCCAAGTTTCTAAGGTCGTACATCTATTTCGAACTCTTTAAGAGGTTTGGTGGCGTCCCCATCGTAACAGAGTCGTATGACCTTAGTGAGATTGGAGAAGTGCAATTTGAGCGCAATACCATTGATGAATGCGTGGCGTTCATTGAGCAAGATCTTGGTGAGGCGATTCCAAATCTGCCGGCACGATATTCCTCGACTGATGGTAATTACGGAAGGGCTACTGCGGATGCGGCTCAGGCTCTGCTCTCCCGCACATACCTGTATGCTGCTTCACCTTTGTTTAATCCAACCAACGACCAGCAAAAATGGCAGAAAGCAGCCAATGCCGCCGAAGCCTTACTAAATAAAGGCTACGCGTTGTACCCTGACTACCAGAAGCTATTTGAACTCTCACAAGGAGATCCCCAGGATGAAGTGATCTTTTCCAAGGGCTTTACCGCTACCTCAGCCAACGGCCACCAGGCACCCATGCATAATTTTAACCGCCGATACGAGGCCTATGGCGGATGGTGGGGCAGCAACGGACCTGCGCAGAACCTGGTGGATGATTACGACATGACCAATGGAGAGCCACCATTTCTCGCGGATGGATCAGTTAATCCTGCCTCAGGCTATGATCCGCAAAATCCTTTCGCCAATCGTGATCCACGGTTTGATGCGACCATTGTTCATGACGGGTCCGAATTCCGTGGAGATACCTATGAGATGTGGATAGCAGAAGATGGCTCCCAATGGGGGTATGATTCATATAAGAACACAGGCGACAATCCTCGCACGAATTACGTGCTCAAGAAATTTATGCCTTCAGCGGGCTCTTTCAACTGGTCAACATGGTTCACAAATCAATGGCCGCATTTCCGATTGGCTGAAATATACCTGAACTATGCGGAGGCGAAGTTCGAGCTTGGTGACGAGGCCACCGCCAGAGAGTATGTGAATAAAGTCAGAAAGAGAGCGAGCGTGAACCTGCCTGATATTTCGGCCACTGGGGCGGAGTTGAGGCGGAGGATATATACAGAACGAAGAGTTGAATTGGCATTTGAAAACCACCGGTTCTTTGATGTCAGACGATGGAAAATAGCCAATGACATTGAAAATCGTCCGATCACAACTTTAGATATCTATCGCAATATGTCGACCGGCCAAAAAAGATATGAAAAAGTGGTATTGCTTGACAGAGCAGGTAAATTTCAAGAAGAGATGAACCTACTTCCCGTTTCAAAGGATGAGATTCAACGTAATCAGAAGTTGACGCAAGCACCTGGTTGGCTGACTAATATCCAGCCAATTTGCCAAGTTAAACCTCCAAAGGTTACAAACCCTTTGGAGGTTGTTTTCAAAATGTTACATCTGAATTGTCGCCTGTCGAAAGCTACGGTCTGGCTACACGAATTTGTACCGGGTGTAAGCTTGAGACTTTTTGAATAATGAATCGAGAAATTCACGCGCATAAATAAAAATAGTCATAGACGATGTTCAAATGGGTCAAATAAAAAAGATACGTTGTTTAATAGCTATAGTAATATTGTTCGCTCCCGGAACGGCCAACGCTCAGAAACCTTCGCCGGTGAAAGTCGAACAAGGACTTTTACAGGGTACAAATGAAGATGGATTAACTGTTTACAAAGGTATCCCATTTGCGGCCCCACCTGTTGGTGATCTTCGCTGGCGAGTGCCCCAGCCCGCCGCGCCGTGGGAAGGCGTAAAACAAGCGAATGAATTTGCGCCGGCGCCCGTCCAAGGCGGAAATCCTCCGTCAGGCAAAAGTGAGGACTGTTTATACTTGAACATCTGGACTCCGGCCAAATCGCCTGATGATCGCGTTCCGGTTCTTGTTTGGATCTACGGAGGTGGATTTAGTTTTGGTTCAACTTCTGAGCGTGTTTACAGTGGAGATGTGCTCGCGAAAAAAGGCGTTGTGCTGGTGAGTATTGCCTACCGTGTCGGGCAACTCGGATTTCTGGCCCATCCGGAACTGAGTGCAGAAAGCCCAAATCACGTTTCAGGAAATTATGGACTGCTCGATATGATTGCCGGATTGAAATGGATACAAAAAAACATCTCGGCATTCGGTGGTGATCCTACTAAGGTGACCATTTTCGGTGAATCAGCTGGTGGAATTGCCGTCAGCATGTTGTGCGCATCGCCACTAGCCAAAGGGTTGTTCCATGGTGCTATTTCTCAAAGTGGTGGCTCGTTCGGACCTCCTCGAGTTACCACATTCCCTGGTGAGAACTTGAAACTCCTTAAGGATGCTGAAGCCAGTGGAATCGTCTTTGCTCAAAAGGCAGGTGTCGCTTCTGTTGCTGCATTGCGAAAGATGGATGCTGACAAACTTCCTACGGGGTGGGGAATGGGGAACGCCTGGCCTATTATTGATGGGTATGTGATTCCCGATGATCAGTATAAACTCTACGAAGCAGGAAAATATAATGATACGCCGATTCTTGTCGGCTATAACTCCGATGAAGGTTTGAGCTTTACAAGAACAAAAGACCCGGAAGAGTTCATTGCCGGTGTGAAACTCAGGTATGGCAAGTTTGCTGATGACCTGCTAAAAGCCTATCCCGTCGGAGAAAATGCCGTTGCAAAAACTGCCCGTGACTTGGCCCGCGATGCTGCGTTCGGTTGGCACACGTGGAGTTGGGCTAGACTTCAAGCAAAGACAGGAAAATCGAAAGTTTATTTTTACTACTTTGATCAGCACCCGGATTATCCTGAAGATTCACCACAAGCAGGAAATGGTTCGCCGCATGGCCAGGAAGTTGCGTACGTTTTCCAGCATCTTGATAACTCAAATCCGGAGACTTCTCCAACCGATTTCGCAATTTCAGACGCGATGGGTACCTATTGGACAAACTTCGCCAAGTATGGCCATCCAAACGGTGAAGGAGTTCCGGAGTGGCCGGCGTTTAATGATGCCAAGTCGGAGGTGATGTACTTTAGTCAAAAACCAGAAATTGGCCCGGTCCCAAGCGTCGAATCCCTTCGCGTGCTGGACGCTTATTTCAAATGGAGACGATCTCCGGAAGGGGAGGCTTGGGCTAACAAATAACTCAATACACTAATATGAAGTCGTCATGCTGTACCCTTTCCTGAAGCGATGAATAAAGCATGCGGCTCTGCCGTGGAGATCGCTGTTCTTTTAGAATTAAACTATTTATAAATGCAAGCAAGATTAATAGTCAACGGTTGGTCTGATGTTCTTTTTACAGTGGATCAAACTAATGTCTGTAAACATTAGTGAAAAGAAAATCCAATTGACGTTATGAACCGAGCATAAACGAGTGCGACACCCCGAACGGCGACTATAAATGCGAGGCTGTATGTCGTGGGCTTTGTGGTTCGTCGTGGACATTGTGACTTGCATTAAGAGGGTATCAGACGTGTGCTAAATGGGTATGGTGATACCAAATTATAAATGCAGGGTCACGAAGATCACAAAGGAGGCACGAAGATCACTATGTGAAGCGCTAATAATACGTGACGATAAAAAAAAGTAAATACATGAAGGAGTGTCTGTCAAAACTATCAGGATGGATTTCAGCACTGGTAATCTTTTCTATTCTACAATCGTGCAAATCGGGCGAGCAAAAATTTCCGGTGGATTCAAAGAGGGACATGGTGCTGTGGTATAAGCAGCCCGGAGTTCAGTGGCATGAGGGGATGCCTATAGGAAATGGCTATATGGGAGCAATGGTCTTTGGGAGGGTCCAGCATGAACGAATTGCCTTAAACGAATCTACCTTCTGGTCCGGCAAGCCTCACGATTACAATGACCCGGAGGCCTACCGTTATTTTGAAAAGATAAAGGATCTTGTCTTTGAAGATAAGTTCAAGGAGGCTGAGAAAATGGTCAATGAACACTTCTATGGGAAACCTACGGCACAACAAGCCTATCAACCACTGGGTGATCTTCTGCTGAATTTTAAAATGGCAGGTGATTCCATCAAAGACTACCATCGAGAGTTGGATATGGAGACGGGAGTGGTCAAAATCAGTTATACCGATGGTGACGTAAAGATGACCCGCGAGATATTTATGTCTTACCCCGACCATGTTATGGTCATGAAAATATCGGCTGACAAACCGGGCCGGCTATCTGTTGAAGCAAAACTGAGGAGTCATTTTACCGAAGAAACAATAGCAGAAGATAACAAGCTTATCTTAAAAGGAACTTGGAAGTATATTCCGAAAAGAGAAAGCTGGCTGATAGCCAAAGTCGAAGGACCTGGAATGAATTTCCAGACATCGCTGTCTGTCATTCCGGAAAATGGTAATCTTGAAGCAACCGATTCAAGCCTTGTTGTGACCGATGCCAATTCTGTAACATTCCTGCTCACGGCAGCAACAAGCTTTGTTAATTATTCCGATATAACCGGAGACCCTGGAGCCAAATGTGAAAAAATAATGAACGCAGTCAAGGGGAAGGGTTTTAATGAGCTAAAGAATACCCATCTGAAAGATTTCAGCGACCTGATGGGCCGGGTTCACCTTAAAATAGGCGATCCGTCAATGAATGAAAGGCCAACGGATGAAAGACTTTCCGACCTTAGGAAGGGTCTTCAGGACCCGGAATTATTATCCAAGATTTTTCAATTTGGTCGTTACATCCTGGCATCAAGCAGTCGTGTGGGCAGCGAACCGGCAAATCTTCAGGGACGATGGAACGAGGATTTATTGCCGAACTGGGGAAGCAAGTATACGGTGAATATCAACACGCAGATGAACTACTGGCCTGCCGAGGTTACCAACCTATCGGAGTGTCACATGCCATTGTTTAATATGCTTAAGGATTTGTCTAACAACGGAGCAAAGACAGCGCGAACATATTACAACGCGGGGGGTTGGGTGGTACACCATAACACGGATGTATGGCGTGGCACTGCGCCCGTTGATGCAGCGCGCTATGGCATGTGGCCAACGGGAGGAAGTTGGTTATGTCAGCATATATGGGAACATTACTTATACACTGGGGATATTGACTTTCTGAGAGAATACTATCCGATAATGAAGGGCTCAGCACAGTTCCTTCTGGATATTATGGATGTGGAGCCTAAACATCACTGGCTGGTTGTACCATTTTCCATGTCACCTGAACAGGGATATTTTGTCAAGGATAAAAAAGAAGAAATGTTTTTGTCTTCTTCAACAACAATGGATGTTGGCATCATCCAAGACCTCTTTCCACATTGTATTGAAGCACAAAAAATATTGAATACAGATCATGAGTTCGGTGAAAAGCTCGCGCAGGCATTGGAAAAGATACCGCCTTATCAGATAGGCGAAGATGGTTTGTTACAGGTATGGATAGAGGATTGGAAGAGGGGCAACGAAGGACATAATATGTCTGCCAATTTTGGTTTCTTCCCTGGCAACTCAATCACATTGCGTAAAAATCCGGAAATAGCCGCGGCTATTAAGAAATGGCTGGAGCCGCGCAATGGAAATATGGGATGGCCCACTGCCTGGGATATTTGTGATTGGGCGCGGCTTGAAAATGGTGAAAAGCTAGACACGGTCTATCAGGAATTTCTTTCTCGAAACAAAGGAGAGAGGCATTGGAAATAATTTGCATAACACGAGATTCAACCAGTCGGACGCTAATTATGGATTTACTGCCGGTATTGCCGAATGCCTTCTGCAAAGCCATGCCGGAGAAATATCACTACTTCCCGCATTGCCACCCAGTTGGGAAAATGGTTCGGTAAGTGGACTGCGGGCGAGGGGTGGATTTGAAGTGAATATAAGTTGGAAAGACGGGAAACTTGAAACCTGTGATATTAAATCTCTTCTTGGAAAACCATGTATCGTGCGATACGGCAACAAAATCAAAACGTATGAGATACACGCTGGAGAAACGATAAGCATTACATCTGAACTTTGAAATGTGAACAGCGATAATTTTTTGGGTAATCAAAAACTAAAATGATTACAAATGCACAAACTCGACGGTAGTAAGGTGAGATAGCGTACAGACATAAACTTGTAAATCATCATTAGATTTTATTCAAATTAAAAAAATGATTAGGTTTATTCTTAAAGTATTTCTAAAAGCTAAGGGGCTGTTGGTAAGAAAATAAAACTTAAGAAGGACTGGAAATATTAACGACTAATCCTACTTCTATATTACGTACCTATGGCACCGGGCTTTGTTTCATAATTTTTTCTACCAATATTAAATGCCTACGGCATTTTACTTGGCTAGCCAGACTTTGTATCGTGTCAAGTGGTGCCTTCGGACGTCTGAAGGATAAATATTGAAATAGAAATGAAAGAACAATGAATCAAGGAGGCTGCCCCGGTCCCACTAGGGACCAAATGTTGGTAGAAAATAAATTAAACACGAAGGGAATCCCGTCAGGGATGAAATGTTATTTGCTGTTGATTGTTTAGTCAGCGCCGAAATAGTATCGTATGTTTTAAGATGATAAATAGAACTAATTATTAATAATGAACAGACAAAAAGTAATTCTTTTATCCGCCGCTTTAGTTTTGTTTTCTTGGATAGGGCTTGACGTAAAGGCACAGTCAAAGCAAAAACCATCAAAGAACGCACCTGTATTTACCAATGTTGTTTACGAGGGAAATGATCAGGTGTATAAAGATTATCCATTAGGCCCGGATGAATTTTATAATCCAATCCTGCAAGGATGCTATCCAGACCCTGCTATTACAAGAAAAGGTGATGACTACTACATGGTATGTTCGTCGTTTGCCATGTTTCCGGGTGTGCCGATTTTTCATTCGAAAGATTTAGTTAACTGGAAGCAGATAGGCCATGTGTTAGATCGCACTTCACAATTGGACGTGCATGATACTGGAATAAGTGCCGGCGTTTACGCTCCCGGCATCACCTATAACTCTTATAACGATACCTTCTACATGATCACCACCGCATTTGCAGGTGGATCGGGAAATATTGTGGTAAAAACAAAAGATCCACTGAAAGGCTGGAGTGATCCGATAAAACTGGGTTTCAATGGAATAGACCCGTCCATTTTTTTTGATGACAACGGAAAAGCCTATGTTGTTCACAATGACGCACCAGATAAAGGAAAAGAACTTTACAATGGGCACCGGGTCATCAAGATTTGGGAATATGATATTGAAAACGACAATGTAGTCCCTGGTACGGATAGAATCATCGTAGACGGGGGTGTTGACTTATCAAAAAAACCAATTTGGATTGAAGCACCACATATTTATAAGAAAAATGGCCGGTATTTTTTAATGTGTGCTGAAGGGGGTACCGGCGGATGGCATAGTGAAGTCATCTTTGTAAGTGATAATCCTAAAGGACCATACAAGCCAGCCCCAAACAATCCAATCCTTACTCAACGGTATTTTTCAAAAGACCGCGCCAACAAAGTGGAATGGGCAGGGCATGCTGATTTGGTACTGGGGCCAAACGAGAAGTATTATGGAGTGTTTCTAGCGATACGCCCAAACGAAAAGGACAGAGTAAACATCGGGCGTGAAACCTTCATCCTTCCCGTTGATTGGTCAGGTGAATTCCCCATTTTTGAAAATGGGCTGATACCGATGGAGCCGAAACTGAAAATGCCTGAAGGAGTAGAAAATCAAACCACAAAAGCAGGTTTTTTTCCTAACGGAAACTTTATGTATGCTGAGAATTTTGCATCGGAAAAGCTGGACCATAGATGGATAGGACTAAGAGGTCCGCGCGAGGCATTTATTTCACAGACAAAACAAGGGTTGAGGATTGATCCGTTTGAAACGAATATCAAAGAGCTTAAACCAACCTCTACACTTTTTTATCGACAGCAGCATAGTCGTTTTTCTTTCACTACCACGATGGAGTATAAGCCAGGTTCCGAAAAAGATTTGGCAGGGATCGTCTGTCTTCAAAGTGAAGCTTCGAATTACGTATTTGGAATTACCAGGAAAGGGGATGACTATATCCTGTTGTTGGAGAGAAATGAAAGAAAGGATAGAAGCCGTGAGGTAAGTTCCAGAATAGTTACAAGCACCAAAATTGATATAAAAAAACCAGTTCGATTAAGGGTAGAAGCCAAAGGAGATGACTATGCGTTTAGCTACGCTACCGATCAAGGTGATTTTATCAATTTGGGTGAAACGGTTTCCGGCGATATTCTTTCCACAAATGTGGCTGGCGGTTTTACAGGATGTTTATTGGGATTGTATGCTACGACTGCCAATGATGCCTTGCCTGAATGACGAAACAATGGGTAACACAACATAAACCTTCTTGCAAAACGAAATGGAATTTTTATTAACAACAAGGCCGGACTTAAAAGACGGCATAAAGATGCCTGTGGATGTTTATGAGCGCAATAAGAGATGAAATCATGAGACTGCTTGATAACGAAGGAGGAGTGTCTTTGCCATCCTTCTTTGAAATTTGGTTGACCGGTCGGGCAAAGAAGCGGGTTGGTATTTGTATCACGTAAAACTCGACCTCCAATATAAGTTTTTTATAATATTTTTGTTCAAACGTTTGAACAAAATCAGCAATTGATGCTCTTTTGTGAAAGACTTTGACTGACTTCACTCATGCGCACATTGATTTGCGTCTCTCCAGGACGCTTCGAGTACGGAACCGCGGAGATTCGTAAACCTCAAAAGGGCGAGTCGTTAATTCATATTCAAAAAGTAGGTATCTGTGGCACAGACCTCCATGCCTTCGAGGGAACTCAACCCTATTTCAATTATCCAAGAATACTAGGACATGAAATCGCGGCAAAGTTTGTCGAAGGTGACGCAGCGGGATTTTCTCCTGGCGACAATGTAACCGTTATGCCTTACTTCAGTTGTGGGAATTGTATCGCATGCCGCGCAGGAAAACCGAATTGTTGTGAAAGACTGGAAGTTTGCGGCGTACATCGTGACGGGGCAATGACTGAGTATTTATTGGTGCCTTCCTCCTCGCTATTGAAGGGCAATGTTCTTTCGTTAGAGCAACTGGCACTAGTGGAACCGTTGGCAATAGGTACCCACAGCCTCTTCAGAGCCAATGTACAAGCTAATGAGAATGTATTAGTTGTCGGCGCGGGACCGATTGGGTTAGGAATTATTGCGATTGCTGGCCTATTAAAAGCGAATGTCCTGGCAATCGATGTTAACGATGCCCGCCTGGCATTTTGTTCCAAGAACTTTAAAGTTGCGCACACATTCAATGCACTGCAAAAGGATTTAAAGGAAACCATAAAAGAAGTTACTAGTGGTAATATGCCTACGCTTGTAATTGATGCCACTGGAAATCAAAAAGCCATTAACCAAGGCTTTCAGTATATGGCGCACGGAGGCAGATATGTGTTGGTCGGTCTCCAAAAAAATGATGTAACTTTTTCCCATCCTGAATTTCATAAACGCGAAAGTACTTTGATGAGTAGTCGCAACGCCACAAAAGCGGATTTTGAATTTGTGATCAATGCTCTAAAATCAAAACAAATTGATGAATCGAAATTTCTCACGCATACTATGGCTTTTTCGCAGGTGAAAGCCCAGTTTTCTTCATTGCTCCAACCAGAGAACGGAGTCATAAAGGCAATGATTAATATGAACTAGGCAAACTTAATCTCGATAAATTAAAATGAAAACGTACTGTCTTGCATTGGACCTTGTTAATGAGCCGGTATTGATCGAACTATATGAGCAGCACCACAAAAAAATATGACCGGAGATTACTGCTTCGATAAAAACTCCGGTATTAATGAAATGAAAATTTATCGCGTCGAAAATCGGCTCGTGATGATCATTCAAACTGATGAAACTTTCTCGTTTGAGGAGAAAGCAAAAAACGATGAGAGTAACCGACGTGTAATGGAGTGGGAAAGGCTGATGTGGAATTACCAAGAACCCATCCCAGGATTAAAACCCGGTGAAAAGTGGCGACGGATGGAATTGATTTTTGACTTGCACGTGAATGGTTGAGAAACCGATTTACTATGATTCTGAATCTGTCGATGACGGACATGTTGATCTGGACGGCGCGCTTTTGTAAAATTTATTATATATGCCAATTCTTCAAACTGAAACAATCTCACCAACATTTACAGAGTCTAAGAGGCCCCTGGTATTTCCGTTGATACTTGTTACAAGCTTGTTTTTTCTCTGGGGGCTTGCTTACGGTTTGTTGGATGTTTTGAATAAACACTTCCAGGAGGCGCTTGAAATTACCAAACAGAGGTCCACATTGTTGCAGGCAGCGTACTTCGGAGCCTATTTCCTGCTGGCTCTTCCAGCCGGCCATCTGATAAGAAGGTGGGGATACAAGAATGGCATTATCACCGGTTTGGTTCTTTATGCACTGGGCGCATTTTTATTTTTTCCTTCTGCATCAATGGAGAGCTTTTCCCTCTTTCTGTTTTCGTTGTTTGTGCTGGCTTCAGGACTTACCTTTCTTGAAACTGCAGCCAATCCGTATATAACAGTACTTGGTGATCAGAAAACATCCGCATTCCGCTTAAACCTTTCGCAGAGCTTTAATGGAGTAGGCTCTTTTATAGGTCCGATTATAGGGGGTCAATTTTTCTTTTCGAATAATTCAGAATCTTCAAATCTCGATACCGTTCAATATGTCTACCTGGCAATTGGTATGATTGTGCTGATCATCGCTGGATTATTTTCAGTTACCGCGCTTCCGGAAATAAAAGATCGTGCGACAAAAGTGGAGGGGTCGTTAAAAACTTTATTCGCGCGCGCTCACTTCAAATGGGCCGTGGCTGCACAATTTTTTTGTGTAGCAGCACAGGTAGGTGGCGCTGCATTATTCATCAACTATTGTACGGAGACTGGTTCGGGGATGACTAATGAAGAGGCATCTTACCTTTTATCAGCTGGCCTTTTACTTTTCACAATTGGACGCTTTACTGGCACCGCATTGATGAAAGTAATTGCACCTAACCAGTTGCTTGCGATATATGCACTTGTGAACGTTGCTCTTTCGTGTGTTGTCGCGTTTATAGCAGGTGATGTTGGCGTATATTCACTGGTAGCAATTTTCTTTTTTAACTCGGTTATGTTTCCCACTATTTTTGCCTTGGGTGTAAATGACTTGGGCCCTCATACGAAAACAGCATCTTCTTTTATTATTATGGCTATCGTGGGTGGTGCAATTGTCCCATACGTTATGGGATCATTTGAGTCAACCGCGCTGGCGTTCACGGTGCTCATAGTTTGCTACGTTGTGATAGCTGTTTTTGCGATTAGTGGTTACGTTGTAAAAAAGGCCGGTTGATAGAAAAAACTGATTTAAAATAAAATCTTTTGGGATGATTACGGAAGCAATGAAGAATGTGACCATAGTTGATATTGCCACTTCAATAAAATGATTTGAAACTGATGGACCGCATATTTGCTTTCGTTGTGTGCCTCGCATTTGTGTATGGGGGCGCTTTTGCTCCGGCAGTAGCCCAAAAGAGACCCATACCAGTGTTGATTGTTGACGGCTTCAGTAACCATGACTGGAAACAAACAACAGCAGTCACGAAGTGGATATTGGAAGAAAGCGGTCTCTTTACCGTCAGCGTCTCGACCATTCCATCTGATAGTGTACAACGTTCACACTGGGCGCCCAAGTTTAAAGATTACGCGGTGGTGATTCAGAATACCAATAATATTCAAGATGCTACACTACGATGGCCAACCCATGCCGAGCGTAGTTTGGAAAAGTATATGAGGGCGGGAGGGGGATTATACATTCTGCACTCGGCCAATAATGCATTTTCACATTGGAAAGAATACGATGAGATGATCGGTTTGGGATGGAGGCCAGCCACTGTGGGCTATGCGCTTGAAATTGACTCGAAAAAAAATATTATCCGCCTTCCTCCCGGTACGGGTATGGGTACCGGACATGGAGACAGGTTTAATGCCGTAATTCAAATTCTCAATAGGCATCCGATTAACGAGCATTATCCCGATGAGTGGCAGACTGCAAATACGGAAGTCTACCACTTCCCGCGGGGGCCAGCACAAAATCTCACCGTTTTATCTTATGCTTATGATAGCACGAGCACGCGAAGAATGTGGCCTGTTGAGTGGATCGTGAGATACGGCAAAGGTCGTATTTACAACTCGAGTATGGGACACCTTTGGAAAGGTGAGACCTACCCACCGGCCTATCGTTGCGTCGGGTATCAAACAACGGTAATCAGAGCTACTGAATGGCTAGCGACCGGAAAAGTAACCTATCCCGTGCCTGACAATTTCCCGACAAAAAGTTCACGGAGCCTTAGAAACGAGGTTGAGTTCATGGACTTACATAAACCTTAATGTCATGCGGACAGCCAGATAAGTATTTTACACGTTTTTTGGTCAAACGTTTGAACAAAATCGGAAATTGATGCTCTTTTGCTATGTACAAACCTTTGACGGAGCAAAAATGAAGTCACAAAAAAATTGAAATAAGATGTACAATCTCAGCACCTTAGATATGCAAATATTGGAAGTCGTATCGCAGAAAGATTTTTCCACGATTTGGGAGGTACAAGCCAAATTAAACAGTTACGATATAATTTTAGTCATGCGCGCGATGCACACGCTACGCAAAGAGGGATATTTGCGCCAGGAGTTCCGGGGAACGCTGACACTTTATTATCTAAAGCGGAAGACTGGTGTTTTCGGTGAGTTCAAAGTCAAGCGGAATTTTCGCCCTGGGTAAAGTCAAATTGGTATACTGGCATCAAGAATTCAACGGTACTAGTTAATTCTAAATATTAAACCTCTCTAAATCAATCATTGCTCTAAATTTTAATACTACAAACCTCATTAACACTATGCCTGCTAAACCTATGATGGGTAATGTCATCAGTAATATATCCATGAGCTTTCTTATTTTCCAGATTATAACAAGTGCTCATTGCCAGCCACCAAGGGGACCGATTATCGTTTCACCTCAGGTCAATCCGGATAAAACGGTAGTCTTTCGTTACCTGGCACCACTTGCCAGCGAGGTAAAACTGAGCGGACAGTTTTTAAAGGAACCTGTAATCATGCAGAAGGATTCGTTGGGAATCTGGAGTGTTACCGTTGGCCCCATCAAACCGGATATCTATCCATATAGTTTTAATGTTGACGGCGTGACCGTGATGGACCCGGCGAACGTTTCTTTTTTCCCAAATGAAAGGTTCAAGGCGAGTTTGGTTGACGTACCCGGAGATAAGCCACTCATTCATGCGATGCGTGACGTTCCGCACGGCACCGTTACATACGAGTACTATCCCTCGGTGGAAGGGAGCACAGGCTCACTGGTGGTCTATACGCCGCCTGGATACAACAAGAATTTTTCAACAAAATATCCTGTGTTTTATCTGATTAGTGGAACTACGGATACGGAAGAGACTTTTTTTAAAGTAGGCCGCACCAACCTTATTCTTGATAACCTTATTGCTGAAGGTAAAGCAAAACCTATGATCATCGTGATGCCTTATGGCAATCCAATGGCGAAAATTGCTGAGCAGCAAGGCAAACCCAAACCGACGGATTTAATGTCGAGGGAAGGTGAAGATGCTATCCGGCGGGCGAAGCTTTTCGAAACGGATTTGATGAATCAGGTCATCCCCTACGTTGAGAAAAATTATCGGGCTATCAGTAATCGCGACAGTCGTGCGATCGGTGGTTTTTCCCGAGGCGGTGGGCAAACCCTTCGTACTGCATTTGGCAACATGGATAAATTTTCCTGGATCTGTTGCTATAGCGCTTACCTGTCAACACCTGAGATGGAAAATAATTTCAAACAAATCGGCGGTAATCCGGAGAACACTAACAAACAACTTAAACTGCTGTGGGTGAGTGTTGGCAGTGATGATTTTTTGTATAAGTCTACAGTTGAATTCATGGACTACCTCAAATCAAAAGATGTGAAATATAAAAGTCTCATTACTCCAGGCGGACATACCTGGATGAATGTGAAAACCTATCTAACGGAAACCGCCCAATTACTTTTCCACTAAGCAACACCTGGATGTTATGAAACAAATCGTTTACACCCTGCTGATATTTCTTGCACTTGCTGCCAACGCGCAGCCACAAAGACGGCCGGCGCCCAGTTCACCCGATGTACATGCAGATCACAGCATCACATTTCGATACTTTTCACGCACTGCACAACGTGTATATGTGAGCGGAGAATTTTTAAAAGCGCCTGTCAAGATGAGTAAAGATACTTCCGGCGCCTGGAGTGTTACGGTGCCACCGGTCACACCAGAAATTTATCCTTACAGTTTTTGGGTGGACAGTGTACAGATTGCCGATCCAAATAACACATATTTATTCGCCAACGAGCGGTTCAAACGCAGTATCGTAGATGTGCCCGGGGATCAGCCGTTGATTCATGCGCTGCAAAATGTGCCGCATGGAAAAGTCACTTACTGTTACTACAAGTCATCCACACTTGGCACAACGCGCACGCTGCTTGTGTATACCCCGCCCGGATTTAACGCGAACGGAACAACTAAATATCCGGTCCTTTACCTTGTTCACGGTGGATCAGATACGGAAGAAACATGGACCAAAGTAGGTCATGCCAACCTCATAGCCGACAACCTTATTGCCCAGGGTAAAGCAAAACCGATGATAGTAGTGATGCCCTATGGAAATGTAAGGCCCAGCCCGATGGCGGACTTCACGAAAGATGTGGTCAATGATATCATCCCGTTTGTCGAAGCAAACTATCCTGTGGTTAAGGATAGTAAAGGGAGAGCGATCGCTGGTTTTTCTGTCGGGGGAGGACAGACTCTCAATATCGGATTGACCAACCCCGACAAGTTTGCTTATGTTTGTTCCTATGCGCCCTACACGGCAACAGATGAATTCAAAAAAAACTTTTCCAACTGGTCCCCCAATGCTTCAGCAATGAACAAACAACTGAAGTTGTTTACGATCAGTGTAGGCACCGAAGATTTTCTCTATGAAAGTGTGAAGGAAAACATAGCTATGTTCCATGACAAGAAACTTAAACTGGAGACATTCATTGTGCCTGGGGGTCATACCTGGATGAATTGCAAGTTGTTCCTTGCAAACAGCCTGCAACAAATATTTAGGTAACAAATGTAACGTTAGCCTTTTTGTTGATTGTGTGGTATAATATTGAATAGTCTTTTCAGAGAGCTTAAGCTACGCGCGATCTCGACTATGGAGAGTCCTTCAAGTTCATGAAGCCTGAATATTTTTTTCGGTTTTTCGGGGAGGTCATTCATTACACTTTCAAGCGCTTCCATCGACTCGTTTACCTTAACATCATGATCGAAGAGTCCCTGTTGAGCAATGTACTGTTTACAGTCCCCATGTCTTTTATGGAGTCGCGAATCTATATAATTCAACACGCAATTTTTTGTTGCTACTTGCAGGTACGAGGGCAAATGGCTTATTGAAAGCGTTGCACGGTTGTCCCAGAGTGAGATAAAGATATTTTGAACAATCTCCTGTGTTGCTTCCATTGAACGCACCATTGCGTACGTCATGGCATGCACCTGCTTCCAGTAACGTTCAAATAATTCTGCAAAGGCTTTTTCATCATCATGCCGAATAGCCGAGAGCAATTCACCGTCTGAGTAGGATGAAATAGGCATTCTGATGGATTAAGTGTCAATTATACAATTTTAATTAAAATGATACAACTGTTTCCCCACTTTTTGGTTAAACGTTTGAACAAATCTGGATGGTGATCATGATTTTAGCATTGAAACAAATTTTCGAAGCAAAATATATTGCTTCACTCCGAAAAGAATCGGCCGGTCTAAAAAGAGAGAACGAATTACGTCCGTTCCCTGAATGAAAAGAAGGCAAACTGGCAACGAAAAAATTTTTCACGAAACAATGAAGCTGGGGTTTGTGATTCAGGCCACCCCAACCTTTCGCCGAGTCAAACTGCAAAATGTTACTAAAAAAAATAAATCTGCACCTTGAGCACGTTGTTGGTAAGTTCCCTACGGACGCGTTTTCTTAATCCGAAAATCGTCCTAAACATCTAAAGATTCTCAAAAATTCCTGATATTTCCTTTCGTAGTTATACAGCAATAGGTGGTTATCCGTCTATTTTTGCATCAACCGATCTTGCATTCAAGTTGTTGACATTCGGTTATCTGACCAAGATTATTTGATAAAACCATAAATCCGAAAAGGAGTTTGCACGATATTGATGAAAAGAAACGCTACCATAGTCGACATCGCGACTCATTTAGGAATAACTCCTTCCTCAGTCTCAAAGGCATTTAGCAATCACCCACGAATTAGCGCCGAAACTAAGGCCAGAGTTATAAAAACGGCAATTAAACTTGGCTACGTTCCAAACTCTCTTGCAACAGGATTGAGAAAAGGAAGAAGCGGGCTGATCGGAGTAGTTGTGCCGGGCATTCATTACAGTTTTTTTTCCACAGCAATAAAAGGCATAGAAGAGCAGGTTACGGCAAATGGCTACAACGTTATAATCGTTCAATCGCGTGATTCCTTTGAGTTCGAGAGGAATCAATTGCAAAATCTTCTTCGTGCACAAGTAGAGGGAATAATAGCGTCCATAGCGATCACTACTAAAAATTACACGCCTTTTAAGGAGGTTGCAGCTCGCGTTCCTGTTGTTTTGTTTGATCGAACGTTCTCTCGATCAGGATTGAGCGAAGTCACAATCGATGACTTTCAAGGTGCAGTAGCTGCAGTAGAACACCTGATATCGATGGGGTATAAACGAATAGCGCACCTTGCAGGCTTCTCCCACATCCGACCATTTTCAAAACGAATTGAAGGGTATAAACATGCATTGGAAAAACACGGGCTACGCTTTCGGCAGGAATATATCTTCGAGTGCGCACCAAACAGCAATGAGGGAGAATTTGCGATGGAACATCTACTTAAACTGAAGACACCTCCTGATGCAATTTTCGCAGCCAGCGACTTCTTAGCATATGGAGCAATGCAAGTAGCAATCAAAAACGGAATTAAAATACCACGGGATTTGGGTATCGTTGGTTTTAGCAACGAGGAATTTTCTGCGCAAATTACCCCAGCTATCAGCACGATTGAACAATACAGCGAAAGACTGGGATCCATTGCAGCAAATCTTTTAATAGATCAACTGGCTGTCGAAAAAAAAGGAGGAAATTATGTGGTTGAAAAAGTAGTCGTCGCCCCGAAGCTAATTATAAGGCAATCCTCTCTAAGAAAATAAAAGTGCTTACCTGGGATGCCGATCCTTTGTCAATAAGGACACATTGACACCTTGGAAAACGTTCAAACCGTCGTATTGTTAGCCGTTAAGATTTCTCCTCGCTACTTGTTCAATATCTTTCGTCGAAGTTTACTGGAAGTTCTTGTCAGCAAAGTTCATCTAGATTGCAATTAGTTCAAACGGTTGCATCATCGATTTAATTACTGTCACTTCTGTGCTTTAGCCAGCTTCAAACCTAACCCAAAAAAACAATGAAAAAACTTTACCCAAACCTGTTGAGATTGTTCTTCATGATAAGCATGATGGCATTCTCCATGGTGTCTTATGCTCAGCGTATTGCTGTTTCGGGAACAATTGTAGACGAAACAGGCGACCCAGTGCCTGGTGTCAACATCATCGAAAAAGGCACTGCCAGCGGAACGTCCAGCGATGCTGAAGGCAAATATTCCATCAACGTGGCCGATGGCAGCGCAATACTGGTGTTCTCCTTTATAGGATTTAAAACCGAGGAAGTTTCCGTAGGAAATCGAAGTGCAATTAATATTACCCTTGCAGCCGACGCAACATCTCTTGAAGAAGTTGTTGTAACGGGTTACAGCGAACAACGCAAAAAAGATATTACAGGCGCTGTTACCGTAGTGAAAGTGGACGAATTAAAAACGTTGGCTGCTTCGAACTTCGGCACGCAGCTGGCGGGTAGAGCTGCTGGCGTTACCACATCTACATCCGGCGCTCCTGGTGATGGAGTAAACATCCGTATCAGAGGTTTTAGCTCATTAGGCCGTGGCGGAAGCGATCCGCTGATTATTATTGATGGGGTACAGATTCAGGGCGATAAGGCATTGACGGGATTGAATCCCAATGATATCGCAAGCGTTCAGGTATTGAAAGATGCGTCATCTGCTTCTATTTATGGAGCCCGCGCTAATGCAGGCGTTATCATCATTACCACTAAACAGGGAACACCAGGCAAAGTTAAGGTATCCTATGACGGCTACGTTGGTCGTCAGA
This sequence comes from uncultured Bacteroidota bacterium, assembly GCA_963739105.1. Taxonomy (GTDB): domain Bacteria; phylum Bacteroidota; class Bacteroidia; order Cytophagales; family Cyclobacteriaceae; genus Chryseolinea. The sequence continues at coordinate 2,478 of CAVTZI010000037.1, read as the reverse complement.
CCCCTGTGGAGGGATATGACAAATTCCTTATGCAAAGTCCGGTCGATTATGCAGAGGTAGAATATAGAGAAGCTGCCGCTTCTCCGACCTTCAATGGAAATTACAGACCGCTTTATGGTGGCACCAGCACATTTCAGATGCCTAACTTTATTTACCCGGTAAAGGCGGATAATTCACCGTACGCTACACTCGCCGAAATTGAAGCAGCGAAAGGGCCGTATAGCTACCCTAATAACCTGATTATTCCCTCAAACCCTTCCGGTACTAACTGGTGGGATGAAGTATTCGGTCCAGCCTACATCACGAGTCACGACATTGGTATTTCAGGTGGAACTGAAGCCTCTACATTCAATATATCTGCTGGCTATTTCAAACAAGACGGTACGATGAACCACACGGGTTTTGAACGTTTTTCTATGCGGGCTAATAGCCAATTTACCGCTGGCAAATTTAGATTTGGTGAATCCATTTCGTTTGCCCGCACAAGCCGCGTAGATCAACCAGGCGGCAATCAGCAGGAAGGGAACGTCATGACCAACATCATCAAGGAACAACCTATTGTACCGGTGCGCGACATTGCGGGTGGTGCTGGAAACGGAAAATCAACTGGCCTGGGCAACGCAACAAATCCCGTGGTTTGGCTGGAACGCAACAAGAATAACGCAACTGTACAGAACCTAGTACTAGCCAACTTTTTTGGACAATTCAATTTCACGGAATACCTGTACGCGAAAACAAGCTTCAGCGTTGACTACCGCACCCAATTCTTCCAGAATTTCGTGTTCCCAACTTTTGAAAACGCTGAGCCCAGCACAACCAACAGCTTTTTTGAGCAAAATCAAAATACAACAAACTGGGTTTTCACCAACACCCTTAATTTTGACAAGTCCATTGGAAAAGGAAACCTGAAGATCCTTGCAGGATACGAAGCATATAAATCGGATTTCAGAAACCTTCAAGGCCAGTTATCCGGGTATGTAACAACGGACCTCGATGCCCGTTTCCTTAACGTAGGGCTAGGTGACCTTGCAAGCCGCCAGGTTCAAAGCAACGGTGCAGTCAATACAATCTCATCGGTTTTCGGTAAGATCGATTATGAATATAATGATCGGTACATCGTCAGTGTTACTGCCCGCCGTGATGGTTCTTCTAATTTTGGAGAAGACAAGCGCTATGGGGTTTTCCCTGCCGTAAGCGTTGGCTGGCGCATCACCTCAGAGTCATTCATGCCGCAGACTACCTGGTTGGATGAACTGAAGATCAGAGCAGGATATGGAGTGACAGGAAATCAAAATGCACAAGCAGGAAATGCGTACCAGCAATATTCGGGTTCTCCCGCCAGTACTGCATACGACATAACAGGTGCAAACACGGGTGTCCGGCCAGGTTTTACGTTAACACAACGCGGAAACGCGCTGACCGAATGGGAAGAAAACAAATCCACCAACATCGGGCTTGATGTCGTTCTCTTTAGCGGAAAACTATCGGCTGTTTTTGACTGGTATACACGCAATATCGAAGGTCTTCTTATTCAGGCAACCCTGCCAGGAACGGCAGGAGCTGCAACGCCCGCATTCACCAATGTGGCTTCCATGGAGAACAATGGCTGGGATCTTGCACTTAACTGGAGAAGCCAAATCAACAATACGATTGGGCTTACCCTTGGTCTTAACCTGACCCACTACAAGAACAAAATCACGAACATTGACGGTGGCTCCAACTCCTTCTTCCCGGTTGGAATTGACTCACGTTTCGGTTTGGTAAATATCAACCAATTGAATTACCCGATATCTTCGTTCTATGGCTTTCAAACAGATGGTATTTTCCAGGATGCCGCCGATGTAGCGGGACATGCTACACAGGATGGCGCTGCGCCCGGCCGGATGAAGTTTAAAGATATTACCGGAGATGGTATTGTGGACAACGCCGACCGCGGCCCTACCGGTTCGCCTCACCCCGACCTGACCCTCGGATTTAACATAGGATTAGATTACAAACAATTTGATTTCACTATGTTCCTGTACGGATCTTTCGGCAACGAGATATTCAACTACAACAAAATATTCCACGACTTCCGTCTGTTTAATACTAACGTAAGAACAGACGTGCTGACAGACTCCTGGACACCTGAAAATACGGGTGCGTCAATCCCTCGTCTGGATGCTTCTGATTCGTATAGCCGCGTACCAAGCGATTACTATGTAGAGAGTGGTTCCTTCCTGCGCGCAAGAACCGTTTCCATTGGCTACAATATAACACCTAGCAAATCGATCGGTTTCAGCAAGCTGCGAGTTTACATACAAGGGCAGAACTTGTTTACGATCACCGACTACAGCGGAATTGATCCGGACCTTTCTAATGTGAACGTTGGTCAGGCAGATGGTCAGGGCCGTAAGAACAACGATCAGTGGACCGGCTTTGATTTTGGAAATTACCCATCGTCAAGGGTATATATGATTGGTGTAAATGCAACATTCT
>CAVTZI010000036.1:0-40498 GCA_963739105.1 uncultured Bacteroidota bacterium | reverse complement strand
TTTATTTTCAGGTGTCGGGTGATAAGCTCGACATCTTTTTTATGGGCAATTGTGAATCTAGGAATGGGTTGATTAGTTTCGAGTTTCTTGTTTCGAGTTTCCTGTTTGAAGTTCGAGGTTCGAAGTTTCCGCTGAATAAAGCTGTCTGCTGTATGCTTACTGCTGAAAGCTATAGCTTTTTACGCACCGACGCTGAAATTCGCACCCACTTGCTTTCAACCTTCAGCTTTTTGCTTTCCGCTTTTGATTAAATCCTTTCCTCGCGAACCGCAAATCATCGCTTTAAGTCTTTATCTCGGAAATATTTTTTTGCATCTTGCGGTGTCCCTGAATTTTTCTTTTTATGAGAATCGTAAATTTTATTCTGGCGATCATGTTCCTATTGTTCGCCTTTGTCAGATCAATGATCCTGATCCTGTCATTTGGATTTTGATTTACGGCGCCATGGCGGTGCTGTCTATTATGGCGATTTTCGAGTTTTATCCAACGAAGTTTACGATTGGACTCCTCGTCCTGTATACCCTTTACAGCTTCGTCTACATACCGGGAGTTTTGGAATGGCTAAGGCAAGAAAAGAAGGCAATGCTTTTCGACGATGTGGCAAAAATGCAGTACCCCTATGTCGAGGAAGCGCGCGAATTTTTAGGATTGGTCATTTGCATTATTGTCCTTATCGTCTTTGTAATTCGAGCTAGGAGAAAAAGATATCTGGCTAAGTGCGCCAGAAATTACATCAACCAAATCCGTCAAATTTTTTTTGTCGTTTGATATCATTCAGGGATGTTGTAAAATATTTCTATAGTATTTCACGATAAATCAAATCAGATCGGTAACTTATACTTCAGAAAAATTCAATTGTTTATTTAGGCTTTTATATTTTCTATATGAGGTGGAAATTTGCCACCGGGGCATCGTCATGGGGAGTGCTACTATTGCTCATTGGCTGTATAAACGTTGCAGCACAAGCGCCCCAGGCAGGCTTTGCATCCATCACGGTGTCCAATCAATGGAACGAACCCGTGGGCCTTACTTTTACCGGTGATGGCGTCGATATGTTCGTCTGGGAACGTGGCGGAAGAGTGTACACAGTCACGGGCGGAATAAAAAGACTGGTGGTGGATATCAGTGAAGAAGTGGGGGCCTGGCATGATCATGGCTTGCTGGGGTTCGCCCTACATCCCCAATTTGATCAGAACGGCTACATCTATCTTCTCTACCTGGTAGACCGGCATCATTTGATGAATTTCGGCACGGCAGCTTATAGCCCGACCGTTAGTGAATCCTTCAGCGCGACGATCGGAAGGCTTACGCGATATACTTTAAATAAAACGGGTGGAATTTATTCTGTTGCCGCCGGCAGTCGCAAGGTCCTGTTCGGCGAAGCAAGGTCCGACGGCATTATCGTATTAGAAAGGAGTCACTCAACAGGTTCTTTGGTTTTTGGAACCGACCAGACTTTGCTTGTTTCAACAGGAGATGGGGCAAATGTGTTTGGCGCCGATAAAGGGAGCGACCCCATCACCTATTTTGCACAAGCATTGGCTGATGGGATACTGACGCCCGAGTTGAATGTTGGTGCGTTTCGCTGTCAAGTCCTTAACAGCCTGAACGGCAAAATTCTCAGGATTGACCCCGAGACCGGCGAGGGAATTCCCAGCAATCCGTATTATGACCCAACGAGACCGAATGCCGCAATCTCAAAGGTATGGGCACTTGGCCTCCGTAACCCGTTTAGAATGACCCTCAAACCAGGGAGCGGCAGCCACAATCCTTCGGATGGTAAACCTGGAATATTATACGTTGGTGATGTCGGGTATACTTCGTGGGAAGAGATCAATGTCGTTGACAAACCTGGAATGAATTTCGGTTGGCCTATATACGAGGGACTTCAGCAATCGCCAACCTACGGCCCCGTTAATACCGCCAATTTGTTTGCTCCCAATCCGCTGTACGGTGTGAACGGATGTAATCAGCAGTACTTTTTTTTCCAGAATCTGCTCAAACAGGCGACTCCGGACGGCACCGCATTGTTTACGAATCCTTGCAGTACCGTAAGTATTCCCAACACAATCCCCACCTTCGTGCATAGCAGGCCCGTTATCGATTGGAGTCACAATGCAAGTGGCCCAAGCAGAACGGGTACATTCTCTGGACAAACGGCGACGGTCACTAACATTGGTGCAGCGGGATCCCCGGTTTCGGGGCCACAGTTTGGAGGAAGTTGCGCCATTGCTGGTGTGTACTACACTGGCACTGATTTTCCCGATGACTATAGGAATAAGCTATTTTTCGGAGATTTTTCCGCTAGATGGATCAGTAGTCTTACATTGAATGACCAGGAGCAGCCAGTGCAAGTGCGTCCATTCATCAACAACGGGGCGGTTGTCGTAGCGATGGCAACACATCCTACACAAGAAGGTCTTTACTATGTGAATTTTCTTCCACCACAGACATATGAAATCAGGCGGGTAACGTATAGTTCTAATCGTCCCCCCACAGCGGTTGCTACTGCTAATTATATTTCTGGAGCTTCTCCCTTAAATGTTCAGTTTGATGGAGACAATTCCGACGATCCCGAAGGACTTCCACTGTCCTATGAATGGAATTTCGGCGATGGCTCACCCTTGAGCAATGTTGCAAATCCGGCCCACACTTTTACGACGGCAGGCACGTCGCCAACCCAATTCACTGTCAGTCTTAAGGTCACAGATAATTTAGGCCTTCAAAATCAAACAACTTTGATCATATCGGTCAATAATTCTCCTCCGAACGTTACAATTACCAGCCCGCTGGATGGCACGTTATATCCCATGACCGGAGAAACAATTTATCCGCTGCGCGCTACAGTAACAGACCTCGAGCACAGCGCTAACGAACTAAGTTATAAGTGGCAAACGACCTTGCACCACGAACATCATTTGCACCCGGAGCCCGTTGATACTTCGCCGGAGACCACTACGAACATTTCGCCCGTTGGGTGCGGGGACGAGACATACTTTTTTACTGTTAGCCTTACCGTTACTGACGGTGCCGGCCTTTCAACGACTAAAACTGTAACGCTCTCTCCGGACTGCAACAGTATTGTAAAAATTACACCATTGATAACATGGCCTGAGCCAGCTGCCATAATCGTAGGAACGCCGTTGAGTGCAACACAGCTCAATGCCGAAGCAAGTCATAATGGTTTTGCGATACCTGGGACATTTACTTATACGCCCGCAGCGGAAACAATTTTGCCAGTCGGCAACTCCCAAGAACTCACCGTCACTTTTACGCCGAACACTACAGCGTTATATAATTCAGCCAGCAAAATAGTTCTGATACACGTAAATGCAGTTCCCAAAATTACGCCGTTGATAAATTGGACGAACCCGTCGGCCATCACAGTGGGAGCGCCATTAGGCTCTAACCAACTGAACGCTACTGCGACTCACAACGGCAGCCCGGTGGCTGGAACTTTCGTTTATACACCCGACGCAGGCACTATACTAAACGTTGGAGCGGAACAGGACCTTTCCGTCACCTTTACGCCCACAAATACCACGGTCTATAATCCCGTGAATAAAACCGTAAAGATTGATGTGAATAAAACTTTTCCTCTGATCATCTGGGCTAATCCTGCGCCGATTGGAGTAGGCACAGCGTTAGGTGCTGTACAACTGAATGCGATGCAAGTTACAACGGTAGCCCTGTGCCTGGAACATTTGCATATACACCTCCTTCAGGCACGCTGCTAAGTCGTGGGAACGGGCCAGCAGCTATCGGTGAGCTTTACACCGAACAATGATGCTGTTTACACTTCGGCCACGAAGACCGTTACTATTGATGTGCTTGAAAGCTTACCAACGACATTTTATCGGGCGTTGAACCTCAATGGTGCGGCCCTTACCATCGATGGGAACAGTTGGCAATCCAGTATAGGTGCTGCTAATTTCAGTTTTACTCAAGTTGGAGGCGGGGTGTTTTCGGCTCAGAATATCCCGCTGATTCCCACCACGGATACCAACCGTGCTACCATGATTCGTTCCTCCATATGGGGCAATACGGTGAATGTAAATGTAACAGCTGTTCCCAATGGCAGCTATGATGTATATGTATATGTTTGGGAAGACAATTTTACCCAGGCTTATTCAATATCGCTTGAAGGCACAGTAGTTTTACCTGTCTACAACAGTGGCACTGGCGGCACATGGAGTAAGCTCGGACCATTCCGGGCCAATATTATGGACGGAGCGATCAATGTATCAGCCAATGGCGGCCATGCTTGTGTTTCTGGTATAGAAATATGGACAGCAGGTCCACCGCCGGCAAACCAGCCGCCGGTTGTTGCTAATCCCATAGCGGATCAGAATGCGACTGCGGGGTTGCCAATTAGTTATGCATTTCCTGCCAATACATTTTCGGATCCTGATGCTGGTACCACGCTGACCTACACAGCGACGCTGGAAGTGGTGGTGCGTTTCCGGGTTGGCTGACTTTTACGGGATCAACACGAACTTTTAGTGGAACACCTTTGCTGGCAAATTTGGGAGCAATCAACATTCCGGTTACGGCTTCTGATGGATCTCCCGGGGGCACGGTGAATGATGTATTTACGCTCACGGTTTCAGAGGCGATAAAAGTCACACCTGTGATCACCTGGTCGAATCCAGCGCCGATAGGAGTAGGCACAGCGTTAAGTGCTGTACAACTAAATGCGACGGCAAGTTTCAACGGTAGTGCTGTAGCTGGATTGTTTGCCTATACACCACCTTCAGGCACAGTGTTAAGCGTGGGAACGGGCCAGCAGCTATCGGTGAGCTTTACACCGACCAATACCATACTTTACAACTCAGCCACGAAGACCGTTACTATTGATGTGCTTGAAAGCTTACCAACGACATTTTATCGGGCGTTGAACCTGAATGGTGCAGCCCTTACTATCGATGGAAACAATTGGCAATCCAGTATAGGTGCTGCTAATTTCAGTTTTACTCAAGTTGGAGGCGGGGTGTTTTCGGCTCAGAATATCCCGCTGATTCCCACCACGGATACCAACCGTGCTACCATGATTCGTTCCTCCATATGGGGCAACACGGTGAATGTAAATGTAACAGCTGTTCCCAATGGCAGCTATGATGTATATGTATATGTTTGGGAAGACAATTTTACCCAGACTTATTCAATATCGCTTGAAGGCACAGTAGTTTTACCTGTCTACAACAGTGGCACTGGCGGCACATGGAGTAAGCTCGGACCATTCCGGGCCAATATTACGGACGGAGCGATCAATGTATCAGCCAATGGCGGCCATGCTTGTGTTTCTGGTATAGAAATATGGACGGCCACAGCCACTCCAGGCAATACCCCTCCAGTTGTATCCAATCCTATCGCTGATCAAACGGCTACAGTAGGCCAAGCCTTTAACTATGTAGTTCCTTCCAATACATTTTCTGATCCTGATGCAGGAACTGTTCTGACCTACTCAGCCAGTCTTTCCAATGGTAATGCGCTTCCATCGTGGTTATCATTTAACACAACAACGCGAACTTTTTCAGGAACACCTGCAATTGGAGATGTAGCAGTATTGGACATCCGGGTTACAGCCTCCGATGGGATCGCTACAGGAAACGATATTTTCACGCTAACTGTTAGTCAGCCAGCATTCACGACATTCTATCGGGCGTTGAACCTCAATGGTGCGGCACTTACCATCGATGGAAACAATTGGCAATCCAGTATAGGTGCTGCTAATTTCAGTTTTACTCAAATTGGAGGTGGGGTGTTTTCGGCTCAGAATATCCCGCTTGATTCCCACCACGGATACCAACCGTGCTACGATGATTCGTTCCTCAATATGGGGCAACACGGTGAATGTAAATGTAACAGCTGTTCCCAATGGCAGCTATGATGTATATGTATATGTTTGGGAAGACAATTTTACCCAGGCTTATTCAATATCCCTTGAAGGCACAGTAGTTTTACCTGTCTACAACAGTGGCACTGGCGGCACATGGAGTAAGCTCGGACCATTCCGGGCCAATATTACGGACGGAGCGATCAATGTATCAGCCAATGGCGGCCATGCTTGTCTTTCTGGTATAGAAATATGGACGGTCTCATCCGCTTCCACCGCGGGAACATCGGCCACTGCTAGAGTTGCAACCGTCGAGGAGCAAGCAACATCGAACAGCACCGCCCTGGAAGCCAATCCAAATCCGTTCTCAGAGAAATTAAACGTTAGATTCACGGCAAGACAATCCGGGAATGCCCGGGTCGAGCTTTTTGATATTCGCGGAAGAAGCATCCAGTTGATATACGACGCAACGATGTCAGCGGGAGAAACTAAAGAAAAAGAACTAGACACATCAACGATGCCCAACAGCATTTACATCCTTCAATTCGTTAATGGGAGGCATATACTCCGATTGAAATTAATGGGGATACGATAATTCAAACCATTGAAAATAGTTTAAATTCAGGAACCCGCCGTCCAGGGGATTTTTATTTCAGATATTTTTGAGGAATGACCACTGCAGGGGGTCCCGGACAGACACGGGCATTGATACTATTTATTCTCCACCGCTGAGGGAGACTATGGCCGTATTTTTTATATTACGGACGATAATTGAACCCTTTTCGAGCCCTTTACCTATCTTCAGATGAAGTACGCAATAGTTTTTCTTTTTATTTTATCCAGCTGTTCTCCGCCTAAAGAAAAAATCCCACCCCTAGCAACGATGGAAAAGCCTTCAGGAAAAATGGTTATTTATCAATTGTTACCTCGTTTGTTTGGAAATAAAAAAACCACGAACACGCCGTATGGCACGCTGGACGAAAATGGTGTTGGAAAATTTAATGACATCAATTCAAAGGCGTTACAGGGGATACGCGAGCTGGGCGTTTCCCACGTGTGGTATACAGGCGTTATCGAGCACGCTTTGTTGACCGATTATACTTCGTATGGAATTCCCCTGGACGACGCCGACGTTGTGAAGGGGAGAGCAGGCTCACCGTATGCAATCAAAGATTATTATGATGTTGATCCTGACCTGGCGGTGAGAATCTCGAGTCGGATGAAAGAATTTGAGCAACTGGTATCCCGGACCCATGCTGAAGGATTGAAAGTCATTATTGATTTTGTCCCGAACCACGTCGCGCGTAATTATAAATCTGACAGCAAGCCAGCAGGTGTAAAAGATCTGGGTGAATCAGACGACAAATCGGTGGCCTTCAGCCCAAAAAATAATTTCTATTATTTACCAGGACAGTCTTTCCAGGTTCCGCGGGGTTATGAATCGCTAGGCCGCAACAATACCTTTCCCACAAAAGACGGAAAATTTGAAGAAAATCCCGCCAAGGCTACCGGTAATGATCAATTTGATGCCAGCCCGAAAATAACGGACTGGTTTGAAACGATAAAACTCAACTACGGTGTAGACATTCAAAACGGGCGCAAGAAATTCTTTGACCCTATTCCCGACACATGGGTAAAAATGAAAGACATACTCGTTTTTTGGGCGGGCAAGAACGTGGATGGTTTCCGTTGCGATATGGCTGAGATGGTGCCGGTAGAATTTTGGAATTGGGTAATTCCACAGGTAAAAGCCATTAATCCATCTATAATTTTCATTGCTGAAATTTATAACCCTGGCGAGTACAGAAATTATAAAACCCAGGGAAAATTTGATTTTCTATACGACAAAGTGCAGTTATATGATACACTTCGCTTGCTATTGGAAGGTCAACGGAGTACTGTCGATATTCATGGCATCTATCAAAGCCTTTCTGGCTTAAATGATAATATGCTGCATTTTTTAGAAAATCATGATGAGCAGCGAATACCCTCGAGATTTTTTGCCGGTGACATGTGGAAGGCCGCTCCTGCAATGGTGATCAGTGCAATGCTCGATCGCGGCCCCGTAATGATTTACGCTGGACAAGAAGTTGGCGAGCCAGGTGCCGGGTCGGAAGGTTTCCAGGTCGATGACGGCCGGACAACAATTTTTGATTACTGGGGAGTACCGGAACACCAAAAATGGATGAATGGTGGAAAATTTGATGGAGATTCCTTAAGCGGCGAACAAAAACAACTTCGGCAATTTTATATCGATTTACTTAATCTGGCGGCCAGGAATCCGGCGATTAACCAAGGGTCATATTTGGACCTGACAGCGTTTAATATTTCTGCGGGAAATATCAATAACAAGATCCACGTCTTTCTTCGCTTCGCTGGCGATGAGCGCCTGCTGATAGTAACAAGTTTTAATACCAAAGATCAGCCTATAAAAATTCAGCTACCCGGCGACGCGGTCACAGCGTTGGGATTAGATCCCGCAGCCGTCTATATCGCCCGTGATTTATTATGGAGAGAGGCGGAAGTAGGGTTTAACAAGGATTTTTTATTCGAGCTCAATTGCAAACCTTTCAGTTCATACATTTTCAAAATTAAATAACCCATCATGTGAAGCCCACCATTTTTACCACGCTGCTTTTTACCTGCATCCTGCTTTCCTCGTGCAAGAGACCCGAAGAAGCAAGTGTAGCGCGGTGGCCTTACGGCGTTAAGTACGAGATTTTTGTAATGTCATTTGCCGATGGTGATGGAAATGGAAAGGGAGATTTTAAGGGCTTAACAACAAAGTTGGACTATCTCAAGGATCTTGGTATTAACGGCATTTGGCTTATGCCCATCATGCCTTCGGATACCTACCACAAGTACCATGTGATTGATTACAAGAATATAGATACGGATTACGGAACGCTGGGGGATTTCAAAATTTTTGTAGACGAGGCACACAAGCGAGGGATTAAGGTCATTACCGATTTTGTAATTAATCACACTGGAAATTTGCATCCCTGGTTTATACAAGCGCAGTCTGGCAAGAACAACGTTTACCGGGATTACTACGTGTGGGGAAAGAAGGACTCTATCCGGAATCAGATTTTTAAGAAGTCCGTTTCATTCGATTCTGATAACATACGCAAATGGCATCCCGTCAATGGAGATACGCTGAGCGAACAATATTACGGATACTTCAATGGCCTTTGCCCTGATCTAAATTTGGACAACAAGAAAGTCAGGGATGAAATTCTCGATATCGCCAGATTCTGGCTCAACGAAGTAAAGGTTGACGGTTTTCGCATGGATGCAGCACGACACATCTTTATGGACGAACGTGCCGCCGATAACCATGCGTTTTGGGTTTGGTTTAGGAAGGAAATGGAGAAGATAAAACCCGATGTTTACCTGGTGGGCGAAGTATGGTCCGATTCAAAAACGGTAGCGCCTTATTTAAAGGGATTACCTTCGCTGTTCAATTTTGACCTTGGCTATGCAATTACGAATGTAGCTAACGCAGGAAAGGACACGATCGGGTTGGTAAAAAAATACAAAGACATCAGCGACTATTACAAATCTATTACAACGGAATTCCTGGACGCAACCTTTATCAAGAACCATGATCAGACGCGCTTGTTAACAGAATTAAAAGGCGACATGAACAAGGCGCGTATGGCTGCTTCTCTTTTGTTGACATTGCCGGGCACACCCTACTTATATTATGGCGAAGAAATAGGGATGGTAGGGGATAAGCTAAAAACATACGAAGACTTCTTTGGTCCGGATGCATACGTACGCGAACCATTTTTGTGGGATGTCGATAAAAAAGATCCGTTGCAAACAGCATGGGAAAAACCTGCGTTCAGCACCGATAAAACTGTTAAACCGGAAAATCTTCAACGGAATGATCCAGTCCTCATTGTTGAATTTTTACCGGAAACTGATTCACTACCGAAACACAAGCTTACCCTTAACACAAGGAGAAATTGAATTTTCCGGGATAACGATTTCTGAAACAGTGAGCTTTACCCGAAAATATAAAGCACAGGAGGAATTGATAATTCACAACGTTTCCGATGTGGAGGTAACATTAAAGCTGGAAGGTGATAATAAAAAATTTGACGATGTTGCTTACGCCTCAACCGATGGGTTTATTCTGAGCGACGGAGAATTAAAACTTCCGGCATTTAGTACGCGTAATTTTGAAATAGATGGATTTAAGAGGACAATCAAGAGTTATCATAGAAAATGTACAGCCACAGGTAGACGAAGGGTTGTATCCTGCAAAACGTACCATTGGAGAACGAGTCGATGTAACCGCTGATATTTTCAGCGACGGCCATGACCATCTGCGCGCGAGGCTGCTCTACAAAAAAGAAGGGGAAGCCAAATGGAAAGAGGCTGAAATGAACCAGGCTATGAATGACGAGTGGCGCGCTTCTTTTTACGTGGAGGAAAAAGGAATCTATCGTTTTACCCTGCAGGCATGGGTCGACCATTTTGATACATGGTATGATGGCTTTAAAAAAAAATCCAACGCCGGTGTTGACGTTCATGTGGAGCTGCTGGAAGGTGCTCACGTGCTGAAAGTTTTGGCTTCCGGAAATGCAGCCTAAAGACCATTTCAAAAAGGCTGGAAGGCGACTATGCTGGGGCAGCTGCGTTTGTTATGAGTAAAGAATTTTCGGCCATTGTACACGACAATCCTTTTATTCAACATGCTCATACCTACCACAAGCAATTGAAGGTTTTTGTGGAGCACGAAAAAGCGAACTTCAGCGCCTGGTATGAACTTTTTCCAAGATCCGCTTCATTGGAAGGAGGACATGGTACTTTTAATGATGTCATCCGATTATTGCCGCGTGTCGTCTCCATGGGATTTGATGTACTGTACCTGCCGCCAATCCATCCCATTGGCAGAATCAACCGAAAAGGAAAAAATAACAACGTGAAGGCTGAAGCCGGCGAACCTGGTTCTCCATGGGCCATCGGAAGCGACCAGGGCGGTCATAAGTCGATTCTTCCGGAACTAGGGACACTTGATTCCTACAAGAAATTAATTTCCGAGGCGAGAAAACATAATATCGATATTGCCCTTGACATTGCCTTTCAATGCGCGCCCGATCATCCTTATGTAAAAGATCATCCCGAATGGTTTAAGCAACGACCGGATGGATCAATTCAATATGCCGAAAATCCGCCAAAAAAATATCAGGACATTTATCCATTTAATTTCGAATCGAAAATTGGCTGGGTTTGTGGAATGAATTGAAATCTGTTATTACATTTTGGATTGAACAGGGAGTAAAAATCTTTCGCGTCGATAACCCTCATACCAAACCTATTGCCTTTTGGGAATGGGCAATTCATGAAGTGAACAAAGAGTATCCCGATATTATTTTTCTTTCAGAAGCTTTTACGCGTCCCAAGATAATGGCTTCGCTGGCGAAAATAGGATTCACGCAGTCCTACACCTATTTCACCTGGCGTGTTACCAAACAGGAATTGACGGAATATATAAATGAATTGGTGTATGGACCTTCGCGGAATTATTTCCGACCGAACTTCTGGCCAAATACCCCTGACATTCTTCCCTATCACCTGCAGCATCAAGGAGAAAATATTTTCATCCTCCGGTTGGCACTTGCCGCTACGCTTTCTTCTAACTACGGCATTTATGGCCCGGCGTATGAATTGCATGATAATATTCCAATGCAGGGAAAAGAGGAATATTTTAATTCCGAAAAGTACGAAGTCAAACATGCATGATTGGAAAAAGACCAATCGGATGACTGACATCATCACAATGATCAACGCCGCGAGGAAAAATAACAAAGCCTTGCAGTCGACCTGGAATGTTCAGTTTTGCCTCATCGAAAACCCCAACCTTATAGCGTATTTAAAGGCGACAGATGATCTGTCCAATATTATTTTGGTAGTGGTAAATCTTGATTCTCATGGACGCCACTCCGGATATGTCCAGCTCCGTTGGGTAGATTAAAAATTACGGGAAGGGTTAATGTAAAAGTGCATGATTTGATCACAGAAGAACATTACACCTGGACGCAAGAATGGAATTATGTAGAGCTGGATCCTTATAAGATGCCCTTTCACTTGTTTAAATTAGAAGTTCACGAATCCATTATGTAATGAATACACCGCTTAAAAGCGACTCGCTTTGGTTTAAGGATGCTATCATTTATGAAGTGTCAGTTCGTGCTTTTTTCGATAGCAATGCCGATGGTATTGGAGATTTCCAGGGTTTAATTCAAAAACTTGACTATTTGGAAGACCTTGGCATCAACACGATATGGTTGTTGCCTTTTTATCCGTCACCTCTAAAAGATGATGGATTTGATATCATCGAACATTGTGATGTTCATTCTGACTATGGAACGCTGGCCGACTTTAAGCAATTTTTGAAAGAAGCGCATCGAAGAGGTTTACGGGTTCTCACAGAACTTATTTTAAATCACACCTCTGATCAACATCCGTGGTTTAAGCGATCGCGCAAAGCGAAAGCCGGATCGCGCTATCGAGATTTTTTTGTCTGGAGCGATTCTCCGGAAAAATACAAGGAAGCACGGGTCATTTTTACATCTGAGGAGTCTACGAACTGGACCTGGGATGCGGATGCCAGCGCATATTATTGGCATCGGTTCTTTCGTCACCAGCCCGAACTAAATTTTGATAATGCAGAGGTTCAATTGGAGATGATCAAGATTGTCGACTTCTGGATGAAGATAGGTGTCGATGGTTTTAGATTGTCTTCTGTTCCTTTTTTGTACGAAGAGGAGGGAACGAGCTGCGAGAACTTGCCGCAGACGCATGTCTTTTTGAAAAGACTTCGCAGCTCACATCGATAAAAATTATAAAAACAGAATTCTGATTGCGGAAGCCAATTTGTGGCCGGAAGATGCTGCCGATTACTTTGGCGACGGTCAGGAATGTCACATGAATTTTAACTATCCACTCATGCCGCGTATGTTCCTGGCGTTGCGAACGGAAGATAGCTATCCCATCATTGATATCATGGAGCAAACGCCCGACACTCCTCCGAATAGTCAATGGGCACTCTTCCTTCGGAACCATGACGAATTGGGATTGGAGATGGTAACGGAAGAAGAAAAAGATTATCTGTTTAAAGCATATGCTCATGATGCCAATACAAAGTTTAATATGGGCATCCGTCGGCGGTTAGCACCGCTAATGAATAATGATCGAAGAAAAGCAGAATTACTACACGCCATCCTTTTTTCGTTACCGGGATCACCCGTCTTGTACTATGGCGATGAAATTGGAATGGGAGACAATGTTTACCTGGGTGACCGATTTGGCGTACGTACGCCGATGCAATGGGACATGAATATGAATGCTGGTTTTTCCGCGGCAAATCCACAGCGGCTTTACCTGCCGATCATCACAGATCCTGCGTACCGACATGAATCCGTCAACGTTGCAGCCCAGGAAGAAAATCCATCTTCATTTTTATGGTGGATGAAGAACGTTCTCTCGATGCGCAAACGCCTGAACATTTTTGGCCGGGGCGAAATGAAATTTTTGGAAAGCTCCAACGCCAAAGTACTTGCCTTCGTCAGAACATTTGAAAAGCAGCGGATCATCGTTGTGGCAAACTTGTCGCAATTTTCCCAGTCAACTAGTCTCAACCTCAGCGAGTATAAGGGCTGCGACATTACGGAAGTATTTAGTCAGAATCGGTTTTTCAGTGTGGGTGAAGGAGAGTATCCGATTACGATCGGACCCTATGGATATTTCTGGTTTCAGGCGGATGTGGCCGAGAAAAAAGAAAAGGAGGCAAGTGGCGAACTGCATGTACTCAAGACAGACGTATCATGGGAAAAACTATTTGATAATTATAATGAACTGCGTGTTCTGGAACGGAAAGTCCTCATCCCGTTCATGAAAAAGTGCCGTTGGTTCGGTGGCAAAGCAAGAGTTGTAAGCAAGGTGGCAATTAAGAAGACGATTCCGGTAAAAGTGGATGGAGATACACACTTCTTCTGTGTCATTGAAGTTCATTATGTACAACGGTTGCCAGAGCTTTATTTCCTTCCGATGGCTTTCCTTCCGTCGGACAGTATTATGGAGCGTGTAGAGTATACGGTGCAAAGCGTTATATGCCGCGCAGAAATACAAGGGAAAGCTGGATTTATCATGGATAGCAGCTATGATAAGTTATTTCGTGATTTCCTGTTTCTCAGTATGGGTAAGGAAACAAAGATCCGGGATGATGACGGAGGTACTTTGTTATTTAATTCCGGTGTCTTTGCGAAGATCGATGTGCACAAGGAAATTGATTCAAAAATTTTGAAGGCAGATCAAAGCAACACTGCTATAATTTATAATGACCAATATTTCTTTAAATTTTATAGAAAGATCGAGGCCGAGATTAATCCGGAACTAGAGATCGTTCAGTTTTTATCTGAGCATACGACATTCCGGAATTCTCCCCGTTATGCAGGCAGCGTAGAATATCTGGATCATGAAGGAGAAGTGATGGTTTTTGGTCTACTTCAAGAGAAGGTCGAAAACCAGGGAGAGTCGTGGAGTATGTCCGTGGATTCCGTTGGACGGTTTTATGAGCGGGTGATGGCGAAGGCGAAAACAATTAAACCTCCCAAGCTTATTAACAAAGCATCCATAAAATTTGAAGATGCCCCGGATGTAATCCAGGAATTCATCGGAAGTGGATTTTACGAACGGATGGTGCGGTTGGGATCACGTACAGCGGAGATGCATTTGGCACTGGCATCCAACGCATCAAATCCTGCATTTGCACCGGAAAATTTCACGGCTAATTATCAGCGATCATTATATTCATCACTGCGGAAGCTTGTAAAGGACCGCTTTAATTTGCTAGAGGCGACGCTGCCTAAGCTTTCACCGGAAGTTCAAGAATTTGCGAAAAAAGTGCTGGCGCTCGAAACCGGCATCATGGAATGTTTCAGCGAAGTATATCAGTTAAAAATCAAGACGAGCAAGATCAGAATCCATGGTGACTATCATCTTGGCCAGGTTCTCTTTACCGGAAAGGATTTTGTGATCATCGACTTTGAAGGAGAACCCGGGCTTTCATTTAGTGAAGGAGATTGAAGAAAAGTGCTTTGAAAGATGTTGCCGGAATGATGCGATCGATTCACTATGCGGCATTTGGTAAAATTTTGCTAAATGAAAATTATCGTGAACGCGACCTTGAATTTCTGGAAGGCTGGGCTGAACAATGGCAACATTATGTAAGCCGGTTTTATCTGGGCGCCTATATGGAGCGATGAACATGGGTACCGAACTATCGGAAGAAAATGATATTCTTATCCGTACCTTCCTGTTGGAAAAAGCAATTTACGAATTGGGATATGAACTCAATGGACGTCCCGACTGGACGATCATCCCTTTGAGGGGAATTCATTACATTATGAAACGGTACCAGGAGGAAAAAGAGGAACGAAAGAAAAAATAGTCCTAATTTTACCAACCATGACGCAGACTTTAACGGGTCACGAACGTGTCAGCACAACCAATTGACGTATGGCAAAAAAAGCATCTTCGAAATCTGCAAGTTCAACTTCTGAAGGCTTCTCTTTGCTAACAGACTTTGATATTTACCTGTTTAAATCCGGAAAGCATTACAAACTTTACGAAAAGTTTGGTGCGCATGTAATCCATTCGTTGGATCATAAGGGAACTTATTTTGCTGTATGGGCACCCAACGCCAAATCGGTTTCCGTGATGGGGAATTTTAATCATTGGCAGGATAAACACCATCATTGAATCCTCGCTGGGATGAATCAGGAATCTGGGAAGGCTTTTTTACGGATATCGATCACGGAGAAGCGTACAAGTATGGTATTCATTCTAATACTGGCGAATACGTGGTGAAATCAGATCCGTTTTCGTCTTCTGTGAAATGCCTCCTAAAACTGCTTCCATTGTTTGGGAAACCAAATATGAATGGAAGGACGACGCGTGGCTGGCAGCAACGGAAGAACCAGGCAGGTAAAGCAAAACCATATTCCGTTTATGAGGTTCATTATGGCTCCTGGAAAAGAAAAGCCGAAGACGGAAATCGCTCGCTGACCTATCCGGAAATGGCGCATGAACTCGTGGACTATGTGAGTGATATGGGCTTTACCCACGTTGAATTTCTTGCCTGTTGATGGAGCATCCGTTCTTTGGGTCGTGGGGATATCAACTCACAGGATATTTTGCGCCCACTAGCCGGTACGGTAGCCCGGAAGATTTTAAGTACCTGATCGATTGTTTTCATCGGGAAGGTATTGGAGTAATTTTGGATTGGGTACCGTCACATTTTCCCGGCGATGAACACGGTCTTTTTAAATTCGATGGAACGTATCTTTATGAACATGCGGATCCGCGAAAAGGATTTCACCCCGATTGGAAAAGTTATATTTTTAACTATGGCCGCAATGAAGTGAGATCATTTCTCATCAGCAACGCATTGTTTTGGATGGATCAATTTCACATCGATGGCCTGCGCGTCGATGCAGTGGCATCCATGCTGTATCTGGATTATTCGCGAAAAGCAGGAGAGTGGATCCCAAATAATTTTGGCGGAAATGAAAATATCGAAGCCATTACTTTCCTGAAGGAAATGAATGAGGTTGTGTATGGTCATTTTCCTGATGTTATTACCATTGCTGAAGAATCAACGTCGTGGACGGGTGTTTCAAGACCAACGTATCTTGGTGGACTGGGCTTTGGCCAGAAATGGATGATGGGATGGATGCATGATACTTTGAAATATTTCAAGCTTGATCCGATATACACGAAGATACCATCAGAATGAAATCACGTTCAGTATCATGTACGCCTTCACGGAAAATTTTATGCTTCCGTTGTCGCATGATGAAGTTGTGCACGGAAAAGGATCTTTGTTAGGACGGATGCCAGGCGATGAATGGCAAAAATTTGCAAACCTCAGATTGCTGTTTGAGTTACATGTTTATGCATCCCGGGACGAAACTATTGTTTATGGGGGGCGAATTTGGGCAATCAGCAGAATGGAATCACGACAGAAGTCTGGATTGGCATTTGTTACAATACGACGTACATGCTGGGGTGCAAAAATTGGTCCGCGATTTAAATGCTTTTTATAAATCGCAGCCTGCCTTGTATCAAGCATCAATTCGAGCACAAAGGTTTTGAATGGATTGATTATTCCGATAATGATAACAGTGTTATATCATTTCAACGCAACGGCGATAACAAAGAAGAATTGCTAATTGTCGTTTGCAATTTTACGCCGGAGGCTCGCCACCATTATCGGGTAGGGGTGCCGTATCGGGGAACCTGGGTAGAAGTTTTTAATTCCGATGATCAGAAATATGGCGGAAGTGGACTGCTCAATATTGGATCATTGATGACTTCGCCAGTAAAATATCACGGACGAGATTACTCAATTTCATTAACTTTACCACCGCTCGGAGTTTCAGTTTTGAAATTGGAAAAGGAAGTAAATGAATTTGAATTGAATGATATTAGCACCTAGAGACGTTATCAGTTATCCGTTAATCGTTATCCGTGGGGTAATTGATAATGACAGCGAATTTGCCGACAGGAGGGAAGTTTGAAGTCTAGAACGGATAACGAATTAACGGATAACGAATAACGACTAAACAACTTGGAAAAATATATTTGTATTCACGGGCATTTTTATCAGCCTCCTCGTGAAAATGCATGGTTGGAAGTAATAGAAGTTCAGGATTCAGCCCATCCCTATCACGATTGGAACGAAAGGATTTCGGCAGAGTGTTATGCGCCAAATACCGCATCGCGTATCCTCAACGAAAAGGGTGTCATTAAGAACATCATTAACAACTATTCCAAAATCAGTTTCAATTTTGGGCCTACGCTGCTGTCCTGGATGCAAACGCGCGATCCGGAAACCTATCAGGCTGTACTGGATGCTGATCGTGAAAGCATGAAGCACTTTAATGGCCATGGCTCCGCGCTATTGCTCAGGTTTACAATCACATGATCCTGCCGCTCGCAAATTCACGAGATAAGGAAACACAAATTATCTGGGGTATCCGGGATTTTGAATATCGGTTCAAACGAAAACCGGAAGGCATGTGGCTTTCAGAAACTGCCGTTGATATTGAGTCATTGGAGTTGTTGGTGAAGCATGGAATAAAATTCACGATTTTTGCGCCGCGGCAGGCGAAAGCGATTCGCAAGAAAGGGGAGACAGCATGGACCAATGTGAACGCATTGACGCTCGATACGCGACGACCGTACAAGTATACGCTCAAGTCTGGAGAAAGCATTGCGCTTTTCTTTTATGATGGATCGATTGCACAGGGTGTTGCCTTTGATGGACTGCTTAACGATGGAAGAAAATTTGCGCATCGGTTACTGGAGGGATTTGATATTCATACAGTTGAGCCACAGCTGGTGCACCATCGCCACCGATGGTGAAACCTATGGACATCATCATAAGCACGGCGACATGGCGCTAGCCTATGCGTTGGATTATATTGAGCGGCACAAACATTCCCACCTTACAAATTATGCTGACTTTCTCTCCAAATTTCCCGCCGCTGTATGAGGCCGAAATTCATGAAAACAGCTCATGGAGTTGTGTGCATGGCATAGAACGGTGGCGCGACAACTGCGGATGTAATTCTGGCAAACCTGATTTTCATCAATTATGGAGAAAGCCATTACGGGAATCGCTGGATTGGCTACGCGATAGATTAATTGAAATTTACGACCAGGGAAACATCATTTTTTTTGAAAGATCCCTGGAAGGCGAGAGAAGACTACATCAATGTTATTCTGGATCGCAGTGACGCAAATATTTCTAAATTTTTAAAAGAACATTGTTCTGCCGAAGTGGAGACAAATCGTGTGTTACGCATGATGGAAGTGCAACGCAATGCGATGCTTATGTATACAAGCTGTGGGTGGTTCTTTGATGATCTGTCGGGAATCGAGACAACGCAAATTATGCAATATGCCTGCCGTGCCATGCAATTGGTTAGTCAGGTAAGTGATATCAGGCTAGAGGAGGAATTTTTGAAAAGAATGGAGCATGCTCCAACCAATATTACTTCGCTTGGCAATGGGAAAGAAGTTTACCGGAAATATGTTATTCCTTCCAAGACAAATCTGCAACGTGTAGGGATGCACTATGCAGTGTGCATCCATTTTTGAAGACGATCCGGAATCATTTCCTGTTTTTAATTACACCACGCAAAACGAAATTTTCATTCGAAAAGAAGCCGGCGAACAAAGACTGGTGATTGGAATTACGAAGGTTAAATCGAATGTCACTTGTTCTGAGAAAAAATTTGCGTTTGCTGTAATTTATATGGGGCAGCATAATATCATTGGAAATATTTCCATTGACATGGAGGTTGATAAGTTTAATATCATGCAGATGTTGATGGTAAAGGCTTTTGATGAAGCCAGGCTTGGTGATATTATCGGGCTGATGCAAATGTATTTCGGTCCTGAGAAATATACCATTTGGCAATTGTTCCAGGATGAGAAGCGCAAGGTTTTCGACCTGATCACTTATCAAAGTATGCGGGACCTCGAAAATTCACTGCGCAGAATTTATAACCGTGACTACCCGCTGATCATGGCGCTGGCCAATAACGATGCGCCGATTCCGAATGCATATAAGACTACATTTGAATACATCTTAAACGCGGATTTAGTCCGCTGCTTCCTCTCAGAAAGAATCAACATCCGCCAGATAGAACGTATCACAAATGAATTGGTAAAGTGGCGTTTGAAAATTGAAGACGTAGTGCAGTTGGAGCGTCTGGTAGGAGAATGCATCATCAAAGAACTCAAGCGCTTTAGTCTTGAGGGAGAAAATTATGCTCGTATCGAAAGACTGAACAGACTGTTTCCATTGCTTTTTCAAGCTTAACCTTTCTCCAAATCTGTATAAAAGTCAGAACTTGTATTTTGAGATATCAAAAGCAAATCCCTTCGTACGACGGGCACTCAGCGGAATGGATCAGAGAATTTGCATTGCTTGGGGAAAACTTGCGGGTGAAAATCGAGTAATGTTTCAATTAACGAGTGCATATTAATGTTTGCGCTGATATAATTTGTGAACAAGGAGACTAAACAGTTCCGCATTGGGTTAATTGCTTTAGTGATTATATCGCTGCACATCGTATTGTCTCTTTACCTTTTATTTTCTCCTGCTCAATTCCGTGTTCAAACTGGAATGGTGACCGTATACCGGCAGCTTGTTTTGCTAGGTCCGTTCTTTGCCGAGTCGAGGATCAAATCAACCCGCTATTTGTCCATACGGTATAAGCAGGATACCTGGTCTTCCTTCCGAAACTTGAGCCAAGAGCATTTTGCAGCGTACCGCGCAAGTCCATGGAGATGGGATCACCTTGCAAACATTGGCTATGAAACAGATTTAGCCTATACGCTGGGAACTGTGGCGAAAGGTCGGCCTTTTGACTCGATAAAGGGCAGTTCTGCATTTCAAGAGTTGAATGGATTTCTGATCCAGGAATTTATTCCAATGCCTGTTGATTCAGTTCAGATCATTGGCCACGGGATCACCTATGTTCCAACGTCACAAACGTACCTGTCAGATACAACATTTGTGTTCACTTACAACCCGCATGCCATTGGTGAAGGAAAAAAATAGAGTACGGACAGCTGTTCAATATCTGGTTCGGGACTTCAACGAGCCTGCCACTGCGCGATTATTTTTCAGGGCCCTCGTTTTGCTGACTTTTGTTAAGATCTTGATGCTGTGGCCGTTTAGCCATAGCGTTATGAACCACCATAACATTACGCTGCCCAGGTCGTGGTTTGGAAAAATCATACTCGCGCCGTCTTTCTTAGCGAACGACAACGTGGATATTTTCTTTGCAATCGCCCTCGTCTTCTTAGTTGTAGCCTTTTTTTTGCGCCCAAACTACTTCACAACTGTCTTATTCTTTTGGCTGACGTTCAATTTATACATTGTTTACCTTCCGTTTGCCAATGGCGCAGATCTCGTATTATTCATGTTGGCCCTGTGGTGCATTCCTATAGCCATGAAACCAGCGTTCAAATCGGAGACAGGAAGCATTATTCAGAAAACTTGCCACAATGCTGGCATCATTTTATGTCAACTGCAGGTGATTTTTATTTACCTCGTTTCCGGATGGGACAAATTGACGAGCGAGGCATGGCGGTCTGGTGAAGCCATTGATTACATCATCCATCTCCGAAATCTGTACAATCCCTGCGTTTGCTGGAATGTTTGAGGATCCAGGGATTACAAATGGTGCTGTCCTGGATGACGATCTTATTTGAACTGGCCTTCGTCGTGTTGGTGTGGTTTAGAGAAAACAAGAATTCCGATCTTAATAATCGGAATTTTTTTTCACCTCTTCATTTGGATCGTGATGAGTTTGCCGGACTTCGCCATTACAATGATCATTTCGTATATCCTTTTTCTAAAAGATACAGATTATCATCGTTTGCCAGCGCGCGTTAAACGATTGCTTCTTTAAGCTGTGTGTTGTCCAGGTAATTCCATACCAAGCTGCTGGCGCCTAATATAGGAGCTGCCTGATTTTGAAGCCCGGAAGGAAGTACTTTGATTTTGCCTCGGAATAACGGCATCAAGTTAGCTTCCATATGTCTGATCGTAGGTTTGAAGATCAGGTCGCCTGCCAGCGAAAGTCCTCCGAATAGGAAAATTGCCTCGGGATCAGTATGTACAATAGTCTCTGCCAACTTCATTCCCAGGATTCGGCCTGTGTATTCAAATGCTGCGAGTGCGACAATGTCACCGCGTACGGCAGATTCGGTAATCATCTTGGTAGTAAGATTATCGAAACTAATGCCACGAAGTTCGCTTGGTTCCAGGTGATCGGCGAGTAGTTTGTAAACTGTTCTCTTGATACCAGTAGCCGATACGTATGTTTCCAGGCATCCGCGCTTGCCACAATTACAATGACGTCCGGCCGGGTTCACAGAAGTATGTCCCACTTCACCGGCAATGCCATGTTTGCCATTCAGCAATTGGCCGTTCGTCACAAATCCACTTCCCAATCCAGTTCCTAAAGTAATGACAACAAAGTCCTTCATTCCTTTTGCTGCGCCATACACCATTTCGCCCACAGCCGCAGCGTTAGCATCGTTGGTGACAATGGCAGGAAGATCGAATTCCTGCTTAATCATATCCGCCAACGGAATAATTCCTTTCCATTTTAAATTCGTTGCACGTTCAATGGTTCCTTTGTAGTAATTGCCATTTGCTGCACCCACGCCGACGCCCATAAGTTTGTGTGCTCCCGGGATTGTCTTGATCGCTTCTCTCAATGCAACGGCAAGCCCGCCGAAGTAATCTTTGAACTCTTCATACTGAACCGTTGAAATGCTACCTTGAAAGACCACATTCCCGTCGCGATCCACAATTCCATACTTTGTATTGGTTCCTCCAATATCAATCCCGATCGTTAGCTCTCTCATAATACTTTCTTTATTCGTGGTTAAATGGATAGTATTTTAGCAATTCTAAGGGCTTCGCCATCAATGGCGTGATGTTTCGACATGATATCATCAAATCGATTGTACACCATTTTCTTATCATTGACACCCACCATCACATCCGTTTTCCCCTCCAGCAAGCCTTCAACCGCTGCAACGCCCATGCGCGAGGCAAGAACACGGTCAAAATAAGTAGGAGAGCCACCCCGTTGTAAATGACCCAACACGGTGACTTTAATGTCAAAATAGTTTGAACGGGCGGCTACTTGTTTAGCCAAGGCATGCGCATCACCGATTTTCGATCCTTCGGCGACAACTATTAAGTTCGAGCTCTTACTGGTTTTACCACCTTCGCCCAGGACTGCATAAAGCTGTTCGAACGTTATATTTTCTTCGGGAATTACAATAGCTGCAGCACCACCAGCAATACCACTATTGATCGCGATGTAGCCAGAGTTTCTTCCCATTACTTCGATAAAAAATAATCGATTGTGAGAAAGTGCCGTGTCGCGAATACGGTCAATAGCTTCTACAGCAATGTTGGTCGCGGTATCATAACCAATCGTATAATCTGTGCCGGCCAGGTCATTGTCGATCGTACCGGGGATACAGACCGACGGCAATTGAAACTGCTCGTATAATTTATGGAGTCCTGTGAATGTACCATCGCCACCAATGGCGATCAGGGCATCGATCCCTTCATCTTTTAAATGCTTATAGGCTTTGGCTCTTCCTTCTGATGTTCTGAATTCTTCGCTGCGAGCTGTTTTTAAGATGGTGCCACCGCGCTGAAGAATGTTGCCGACAGATCGGGCACCAAGCTTCACGATATCGCCTTCAATCATCCCTTCGTATCCTCGCATTATACCCATGCATTCCTTCTTGTAGTAGGCGCAGGCACGAACTACGGCACGGATAGCTGCATTCATTCCAGGGGCATCTCCACCGGATGTAAAGACCCCAATTCTCGAAATTTTATTGTCCATTAATGTCTAAAATCCAACAAAAATAACGGTCGCAACGTACTTTGCAACACACTATTTAATCAATTGAATTTCAAACGTTTGAAATAATTGATTAAGCCATTCGTTGAAGAATCGTGCGAGCTTGTTTCTTCGCTCTGATTTTAATTCCCCAAGGATTTTTTTCGCAAGAACTTTGCCCAGTTCTACGCCCCATTGATCAAAACTGAAAATATTCCAGATTACGCCCTGTACGAAAATTTTGTGTTCATATAAGGCAATTAAACTACCCAATGTTCTAGGGGTGAGGAGTTTGAACATGATACTGTTGCTGGGCCTGTTCCCTTCAAAAACTCTAAATGGGGTATGCCATTGGA
Source organism: uncultured Bacteroidota bacterium (assembly GCA_963739105.1). Lineage (GTDB taxonomy): Bacteria > Bacteroidota > Bacteroidia > Cytophagales > Cyclobacteriaceae > Chryseolinea. The sequence goes on along the minus strand of CAVTZI010000036.1, from coordinate 16,835 downwards.
TTGCCTCTTCATCCATACCGGCTGCCTTTAATTCCGCTTCTACCTCTTCAGCGGTTTTTCCTTTCATTAAGCGCTTCCGTCTGCGCAAAGAAATTCGAGAGTAACTTTTCGTGATGATCACCAATCGCATTTTGACTTTGCGCAGGAGCAAGGAAATCACAAGGTATTAACTTCGTGCCCTGATGAATGAGCTGATAAAAAGCATGTTGTCCATTGGTGCCGGGTTCTCCCCAAATAATGGGTCCTGTCTGATATCCTACAGGTGTCCCATCACGTGCAACGGACTTCCCATTGCTTTCCATATTTCCTTGCTGAAAATAGGCCGCAAAACGGTGAAGGTATTGGTCGTAAGGAAGAATAGCTTCTGATGCAGCGCCAAAAAAATTATTATACCAGATACCAACGAGCGCCAGGATTACCGGAATATTTTTTTCGAAAGGTTCATTTTTAAAATGCATGTCCATGGCATGAGCACCTTCCAAAAGCTTTTGGAAATTTTCAAATCCAATGGTACACGCAATAGAAAGTCCGATGGAAGACCAAAGCGAATAACGCCCTCCAACCCAATCCCAAAACACAAACATGTTTTGAGAATCAATTCCAAATTTTGTTACTTCTTGTTGATTGGTTGATACGGCAACGAAGTGTTTTGCTACTTCACCTTTCCCATTGGTCTTCTCCAGAAACCATGCGCGCGCTGATTCGGCATTCGTCATCGTCTCTTGCGTGGTAAACGTTTTTGAAGCGATAATAAAAAGTGTTGTCTCCGGGTTTAATTTCTTCACCGTCTCTACGATGTGGGTACCATCTACGTTGGATACGAAATGTGGTGTTATGGTTTGCCAATAAGGCTTCAGCGCCTCTGTTACCATGTAGGGCCCAAGATCTGAGCCACCTATTCCGATATTAACAATATCCGTTATTGATTTACCGGTAAATCCTTTCCACTTTCCCTGAATAAGGTTATCGGAAAAGACTTTCATTTGGTTTAATACTCTGTTGACTTCGGGCATAACATCTTCACCATCGGAAAGGATAGGAGTATTGGCCCGATTTCTCAACGCAATATGAAGTACCGCTCTTCTTTCCGTCTGATTGATTTTACCACCATTGAACATGTCTAAGATCGCATCCCTTAGTCCTACCTCGTTAGCTAAGGCTACCAGGTCTTTCAACGTTTCGTCAATGATTAGATTCTTGGAGTAATCGACTAATATATCTTCAAACATCATGTGCATTTTCGAATACCGTTGCGGGTCTTCTTCAAATAACTCACGCATGGTTGTCGCTTGCATGGATAAGAATTGAACTTCAAGTCGTCGCCAGGCGGCTGTTTCGGTAGGGTTATGGGTCGGTAACATAGTTTTTAGATCATGGCGCGAAGATAGGTTTTGGCATTATTTGGAACCAAGAATAAAGAAGGTTTATTGCGCTATTGATTTATATCGGTCGAAAAGCTTACTTTAAGCTTTTTTACCGTATACATGGCACTGAATCAACGCTAACACCATTAAACATGGTAAAGGTTTACCAGACCCTCATTTTTTGTGTAATTGCCTTTATTATCCACCAAAACAGCCAGGCACAAAAGCTTTACTTCTCCGACAATGGCGCTGTTAAACGAATGAACCTTGATGGTTCAGGGGTTCAAACCATTCTGCCTTCCGGTGGCCAATACATAGCCGTCGATGGCAATCAAAATTTTTTATTCCATAATGACGGTCAGCAAACGTATAGTACCAAGCTCGATGGGACTTCTCCGACATTAATTACCGATGATGGAGCTTTTGCAGGATACCAAAACTTGTGCCGTGATCCCCGATTATGAATCCATTGTTTACTGTGGTATTTCCGATGATATGGATGACCTCTGGTATGGGAGCCTATTACGACGATCCGGGGACTCCGCCCACGAACATAAACAACGGCATCACCATGTCAGGTGATGAGGAATACCTGGACGTTGCCTACAATCCCAGCGAAGAGAAAATATATTTTACCGGATATGATGGCTTGGTCTACTCCTCTTATCAGGATGGCACTGGTGCTGGACCTGTAGTCGTTCTCTCAGAGCTTACGGGCCCGTTGGCGTTGATTACATTAACAACAAGGTCTATTGGGTGCAATACAATGCTGGAAATTATTTTATCTGGTATGCGAACCTGGATGGCTCGTCTCCATTGTCAATACTGTCAAACGGAAATAATGAGATTGTAGTTTGGATGTGTATCCTGAACAGAACGCAGTATACTTTGCTCAGGGCAATGCCATTTATAGAATGGCATTGAATGGTTCCGGCGGTAAAACATTAATTTTTACCGGTACATCCATCGGTAATGTTGCCGTTGATTTCGACATCACACCGCCGGCTTTCATGTTCGCTTAGCCCGACCGATGGAACCACTTCGTTTTCCGCTACAGGCAATCTGGCACTTACCTTTAATGAGGAGGTAAAAAAATCAGTTGCGACGGGAACAGCAGACGGAACTTTCGTTTCGTATCTACAAAACTACCGGCGATGTATTGGTTGAAACGATAGACCGATCTTCCGCGAACATTACAATCGCGGGGGCAGTAGTGACAATCAATCCCACTACAATTCTTGAATATAATACGGATTACTATGTCCTGGCCGGGAATAAGACGATCAGCGATTTTACCGATAATAACTGGATTGGAATAACTTTAACCACGGCCTGGAATTTCAAAACCGAACCTGATCCTTCGGTCTACTACTCAAGGGCAAATGGCAACTGGAACAATCCGGGAACCTGGTCGCACGTGAGTCATACCGGACCTGCCGCGACGACGACACCCGGAACGGGAACAGATGTTATCATTGGAAATGGCAATACCGTAACGTTCACTGGAAATACCAACGTGGTTGCAAATACGGCGACTGGAACATGGATTATGAGTGGTGCCACGCTCAATGCGGCATCGTTCGATTTCAATGTCTGGGGAACGCTTCGAATTGATGGGCAATTGCTAAACGCAGGAATACTAACGGGAGATTTTGATTTATATGCTACAGGCGAAATACCTGTATTTGACGAAATTCATTATGGCATATCGGGCCTACCCGGTGCTGCCTGCAATATTTATACTCATGTTGTCGCACTCAACGGAATACAATCCATTAATGGTGGAACAATAACGCTCAATGGTTTTCAGATTTGCGTGCCGCCTACGCCGCCGCCAACTATTCCCCTTATTTTCCAACATAAAGCCGACGAGCATCACCCTTTCCTGGACGGCCGGGGGAGGACAAGCTTTTGTAGTCGCGCGCCAGGGATCTACTTCGTTTCAAGCCAGAATTTGGTCAGGCATATACGGCGAATGCTGCCTTTGGAACGGGCGCGGCTGTCGGCACCGGCAACTATTTGGTGTATAGTGGATCGGGTAATTCCGTAACGATAACGGGTCTTACGCCGGCAACTTATTATGAATTTGATCTTTATAGTTTTAGTACCAGCATTGGAGGATGTTACAGCGTCCAAAATTATCAATTCGCTTCCTCAACGTCGTGTATTGTGGTTCCCGCGCCGACGGGTGCTGTCAATGCACAGTATTGTACCGGCGATACGAAACCTGCGCTGGTGGTGAACAGTCCTGGCACAGGCAACAATATTCTTTGGTATGATGCTCCGACAGGCCGGCAATATTGCTAACGGTGACGCTACCGGTGGAGACTGGACTGGGAGAAGTTTTTATTCCCGCTGCACCTTCCGGAACATTTTATGCGGAAACGTATGATGGAGGATCTCAATGTTATAGTCCAGACCAGAACGCCAGTAACCCTCACGTTACATCCGCCGCTGGCCATTGCAACAGCGTCAGTGGATCAAAGCGTATGTACTGGTGGTGATCCCGCCAGTATTGATGGTGGCGTAGCTTCGGGAGGGACTGGTACTTATACCTACTCATGGGAATCGTCAACAGCATCGGCTGGTCCCTATACAACTATCGCTGGTGCGATTAGCGGCTACGTATGATCCGCCATCAGGTTTTTCGCAAACAACTTATTTCCGTAGAATAACACGATCATCAACCTGCTTGCAAACCGGAAGTCCGGTGATGATCAGTTTGGGCGCTGCTCCATCAATCACCCAGCAGCCTGTGCCACAACAGGTATGCGACGGACAAAGTGCTGCTTTCTCTGTTACAGCTGTGGGTAGCTCATTAGGCTATCAGTGGCAGGCTGATACGGGCACTGGCTATAATAACATAAGTAATGGAGGTGTTTATTCAGGGGCTGCAACGAATCAACTGCAGATATCGAATGCAACGGGACTTAACAATGTCCGCTATCAATGTATCGTGACATCAGGAGGTGCATGCCCCGTGACTTCGACTGCAGTTCCTTTAATGGTAAATCCCAGACCTGTTGTGACGAACCAAACGCAAGCCGTTTGTGAGGGTGTTGCAGGTTCGGGTATAGGAACCGTTGACTTAACAACGCTCAACTCACCAATCACCGGTGGCGTCAGTGGATTGACGGTGAGCTGGTTTACCAATGCAGCGCTTACTACTCCAGTTCCTACGCCGTCAAACGCTACGGCCACCAATAACACTATTTTTTATGCCAGGATAAACAATCCATCTACGGGATGTACAAATTCAGCAACGGCTACCATAACAGTAAATAGCAAACCAAGTGGAACAGGTGCTATTACAGGTCCGCTTTCATTGTGTACCGGCGTTCAAGCCACCTATACGATAGCGGGAATTACCAATGCGCTCCAATACACCTGGCAAGTTACAGCCGGGCTTGAAATAGTTTCGCAAAGTGGTACCAGCGCCAGTATCCGTGGGGTGTCAGGATCATCGGGAACCATTACGGTAACACGGCGAAACAATTGTGGCCCGGGAACGCCAGCCACGCTGACGGTTCAAATTTTAGCGGTGCCCCAGCTTACAATTAATGGGCCGTCGGAAGTGCTTGTCAATGAACCTGCAGCCTTTTCTTTTGTGAGTTCTGGAGGAGCATCAAGCTCGGTCCTTTGGGATTTCGGCGATAACGGAACGTCTACTGAAGACGCACCACAACATCAATACTCAGCAGAAGGAAATTATCAGGTAACGCTAACCGTGACGGGGGCAAATAATTGTGAGGCGACCGAGTCTACGCTCCATTAAGGTTTTGCCCTTGGCGGAACTAAGTGAGTCGGATATTAAAAATGTGATCACGGCGAATGGTGATGATCAAAATGGATTTTTGTATATCGAGAGCATCGAGAAATATCCATCCAATCAGGTAGTCCTGCTGGACCGCTGGGGAGTGGAGGTTTTCAAAAAGGATAACTATGTAAATGATTGGGATGCCCGGAAAAATGGAGAATTTCTGCCTCCTGGTCAATACGTTTGCGTTGTGAAAATCAACGATACAGGAAAGATACTAACAAGGACGGTTTCCATCATCAAACAATAAGAAGCGTGAAAAAAATTTTACCGGTAATTGTTTTTGTTCTAGCGCTTATCCACGTTGGATACAGCCAGGATGTGCCGGTATACAGTCAAAAACTCACCAATTCATTTTTGTATAACCCATCCGTTGCGGGCAATACCTTAGGATCCGCAACTTTGTCGTACCGACAGCAATGGGCAGGTGTGGAAGGCTCTCCACGTACAATGTTCTTTAGTATTCACACACCTTTTGCAAAACATCGTTTTGGTACCGGCTTTAATGCGTATCAGGAAAAATCAGGTGTGAACGAAAATCTTTTCGTCTCCGGCGCTTTCGCGTATCATCTACGATTTACGGATGATAACATGTTTTCGATGGGTGTCTCTGTGGAGTACGTGAATACAAAAATTGATTACGCTGCTGTTGATGTGATAGATGGAAATGATGACCTTCTAAATGGAAATCAACCCAACGCAAATGCCGTTGATTTTTCATTCGGCCTTAACTATTCGTCAAAATTTTTCAAAGTTGGTGCATCCGCGAATCGCCTGGGAAGCCTGGTTGGCTTAAGTGATAGCACGTCACAGTTTTCACAATTTTATTCTGCGTTTCTAAACCTGACATTGCCTGTAGCAGGTGAACGTGATTTGCTCGAGCCCATCGTTTATTTGCGGAAGTTTGCCAATGGCACGCATCAAATTGATGGAGGCTTATACTATACTTACAATGATGTTGTGACGCTGGGCGGGTCTTACAGAACAGGCGGTGCAATAGGCTTGACGGCTGCCGTGCGGATCAAAAAGAACTTGCTGGTTGGCTATAGCCGTGAAGTACTTTCAGGCGACTTTAGCAAAAGCATTGGTGCATCCAACGAATTTACCCTTCGACTCGATTTCCGCGATCATAACTACTATACCAAAAAGAAAAACGCGAGGGAAATCAGTAACAAGGCCCTGGCTTTAAGAAGAAAAACTTTATCCTCACCTTCAAAAGGATCCGCTTATAGCAGAAGCCAGAAGTATAAAAACAAGCTGAAACGGAATTACATCAAATCTCCGAATTACCGGATGGAGGCAAGTAAAAAGTTGCAAACTAAAAAGGTACAGAAGAAGAAAAGCAACGCCCGCCATAAGCCCAGGAGAAAACCCAGGTAGTCATCAACCTAAGATTGAAGAAATCTACTTCTTAAACTTATTCACCAGCATCGCCAATTTCTCCTCCATGGTCATTTCCTTTTGCTGCGGCTTGGAGGATTGAGAAGGCTTTTGCCGTCGATGGTTTTGGTTGATGTTTGGGATTTTTGTCGCGCTGCGCAGGAGCTTGTTGAGGAACAGCATCGGCAAACGGATCACTTTTCATCGACAATCCTATTCGTTTTCGCGCGACGTCAACTTCTACTACAGTCACCTTTACTTTTTGTTGAACCGTTACGACCTCCTTTGGATCTTTCACAAATTTATCCGCGAGGTGACTGATGTGAACCAGTCCATCCTGATGAACGCCGATGTCAACGAATGCCCCAAACGCTGTCACGTTTGTCACAATACCAGGCAATGACATGCCAATCTTAAGATCATTGATACTGTTGACGCCGTCCGTGAAACTAAAGAATTCAAATTCCTTTCGAGGATCGCGCCCGGGTTTTTCCAGTTCAGTTAAAATATCCTGAAGCGTGGGAAGGCCAACTTTGTCAGTTACATATTTTGCCAAATCGAGTTGTCTTCTGAGTTCAGCGCTGGTCATCAAGTCCTTTACCGAGCAGCCGAGATCCACTGCCATTTTCTGCACGATCGGATAAACTTCGGGATGAACTGCACTTCCATCCAGCGGATTCTCTGCCTCGTGTATTCTTAGAAATCCTGCTGCTTGTACAAAAACTTTTTCGCCAAGTCGCGATACTTTCATTAAGGATTCGCGGTCTTTGAATGGTCCGTTCTGATTTCGGAACTCAACAATATTTTTCGCAAGCGACGGACTTAACCCTGACACGTAGGCGAGGAGTTCCTTGCTTGCAGTGTTTACTTCAACGCCGACTGAGTTAACGCAACGCATCACGACATCATCCAAGCCTTGTTTTAGTTTAGATTGATCGACATCATGCTGATATTGACCAACGCCAATGGATTTTGCGTCGATCTTAACCAGTTCTGCCAGCGGGTCCATCAATCTTCTTCCGATCGAAACAGCTCCACGCACTGTGACATCCTGGTCTGGAAATTCATCCCGTGCGACATCGGAAGCCGAATAAACAGATGCACCGCTTTCATTGACCATGACGATCACGATCTTATGCGGTAAGCCTATTGATTTTACAAAGCTTTCGGTCTCCCGCCCAGCCGTACCGTTACCGATCGAGATGGCTTCAATGTCATATTTCTCGCAAAGCGATTTAATGAGTGCTGCCGCCTTTGCCGTTTGCCGTTGTGGTTCATGCGGGTAGATGACATCGTTGTGAAGCAATTTTCCCTGGCGATCGAGGCAAACCACCTTGCATCCTGTTCTAAAACCTGGATCCAAGGCAAGTACATTCTTTTGGCCCAACGGTGCGGCGAGTAGAAGTTCCTTTAAATTGTCAGCAAATACGTGAATCGCTTCTTCATCGGCTTTCATTTTGGATTCCATGCGGACTTCCGTCTCCAACGAAGGTTTCAATAATCTCTTATAACTATCTTTTATGGCAATTCTCAATTGATCTGCACAGACACCCTCCGTCTTGATATATTGCCGCTCCATGCTGCTGATCACCAACTCTTCCGGCGGAAAAATATCCAACGACAAAATACCTTCTTTTTCTCCCCGCCGCATCGCGAGTAACCTGTGCGATGGCGTTTTGGCAATCGATTCAGTCCACTCAAAATAGTCTTTGTATTTTTGGCCTTCCGCTTCTTTACCTTTTAGAAGCCTTGATTCAATAACGCCTTCGCGCCAGAATAACTCGCGCACATTTTTGCGCGTGTCCTGATTTTCATTGATCCATTCGCTGATAATATCACGGGCTCCGTCTAAAGCTTCCTGAACATTCGGTACCCCTTTTTCAGCATCGATAAAGGTTGCCGCGGCTTCCTCCAAATTGAACTTTTCCTGATCAAAAATTCTTTTTGCCAGCGGTTCAAGACCTTTTTCTTTGGCAGCACTTGCGCGCGTCTTACGTTTCGGTTTAAAGGGCAGGTAAATATCTTCCAGCTCAGCCAACGTGCTGGCCACGACGATGGTCTGCATCAATTCCGGAGTAAGCTTATCTTGTTTCTCGATGGAGGTAATGATGGCTTCCCTGCGCTTATCCAGTTCATCTAATTGTTCAATACGGTCGCGTATCTTACTGATCATCACCTCATCCATACTTCCAGTCATTTCCTTTCGATACCGGGCAATGAATGGAATCGTTGCATCTTCAGAAAGGAGGGTGGCAACTGCCTTGACATTCTTAACGGGCAAAGAAAGCTCCTTCGAAATCTGCTCAACCCAACGCGCTATATTATCTTGATCCATAATTTAAACAGGCTGGCAAAATTAGGATAAGGAAAACAACCTGCAATAGTGTAGTTTAGAAAGCTTATAAAAAGATATTTGATGAAAAAAAGAATTGCCCTGATCGCCCATGACAACAAGAAAAGGGAGCTTATTGAATGGACAAAATATAACCGGGATACGATGCCAAAATGCGAAGTTATTGCAACAGGAACCACCGGTAAAATGCTGGAAAACGAGCTTGGTATTAAGGTGCGATGTTTGCAAAGCGGTCCGCTGGGAGGAGATCAACAAATCGGCGCATTGATCGCGGAGGGAAATGTAGATATCCTGATATTTTTTTGGGATCCGTTAGAGCCATTGCCTCATGATCAGGACATTAAGGCATTATTGAGATTGGCGGTGGTATGGAATATTCCTGTTGCCTGCAATCGGGCGACGGCAGATTTCATTTTTGCCTCACCCTTATTATCGAATGACTACAAGAGAAAAATGCCTGATTTCTATGAATACAACACCAGAAAGATAGAATAATTAGGTTCTTTGAAATTTGGGAAAATAGAACACAAAATGTAAGTTTGCGCTCCCAAATTATGGGTATTTATAAAAGTCCAGATTTCCAATGACTTAGCTAGAGTCGCTTTTTGAGGTAAATCAAAGAACTTGGCGGAGCAGGACAAAAGGCGCGGTAGCTCAGGTGGTTAGAGCGCAGGATTCATATCCGCCAGCTGGCGGACGGGGGTTCAACAAGTGTTGAAGAGGTTGTGTGTAGTTGAAGATAAAATATTAAAAAAGGCGCGGTAGCTCAGGCGGTTAGAGCGCAGGATTCATAACCCTGAGGTCGGGGGTTCAACTCTCCCCCGCGCTACAAAAAAAGAGAAGCGGCATAAGTCGCTTTTTTTATGACCTTCTCTGTTTACATTCTTGTTCTCTCCTTCGCACAACAAGATCTACATTGGCTATACTTCAGATCTTGAGAAGCGGTTATTGTCCCATAATCATCTTGCCGCCAAAGGATATACTGTTCGATATAGACCCTGGATATTAATCCATACAGAAGTCTTTAACACGAAACTTGAAGCGATGAAACGAGAGAAGGAACTCAAATCCGGACGAGGAAGAAAATTTATTTGGGAATTAATCAGGAGCGGCTCAGGCGGTTAGAGCGTTGGATTCATATCCGCCAGCTGGCGGACGGGGGTTCAACTCTCCCCCGCGCTACAAAAACAAGAGAAGCGGCATAAGTCGCTTTTTTTATGACCTTCTCTGTTTACGTTTTTTTCTCTCCTTCGCACAACAAGATCTACATTGGCTATACTTCAGATCTTGAGAATCGGATTATTGTCCCATAATCATCTTGCCCCCAAAGGATATACTATTCGATATAGACCCTGGATGTTGATCCATACAGAAGTCTTTCAACACGAAACTTGAAGCGATGAAACGAGAGAAGGAACTCAAATCCGGACGAGGAAGAAAATTTATTTGGGAATTAATCAGGAGCGGCTCAGGCGGTTAGAGCGTTGGATTCATATCCGCCAGCTGGCGGACGGGGGTTCAACTCTCCCCCCGCTACAAAAAAACAAAGCAGCATAAGCTGCTTTTTTTATGACCTTCTCTGTTTACGTTTTATATAGCCCGACCTTCGCAGAATAGACCTATACTGGTTTTACTTCAAATCTTGAACACAGCGGTTATTGTCCAATAATCATCTTAGCCCAAAAGGATATACAATTCGCTACAGACCATGGGTTCTGCTTTATTTTAGAGGAATATTCTTCCAAAGTAGAAGCAATGAAACGGGAGAAGGAACTAAATCAGGGAGGGCGAGGTTTTCATTCGAAAATTTATTTTGAGAAATAATCCAGCGTAAGTGGCTCAGGCGGTTAGAGCGTTGGATTCGTATCCGCCGCGGCGGACGGGGGTTCAACTCTCCCCCGCGCAATAAAATATATAATGAATTTTATGTTCACTATTGTGGACATAGAATTCAAACTCGTTATAAAAAACATTTTTCCTTTACCGTTGTGTACTACGTCTATATTCTTTACAGCATTTCGCATCATAAAACCTATGTTGGTTACACAGAGCGATCTCCCTTCAAGATTAGCCTCTCATAATACATCTAGCCACAAAAGGCTACACCCTTCATTACAGACCTTGGACGTTGATCCATGTTGAAGAATTTGAGACTAAGAAAGAAGCGACTATGAATTCAGTCGTGAAATTATTCTAGCGGGAATTAATTCAATGCTGAAATATGCAAAGCGATATTACAAAAGACAATTCATCAATCGGAAACAGCACTCTTGAAAAATCACGACCCAGTTTGATAAAATCTTACAGCAACATATTCGTGATGGCCTGCTGGTGACGAATGGCTTACCTTCTGTAAGCTACTTAGCCGACAAGCTTACACGTCTCGTCCTGCTACCTCACTGATCTGTTGAAAATAGAAACAGGGAAAACCACTCAGGAGCTTATTCACATAACACTCATTAATGAAGCGAAAAATAAATTAAGAAGTGGCGATATGTCGGTGTCGGAGATAGCTTACACTTTAGGATTTGAAAATGTCTTACTTCTCAAGGCTCTTTAAAAAGGAAACGGGTGTCTTGCCTTCATCTTATAAAAACAATTTTTTAAATTAAGATGACAGTGGAAGTAACAGATGACTGACACGCAAAGTTCTAAAATCCAATTCAATGTACGTCATCGCATTTTGAATATCACCGATCAGGCAATCACCTTTCGCTATAAAGTTGGAATGTACAAAGCCAACACCCAGCATTAGCATACTGTTTCTTGGTACAGACATCTAATCTCCCTGATAAGTAAAGGGCGAATAGAATCCATTCTTCCCGGAAATCTCACATTCAAGGCCATAATCTTTATAACTTAACTTCTTAGATTTAGCTACCACTAATGGATGACCGGGAGCAATACCTAAAGGGGGATTATTTATGATAACATCGGCGCCGCTTGGGTCTTGGATGGCTTCAACCTCTGTTTCACCCACATCTCCAATCCTTAATCTGCGCTGCTTCCCGTTGGTTTCGTACTCAATCGGAACGCTGCTGATGCCAAGCACTTCGCCGATAAAGGGAACCAGGTTGGACATGTGGCCACCTGCCTGACCGGTGAAGATTTGAATGAGTGCATTCTTCTGTTCTTCCGATGCTGTTTCATCAAGATATAGTGCAACACGCCATTTCGTTTCTAACATGTGTCCTGGTGAATAAAGGGCAAGGGCAACATTTAATCCCTCGAGATTAACATTGGTAAAGTTTCCATTCTCAATATGCCATCCTACAAGAGCAGTGCAATCTCCGCGTGTGGGTGCACTTAAAAAAGTACAGGGGCAGGCCACATCGCAAGTGCAGGCCTCAAAGTATGTTCCGGTAAGTTTCCATTTCTCAGGCATGATATACTTCCGTTTTTATTTTTTAAAAAAATGAAATTTTAAACATATTAAAGTTAGCATATTACGTTAATTAAAAGAGTTAGGAATACTATTTTATTAATAAAAGAATTCCATAAAGAATTAAAACGATACCAGCCAAGTAAGGTATCCATTTTATTCGTGATAAAATTTTTTCGACAAGAACAAAGAGTGCGATAAGTGATACCCATAACAAATTCATTATACCTGTTACAAAAAGCAGCACCATCAGCATCCAACAACAACCTAAACAATAAAAGCCGTTTTCAATTCCCATCCTTAAAGCGCCTTGTTTACCTTCTTTCCAATGCTGCAGAACAAAGTTGAGAGGCGTGCGACAATGTGCGAGACAATTTTGCTTTAAAGGTGTAAACTGAAATATTCCCGTTGTAATTAAAATTATACTCCCGAAAATTTTGCTTGTTGTTTTCATGTCGGGGCTGAGCAATGATATTTGCTGCAGCAACCACTGTAAAGCGGTAGCGGCTAAACTAAATGCAGCCCATACTAAAAAATATCCTGCCATTAAATAAAGCTGCATTAACAAAGGGATGGTCTTGTTGCTTCCGTTGTCGGTTTATCGCAGCAAAAACTAAAATCAGGGGTGAAACTGATGGCGTCATCATTGCAATCATCATTACAAGCCACATAAGGAACAACAGTATAAAATCAATATAGGTCCATTCAGGTGTCATGGGCATCGCAAAAAACAAGGCATTCATATCCATATAGACCATCTGTTTGTATAGATAGATGATATATAACCAGGATAATAGTGCGATAAAGAAAAGTCCGCCTATAATAATTAAGCGATCTCTTTTTAAATGAAATGCTAATGTTTTATGGCTGATCATTTTTAAGTATGGAGTCTGACAACTCTACCCAGCTATTTTTATTAGTTGACTATCAATGCGATACGAATAAAAGATACAATTCCGAAAATTTAACTGGCTGATCTGTTTGCTCCGGCAACTCTCCTTTGAGCTAAAAACATCAAAAGAAGAGATAATTGATTTCTTACCTGTCAAAAAGGGCTTCATTAAATAAAGCGATCTTACGTAGCCTCACTGCTAAAGTTACTCACTTGCTCAATTTAAAAATTTCTAAACTAAAATTTATGAAATTGAAGCTGTGACATCAGTTCTGACTAATGAGTTGCTTTTATTTTTTGCAGCCCCGTTGCTTGATCGATTTAGTTATTTAAAAAAAATAATCTTAAAGGGATACCTCCATGGCTTCTTTCCATTGGATACTCTGAACGCATTTATCCCGGGTAAAATTCCAAAAGCAATGGCAGACAGAATCATCACCACCACCATGTAAATAGGTAAATGCATAAAAAACACAAGAGAGAATTGATTTCCAGGAAAAAAAATTTGACTAAAAGCCATAACTGTTATGGCGGCAATCATGATACTTATCACTATAGAATAGGTAAGCTGACTGTTAAGAATGTCCTTGCCATGCCTGTTAATTCCATTGATCTCTTCTCGTTTTAACATCCAGAAAATGAAAGGGAGCAGCACGTTACCAACAACCGGAAACAGGAAAAAGCCGGCTGGAGTGATGTGAAGAACTGCGATCTGATTGAGTTCATGCTGTGTAGGCTCAGGCAGCAACTCTTCCAAGCTAACACTTAAAGCATCTGCAATTGACTTCAACGTGTATAATCTGGGATCTACTTCCCCTGATTCTATTCGTTGAATGGTGCGAACGTTAAGCCCGGTTAATTCCGAAAGGGCTTCCTGGGTCATCCCCTTTAACTTTCTGTAATGAATGATTTTTTTTGCGATCGCCGTCTTGTCCATACAATTCAGTTTTTTAGACAAATATCAGTGAATAGCCTTGAATTTGTGACGGTCTATACCCGACATTTACCCGACATGTCAGGTAGTGGATCAATGTTCCATTTTAGACATCAAATCAAAAGTGCACGCCTCTTTAGTTCTGCAATTCTTCCAGGGGATTCTTCGCCCGCACTTTCCACCACGTAGCCAACGCTCAGAATGACGACACAAAAAAAGGAGAAAGTCCACCGGCTTTCACTAAAACATCCGTCTCCAAGCTGTGTTAATCTCTGCAACAGGAAATCATTTTCAGAATCACGCAATTCAGATCGATATGGAGACAATCAGAATTTCACCAGACGAAGAAATAATTTATAAAGATTTCAAGGATGGTAACTCCGTGCAAGTGCGGGTTACCGTTGGCCCTTCGGACAAGGATGAATTTGCGAAAGGAAAAACCGTGAGAGTTGTCCACGGAAATTTTGAAGGACAAGGAAGAATTGTTTCTGAGCCATTAATTATTGGACATCCCTTCGACGGCGAAAACCTAACCATTTCCCTTATTGTCGAAAAAGTGTGAGGAAGCCACCTAAACACCTCTAAAATCCCTCCGCCGTATCATCTCCTCTCGGATCTGCGCCACCTTCTAACTTTCCATCTGACAAAACAAGAATTGCATCAACACGACCGATCCCATCCGTACGCAACTGAATGGCATGGCCGGCGTTGGCTAGTGTAACGCTGTCGTCAACGAGCAACGCGCCTGTTTCTGCTTCAACAGAATCCGGTAACCATTGGCTGTGGATTCGTTTCGCGCTTACTGCTTCTTGCATGGTCATCTTATGCTCGATCACATTCAAGATCGTTTGGAAAACGGAAGTTATGATGGTCGTTCCTCCCGGAGTACCCACGACCATAAATAGTTTTCCATTCTTCTCAATGATTGTGGGCGTCATCGAGCTGAGCATTCTTTTTCCCGGTTCGATCTTATTGGCTTCACCGCCAATGGCGCCATACATATTTGGAACACCAGGTTTTATGCTGAAGTCATCCATTTCATCGTTGAGAAAAAAGCCCGAACCCGCAACGACCACGTGTGATCCAAAACTATCATTTAGTGTTGTGGTAACCGCCACTGCGTTGCCTTCGGCATCAACCACTGACAAATGCGTTGTCTGTTTTGATTCCTGAACGGCTATCAGACCTTCTTTAATCTCGCGACTTGGTGTCGCTTTTTCCGGATCAAAATTTTTCATTCGTTCGTTGATGTACATGGTCGAGATGAGTTTTTCCACAGGCACATCAACGAAGTCAGGGTCGCCAAGATAGGTGGCACGATCCGCATAAGTTCTCCGTTCCGCTTCCGTCATGAGGTGCACAGTTTGCGCGGTATTATGCCCCCAATTCGTGATAGGGTAGGGCTCCACGGATTTCAGCAGCTGCGCCAGCGCAACCCCGCCGCTTGAGGGCAGGCGCAATAGAGATCACGTTGTATTCTTTATAGCGAAACGTGAGCGGGTTGCGCCATACAGCTTTGTATGATTTTAAATCTTCGTGCGTGATCAATCCAGCACCTCGTTTCATTTCTGCGACTATGTCGTCGGCAGTCTTGCCTTCATAGAATCCAGCCCAACCGTTGTCTCTGATCCTTTCAAGGGTATGGCCAAGGTCCTCATAAAAGATACTGTCTCCGGCATTCCAGGCATCACGGATCAAAAAATCTGGTTGAATCGAATTAAACTTTTTTAAATCTTCTTGCAAGCTGTTCAGACTTTCTGCTTCCCTTGCTGTGAGCACGAAACCTTTTAACGCAAGATCAATGGCAGGTTGCACTAGATCCTTCCAGGGTAACCTGCCATATTTTCCATGTGCCTCCACCAGTCCTGCTACCGTACCGGGCACCCCGCAAGCAAGTGGGCCTCTTGCACTGAGGTCGGTGATAGCTTCACCTTTATCATCGAGAAACATATTGGTTGAAGCGCTGGCGGGCGCGCGTTCTCTATAATCAAGGGTCACGGAGGTTCCGTCTTTTAGTCGAAGCACCATAAATCCTCCGCCACCAATGTTTCCTGCAGACGGATAGACAACGGCGAGGGCGAGTTGCGTAGCGATGGCAGCGTCAACTGCATTACCTCCCTTTCGAAGAATCATCACACCTGTGCGTGAAGCCAGCGGATGCGCCGACACAACCATAGCGGAATCGGCTATGACGCCTATGAGTGGTTTTTTAGCTGGATGTTGAGCGCACCCAACAATCAAAAGTAAAAGCAAAAAAATGCAAGGCTTCATCAGGGATTCCTTAAATTGAAATTGTTATAAAAGTATTAATTCCAGTTGTAACTTGTATGGATCATGAGCCTCAGAAAAGAAAAGGCTGCCCGTCTGAAGGTGCAGGTTTTAGATCATACGCTGAAACTAATAGGAAAAAAATCGTTTGATGACTTATACGTCGATGACCTTTGCGCCAAAGTAAAAATATCGAAGGTGACCTTATTTAAATATTTTCCTCAAAAGGAAGATATTTTGCTCTATTACTTCAGGATTTGGTGCCTCACCCGTTCGACTGAACTTTTGGTCAAACCAAGGGAGGGTCTCCAGGGAATATATTTTTTGTTTGACAAATTGAGCGAACATTGACGTGCTCTGGCTGCGCTGCGTAGTCGCAATTCTCGTCCCTCGGCGCGGCCGGCTTCGCCTCGGCCCCCCCGGCGGGTGTCATTCAAGGTCGCGT
>CAVTZI010000035.1:0-121116 GCA_963739105.1 uncultured Bacteroidota bacterium | reverse complement strand
AGGCCGCTTTTTTGCGGCCTTTTGTCGTTTTGGCCCTATTTATTAGCATTAGCATTGGTCCGAGAAGGTTACTGAATTCCAGTCACCCGGATATAATTAGCTTCTTCTTGCGGGAACCGTGAATAGCGGCATAATTACTTGATGTGCAATATGATATTGAGCCGAACCTTAAAAGTCATTTTACTAGAACTGCTCCTTCTAACCTTTGTGCTGAGCTGCACCTTTGAGCCAGAAGAAAAATTTTTCAATGACGTAAAAGAGGTAACACCATCCGCAATCATCGATCTGACGGACTACAACGAAGAGGACACGATCGTTCTGTTACAGCCCACAACATTCAAATATGTGGTCGCCATCAGTGAACCGTCGACGGTGCAAGAGGTACAGGTGGTACTCAATTCAACTCCAATGGTGTCCAGCTATACTCCGGATGGCCAGTTTGTACTATCGCAAGAAGTCATACCCCTCGGGATACACCAGTTGACGATACAGTTCCAGGCAAAGTCTAACAGTGGAAGTCTTGCCGACAATGTCGGAGCCGAAAATTTTCAGGTCTGGAGATCCTGGGTGCTTAAAGTCGTAGTGTTTGACGACGATCCCCCGGCTGCACCGGAACTGAAAATCGGTGAAAAAGATGGACGTCTTCGACTCGATTGGACGCCATACGCGAAAGACAACTTCATCTCCTACAAACTTAAGGTCATTTATCCCTATCAACGAGAAATAGCTTTTGATGATCCTCTTGCCACGTACTGGGTCGATAGCAGTTTTTTGTGGGGGCAGGCCACCTATGAATTAACGATAACTAATCCTTATGGAAGCGCCACTACAAGTGTTGCTATTAACGAGCCACAAAAATTCAGTCTTACCTATACTGCGCGTGATAGCATCGCTCAGTTAAAGTGGAAACCGTCCAGGTTCTACAACGCATTTGGAAGCGTTGTTATAACGGAGAACCAGACACTTCGACAGACAATTACATCGGCTTCTGATTCGACGTTAACTTTGAAGCTCAATGAAGTGTTGTGGGGCAAAAGTGAGTCTGTAATGCTACAGGTCTTTCCAAAAGATCAACGGCGCGACCCATACGAATCACGCGAATTCCTCAATAACACAACTCCTGTCGAGCTCCTTCGCGGACGACCTACTTTGTCTTATCAGGATGGGATCAAACAAGTAGTCGGTTATAGCCGATCAACATCGCTCGTTTATTTCTATGATGATCAATTGGAGGTCACTGACAGTGTAACTGTCTACACTTCAGCCCTCGCAGTGCCATTTAGTGGCAACTACGCTTATTACGTCAACAACAACTCGGTAGTCCGTTGGAACCTTGCAACAAATGAAAAAGTGCACAGCAACGACAACGCAAATTATGTTATCGAACCTTTGAGTATCCACGGGTCTGCGAATGGACTTGCATCATACTTTTCCTTTAATAATAAGGATCCCTGGGATATTCGTTTGAGCAATGCAATACAAAACACGGATGATAAAAGTTTTTTACTAAGGACTGATATAAACTACGATCCGAAAATGTCAATACCTCCTAAAAGCCATGTCCTTTCAGACGATGGAAGGTTTTCACTTGGCTATAGCGGAACCATTTACAAATTAGAAAGTGGGCTTCCGCTTGTTGGGTCCTTGCCCTCAATTGGATGGTTCTTTTGCTTTCGTGGTGACAACAACGACGAAATATTGCTGGCTGGCATCAGTTCATTGTCGATTGTCAGTTCGCTCGATTTATCTATAATACGTAATGTCACGATCCCCACGGGATATCGTGTTGTAAGCTATGACCCTGTTACCCATTACGTTGTTTGCTCCAAATCGGATGCGTATGTCGTATACCTGATTAACATCGATACTAATCATACCAAAACTGTTGCCGCGTATTCTAGCCAATGGTCGTTAGTGAATGGATACTTGATCAATGACGTAGGCCAATATCTCAAAGTGTTATGAAAAAATTTTACATACTTGTGTTATTGTTGCTGTGTGCAGAATGTTATGCACAGGTCGAAGTGTCTGCGGGGATGGGGGTTGGGTGGTTTACCATGAAGGAATTGGGCGAATTTCAAGAAGCAATACAATCAACCTATCCGGTTGCTGCGAAAATCACAGAAGAATTTCCCCCGTATTTTATCTATAATGCATCGATCATTTGGAGTTTAAGCAGTAACATTTCCCTTGGACCTTGCTACCAATATGGATCGACAGGAGGCAGAGTTCATTATGAAGATTTCTCCGGAGAAATCTATTCGGACCAGCTATTGCATTACAATACAGTGGCGCTGAGTATCGCCCAGGAACTTTCCCTTAAAAACAATTTCTTGTTGCGTATAGACCTGCATCCTGGGGTGACATTTACAAACCTTGAAATTATTGATTTTGTAAAAATTGGAGAGCAAAGTCACCGTGAGTCTTATAAATTTCATTCTGTCAATGCCACGCTTCAGCCAACGGCAGAACTTCAAAAA
The DNA here is from genome assembly GCA_963739105.1 of uncultured Bacteroidota bacterium. Classification (GTDB taxonomy): domain Bacteria; phylum Bacteroidota; class Bacteroidia; order Cytophagales; family Cyclobacteriaceae; genus Chryseolinea. The sequence continues at coordinate 118,636 of CAVTZI010000035.1, read as the reverse complement.
TTTTGGGGGCAATTTGGTATTAGATCTATGCAGGGTTTTCATATGCCGGTGTACTCAGGAAAACTCAAATTTGACGAAGACAAGAACAGCTACCTGACCGGTGGTAACAATGACCCAATTGTTGCCGACTGGACTGGCTTCAGACTTGGTTTAACCGGGACTTACAGAATCAGTGGAAAAGAGCAGGCTGAAGACAAATAACAAAGTCGCAAAATCGAAACTGGGTGCCAATTTGAATGACACCCTGTTTTTTATTTCACACCCTTCACGTATTGGGCTGTAGTTTGCCAACATCGCGTAATACGTCAGCGGGGAGTTGTTGTACCTCATTCCTTCTCGGCGGCTGCTCGAATTTTGATCTCAGAAACCGCTGAACCGGTCTTTCGACATATCGGAAAGTAAGCCAGCCTGTAATAACACTCGTCACGAGAAAAAGAAATAAAATTTTCGGATCGTTGAACACTGCGTAGTCTTTGGGCCGCAGCACCAAAAAGATACAGATCTGAACAGGGAAATGAACGAGGTAAATAGAGTAGGTCATATTTCCAAGATTTCTAAACGTAGACGCTACAAATTTTGGCATCCCAGACCGGAACGTGATGATAAAACAAAGCACCACGGCAACAAAGACCGCCACATCTCTTAAGAGATAAATCACGTCGGCATTGAGAAGTCCTGTTGGAGACATGTGAGTCTTTAGGAAGCTGACTGCGATGACAAGTACCACGGCAATGATAACTTCGGGAATAAACAAATACGTCAAGGGAACACCGGAGTTAATCCACCTCGCCAGCATGCATCCGGAAAAGAAAAAAAAGAGACATTCTTTAAAAGGAGGAAGAATCTGAAAGGAATTGATCAAAAGAAGAAACAGCAGCAGGATGGGAAGCCCTTTACCTTTTGTAAGACCTGCCAATGTCACAAAAAAGAAGACCATGTACACAAATATCTCCACGGACACGCTCCACGCGGGTATATTAAATGTAGCAAGATCGCTAGATGCTTGCCAGGAGTCTATAAAAAAGAGCTGAAGCACAAAATGATTCAGTGTATTTTCCTGATACACAAAATAGCTGTCGTACTGAAAATAATAATATGCTTGAAGCGCGGCTACTGTCAGCAGCGTGAGAAAATGCAAGGGGTATAACCTGGTAAATCTTAGAAACGAGAATCTGCCAATGCTGATTTCGTTTCTTGTGATCTCGACATGATAGAGTGAATAGAAAATCAATCCGGAAATAAGCCAAAAGATGGGTACTGCCAATTGACCAAGGTTATAAAGCGGTGACAATAACATGTAGAGCGGCTCATCGGTCATCTCCGCTCCCAATGTATTAAACTGTGAATCCGGGAAAGGTCCGTAAAAGTGGTAGTAGTGCCGGACCACAATAACAAGTGCCAGGATAAATCGTAATAAGTCAAGTCCAACAAAATCGGTTATGTATTCTCGTTTGGCCCCCATGTCTTCTCGCTTGGCCCCCATGTCGAATAAACCACAAAATTTTAGAAATTGTTTCCAATAAGCCTTCTCATATTTCCACACAAAATCTTTGAAAATTATTGAAGACCTCGCGCTTCCTATTTACGTCCCAATTTGAACGATAGAAGAACTAGAGAAAAGGAAAAAATGCCAACGTGATATTGTTGTACGGTGCCAGCCTTTGCCTTGCATTCCATCTTTTTTTTTCTTATTCGCCTTTTGTCTACAACCCTATAACCAGTCCCTTCTCTGGAGCCTTCACCGACACGGATTTCAAATCTATTGATCGTGCAACTGTCTCGGTCTTTCGGCTCAAGTTTGCAAGAGGAGGATCGTTGAAAAAAAAGGCAAGGGTACGAGATACCTGCCTTTTTATTTTCATCACTTTGAAAATTTTATGTTAATAACTGCATTCGCCGTCTTACCTTGAACCCAATATGTCCATCTAATATAGATTTGGAAGGTGCCTTCTTTAAGCTCAACGGCATCAAGATCCGAGAGGTCGCTCAATCCTACGATGTAACGAAGACCACCGTTAAATCCCAAAGGAAGTTTAACGCCCGCGCCAAAAGCCGCACAGGTGGTGCTGCTTTTCAACTCATCCTCAATATCCGTCATTCTCTAATTCGGCGTTTGTCAGGAAATTAAACTGAGGACCTGCCTCAATAAAAATCAGGTCGATCGGGTTCCACCGCAGCATGATCGGAACGATTACGTAATCCGTATCAAAGTCCCCGTAGCCCTTTACCTTAGCACCCTGCGAGCTCCATAATACTTCGGGTCTTACACCCCACTTATCAGAAAAGTTAATGTTAACATAGGCACCAACGTGATATTTGGTAACGGAAGACGTACTGTAATCGTCTGTTGAGTAATTTGAAAAATTTGCGCCGGCCTTAATTCCAACTCCCACTCCCTGGGCAAAAATAAAGACCGGGCCCGACAATAGCGCCAAAGTAAAAATTAGTTTTTTCATAAGAGTTTTTTTTATTGAATATACCACATTTTCAAGTGTATTGAGAAAGTATGTCAGACTTTCACGAATGGTGTGAAATGATTTCCACAACCGAATGTCTAACTGTTATAATGGCCTGATATTTGAGTTTATTTTTGTCAAAGGATAATCGGGAATCTTTGGTTATGACCTATCTGAATTTGATTCATTTATTGTCTCATTAATTATTAATTTATAAATTCGCCACCTTCACGCAGTGCCCACCCAAAGCAAAGTCTATCTCAAAAAATTGCATAAAGTTGTCTAACTATACCGTTGTGGATCTCAAATCGTTGGCATTTTTCGGATTTCAATGATTGCCGGTGCGTTGAGCTGGAATGATACTTGTGAGAAATTGACGTGCCGGATAACCCATTATGCGTTAGGTATATTTCTTACCAGCATAATGAAATCTTAATGTGATCGAATATTGCTATCCTGAATTTCTTTTTAACTTGACTTTGTAATCAGTTTTTCACTTCCAACCGGAATCCCAACCTCACACACAATTTGACGGCGATGGTTTTCTTTCGCCAATGCCCACAGAATATTTTAGTAAGTTTTATAACCTAACAATTATTTTTTATGGCTACAATGACGCAAACTGCTTCTGACCTCCGGGAGGAAATTAGAAGCGCCAATGACGATTTCGAAAAAAATTTTGCAAGCGGAGATGCCCGGGGAATGGCCTCACTGTATACCAGTGATGGCGTGCTCCTGCCACCTGGAGCCGGAATACAAGAGGGCCCGGATGCAATCCAGAATTTCTGGCAAATGGCAATGGATATGGGAATTAAAGCAGGCACACTTGGAAACGCTGGAAGTCGAACAGGAGGGTGATACGGCAATCGAAATGGGACAGTACGAATTAAGCGGCGCGGAAGGTCAGCGTATGGATCAGGGAAAATATATAGTGGTTTGGAAGAGAGACGGAGGAAAATTGAAGCTTCACAAAGATATCTGGAACACAAGCCTAAGTTCTTAGGTCGAAGTTTACAGACCCAGCAAAAGCCGCTTATCGTTGAAGCGGCTTTTTCATTTTAAATCATTCCAAATCGTCTCTACTCTCCTTCTATTATCAAGACATATTGTCTTGATTTATTGAGCAATTCCATAATATTCAGTCATTGTGGCGTATAAATCCTCCAAAAAACCCATCGGCACATTTTTCCCTAATACGATGTGTAAAAACAAAAAAATAAAAATTATGAGTATAGTTCGTTATAACACCGCTAATGATTTCGTACCGACATCATTCAGCAATTTGATTGATCGCTTTTTTAGCGATTCGTTGGCCCGCACGGGTGGTTCTGCTTACTCCTTTGTTCCAAAGGTGGACATCTTAGAGACGGAAAAGGCGTATGAACTTCACCTTGCCATCCCTGGTGTAAACAAGGACGATTTTAAAATTGACCTGAACGACAACCACTTGACCATAAGTGGTGAGCGTAAGTTTACGAAGGAGAAAAAAGAGAACAACTTATACGTGGTTGAAACCCAATACGGAAATTTTAGCCGCACGTTTTCTCTTCCTGAAAATGTTGATGCAGGCAAAATCACTGCTGCGTACAACAATGGTATTCTGGAGATCACCGTCCCGAAAGACGAGAAAAAAGTATTAAAGTCTTCCATCAAGGTTAACTAAGTAGAGAGGGTTAGGTAGGATGGGGTTAGGCGCTTCGAAAGAAGCGCCTTTTTTTCTTTATTATGTTCTTTTGTCGCCGATAAAGATTAAACCATTAACTTTTGTCGGATAACAGATGGCGATAATGCAACAAAGCCATCGCTTGATCGGTTTATAATGAAGGGTTCTGAAAAGAAGCATTAACTTTCATAACCACTAACCTGGGTTTGGCAATGAAGCGTTCAATTCTGATTATACTCGTTGTTCTCTCAGCCTGCGTCGGAGGCATTCTTGGTTCCATTGTCACCATTAAATTTCTGGATGACTACACCACCAGCTATCAATCCATCGAAGGCAGACAGCAGTCCGTACTGACGCGGTATACCCCTGATACTGCATACCAGGTCCCCAGAGAATTAAACTTTTTAGGCACAGCAAAAAATGTTACCCCTGGCGTAGTGCACATACGTACTTCCTTTGGACCCGGAGAGTTTAGTGTTAATCCCCTGGATTTTTCGTTGGAATCGCCGGCGACGTTCTTCTGGATCTGGCGTGATCATTTCTGATGATGGATACATCGTGACAAACAACCATGTGATTGAAGACGCCAGTGGCATTGAAGTGGTGATGACTAATAATCAACGGTTTTATGCAAAACTGATCGGCTCTGATCCCACTACAGATCTAGCGCTGTTAAAAATCAGGGCAAAGAACTTACCTTTTTTAAAATATGGTGACTCCGATGCGATTACTCCCGGTGAATGGGTTCTTGCTGTCGGAAATCCTTTTGATTTAAACTCAACGGTTACGGCAGGAATTGTAAGTGCAAAAGCGAGAAACATCGGCATCCTGCGCGACCGTAATAATTTACAAGTAGAAGCTTTTATCCAAACCGATGCAGCCGTCAATCCCGGCAATAGCGGCGGAGCACTTGTCAATCTCAAGGGCGAACTTATTGGAATTAACTCGGCGATAGCCACTTCTTCCGGAAGCTATCAGGGATATTCGTTTGCAATACCCGTTAGTTTGGTAAAAAAAGTAATGGATGATTTATTGGAGCTTGGCCAGGTTCAACGCGGCATGTTGGGCATTCAAATCACGGATGTCAATGCAGGCATCGCGGAGGATTTGAAGTTGGCAGTGAATCAAGGTGTTTTGATAAATAAGGTGAATGGAGGAAGCGCTGCTGAGCAATCCGGGCTGGTACGCGGTGACGTTATTGTCGGCATTGACGGTCATTCGATCAGTTCTGTTTCCGAATTGCAGGAATGGGTCGCCAGAAACAGGCCGGGTAAGGAAATTGGTGTTAGCTATATTCGAAATGGCGAACAGTATGAAGTGAAAGCCCGGCTGCGCAACAGCGAGGGCAATGAGAATGTAGAAAAGAAAGCTGTTAAGTATGATTTAAATGGAGTAGAGGTAGAAGATGTTCCTTATAAAGAGCTTGTGGGGTTGCAGGTGGAAGGTGGCGTAAGGATCAAAGAGATCACTTCCGGCAAATGGAAGGAGTCCGGCATTAAAAAAGGATTTCTCATTACTTATATTGACAAGGTACCTGTCGATAATGTTGAAGACCTCAATAGAATTCTGGATTTTAAAAAAGGTGGTATCCTTATCGAAGGATTATATTCCGATGGAAAGAAAGGCACCTATGGGGTTGAGTGGTGATTCGAGTTCAAGTTCGAAGTTCGAGGTTCGAAGTCCTTCGAAAGTTTCAAAATAAATCTTCCGAGTTATTACAAATAAGCTTTGGCGGAGCCATCAGTGACACCATTCAATTTTTATTATTTAGTTTAGCGTGATTTTGATTCGACATGAAAAACTTTGGTATAAAAGAAGCGCTGTCTGCTTTGGGGATTCGAAAGACAAATCCGGGAACTTCCACTGGAAAAAAATGGTATCGGTGCTAAATCGTCCTCGCTGGAGTCTTACTCTCCGGTTGACGGAAAGCTTATCGGATCTGTTTATAGTACGGATGAAAAAAACTTTGAGAAAGTTGTTGCGACGGCGAGCGCAGGCATTTAAACAATGGAGGCAATGGCCTGCCCCTAAACGCGGCGAAATCGTTCGTCAAATAGGCGAATCGTTGCGAAAGAACAAGGAGCCCCTGGGAAAATTAGTTTCGTATGAAATGGGAAAATCCTACCAGGAGGGACTGGGTGAAGTTCAGGAAATGATTGATATCTGTGATTTTGCTGTTGGCCTTTCCCGCCAGCTTCATGGATTGACAATGCATTCGGAAAGACCTGATCATCGCATGTATGAGCAATGGCATCCCATCGGTATTGTGGGAATTATTTCTGCGTTTAACTTCCCCGTTGCAGTTTGGTCCTGGAATGCCATGATCGCCTGGGTGTGTGGCGATGTCTGTATTTGGAAACCTTCCGAAAAAACACCGCTTTGCGGTATTGCCTGTCAGAAAATTGCAGCCGATATTTTTGAAAGCAACGGTGTGCCCGAGGGTGTTTCATGTATTGTTAACGGCGACTATACTGTTGGACAACTTTTGGCGAAGAACGAAAACATTCCGCTGGTTTCTGCGACTGGATCGGTGCGTATGGGCAAAGCGGTTGCGCGGACCGTGAGTGAAAGACTTGGACGTGCTTTGTTTGAGCTCGGCGGAAATAATGCCATTGTCATTACCGAACACGCTAATCTTGACATGGCAATACGAGGCGCGTTGTTTGGGGCGGTGGGAACTGCCGGTCAGCGTTGCACTTCGACGAGGAGGCTTATAGTTCAGGAAATGATTTATGACGATGTGAAGGAACGATTAAGAAAGCTTATTCACAATTGAGTATTGGAAATCCCCTGGATACCAGTCAATCATGTGGGTCCGCTCATTGATAAGCAAGCCGTGAAAGGCGTATGAACAGGCATTAAAGAAAATAAAAAACGAAGGCGGCAGTTTTGTTGTTAAAGGAGGAGTGGTCAAGGGTAAAGGATATGAATCAGGATGTTATGTAAAGCCTGCCATTGCTGAAGTCGAAAATGATTTTGAAATTGTTCAACAAGAAACATTTGCTCCGATTCTTTACTTAATCAAGTATAAAACAGTAGAAGAGGCTATTGAAAAACAAAATGGTGTGAAGCAGGGACTTTCTTCCGCTATCATGACCAACAACATGCAGGAAATGGAAAAATTTTTATCACAGTGCAGGATCAGACTGTGGAATTGCCAATGTCAACATCGGTACATCCGGTGCAGAAATTGGCGGAGCATTTGGGGGAGAAAAAGAAACCGGCGGCGGTCGAGAATCAGGATCAGATGCCTGGAAGGTTTATATGCGAAGACAAACCAATACTATTAATTATGGCAATACCCTTCCGTTAGCGCAAGGAATAAAATTTGACATTTAGCGAAGTTTGCAATTCAGGATCAAAGGCTTATTTTTATACACCATTCATTCTAACTACAACTATGGCAGGAAAAAAATATCACACCGTCATGCTCATTGATGATAATGAGATTGACAACCTTATTAACCAGAAAATGATCGAAGCGGCTTCCATTGCTGAAAATATCTACACACACACGGGCGCTAAAAGCGCTATCGAATTTTTAAGAACATGGAAAAGCTCGAAGTGGCTGATAAAGTTTTACCGGATGTGATTTTTCTCGACATCGATATGCCGCTGATGGACGGATTTCAGTTCCTGGATGAGTTTGAAAAACTTACCAATGTTGCCAAGAAAAAATGTAAGATCGTCATGCTTACATCCTCGATCAATCCTCAGGATTTCAATCGGTCAAAAAAATACGAAAACGTGCGGCTTTATCTCAACAAGCCTCTATCGCACGATAGTATTGTAAAACTCGAGATTTAGAAATCAGTCAGCAGCTCGACAAATTTTTCGTCCAGCTTGATCAGTTTAGTAGGTGCGAAATAGTCTAACCGTAATGGTGCTCAGGCGGGGAATAACCGCATTGATCTTTTTAGCCTTTTCTTTCTTCGCTTCGCTGGTGGCGATCTTCAATATTTTGAGAAAGAGCTGAATATTCTCACAGCTATCTTTTTCCGAAAATCGGATCTGACGCTGAATGCTGTTGGAAAGCTGATTGAACAATTCGAAGTCGCGCATCAAAGTGTATTGCAAGGCCAGCAACGATTTTATTTCCAGCTGGGCATAAGGATATTTCTTCAGACTTACATCGTTGAGCAAACCATTGATCAGTTTTGCCGCCTCTTCAAACTTTCCAATATAATAACATGAAATTGCACGATAGACCACGTAAATAATATGCTTGGGTATGTCTTGCATATCGATTTCATAATCCAGGAATATCGACTCATTTTCCGGATACAACTCCGCTTCCGTTCCGGTTCTCAAGTGTCTTTCAATTTTGGAAATCAAAAATTGAGGCGGGAAAGTAAAAGTCGAATAATTCACCAGCAAGTTACCACAAGCATCGTTGACCTCTTCGAAATACTTTTCAGCCTGTCGATACACTTTATAATGGTTATAGTACTCCAGCTTCAAAAACTCGAATACCAGATTCATGTGATAATAAATGGAATCCAGATGGTAGCTCTCAAAAATTTTCTGAACTTTTTCAAAAATGTCCTCCATTGACTCACCATCCTGATGCATATTATCATCCACTTCGACAAAAAGCCGGTGGAAAATATACATGCAACTTTGATAAACATACAGGCGGTGACTTTCATAAAGTTTGGCAACATTCTGCATCTCCTTCATCAGCAAACTAAGACCAAGTCGCTCCACGTCGCCACCATTCAGCATGAAATCCCCATACTTCTTGAAATAATCTGCAAGCAGGTCTTCCGCTTTGTCAACTGCTAACATATAAGCCACGTGCCTGTTATAAAGCTGTGAGTATTGGAAGTAATCCGGCGAATTGATGTTGAGCTTTTTAAGCGATTTATAAATGACTGTTAGCTCATTGGCGAGATCGTAATCCAAGAAGCTCTTTCTCCAGTTTCTTCAGTGTAGCGACGGAAATAGCTTTCTTTTTGGTGAACAATACTTCGTTGATATTGGCAACTTTGCGCAGAACATCTGTGCGCGGGCTTTCCAGCTGACCCATCAGATACTCTTCAATCTTCAGGTTAAGCCTGGATCGAAGGGTATAATATGCATTTGCATTGACATCGAGCTCTGTCATGATCTTGTTATCTGAGAGCTGACGTTCGCGCAGAGACTTTAGGAGGTAGGCAGATTTCTCAGCATTGCTTTCTATGAGGGAATCATAAATTGCTTTGAAGTCTTTTTCGGAAAGTTGTTTAATGATATTCTTAAGCTTTGCCATGCGTAACAATTTAACAATTGTGAAAATTTACAAAATTTCTTACATCATACAACAGCCTTAACCTTAGTTAAGGCGAAATCTTAGTGTCGAAGTTTATAGTTTTGCATCTTCGTGATGAGAGGTTTTCCGTTCGTTTTAAAAATAGTTCTACTTTGTGCTGCTGCGGTGTACTGCGCCCCGGCAGCGGGTCAGTCATCCGTTGATCTGGCCCTAAAAAATCTCCATCGGCAAAAATGGCAACGCTCGCATGAGCTGCTAACGAAGTCACTAGCCAAAGATAGCCTCAACGTTACGGCAAAATATGTATTAGCACAATATTTTTTTTCTGAGGGGAATCCCGCCTTCCAACTAGACTCAGCATATCGTTACGTGAATGGGGCGCTGACTGACTTTCAAAGTACCACCTTGAAGCAACGTGAGCGATTAAAAAAATTCCCCGTCGACTCCATGCTGCTTATAGACCTTCGAAAACAGATCGATAGCACCGCGTTCCGCCTTGCTAAAATCAACCAGACAGAGAAGACCTGGACAGATTTTATTGATCATTTTCCGTACTTCCACTCTCTCCCACTGGCTGTAGCGCTCCGGGACAGCGTCGCCTATGCCAACGCCCTACAGGAAAATACCTACCAAAGTTTTCAAATTTTTTTTCAGCGCTACCCGCAGGCAATGGAGGCTTCAAAGGCCCGGGATAACTACGAGAAATTACTTTTGGCTGATAAAACCTCCGATCAAACATTGGCAAGTTTTGAAGCTTTTTTATCCGATTACCCTGATTCCCCTTATCGGTCACAGGTGGAACAGACAATATTTGAATACAAGACGGCATCAGGTGAATCTGAAAAATTCATTGAATTCATTCAATCGAATCCTCAAAGCCCATTCGTAGGTAAAGCCAAAAACATTTTATTTCACCTTATTCCTGCGTCCGAACGCAGTCGTAAATGGCCCGCAGATTTCTCAACTGATTCTCTGGCGAGTGTGCTCCAGACTAGAGCAAGGCTACTGGGTACCCATTCTGAGAAAGAAGACATTTGCGTTCATGGACCAGGACGGCAAAGAAATTAATTTATCGGAAGCCGATTCGTTGGACCAGGTTTATCAATGCGGAAACATTGACGGAGACATCCTTCCCTTGCCCAACAAAATCGTCACTAAAAGCGGAACCTGTATTTGGAGAGGGAAAGTCAACAGTGTCGAGGAACTCGGTTCGGGATTTTTGCTTGTCGAGGGCGACACACTGCCACTCCCTGATTCACAAATCAGGGTTCAAAATCGGTGAAGATTGCATCGATGATGCAAAAATCTTAAACAATAAATTTATTGCCACAGAAAAAAATCATCGGTGGTCCGTCTGGACACTAACGGGCAGGCAGCTAGTTCAGGATACTGATGAGGTCTTCCATGCCAAGGACGTGATCGGGCTAAAAGAAAATGGTAAGACAAAACTCATTACCGCAGCGATGCTGGCCACCCTCCCATCTACCCCTGAACGTGGGGATACAATGAGATATGAAGAAGTTAGATACTGGAACAACGATTTGATCTTTGTAAGAAATGGCACGCACTCAGGATTACTGGACCAATCATTACGGGAGTTTATTGCACCCGAAGATCAGATACTAAACACAGCATTTTTTGGAGTGACTGCTGCTACACCTTTCGGTACTCGCTTCCATAATGCGGCCGGTCGACACGTCCAAAACTTTTCAGCAAGTGATGGTACGAGAGCCTTGGGTTGCCGTCAAAGATTCTCTGTGGAGATTCCTGGATCCAAAAACCATGAATTATTTCAGCGTCGGATATGATACCATCGTTCTGCATGGTCCGTTTGCAGCGGGATTCAAACAGGATAGCAGTTTCATTTTTTTCAATCAAACCAATTGTCAAAAGAGTCTTCGACCTTTGGGCCTTGAGTTTGTGCAAGGAAAAGATGGATATGCATTTTTAGTGGTGGACCAGGGCGAAAGAAAAACCATATACGATCACAATGGCCAAAAATTATTTACAACAACCTTCGATAAAATACAGTTTGCTGGTCACGACCTTTTTATTGTTCATAAAAAGGAAAAGAAAGGTTTGATGACAAAAAATGGAAAGCTTATTGCTCCCTGTAGAATATGATGCGATCGTCGCGATGAACAACGGCATTTTTTCATTGCTGAAGTCGATGAAGTTCGGCTTGTTTGACGCATTAAAAAAGAAACAAATTCCGCCCTCTTCTGGCAAGAATCTTACGCTGTATAACAGTCAGACAATCACTGCGTATAAAAATGGATTGTACGGATTTCTGAAATGGGATAATAAACCTTTGAGTAAATTTGAATTTACCGAAATTCAATTCTGGAACGATACAACGGCATTGGTGAAGAAAAATGCTCAATGGATGCTCTATGAAATAAAAAATAACAAGGTACTGTTAGATGAGATTAAAGATTTCACCTATATCCGAAATTCCCCCACGGAAAAACTCGCCATCATTCATCAGCATACGAACTACGGCGTCATTCATAATAAAAAAGGTACCATTATTCCTATTTCTTATAGCGATGTGGTCAATGTGGGATCAGATGAAAAGCCACTTTATTTTACAGAAAAGCAAGTCGAAGAAGCTGCAATTTTTGTTGTGCTTTACTACAATGACGAAGGTGAATTGTTAAGGACCGCAGTTTATGATCAAGAGGACTATGACAAACTGTATTGCCATAGCAATTGACGCATAAATAAGCGCAATAAATCCCTTACAAAAGTTATTCTTTGCCCTCACATTTTCTAACTTGGCAGCAGGAGAAAATGTATAGATATGATCATGAGAGGCTCGCTTTTAATCTTCAGCATATTAATGTGCCATGTGCTGCGGCGCACAACAACCGAATACAAATGAAAGGCCAAAACTGGTGGTCGGCATTGTCGTTGACCAGATGCGCCAGGAATACCTTTATCGATTTTATGACAAATTTGGCCAGCATGGTTTCAAGCGATTGATGAATGACGGCTTCATGCTTAAGAATGGGCATTATAACTATGCCCCTACTGTAACCGGACCTGGTCATGCCTCAGTTTACACAGGTACAACGCCTGCTGTTCATGGCATCATTGGCAATGAATACTATGACAAAGCCAAACGAAAATTTGTGAATTGTGTGGAGGACAGTCTTTATAAGCCTGTAGGAAATGACGCTGCGAATGGACAGTTAGCGCCTAGCCGTCTTTTATCTTCTACGGTCACAGATGAATTGAAACTATTTACCCAAAAAAGGGCAAAAGTTGTTGGCGTTTCAATGAAGGATAGAGGTGCAATTTTGCCGGCAGGTCATATGGCGGATGCCGCATACTGGTACGATTCCAAATCCGGCAAATTTATTTCGAGCACCTATTACATGAATAAACTTCCGGACTGGGTCATCAAATTTAACAGTCAAAATCTTGCTGATAAATATCTATCGCAAGAGTGGCAAACACTGTTGCCCATTGAACAATATTCAGAGAGTGGCCCCGATGACTCACCTTATGAGCGCAAGTTTGCCGGAAAAGATAAATCTACCTTTCCGTATAAGCTTTCAGAGCTGCGGGCAAAAAACGGTAACTTCGGATTGCTTGGTTCAACGCCTTTTGCCAACGATTATTTGACGCAAATGGCTTTTGCGGCTTTGGCTGGTGAGCAGATGGGGAAAGACGCGATTACCGATTTTTTATGCATCTCCTATTCCGCCACGGATGCAGTCGGCCATGCAAAGGGACCCAACGCCGTGGAAGTTCAGGACACTTATTTAAGACTTGACCGAAACATCGAAGAATTATTAAAGAAGTTGGACGCGGAAGTGGGCAAAGGAATGTATACGCTGTTTCTCTCGGCCGACCACGCCGTTGCTGACGTACCTCAATACCTCACGGACAATAAAATTCCCTCGGGATATTTTAGCGATTCGCATTTGCAAGCAAAGCTTGAAGAATATCTATCGGGTTACTATCCAGGAAGATCATTTATTGAAAACATCAGCAACCAGCAAATTTTTCTTAATCAGCAGGCTTTTAGCAAAGACCCAAGGGCTTCTGGGATGGATATGTATCTCGTAACAGAGCTCATCGGAAAATACCTGATGGCGATGGATGGCATTGCTAATTATTTTACTGAAGCAACGCTTCGCCAGGGGAATTATGGAGAAGACGGGCAAAAAGGTAAAGTGATTCGAGGATATAACGCCAAACGTTCGGGTGATATTGTATTTATATTGGACCCGGGGTGGCTCGAATCTGGTTCAATCCAAGGTACAACGCATGGATCAGGCTATACATACGATACGCACGTGCCCATGTTATTCTTTGGCTTCGGAATAAAAAAGGGTACTTCCGTCCAACTTCACTCCATCACCGACATAGCGCCCACGATTTCTGCATTATTGAAAATTAAATTTCCCAGTGGCAGCCACCGGCCAGCCAATAAGTGAAATATTAGATTGAACATGTAAGGTATAGACAGCGTTATAACTAACGCTGTCTATAGGCAGTTTGCATGTAGACGCAGCTGTTTACATAAGAAATCGTAGTATATTTAATTTTGGAGCCCACCCATAGAATGTGAATGTACTGACCATCACATTCTTGATTATGAAGTCAGCGGTGTGTAAAAATGTTTTAGTTGTCAGCCTGGACTCATAACTGGCTGGATGTCAAATCGGTTGGTGTATGAAAGTTTATATCGACAAAAAAGTTCTTGTTGGGTTTCTCCTCGCGCTAAGCATTCTGGTTTCATTGGGAATTTATTCATATCGAAATAGCCAGGACTCCGTCATTACCAGCAGCATGGTTTCCCGCACCAATGAAGTGTTGTATCACATCGAAAAACTTCATTCCAGTCATCTTGAAATTGAAGCTGAACTGACACGCTTCGTCCTAACCGGTGACACAACTTTTGCAGGTTTTTACCGAGATGAGATAAACGGCTGCCAGAGAACATTATATGGTACTCTATGAATTAATAAAAGACAACGCAACGCTTGGCAGAGGCCTCGATAGTATTCGATTGCTGGGGATGGAAAAAGTCGAACTCATAAATCGCGTGATCATGACACGTAAAAATTCTGAAGATTCTGCAAGAATGATCGTGTTCTCTCCATCTAACCGAAAACTGGTGAATCGAATCAACGCCGTTGTAGAAACACATGCAGGCAGAGGAAAAAAAAATCCTGGATCATCGCATGACGGAAAATCAACAGGATGTAACAAGATTTTACACGACATTTCTTACCCTTCTAATCTTGACGGCTCTCACCATTGTCATTTTATTCTTATTGATAAACAAAACATTGCGGGCGCGGTTACAGGCTGAACGAGCATTAAGCCGCGCTTCCGAAGAAATCAAAGGCTTATACAACGAGGCCCCTTGCGGTTATCATTCCCTCAATGGAGATGGAACGATCATCGAGATGAATAAGACCTGGCTTGAGTGGATCGGATACAAAAGAGATGAGGTTATCAATAAAATGACCTTTCTGGATTTGTTTACGCCGGCGAGCCAGGAGCGTTATAAAGAGACTTTCCCAAAATTCAAATCACAAGGATTTATCAACAATGTTGAATTCGAAATTGTTTGCAAAGACCGCTCAGCCTTGTTTGTTATTGTAAATGCCACCGCCATTAAAGACAAAAATGGAAATTTTATTAAAAGCAGATCAACAGCTTTTAATATCACAGATCGTCGTTTGGCAGAAGAAAAAGTTATTGCAGCAAACAAAGAGCTGGAAGCATTTACATATTCGGTATCGCATGATTTAAGAGCACCTTTACGATCGATTGACGGATATTCTAAAATCTTACAGGAAGATTATGCTTCCACGCTGGACCGGGAGGCAAACAGACTTTTGCAGATCATTCGAAACAACGCCCACCGTATGGGCCACCTCATTGATGACCTTTTGGATTTCTCCCGCATGGGCAGAAAAGAACTTGACAGAACCAAAGTTGACATGAATGCATTGGTAGGCCACGTCCGCCAGGAATTAATTTCGCAGGAAGTAAATCGGAAAATAGAATTTACAGTAAAGCCGCTGAAAGAAGTTCAGGGCGACCTCAGCATGATGAGACAAGTTTGGATAAACTTAATTTCCAATGCTTTAAAATATTCACGAAAACAGGAAGTTTCACGAATTGAAATAGGTTGCAAAAACGAAGACAACCATATCGTGTATTACATACAGGATAATGGTGTTGGCTTTGACATGAAGTATTCCGATAAATTGTTTGGAGTATTTCAACGGTTACATAAAATCGAAGAATTTGATGGAACAGGCGTGGGGCTTGCCTTGGTTCATCGTATTGTTTCTCGTCATGGCGGGAAAATTTGGGCCGAGGCTCATGTAAACGAAGGCGCCACATTTTTCTTTTTTATCCCTTCACAAATTCCACACTAATGGTAAACAATATACCCGTTGAAGTCCTTTTAATAGAAGATAATCCTGAGGATGCTGAACTGACCATCAGAGTTTTGAAAAAACACAATCTGGCTAACAACCTTGTGCACTTACAAGATGGCGAAGCAGCATTGAATTTTTTATTTGCCGAGGGAAGTAACAACATTCCAAGGCTTATTTTATTGGATTTGAAAATGCCCAAAGTAGACGGAATAGAAGTGCTGAGCAAAATAAAAAACGACGAGCAGAAGAAAATAATACCAGTGGTCGTCCTGACCTCCTCCAAAGAGGAACGTGACATCATCGAATCTTATAAGCTTGGTGTTAACGCTTACGTTGTCAAACCTGTCGAATTTGAAAAATTTGTAGAGGCTGTTGCTAAGCTAGGACTATTTTGGTTACTCCTCAATCAACCCCCCCGCTGACACTTCTGGAAATGATGCGTTAAATTAGTAACTCATGAAAGAGCCGCTGAAAATTTTAGTATTGGAAGATATTCAAGATGACGTAGGCCTTATCGAAAGAGAGCTGCGAAAGGGTGGTTTGAATTTCGAAATGATGCGCGTCGACAGCAGGGCTGAATTTCTGGAGGCTTTAAGAAATTATAAGGCTGACGTCATTCTATCCGATCACAGCCTGCCACAATTCAATTCCTTTGAAGCAATAAAACTTTGCAGACGTTTAGGAGTCTCAATACCCTTTATCCTGGTTACCGGATCGGTTTCGGAAGAATTTGCTGTTACTTCTCTAAAAGAAGGCGCAGATGATTACGTATTGAAGTCGAATCTTATCCGGCTTCCCAACTGCCATCGTTAATTCGTTAAAGCAAAAACATTTAGAAAAGGAACGAAAACAATCCGATAAAGCAATTCGCGAGCAAAATGATGAGCTTGTAAAAATTAACCGGGAGTTGGACAGTTTCGTGTACAGTGTCTCACACAATTTGCGCGCTCCGCTTATGTCTGTTCTTGGCTTGTTGAACCTGGCCAAGATGAATGACACGAAGGAAGAAATGAATCAGTATTTTGAAATGATGGAGCACAGCATCCAAAAACTTGACAATACACTAAAAGAAATTCTTGACTATTCCCGGAATGCGCGAAAAGAGATCGATATCAAACAGGTCGATATTCGTGAAATAATCGATGACAGCATTGAGCGACTGCTGTACATGGAAGGATCGGAAAAAGTCAGCAAGACCATGAATATTTCCGAACAAAGTCCCCTCTATTCAGATACCTACAGGTTGTTGGTAATTTTTAATAACCTGCTGTCCAACTCCATTAAGTACCGGGATCCAAAAAAAACAGAAAACTTTGTTCGCTTCGATGTCAAAATTGAAAAGACACTTTTAACGATAAGGGTAGAGGACAACGGAATAGGTGTCGCCAAGGATTTTCTTCCGAAAATTTTTAACATGTTTTATAGAGCCACGGAAAAAAGTGAAGGCGCTGGACTGGGATTATATATCGTCAGCGAAACGGTTCAAAAGCTCGGCGGCAAGATAGATGTGCAATCTGAATTCGGTGTAGGAACAACTTTTGAAATCCAGATCCCCAATAAAATTCCTGCATAACTTTTAACGTAAGTATGTGTTGCGTGCGTTATCAAATACATCCATTGATCGAAATTTCTTCCCGCTGGTTTGGCCACCGTTCGTGCCCAATGCATAAGCCATTTGTAATTTCTTTCCTTATATTCAAATCTTGAATCAAAGAAATTCATGACTGAATCAAAGTTTAAGCCCGTTCTCGGATTATGGGATGCCACCATGGTGGTAGCAGGTTCCATGATTGGCTCCGGAATATTTATAGTAAGTGCTGATGTTGTTCGAAATGTAGGGAGCCCAGGATGGTTGATTGGCGTTTGGCTCATTACTGGCTTTATGACGATTATAGCAGCCGTCAGTTATGGAGAATTAAGCGGAATGTTTCCGAAAGCGGGTGGTCAATATGTGTATCTTAAAGAAGCCTATAATCCTTTAGTTGCATTTTTATTCGGATGGAGTTTCTTTGCTGTAATACAGACAGCCACGATTGCTGCCGTAGGCGTAGCGTTTGCACGGTTTTCAGCATACATCTTTCCCTCCATGAGTGAAGCCAACAAAGTATTGGACCTGGGGTTCACTCAAATTTCAGCAGCACAAATTTCAGCTATCCTCTTAATTATATTTCTTACCTATGTTAATACGCGAGGTATTAAAGAAGGAAAGATTATTCAAACCACCTTTACGGTTTCTAAACTAATTGCATTATTCGGTTTGGTTCTCTTTGGCTTTATCCTTGTCAAGGAAAGTTACTGGTCAGCAAATTGGCAAAATGGTTTTCAAGCTCTTCAAGATCTTGGCGTGGATGCGAAAGGCAAAGTACCCACAGGGTGGAAAGAAATTGGTGGAATTACATTATTGGGGGCGATAGCGGCTGCAATGACCGGATCACTTTTTAGCAGCGATGCCTGGAACAACGTCACCTTTATTGCAGGCGAAATTAAAAATCCAAAACGCAATATCGGCCTGAGCCTTTTCCTCGGAACGCTGATGGTTACAGTGTTGTATGTCACAGCAAACCTGATGTATATAAATGTACTTCCCATGAATGGCATTGCATTTCCCGATGAAGATCGTTTGGCGATCTCTGCAGCCCATCAAATTTTTGGTGAAAGTGGTAAATACGTTATTGCCGTCCTGATTATGATTTCAACTTTTGGATGTAATAATGGTTTGATCCTGGCGGGGGCGCGGGTCTACTACACAATGGCCAAGGATGGCCTTTTTTTCAAGAAAGCAGGAGACTTAAATAAAAATGCTGTGCCCGAATGGGCGTTGTGGGCACAATGTGTTGTCGCGTCGCTCTTATGTTTAAGCGGTGGTTATGGAAATCTGCTGGATATGATCTCGTTAGTAGTTGTCATTTTTTATACCTTGACCATTGCCGGTATTTTCATTTTGCGAAAGAAAAGACCCGACGTAGAACGCCCTTATAAAGCTTTTGGATATCCCCTACTTCCATTTCTCTACATCCTGATGGGAATCACATTTTGTATTTTGCTGATTATTTACAAACCTGACTTCACCTGGCCAGGCTTGATCATTACGCTGATAGGAATCCCCTCTATTACTTTGCGATTCGGCAAAATAAATCTTCTGCAAAGTAGGTTGGCTGAGCGAGTCTACCTAAGATCTAAAAAGTGCTAAGTCCTCAAATTTAATGTGTAAGTTTCACGCAAAGTCCGCAAAGTATAATGTTCGCTAAGTTACTGGTAAAGGTCTTTGCGTGCTTTTACGATGCATATTTATCTTTGCGCTCTTTGCGTGTAAATGCATTTGATATCAGTCTAGTTGACGAGCAGTCTAACATTCGGATGTTGAAGCAGCCCTGCCCAAGTCCAATTGTGAAGCCAATACCCTCAATCCCTCTTCAAACGAGTGAGGTTCATATCCCAATTCTTTTCTGGCCTTATCAATAACAAATCCCGTACGGGGAGGCCGACGCGCAGGCTGTGTAAATTTTGTCGAATCCGTTTCCTTAATAAGAGATTTATCCAGCTGAAAAAATTCTGCAGTACGAATCGCAATATCATAAACTGATAAATAGTCCTTTCCTGAAATATTGTAAATACCCTTCGCCTTTTTCTTCGCCGCCAGGTAGCAGCCCATCGCCAAATCTTCTGCAAGCGTAGGTGTTCTCCATTGATCATTCACCACCTGAATCGTCTTTCCCTTGCTCGAGACTTTTCTTCACCCAGAGAACGATATTTGACCGGCTCATATCCTTCGTGACACCAAAGACCAATACCGTCCGAAGAATACTCCATGAAATGTCACTTTCCAAAATAACTTTTTCACCCGCTAGTTTACTGTCGCCGTAAAAGTTTACGGGATTGGGAACAGCATTTTCATCGAGTAATTCTTTTGTGCCATCAAAAATAAAATCGGTGGAAACGTGAATGAGATGTGCATTATTTCGTTTTGCAGCCTTCACAAGATTCTCAACAGCCGTTACATTGGCCTTCCAGCATGCCTCCCGTTGTGTTTCGCACTGATCTACCTGGGTCATCGCCGCTGTATTGATGATAACGTCAGGTTTAACTTCATCGACAAGACGGTCCACGGCAGCAGCATCGGTAATATCCAACAACGAAAATTTTCCCCGGCTGATCGGAAGCGCCGCAGGTCTCGCGGCTGTAGCTGATCAATTCTACGGATTGATCGTTCTCTAATAATTCCGTAAGCTTTTGGCCCAACAACCCATTGGAACCGGTAACAAGTATTTTCATGGGCAGAACGTAGGGATTACTTTTTCAGGATATTTGTAGCCGTAAAGCTGCTCAATTTTCTTTTTTGGCATCTCTTCAACAGTTACAATCATAGCGATGTTTTCCAGCGGTCTATCACCGGGGCCTTTCGCTACTGCAGCAATCTTATCAACAACCTCTATCCCTTTTATGACTTTTCCAAAAACCGTATATCCTCCATCGAGGTTGGGCGCGCCGCCTTCGGTTGTGTAAGCTTTAAGAATTTCAGGTGCAACATCTTTTGATGTGCTTATTCCGGTAGCCTTTTCAACGCGGGGTTTCAAACGTATCACAAAGTCTTGATACGCTTTCATGTCTCCAGATTGATATAAGGATACAATGGAGTCGTATGCTGGTTTATTAACAGGGTCCTGAAAAAATTGTTGCATCGCTTGATTAAGCTTAATCTGATCGGTCTTCAATTCTTCTTCGCTCATTTTAGTACCCTGAACAATATAGAATTGGCTGCCACTGGAGGCCTTGGTAGGATTTTGTTGATCGCCTAACCGGGCCGCCGATAGTGCGCCACGCTCATGAAAAAATTTCGGATTGAATTCGGCATCTATCGTATATCCGGGTCCGCCTCTGCCCAACGGTTGGCCCGGCTGCGCTTTCTTAGAATCAGGATCACCACCCTGAATCATAAATCCTTCTATCACACGATGAAACAAGGTGCTATCAAAAAAATGTTCTCGGGCCAGTTTGACAAAATTCTCTTTGTGTTTCGGTGTCTCATCGTACAAGATGGCCATCATGTCACCATAGCTTGTTTTAATAGTGACAAGATAGTCTTTGTCTTGCGCACAACCCGTTATAATGAATGCACAGATCAAAAAGATGAAAGTAATCCTCTTCATAGTTCAAAAATTAAAGTCCATGCCTTCGCGAACCTTAAATAGTTTATTTACAAACCTAAAGTTCGCTGGCCCTGTTTATTTTTCTTGTCCTCCAAAGTGCTTCGGCGGACAAGGTGCGAAGATAATGAATAGTCTACTTTCCACGGGCAACGACTCAAAGAAAGATCTCGCGAATGTGCTTGAGTCAATTAATTAAAGCAAATGTGGATGATGAGCGGCTTAAACTTGTAATTTTAGGCTTTTGATATCCTTGAGGATTTCGGCTCCGCCCCTCGTGAGCACTTCATGTGCGACTGATTCTCCTAACTCCCTTACATCTTCAACGGTACCACTGCGTTTAGCCTTGATTACCTGCTGTCCATCCAATGATATTATGCCACCCTTTAATGTGACCAAAGGTCCTTCAAAATGAGCGTACCCAAATACAGGAATACTACATCCGCCCTGTATTGCTTTGAGGAATGCACGTTCTGCCCGAATGCAGGCTTCTGTAGGAGCATGATTTACCCAACGTTGCAGAATTTCCTTCTTCCCAAAATTTAATTTTTTGTGGCTCCTCGCCTTCGCGAACCTCAAATAGTTTATTTACAAACCTAAAGTTCGCTATCCCTGTTTATTTTTCTTGTCCTCCAAAGTGCTTCGGCGTACAGTGCGAAGATAAGAATAGTCGACGGTCATTGGATAACGCACCGCGAAAGATCTTGGCGTCACGAAAAGAAATATCTCTTTTAATGAATTGTATTTTGGGCTACACTATCGGTTGCAGACGGCTCAAACTGCAGATCTTAAGCCTTTGATCTCACTAAGAATTTCGGCTCCGCCCCTGGCGAGCACTTCAAGTGCGACCGATTCTCCTAACTCCTTTACATCTTCAACGGTACCACTCCGCTTGGCTTTGATCACCTGTTGTCCATCCAATGATATTATTCCTCCTTTTAATGTGACCAAAGGCCCTTCAA
The DNA here is from genome assembly GCA_963739105.1 of uncultured Bacteroidota bacterium. Classification (GTDB taxonomy): domain Bacteria; phylum Bacteroidota; class Bacteroidia; order Cytophagales; family Cyclobacteriaceae; genus Chryseolinea. Next base: position 96,747 of record CAVTZI010000035.1, on the reverse strand, counting down.
AATGAGCGTACCCAAATACAGGAATACTACATCCGCCTTGTATTGTTTTGAGGAATGATCGTTCTGCCCGGATGCAGGCTTCTGTTGGCGCATGATTTACCCAACGTTGGAGAATTTCCTTTTTTCCAAAATTTAATTTTTTGTGGCATTCAATCGCAATACTACCCTGGCCCACGGGCGGAACAAAGTAGCTGGTTTCAATTTTTTCAACAATCAGATCGTCGTAACCCATGCGGTGTACGCCGGCAAAGGCAAGCAAGAGCGCATCACAATCGCCATTTTCCAGCTTTTTCAACCGCGTCTGTAAATTCCCACGGATATTAACAGCCTCAATAGTCGGGTAAAAATGCTTTAAAAAAGCAACCCTACGGGTGGATGACGTTCCAATCTTAATATGGAGATTCCGAAGGCTGATATTCTTATTTGTACTGATCAATACATCGTTGGCGGGTTCACGTTCAGTAAAGGCGACTAGTTCCAACTCATCGTTAAGCTCCGATGATAGATCTTTTGCACTATGAACGGCGATATCGATCGATCCATCCAGAAGCTTTTCTTCAATCTCTTCTGTAAATACCCCCTTGCTTCCAATTTTTGCAATGCTCACATTCAGTATTTTGTCGCCACGCGTTTCGATAGGAACAATTTTTGTCTCATATCCCGACGGTTTGATCAAACTGGCAACATGTTCGGCCTGCCATAGGGCCAGCTTACTACCGCGCGTTCCAATGCGAAAAACTTTATTCATGGATTGATGATTTTAGTGAGTTTGAGCGAGAGATCGAGGAAAATCATTTTTGCGCTCCCATTTCGTTCCAGGTGATAGCTTGCTTCATTCATCAACACAAATGACTTATCAATTTTTTCGACACTCATAACTTTGCTGAAATCCTGGACAAATTTAAGTTCCTCTCCTTGCAAACGATTTATGGCGTGGGCACCAGAAATGGCAAGCAACGTTTCGCGTAAAGCATTCATGCTGTAAGTCATCAAACTTTTTTGACTGAGTTTGTCTAGTGCATGGTAGTTTTCCGAAAGGTTTACTAAAGTAGCATAACTTTTTTTAAAACATGCCCTCATCCATTCGATAAAACGACTCGAATTGTCATCTTCCTCGCTCTCCACTAATTTCAAAGCTTCATTTAAGTCGCCCGATGCAATGTGTGCTACCTTTCTGGCTTTAGCCGGATCTACACCCCTTGCCGCCAGTTGCATTTCAACCTCCTTATCTTCCAACAATGGGATCGAAATAATTTGTGTGCGGGAGATAATCGTGGGCAAGAGGGTCTCTGCCGAATTGGTTACGAGAATAAAATAGGTATGAGCGGCAGGTTCCTCTAAAATCTTTAAGATTCCATTGGCTGCCGACGGGTGCATTAGTTCAGGTTGCCAGATAATCATCACTTTATAAGGACTTTCGAATGGCTTCAACGAAAGGGTTTTTATGATCTCCCGGCTTTCTTCCCGCGAGATCAAAGCCTGTTTATCTTCCCCACCATAAAAAGTGGTCCAGTCATTCAGATTACCGAAGGGTTGCTCCAATAAAAACGCCCTCCATGACTTCATGATTTCTGCTTTGAACCGGTCTTCATCTTTATCTCCCTTGATATTGCTCAGCGGGAAAACAAAATGCGTATCTGGATGGATGAATTTTAGATTTTTTGAACAGGCAGAGCATACACCACAAGCGTCGTCAGCGCCCCGATTCTGGCAATGCAGATAGGTGGCATATGCCAGGGCCAAAGGCAAATTGAGGGCCCCTGTTGAGCCCACAAAAAGTTGAGCGTGAGCAGTGTGATCATTCTTAACGGCATCGATAAGAAGTTTTTTTGTTTCCGAAAGTCCTGGTATGGATTTAAATAACACCTCGTTTCAATTTAAAATATTTAAACTCTTACGTTGACCGTCTCTTTAAAAAGATGCAAAAGAATATCCTTATCATCCTCGCTAAAATCCGCATTTCTCCGGCTCATTACTTTATTAATAGTTTCTAAAGCCTTCTCAATTTTATAGATGGTAAATCCATGCGCGCCACCCCATGCAAAAGATGGAATATAGGTCGGAGGAAGCCCGCCGCCAAAGATATTCGCGCAGACATCCACAACGGTACCGGTATTAAACATTGTGCTGATACCACTCTTGCTGTGATCGCCCATCATTAAGCCACAAAACTGAAGACCCGTATTTTTAAAACTCTTTTCTGCATGGCTCCACAATTTTACTGTTTCGTAATTGTTTTTCAGATTCGAAGAATTTGTTCCTGCGCCAAGATTGCACCACTCTCCGATCACAGAATTTCCTAAATAACCATCGTGCGCCTTATTGCTGTTACCAAAAAATACGGAATTACTGACTTCACCTCCCACTTTTGAAAAAGGACCCACCGTTGTATCGCCGCGTAGCTTCGCTCCCATATTGATCTGAGCATTTTCGCAGAGCGCAAACGACCCACGAATCACCACCCCTTCCTGCACGATACTATTTTTGCCAAGGTAAATCGGCCCGCTTTCAGCATTTAATACCGCGGCCAGAATAGTTACTCCTTCCTCGACAAATATGTTTTCTTCGCCATACACGGCAGTATACTTGTCCGTAATGGGAAAGGATTTCCTGCCCTGTGTTATCAACTTAAAATCACGTTTGAGCTGGTCTGCATTTTCGCGAAAAACCCTCCAGGGATGATCGATAACGGTAAACTGATTTTCATACTCAATGGTATTTTGAGTCGTCATCTCATCGTCGGGATTGCGCGCCGCAATCAGAAAAGTACCCTTCACCAGGTAGTAACCATCGGGTAGCGACTTGACTGTGTCCACCAGCAATTCATCAGGACAGACCGCACCATTGATCAATAAATTATTGAGCGTGGAGACAACGGGGTATTTTTTTTGGAGATAGCTTTCAGTTTTAAAAGAAACTTCAGTACCCAGTCGTTTTTCCCATTTCTCTGCTATCGTAAGGATGCCGACACGGATCGCGGAAAGTGGCCTGGTATACGTAAATGGAAGTAACGCCTTCCGCAGCGTGGGATCATCGAATAGGATAACATTCATTTCTCAAAAATAACCGCCAATTGTTAACAGAGAAGGGTTGCGCAAATAAATTGTGCGTGTGTCTTACAAATTAAAAAGCCCCGCTTTTGGCAGGGCTTTACTTTTCTCCACGAAAAGAAGAAGAATTATGCTTTCTTCTGATATTTATTTTTGAATTTCTCCACACGGCCTGCTGTATCCACAAACATTTTCTTGCCAGTGAAGAAAGGATGAGAAGCAGAGCTTACCTCGACCTTAATGACCGGGTATTCTTTTCCATCTTCCCATTTTGCCGTTTCTTTTGTGTTGGAAGTAGAACGGCTTAAAAACTTTGTATCGCTTGAAGTATCCCAAAAGATCACGTCTCTGTATTCGGGGTGAATGCCTTTTTTCATATCGATTTCTTCGTTTTTCCTCTAAAAGGACTGCAAAGATAAGGAGCAAACCCTGAATTACAAGAGCTGATTTTGCTAATTTTTCAGACCCTGCTGAAGACCCCGAAATCATTTCATTTTCAGGGAATGTCGATGGATAACCTGTAAGAATTGCGGTCATTTAACTCAAATTCCTAATTTGGAGCTCACTAATTTCGCCTTCATGAATAAAAAACTGTTTGCAATCATTTTTTGCAGTTTCCCCTTCGTCCTTGTGGCACAAAGCAACTTCGCTCCGCTCAATGAAGATTATTATCACACGATTGACCGATATGAGGTAAAAACCGGCAGGATTATGCCGCAAATTTTTACAGCCATTAAGCCTTATAAGCGATCTGCGATCGCCGCTTATGTTGATTCGCTTTCGGCGATGGGCATTTTTACTTCCCGGGCCGACAACTTTAACGCGGAGTACCTTCGGAACGACAACTGGGAATGGGCCAGGCCCGAAACGAATAACAGTAAAAAGCCTATTCTCAAGGCATTTTATAGGAAAAAATCGGACCTGTACCATGTCGATACCAAAGACTTTGACCTTCATATCAACCCTGTGATTTACCTGGGATATGGAAATGACACCCGAAGAGACGATGCGCTGATGATCAACACCCGGGGTGTTGAAGTTCGGGGCATGGTGGATAAAAAAGTTGGTTTTTATACCTATCTGACAGACAATCAAGCAGTTTTACCATCATATGTCTGGGACCAAATGGGTCAATACCCTGTCATTCCTCACGAAGGTTTTTGGAAAGAGTTTAAAAGTGGCCAGGGCGTAGATTTTCTTCAAGCCCGGGGATACATCACGTTTGAAGCCACTAAACATATCAATCTACAGTTTGGTCACGACCGGTTCTTTGTTGGTAATGGCTATCGGTCACTGGTATTTTCAGACAATCCACCCCCATCATGGTTCATAAAAGGAAATGTAAACGTCTGGAAGATTAACTATTTATTCGTGGTCAACCAGATGACGGCCGATGTAACAGGGAGCCTGGGAGGCCTTAAGGACGAACCAGGCGGCTATCCTAATAAATTCAATGCCCTCCACCACCTCAGCATTAACATTGGAAAGAAGTTAAACATAGGGGTTTATGAGGCTGTCATCTTCAGTTACGATTCAACCCAGAACTTCAGATTGGACTACCTTAACCCCATTATTTTTTACCGGGCCATTGAACAGCAAAATGGCAGCACGGATAATGTGTTGTTAGGAATGGATTTTAAATGGAATGCAGCCCGGAAAATTTCATTCTACGGGCAGGTATTACTGGACGAATTTGTCCTCGACAATATCACGGACGGAAACGGGTGGTGGGCAAATAAATTTGCCATTCAGGGCGGGGCAAAATATGTTGACGCCTTTGGATTGCCAAATCTTGATTTGCAGGGAGAAATAAATATTATCAGGCCTTATACATACTCTCATAGCTCAGACTATGGAAATTACTCCAGTTATAAGCAGCCAATCGCGCATCCCATCGGCGCCAATCTTACGGAAGTAGTTGGAACCCTTCGCTATCAGCCATTGCCTAGATTAAACATCGTGGGCAAACTTGTCTTTACTAAAACCGGCCGCGATTCCACGCGTGTGAATGGGAAACCGGAACCTGTGAGTTGGGGGGGAGACATTCTTAAAAGCAGTAACAGCCACCCACAGGAATATGATAATGAAATCGGTCAGGGCATTTCAAATGATATTTTATTCGGAAGTTTATCCATCTCCTGGATGCTGAAACATAATCTCTTTATTGATGCGAATGTTATTGTACGGAAAAGTGAAAGCCCGCTGCCGTATTTACAATAATAACACGACAATAACTTCATTAGCTTTACGCTGGAATATTCCGAAACGGCTTTATGAATTTTAATGAAAACGTACCTTCGTATTTTAAGCTACGCACCTAACCTGGTTCCTCGCCTCATTCAGTTTCTGATTTTTTCTGTCCTGGGAACAATTTTTAGTGTAACGAACATCGCATTGGTCGTTCCGTTGTTTGGCATGTTATATAAAAATCGAAATAACAGTGCGATCGAAGTACCCCAAAATTTACCAGACTTTACCTTTTCAGTAAATTATGCTGTTGACATCTTTAACTTTTACTTCTTAAGAGTTTTACGCGACAACGGACCAACGACTGCTCTACTGTTCATTTGCGTGCTGGTCATTATAAGCATATTGTTGAAAAACACATTCCAGTACATCGAGCGTATAATTGCGTCGCAATTAAAGGTTGATGTCGTGAAAAATTTGCGCATGCACATTTTTAAAAATGTGTCGCAACTGCATATTGGGTACTTTAATGATCAACGGAAAGGAGATCTGATTTCACGGTTTACAAATGACGTGGGTGAAGTTGAAAATGCGGTAGCAAGCAGTTTAAAATTTGTTTTAAAAGAGCCAATCGTTCTCATCATCTATTTTAGTTTATTATTCTTCATCTCCGCAAAGCTGATGCTTTTTACGATCGTTGTTTTGTCGATCACCGGAGGCCTTTTAGCAGAGCTCATCAAACGTTTAAAAAAACGCGCCATTCAAAGCCAGGAGGCACTGGGAAGAATTGTAAACATTTTGGATGAAACATTTGGCGGAATGCGAATTGTAAATGCATTCAATGCCCGGGATTTTATTTTAAGAAAGATCGACAAAGAGACCACTTACCATCGAAAGGTAAATTTATCCATTGCCAGAAAAAATGAGGCTGCATCACCCGATCTCAGAAACCATAGGCGTAATGATTGCTGCCGTAATACTTTACTTCGGTGGCTCGTTGGTCCTGAGTGATGATCCTAGCCTTACACGCCGGCGAGTTTATTGCATTTTTAGGGCTCTTCAGCCAAATAATTCAACCCGTCAAAGAATTTTTCAAACGGTATTACTTCCGTACAAAAAGGAACGGCTTCTGCTGAACGTATCTTTGATATCATTGACCTTGAGCCGCTCGTAAAAAACAAACCGAATCCAATTATTCTGCAGGAATTTAAAAGTGAAATCGAATTTAAAAACGTCAGCTTTGCGTACGATCGCGAACTTGTTTTAAAGAATGTTAACCTTACTGTTGAAAAAGGAAAGACCATCGCATTAATTGGTCCATCAGGTGGTGGGAAATCTACGCTCGCCGATTTGGTACCCAGATTTTATGACCCATCGGAAGGAGAAGTCTTGATTGACGGCGTTTCGTTGCGGGACTATGAACTCGAATCGCTAAGAAAACAAGTGGGTGTTGTGACGCAAGAGTCCATTCTTTTTAACGATACAATTTTTAACAACATCTGCTTCGGGATGGAAAATGTAAAAGAAGAGGACGTTATCGAAGCCGCCAAAGTAGCCCATGCTCATGAGTTCATAGTTCAAATGGAAAATGGTTATCAAACGACCATTGGAGAACGAGGCTCGAAACTGTCAGGTGGACAAAGGCAAAGATTGAGTATTGCACGGGCGGTGTTGAAAAATCCACCCATTTTGATCTTAGATGAGGCAACCTCTGCGCTGGATTCAGAGTCAGAAAGACTGGTTCAAGATGCCTTATATACGTTGATGCAACATCGAACCTCCATTATCATCGCCCATCGGTTAAGCACCATTCAACATGCAGATGAAATAGTTGTCATTCAACAAGGCCAAATTATCGAACGAGGACAACATGATATTTTGATCGAGGGTAACGGGTTGTATAAAAAATTGATCGAAATACAAAAGTTGTAGCCGTTGCCGGTCTATCGTCTTTTTGGGGTTAAAATTTAAACCTGACATCGGCGAAGGTCAACACTCATAAACGGATAACTTTTAACGGATAACTATTAAAACCATCCGGAAATTCCGCTACCTTTAACTAACTACGAGAACCAAAATCGCTACGCATGACAAAGAACAGGCTTATCTTCTACGCCATTTTCGCCGGCTTTAACCTGGCCTCATTTATTTTCACCTTGATTCTCGAGAATAATACACAAATGTTATTTAGTATGGTTCAATACGTACCGTTGTTTAAGTACGCGACACTGTTAGGTTTAATTTTAGTTATAATAGACGTTATCTGGTCATGGATTATCAATCGCGATTCACAAAAAGAAAAAGGTGCGCTCACGCACGAGCTCAACACTTTGAAAGCAAAACTTTTCGACTTGCAGGAGCGGGAAACCAAGTCGATGAATGTCCCGAAAACTCCTTCTGCTCCCAAGAATTAGGAGCTAATATTTTTCTTTTGTTATGGTAGCCAAGACCTATGGCGGTGCCGTCCATGGGGTGGATGCCAGAACCATTATGGTCGAAGTAAGTGTTGACCAGGGTCTCCGGTTTTATATGAGCGGATTACCCGACAATGCTATTAAGGAAAGTCAGCACCGGGTAGAATCCGCGCTAAAAGGCGCAGCCTATTTTATGCCGCGAAAAAAAACGGTGGTGAATCTTGCACCGGCTGATATTCGGAAAGAAGGCTCTGCGTATGATCTTGGCATCGCGCTTTGCATTCTAAAAGCTTCCGGACAAATTGTTACGCAAAGATTAGAGGAGTTTATTATCATGGGCGAATTAGCCCTAGACGGGACGTTGCGTCCAATCAAAGGAGTTCTCCCCATTGCCATCCAGGCCAAACGCGAAAATTTTAAAGGATTTATTTTGCCGGCTGATAACGCAAAAGAAGCGGCGATTGTAGAAGGCCTGGACGTGTTTCCGGTCAGCACGTTGCGCGAAGCAGTCAGTTTCCTCGAGGGTAATATCACAATTGACTCGGTTCGCGTAGATGCGCAAGAAATCTTTGCTGCCAAATTAAATTATTACGACACGGACTTTAAGGATGTTCAAGGCCAGGAGAATATTAAACGAGCCTTAGAGATCGCCGCGGCAGGCGGCCACAATGTAATTATGATCGGTCCGCCCGGTGCAGGTAAAACGATGTTGGCGAAACGACTTCCTACAATTCTTCCTCCGCTAACCCTGAACGAAGCATTGGAGACCACGAAAATTCATTCTGTCGCGGGTAGAATTCAGCGCAATTCCTCACTCATGACGGTACGGCCATTCCGGTCCCCACACCATACCATTTCGGATGTTGCGTTAGTGGGTGGTGGCGGTATTCCCCAGCCAGGAGAAATTTCGTTGGCAAATAATGGAGTTCTTTTTCTGGATGAGTTGCCAGAATTCAAACGCACGGTACTGGAGGTTATGCGGCAACCCATGGAAGAACGAAGAGTGACCATTTCCCGCGCGAAAGTTTCCCTGGAGTATCCTGCCAACTTCATGCTGATCGCCAGCATGAATCCTTGTCCCTGTGGATACTATAATCATCCTGAGAAGGACTGTGTTTGCGGGCCTGGCGTGGTACAACGCTACCTGAATCGTATAAGCGGACCGTTGCTTGACAGGATCGATCTGCACGTCGAAGTGGTGCCTGTAGGTTTTGATGAAATGACGGCCAATCAGAAAATCTGAAAACAGCCTTGAGATTCGGGAACGGGTCGTGCGCGCCAGGCAAATTCAAGCCGACCGTTTTAAAGACCAGGAAAACATTTATTGCAACGCCATGATGGCCTCTAATCAGGTGAAGGAAATTTGCGCCATCAATGACAGCGGAAAAAGTTTATTGAAGACGGCAATGGAAAGACTAGGACTTTCCGCCCGCGCCTACGACAGAATTTTAAAAGTCTCGCGAACAGTAGCCGATCTGGCCGGCTCTTCCGATATTAAAACAGAACACCTGGCAGAAGCAATTCAATATAGAAGTTTGGACCGTGAAGGATGGGCCGGTTGAACGGAGGCTGATCAGCTGTTATTAAATCATGAAGCCTTTTCACGTCCTTTCAATACTTCCTATATTCGTTTCATAGTGTAAATAGCTCCCCTATGCAAACCATTCTCGGCGCAAACGGCGTTATTGGCCAGGAACTTTCTAAACACCTTCCTCAGTATACAACACAAATACGACAGGTAAGCCGGAATCCTAAAAAGGTAAATGCCAGCGACGAAACCGTTCACGCCGACTTATTGAATTATGAGCAAACGGAAAAAGCGGTGGCCGGAAGCGATGTGGTATATCTGTTGGCAGGGTTAAAATACGATACAAAAACATGGCAGGAGCAATGGCCCAAGGTCATGCGCAACGCCATTGATTCCTGCAAGAAGCATAATAGCAAACTGGTGTTCTTCGACAATGTTTATGCCTATGGCTATACGCAAGGTGCTATGACCGAGGAAACGCCTTTCAAACCCAACAGTAAGAAGGGTGAAGTTCGGGCACGTATTGCCACCATGCTTCTCGATGAAATCAAACAGGGCAACATTCAGGGCATGATTGTTCGTTCTGCCGATTTTTATGGACCAGGTGCATTACTGAGTCTGACCCACAGTACCGTGACGTCACGACTAAAAGCTGGAAAATCTCCACAATGGATTGGTGATCCTAAAACGGTCCATACTTTTACCTACACACCAGACGCCGGCAAGACAGTAGCCGTGTTGGCCAATTCACCCGCAGCCTTTAATCAAACGTGGCACGCCCTTACCAGTAAAAAAATTATTACCGGCGAAGAATATGTTCGGATCGCATGTGAGACCATCGGTCAGCCCTATAAGGGAATAACCAGCATGCCTAAATTTGGCGTACGAATTTTAGGACTATTTGTACCGGTACTTCGTGAATTTGTAGAAATGATGTATCAATTCGAAAACGATTATATTTTCGACAGCACGAAGGCAGAAAAATTTACGGGACTGATGGCAACTTCATACCAAGAGGGTATTGCTGCAACTATGGGTAAATAAAGTTTGAAGTTCGAAGTTCGAGGTTCGAGGTTTTCGAAGTTTCCAACGATAGACTTGACTATTTTGTTCACCACGGAGCCACGAGAGGGCACAAAGGTTTACACAGAGATTGGTTTGTTTTCCTTTGTGAAAACTCTGTGCTCTTTGTGACCGTGGTTAAATATCATTCAAGCCAATTTATCATAGCCTACGTCCGGTTGCGAACGATAATTTGCAGATACGCACAAGTCTGGAGAGGAAGGCACTGCTTACGCGACAATTATTTAAAGTATTAGAAACAGGTATACAAATTGCCAGTGACTCTTTTGCAATTCTAATTCCGGGTTCAGCCAGCTTTTTCATTAGGGTTTAGGTAAAGTCTGGTTGAACCCTCTATTTAATATTAAATTTCTTGTCAGAAGCAGAACCTTTTAGGAGATCGGTGCATCTCCTTATTACGTCTATGTTTAAAAACCTGCTAAAAATATCTATCCGAAACATCATCAAGGATAAGACCTATAGTATCATCAATATACTGGGTCTCACCATTGGCATTACCTGCAGTTTATTTTTGATGATGTACATACTGCATGAATTAAGTTATGACCGGTATCATAAAAATGCGGACAATATCTATCGGATAATTTCCAATATCAAAGAGCCCGATAATGCTTTCACCTGGGCCGTTGTACAAATCCCTTTAGCAGACGAATTGCGTGAAAATTATCCGGAGGTAAAAAATGTAGTTCGCTTTATAAGGACAGACCGGACGCTTTATAAAAATGGTGATCAACAGTTTTATGAGGAAGAATTCTTTCGCGCTGATTCGACCGTGTTCGATATGTTTACCTACGAGTTCATCTCAGGAGATCCCAACACAGCTTTGGACGAACCATATTCGATGGTAATCACGGAAAAAATTGCCAAAAAATATTTTGCCGACGCACCATCAGCTTTTGGACAATCTCTTCAGGACTCAGAGGGTCATGAATTCAAAGTGACCGGCGTTTTAAAAGACGTTCCACTGAACTCACACTTTCGATTCGATGCACTGCTGGCAAAAAATTCTGATCCCCAAAATCGAAACGAAGGGCACTGGGGAAATTTTGCGGTATTCACTTATGTCCAGTTACCCAGCGGCTATGATCTGTCGAAGATGTATACCAGTCTGGATAAAGTGATAAAAGAAAAAGTTGATCCCATCTTTGAGAAGTTTGGGATCAAAATAAAATATGAACTTCAAAAAATAACGGACATTCATCTGCATTCTAAGATTCACGATGAATCAGAAGCCGGCGGTGACATGTCGTATATCTACATTTTCAGTGCGGTTGCGGGATTTATGTTAATTATTGCCTGCATTAACTACATGAATCTTGCCACGGCGCGTTCGGTTAATCGTTCCAAAGAAGTAGGTGTACGAAAAGTAATGGGTTCGCAACGAAAACAGCTGATCATTCAATTCATAACGGAGTCGCTGGTACTCGCGTTGCTGGCAATGGTCGTAAGTTTAATCATGATCTACGCGTTGCTTCCTGCATTTAAGACGTTGGCAAATAAAGAACTTCCTTATTCCTATATCTTGCAAACGCCTGTTCTATTAAGCCTGGTTGGAATTGTCGTGTTTGTTGGAATTATTGGCGGAAGTTATCCTGCTTTCTATCTATCAGGATTTAATCCAGTAAATGTCTTGAAAGGAAAACTTGCCGTTAAAGGTGGCAGCGTGGTATTCAGAAAAGTGCTGGTGGTAAAACAATTCGCCATTTCGATTTTTATGTTGATCTCTACGTTGATTGTCTATAATCAGCTTCAATACATTCGGAACAAAGATTTAGGATTTGACAAATCCCGCATCGTGCGGCTTGAATTAAATGAACGGGTGACGAGGGAAAAGGCGCCGGTCTTAATCGAAAAATTAAAGCAGTATCCAGCGGTTGCCGGAGCCGGGATGGCAAACGCCACCCCTGGTCGTGGTATTGGAAAGGCAGTTTTACAAGTCGAAGACAATGAAGGTAAACTGGTAGATCGCGGCGTAGATCTGTTCGGCGCAGATTTTGATTTTATTAAGACCATGGGCATGCAAATCGTAACGGGCCGGGACTTCTCTCGTGATGTACCGTCCGACACAACGTTCTCGGTACTGGTGAATGAAGCCATGGTTAAACGCATGGCCTGGGAAAATCCTATTGGTAAAAAATTTGTGTTTGGAAACGGTCCCGGCACTCCGGTCGAAAAGAAGGTTGTCGGCGTGGTGAAAGATTACCATCAAAAGTCATTATACGATCCCATTGAACCACTGATGATTTACGTCGGCAAAAATCATGATTTTGTATTCGTTCGCACAGAACAAGGTGACGTCCGAAAATCCGTTGAATCCATCGAGAAAGGCTGGAAGGAAATTTTTCCGAACAGCGCTTTTGAATATGCTTTCCTGGATCAGGATTTTAATTCACAATACAAGGGGGATGAAAAGAGAAGTCAGATCTTTACGACATTCTCAGGACTCACCGTTTTCATTGCCTGCCTGGGCCTGCTCGGGTTGTCTGCCTTCACGACAGAACAACGGACAAAAGAAATTGGCGTGAGAAAGGTGATCGGTGCAAGTGTGAAAAGTTTGGTGATGCTTATTTCAAAAGAGTTTTTTCTTTTGGTCGGAATAGGAACAATTTTAGCGTTTCCCGCTGCCTGGTATTTTACGGGGCACTGGCTGCAACATTTCGCCTATAGAATCGAACTGCAACATGAGTGGCCAACATTTTTAGTTTCAGCTTTGGTTGCATTCTTTCTGACTTTGGTGACAGTGGGTTATCATGTGGTCAGGGCAGCATCTTCCAATCCGGTAAAAGCCCTGCGGGATGACTAAGAGTCGCTGAAGCTATCACTGCATACGGTTCTGCTCAATGAATTCCCGAAATGACTTTTTGTAGGTTTCCCCGATAGGAATCTGAGCATTGCGAATTTGAACATGGTTCTTATGTACCACATCGATGGAACGAAGCGCTACAATAAATGAATTGTGAACGCGAATAAATTTATCTGGCGGTAACTGTTCCTCTAACGTTTTGAGCCGTTGAAGACTGACGATCTTTTGATTATTCAAATGGATCGTAACGTAATCTTTCAATCCTTCAACGTATAGGATATCATCGAAAACAACTTTCACCAATTTTGTACCATCTTTTATAAATACAAAAGGTTGTTCAACAGCTGCTGGCGGTTTCTCAGCAACTATTGGTCGGCGACTTCTTTGATTCCAGTCTTAACGTGACTTTGTCGACAGCCTTTAAGAAACGTTCAAATGTTATCGGCTTTAACAAATAATCAACTACATCCAGCTCATATCCCTGCAAGGCATACTCCGAATATGCAGTGGTTAGAATAACAAGAGGCCGTTTTTGTAACACCTTCAGTAAAGATATCCCCGTAAGTTCAGGCATCTGCACGTCCAGAAAAAGGACGTCAATAGGATTATTACGAAGCACTTCCAACGCCATTATAGGGCTTGAACATGCTTCAATCAAATTTAATGATGGAACTTTCCTGACGTATTCCGTTAACAGATTCCTGGCGAGTGGTTCGTCTTCAACGATGACACAGTTCAGTTTCATTTGAGCAATTTAATCATTCTCGCCCATTCGCTATTCCATTATAGCGCTAGACGGTCCCGGTCTGCTGGAGATCTTCGGTGGTCGATTGTCGGCCATTCATGTGTATGGTATATTGATCGTTCAGCGTAAGATCCAGCTGCACAAAATATACGTCCGGATTATCGTTGATCTTTATTTTATACTGATTCGGATAGCTAAGTTCGAGTCTGCGTTTGACATTCTGTAATCCAATTCCCGACTTCTCAGTATTATTGGGCGTGCCTGGTATTTTGCTGTTCTCCACGATGTAGATACATTCACTGCCTTGCAATTTAATGCTGATGTTAACCCAGGCCTTGGAGTTATTGTTATTCACGCCATGTTTGAATGCATTTTCTAAAAATGTTATAAAAATCAATGGCGCTATCCAGACATTTTCAGTGTTCCCTTCAATTTTAAAATTAATTGGAATTTGATTGTTGAGGCGAAGTCGTTCCAGGCTGATATAGTTCTGCATGTACTCAATCTCTTTGCTTAACAAAACACGCGGATGATTGGAGTCATAGATCATGTACCGCATCATTTGAGATAATTTGGCAATCACTTCCGTCGTATTTTCAGATTTGGTGTACGCCAGGTAATACAAATTATTCAACGTATTAAAGAGAAAATGGGGATTGATCTGCGCCTTTAAAAAATTAAGCTCAGCAATCAGCCTTTCGTTTTCTACTTCTTTTTTACGGGCTTCAAATTCAAACCAATCAACTGCAAAACGTAGCATCCCAACGAAGAGCACAATGAAGAGTGTAACGGCAGTTATTTGAACGATAAAGAAGCTAGAATAGAAGTACTCAACCTGGTGGGTGTAGCCATCGATCAAATAACGCTGAAGGTGTACGCGCGCGGTTATCAGAAGCGCAAAGGGTATGGAAAATTCAGCAACATATTTCCATATGCTCTTTGAATTTAGAAATCGCGGCCATGTATAAAAGTAATTCAGGTAAGCGATCAGCATCGTAAATATCAACTGGATGGTTGCGGACGTAAACAATTGACCCCACGCAATGCCACGGGCACGTTGAAATACCGTTATCTGGTACAGATTAAACGACAGATACACACACCAAAACGACAGGTGCAATAAGAACACACGATTTCGGTGGAAGAAAGCTGACATGAATGGATAAATTTTATGATTAAAGGTAGTCCTTCCAAAAGAATCGAAAACACCTTCTTACAAGTTTTCTACCGTCTGCAAAATTTGATCGACCAATACCCTAATTCTACCCTACCTTTCGGGCCTGTCGAATAATTCGAGTATGCGTCGAAGCAAATTGCCTGAACGTCTAATACCGGCTATAAAGTGGCAACATTAATTTTTCTTTGCAGTTAATGTTACCTGGTCATGTATTGCTAGGTATACATGGCAAGTGAAATTATAGTAAGGCTTAATTTTTTAACCTCGTTCAAATGAAAAAAATTCTATCGCTGGTTGTTTTGTTTAGTATAGGAGTAGCAGCGTGGGCTCAATCCGCCGATGACCATAAGGGTAACGGAAAAATTCAGGGTACGGTTATGGATACTGAAACTAACCTGCCAGTTGAATTTGCTAACGTTGCCCTGTTAGATCCCACAACAGAAAAACCAATCGATGGTTCCGTTGCTGATGACAAAGGTAAATTCATAATTCCAAAAGTTGCCCCTGGCACGTATAGTGTTTCTATTTCGTTTATCGGATATGAAACGCAGACCATCAAAAGCGTTACCGTTGAAGATAAAAGAGACGAAGTCAATTTGGGTATCATCAAACTAGGTTCAAGCACAAAAGTATTAAACGAAGTTGTTGTTGAAGGCCAGAAGCAACTGATCGAAGAACGGGTAGACCGGACGATTTACAATGCTGAAAATGATATCACCTCTAAAGGTGGTGATGCTACGGATGTTCTGAAAAAAGTACCGATGCTTTCCGTCGATCTGGATGGAAATGTGACGTTGCGTGGTAGTCAGAACATTCGCGTTTTGATCAATAACAAACCTTCGACGATCATGGCCAGCAGTATCGCGGATGCGCTTAAACAAATTCCAGCCGACCAGATTAAGACGGTCGAAGTGATCACGTCCCCATCTGCAAAATACGATGCCGAAGGCACCGGGGGTATTATCAACATCATTACCAAAAAGAATACCCTTCAAGGCGCAACGCTAAATGTAGACGCAGGTGTAGGGACTTCGTGGATCCAATTTGGGCTTGAATGGAAATTATCGCACCAAGAAAATGGGATTTTCATTGGGTGGCTTTGGCCGTTCGATGTATAATGTAACCGGTAGTTTTGAAAACAGCCAGCTAACCCGAGATACACTTGCAAATCGCTGATACCGAAACCTTAAACCTCCAAAAAGCCGATACCAGAAACAGTGGACTATTTGGCAACTACACATTGGGTTGGGATTATGATATTGATAAGAAGAATTCACTTGCCGCCTCCGTGCGCTTTGGGGCGAGAAATAACAAAAATTATCAGGATGGTTTATTGACCGAATACTTATGTCAAAACGATTTCTCTTCTATCAGTCTCTTCGAAATGTTGTTACCGAAGATCTGTCCAATACCATCGATGTAAATCTCACTTATACGCATCTCTATGAAAAGCCTCAACGCGAATTTAGCTTTTGCGCTTTACAGCAAGAACAATCGAAACAATGATTTTGAAAACAGAACCATAGAAGAAAATGGCGTTTCAGCGTTCAAAGGATTTAAAAATCTAAATGACAGCTACAACCAGGAAATTACCCTGCAGGCCGACTATCAAACTCCCATCGGCACCAATCAGATTGTTGAATTTGGTGGAAAGGATATCATGAGAAAGGCTTACAGTGATTTTATGCGATTTGAGATGATTTCGGCGATGGCAATTATGTAGAATCCGGAAAACTCTGACTATCACCAATAATCTGAACTATGACCAAAATGTAATGGCGGGATATTTAGCCTATACCTTCAATTTACAAAAAGGATATAGCATAAAGGCCGGATCGCGATATGAGTACACCAACATCGATGCCTTTTCACAAACGGACGATAACATTGAAATTCCATCGTATGGAGTATTTGTTCCCAGTGTGAATGTTTCCAAAAAACTAAAAGTGGAACGATGTTAAAAGCTGCGTACAACAGAAGAATTCAACGTCCTTCCATACAATTTCTAAATCCTAATCCTCAAAATCCTAACCAGCTCAATATTATCAGATAGGAAATCCTGAGCTTAGACCAGAGTACACCAACAACTACGAATTTTCTTACAACACTTATATCAAGGGAACTTCGCTCAACTTTACATCTTTCATCCGCAATACGACAGGTTCCATTCAACGAATCCGAACCACGATTCCTGGTGTTGAAGGCGAGTCTGACAGAATCCTGACCGAATATGACAATATCGGAACTGAAGATGCTTATGGCTTAAGTGTTTTTTCTAATGTAAATATTGGCAAGCTTTCACTGAATGGTGGCGGAGATGTTTACTATACCGTATTAGACGATCAACTCAGCACAAGTAATGAAGGTTGGGTAGTCAGTGGCCGGATCTTTGGAAGTTATAACCTTAACAAAGGATGGGGCATCCAGTTCTTTGGATTTATGCGTGGACGACAGGTTCAACTCCAGGGAAGCCAGGGTGGGTTTGGATTTTATAACATGGGTGTGAAAAAAGATTTCCTGAACAAAAAAGGAAGTGTAGGTCTGGCGTTGGAGAACTTTGTTACATCATCGATGAAAATTCGCAATGAATTGCATTCACCGATCCTGGATCAAAAAAGTCTGACAGTTTTAAACAACATGAGTTTCCGTGTTACTTTCAGTTATCGCATAGGCAAAATGAGCATGGATGCCCCTCGTCAGAGAAGAAGAAAATCCATTAACAATGATGATTTGAAAGATGGTGGTGGAGACAATGGTGGCGGAGGTATGGAAGGCGGCGGCGGTCAACAACAACGTAGTGGTGGTGGCGGTCAAGGCAGCAACGGAGGTGCACGGACAGCTGCTGCTGTAAAAGTAGCAGCAGGTGATCCTAACGCCGTCGTAAATGCAACAGGCTCCTGGGCCTATACCATTGAATCGCCACAGGGTGGTGAAGGAACACTTGTTCATAAAGAAAGACGGTGAGACTTATTCAGGATCCATCACGAATAAAAAATTTAATTCCACATACAGAATTATCATCGGTTTCACTGAAGGGCAATGAATTGACTTTTGCTTATGAAGCTAACGGTCAAGGAGGTAATAAAATGCCAATTCAAGTGAAGGCAATTATAACCGGTGATGCTTTCAATGGAAGTATGACTGTGGGGCAGTTTGGTACATTTCCGATCAAAGCCAAACGCGAATAATAGGGATAGGGATCGGGTTTAATTTTGGTTAATAGGGGGAGTGGTTTCCCCCTATTTTTTTTGGCCAGTTGGGACGCAACATCTTGTGGACGCAACATTTTGCGTCCTTACATCTGGCTCCCGTGGCCAGCGCCCGCATTTTTTTCACGCGCTCCGGATCCACCGTTCTCAATTTAAATTCTGATCCTTCTTCCGAACCCATTCCTTCGATCTTTGCATTTTTGAAAACCATGGCGCTGGGGCGAAATGCCGTCGCCGAAAAATGAATCTCAGAAGCTCCAGACTTGGACACAATATTCTCAACCGTGTCTTCATTAACACCAGAACCCGGCATGATTGAAATTCGTCCATTTGCTTTCCGGATTAATTCACCAATAAGTTCTGCTCCCTGGCTCGCTACTGCTCGCTGGCCTGCCGTAAGGATGCGATCGAAACCCACTTCAATACAATCTTCCAACGCTTCGAATGGATCTCTTGTCATATCAAAGGCCCGGTGACAAGTAATTTTTAAAGGTCTTGCCTGGGCAATTAATTCTTTGCAGCGCTTCTTATCAATCGTTCCATCTGGATTTAGAATGCCGAATACTATACCATCAACACTTAGTTTTTGACATTGTGAAATGTCGCGCTTCATGGAATGGAATTCATAACTGGAATAACAAAAGTCGCCGCCACGCGGACGAATCATGACATACACATCAATGCTTATATTTTGCCGGACGAGTTCGATGGTACCGTATGAGGGTGTTGTTCCACCTTCTCCTGGATTATCACATAATTCAATGCGATCCGCTCCGCCCTCCTGAGCTTTTAATGCGGACTCGATGTTGTAGACGACGATTTCGATTTTCATTTTCGAGCAGTCAGCTGACAGCACACAGCTGACAGCTAATCGAATGTTAAAATTTAATCAATTTAAATATACAGCTTCGACAATCAATAGCTGTAAACTGTATTGCTGTCAGCTTAAAGCTTATAATGCAGAATCAATCAACGTGTTGCCGCTGTTGTCATACTTTGCATAGTTAAATCCTTTTTGCAAGCAATATGCGCCGTATTCTCCGTTTTTATTAAGCGCTAAAAATCCGACTTGCACTTCTTTTGCTTTCGCGGGATTTTTTTTCAGTATCCTCTCAACAGCAAGCTTGCATGCTTGCTCGGGCGAATTCCCCTGGCGCATCAATTCGACTACAAGGTGGCAACCTACAATTCTGATCACCTCCTCGCCCACACCCGTGGCGGTAGCTGCACCGATTTCGTTATCGACGTACAGGCCTGCGCCAATAATGGGAGAATCTCCGACACGCCCTCTCATTTTGAAAGCTAGCCCGCTCGTTGTACACGCACCCGACAGATCTCCATTTGAATCCAATGCGATGATACCAATGGTGTCATGGTTTTCGACATTGATGATGGGCTTATACTCGGCTTTTTTTGTCCATTCCCGCCAGGTTTTTTCCGATTCCTTTGTCAGCAAATTTTGTTTTTTGAAACCATTCGCCAAGGCGAACTGGAGTGCGCCTTCTCCCACCAACATCACGTGTGGCGTTTTCTCCATCACCATCCGCGCTACAGAAATAGGATGTACAATATGTTCTAAAAACGCCACAGATCCACACCTACCCTGTTCATCCATGATACAAGCATCGAGTGTTACATGTCCATCGCGATCAGGCAAACCACCTAGACCCACTGAAGTTTCTTTCGGATCACCTTCGGGAACCTTGGCGCCGGCTTCAACAGCATCAAGTGCTTTTCCACCATTGGATAAGATCTTCCACGCTGCCTCATTTGCCTGTAATCCAAAATTCCAAGTTGACAGGACAATGGGTTTTGTTATAGCCGTCTGCCCTGCTACAAGATTGGTGGCTGGCAACAGTCCGCCCAAAGCGGCAGACCTTTAAGAAATCTCTTCGCGTTTTCATGGTGGAAGTGTTGAAGTGTTGAGGTTCTAGGTGTTGGGGTTGCAAGTCTTGACGTGATCCGTGTGAAATGCCGCGTCTGGAATCGAAGCCACGCCTTATTAGAACATAACTTCAACACTTAGAACTTCAACACTCCAACACTACTCAATGACTCTCCTGGCGACTCTAAACCTTTTTTGATAATATTCCGCAAATAAGTTAGTTTCTACAACACCTAATTTGCTTGAGGAGTGAATAAATTTAATGTTGTCCTTCGCCTTAACATCGGTAACGAGGCCAACATGCGTAATCTCATTCTTCTTGTTTCCAGTTGCAAAGAAGACTAAATCACCAGGTTTGAGGTCATTCATTTTAACTTGTGTACCAACTTTGCTTTGAGCTTCCGAACTCCTGGGCAGGTTCACTTTTACCACTGTGAACGAATTGATCAACAATCCGGAACAATCCATTCCAGAGCGCGTCATCCCTCCATATTTGTAGGGCGTCCCAATAAACGTGCGCGCAGTCGAGATGACTTTCTCAGCTTTGTCGGACGACTTTCCCTTTTTTTCTGAACCCTCGTCAGCCTTTTCGATCGGCGCTGGTGCAGTGTCGGTCGGCTTGTCCTCCCGGACATGCTCATTTTTTGTGACCTTTTCTGATGTGTTTTTGGTGTTGTTAGAGACTGCAACTTTTTTCGGCCCAGAGCACGAAGCAAAAAGCACCACTCCGGCAAAGAGGGAAAAAATCAGCTTTTGACTTGCTCTCAGATTAAAAAATAGCATCACGCTGAAATTAAATATTCAAATATAGTTGATTCAAAGCATTTTGCAGAAGTCCATCAAATGTGCAAACGGTGTTATCAATTATGTGCGAGATAGAGCCCTACCAGTGATTCCTGAATTTAACGATGTAAATCAAAAAAGATTGTTGACAAAATGAAGACCGGCAGTAAGCCGTGCCTTCTTTACAAACAGGTGAGGCAACATCCCTGGGACAAATTTCAGACCGCCGCCACTTAAATTGATAGCTGCTGGACTACGGATAAATACGGAGGCCCAGTGCGTAATTAGCCGGGTCGAAGCCACGGCCTCATATCCGTTAATTTGTATAGATAAAACAAGAAACCCTATGAAAAACCAGTAAAAGGAATCGGCTTCATGTGTCTTCTTCTAGCAGGTACATTCTTCGCAAACGCGCAGGCCAAAAATACATCCTTACCAGTTTCAAAAGGCGTGCAACAATATGCCAACAAAAGTGCGTTCAACGAGGAGGCAAAGAAATCGCATATCCAGGCAAAGTCAGTTGATTTTCCAGCTGTTGTTATTTCAAAGGGAATTGTTCGCCCAACCGATGTATTGGTTGCCGGCAATATCGAATCTAAAGGTTATCCAACATGGGCCATCTCGAAAGGTGTAGCTCGGGAAAATCAAAAAAGGAATTCGGAAAAGGCCGTACCGCAAGAACAACCTGACATGAACCTTTCTAACGAAAATCAAGTCAGCAGACGATAGTAAATATTAGGGATAGAGAGAAGTAGAATAAAGACCTTTGCTCTTCGGAGCAAAGGTTTTTTTATGCCTAGTCACATCGAAGAATTTTTCACCTAATCCAAGCTTTTTAATTTATCTTAGATCTGCATTTCAGATCACATGGAGATAATAATTATCGTAGGAGTCGCACTGGTCGTTTTGTTTATTTTATTCAAAATTTTCAAGGCGTTTATCAAATGGGGTATCCTCATCTTGGTCCTGGTTCTTGTTGTGGCTTATTTTACAAACCCCGAAGAATTGACTCACTTTAAAGGTTTGAAAGATGTGCAGGAAAACATTACTGATAAGCTTAAAGTCGATGACTATAAAATTTTCTCCCTGACAAAAGCTAAGGTTAAAGGAGAGGAAAAAATAGTTGGCATCGGCGCCTTTGGAAAGGTTTGGTACTTTGATGATATCGAAAAGAGTCTGAAAAAATAATGAGTCTTTAACTATCTCAGGCGTTGTATTGAAGGATTGCTTTCCACTAAGAATTCTATATCTTTCTAGCAATACTGTACTTGTATGAGTTCGCGGAAACTGATCATACTTTTCGTTGCTATTGAGATCTGTATCATAGGACTGGGACTCTTGTCCGAAGGTTATTCCCTCACAGCCCTTCAAACGATTACCCGATTTTCCGGACGGCTGTCGTTATTTCTTTTTAGCGCGATCTTTTTATTATACAACAAGCCACACACAATAACGGTGTGGCTGTCCGATCAGTTTTATTTACTTTTTGCTATCGTTCATGGCATTCATTTAATAGAGTTGTTATCATTTGTCTACCTATCGGGAATAAAACTTGTGCCCTATCGAATTGCCGGTGGCTTCCTCGCCTACTTTTTTATTTTTGCAATGCCTCTCATCCAATCCTATAAAATGCGAGGTGCCCTTTCGAGCAGAACTTATTCAATTCTGGAAACCATTTTTGTTTATTATGTCTGGCTGGTATTCTTTTTGACCTACCTGCCGCGGGTACAGGGGAAATTACCTCAGGCTGGGGGAAGTTTTGCTGAGCATGTAGCATTATTGGGGTGGGTATCCACCTTGCTGGGTATGAAGCTTAGCGCCTTGATTCAGTTTCAAAGAAAAAGAAGAACGTAAATAGCGTAGCAACAAATTAATTATGCAATAAGCCTTCGAGCCTGGTCACTTGATCCTGAAGCTGCGTGGGTGTTCTTGGTGTCTATGATCTGGTATCACCATACCCATTCAGCACACGTCTGATACCGTCTTAGTGCAGGTCACAATGTCCACCACGAACCACAAAGCCCACAACGCATTATTAGCGCCTCACATAGTGATCCCGATCTGTGCCTCCTTTGTGATCGTCGTGACCCTGCATTTATAATTTGGTATCACCATACCCATTCAGCACACGTCTGATTCCGTCTTTTAACAATAGAACATCAAAATTCAGAATCAAACCATACCTCAATCCCAAAAAGCGAAGATAAGTTAATACTTGTGCCACCCACAGAGGGCCAATACCCTCAATGGATTTTGTCTCTACAATCACCTGTTTTTCGACCAGGATGTCGGCACGATACCCACAGTCCATTTTAACTTCTTCAAAAAATACAGGCACTGGCTTTTCCGTTTCCAAAAGTAGTCCTCGCTTTTGTAGCCGATATGCCAGACAGGTTTTATACACGCTTTCCAACATGCCAGGCCCTATTCTCTTATGCACATGGAAGGCCTCATCCAAAACTATCTTGATAATGGCTTCCTCTGTCATATATGGATACCCTGGATTTTGAAAAATGCGTTAGTCCCCAGCTTTTGAGATTAGTGCAGGTCACAATGTCCACCACGAACCACAAAGCGCACGACGTATTTTTAGCGCTTCACATAGTGATCTCCCGTTAGCTATCGGGAGTGCCTCCTTTGTGATCGTGGTGACCCTGCATTTATAAAGCTCTTGGCTCACCCAGTGAGCACACACAAAGAACCGTAATCGACAGCAAGAATTTTTAAATGTCAGTAAGTAATCAGGAATTCCGTACACTTGAGCTACCACCACAAAATTTCATTGTTTAAACACTAATTCAAGCCCAATCTGGTTGCCCAGATTCAAACTCCCGTACATTTCCACGGATCACTTCTTTAAAGTCATGCGTTGCTTCGAAAATTTTATATTGCCTTTCGGAACTGTTTCCCTTTTCGATAACTTCCTTCAACACATTTAAATATTCACCATACTTTAATTCCTTGACGTACGGTTCAAGCTTTTTTATCCAATCCAGTATGTCTTTATATAGCAACTTGGTTTTTCCGTTGCGCGCGACAACGATTTGTGCGTGTAGGCCATATCGGATAGCCCGCCATTTATTTTCGCGAAAGATCCAATGCTTCAAGGGCGTATGAGAATGATTCCATTCCTCCTCATGGTCGCGGAACCAGTGGGCCAATGCATGAATGAAAGCAATAATACCCAAAGCTTCTTTGAGCGTAGCCGGTTCATCACAAAAACGAAGTTCTAAGGTACCATGCTGTGGACTGGGCCTTAAATCCCACCACAAATCCTTCATGCCGTTAATGGCTTTTGATTTCAGCAGGAATGAATATAGCTTCTGGAATTCCGGCCAGTCTTTTACCAAATAAGGCATACCCGCAGTGGGCAGTGCCTCATAAGTGGTAGGTCGGCAAGAAGAAAGACCGGTATACATCCCTTGCCAAAAAGGTGAACTTCCCGACAAAGCAAGAATATGGGGCAGGAAATGAATGAAAAAATAATGGTAACGCATACAAGCATCTCCAGATTTCATTCCCACATGAACATGCATTCCATAAACCGCCATTCGACGGATAAGCCACTGGTTGCGATCGATCAAATCATGATACCTTTTTGAAGGTGTGACCAGCCGCTCGCGGTAATCAGCCACAGGATGCGTGCCGGTCGACGCAAGTTTGAGATTTAACTGACTTGCCTTCAACTGAATTTTGTCAATCGATCTCTTTAAATCTTCCTCTACTTCATGTGCATTTTGACAAATTCGGGATACCATTTCAATCGTACTTTGAAAAAATTCCGGTACTATATTTTTATCATCACACAACTCAATGATTTCGGCTGCCTTGGGTGTTAATAACAGGCTATCGGCATCAAGCACCTGGAGCTCCAGTTCGACACCTAAGGTGAGTTCCGTGTCACTGCCATTAAATTCTAACCCTGCAATTTGTTCTTTCTTCATCCAGAAATACGTTAAGTAGAATTTCAATATACAATCCTAATTGCAAACTTTCTAACTTTCCCTACAAAACAGTCAGCCCATGTGTGGAATCACCGGTATGTTTGCCTTTAACCTTGTTGGCAAGTTCAACAAGATACAGATAACGAATGCCACCACCGCCCTTCAAAAGCGTGGCCCTGACTTCCAGGATACCTACATTGATGAGTGGGTAGCATTAGGACATAGACGTCTTTCGATAATTGATACCTCCTCCGTTGCCAACCAACCCATGTGGGACGAGTCGAAAAGATATTGTATCGTTTTTAACGGCGAGATCTTCAACTATGCTGAACTAAAAAACAATCTCCGGTCAAGGGGAACGACTTTTTTTTCCAATAGTGATACCGAGGTATTGTTGAAACTTTATATCGCCGAAAAAGAAAATTGCCTCTCGAAGCTTAACGGTTTTTTTTCCTTCTGCGTGTATGATAACGTTGAGCAAACTTTTTTCCTGGCGCGTGACCGCTACGGTATCAAGCCTTTGCTCTATCTATTTGATGAAGACAAATTCTTGTTCGCTTCCGAGATGAAATCCATCCTTCAGTATGGTATCGAAAAAAGTTTGGATTACAGCTCACTCTATACCTACCTGCAGCTTAATTACATTCCCGCACCTGATACCATCCTGAGCAATGTAAAAAAACTTTTACCGGGACATTATCTGAAAGTCAGCCGTCAGAAGATGGACATTCAATCTTACTACCAGATTCCATACGACCGGGAAAAAGCATCGAATAACAAAATTCCTTATACACAGGCCAAGGAAAAAACAAAACAATTGCTGGAAGCGTCCGTTCAGCGAAGGTTGGTGGCAGATGTACCCTTAGGGGCTTTTCTCAGCGGAGGAATTGATTCCTCCATTATTACAGGCCTGGCAAGCAAGCATAAACCTGACTTACATACTTTTTCAATCGGCTTCAAGGACGAAAAGTTTTTTGATGAAACACATTATGCACGGTTGGTGGCTAAACATTTCAAAACCAAGCATACTGTGTTTTCACTGACCAATAATGATCTCTATGCTCATTTAAATTCCATCCTGGATTACCTCGATGAGCCTTTTGCTGATTCATCGGCCATTGCAGTGTATATATTGAGCAAAGAGACGAGAAAGCATGCAACGGTCGCGTTGTCGGGGGATGGAGCAGATGAGATGTTGGCCGGCTATAATAAACACGCAGCGTTTAATCGGATCATCAATTCGGGATGGAAAGAAAATCTGGTGACCAGTTTGAATCCATTGTGGAAGTTGTTGCCGCAATCCAGGAATAGTTCATTCGCCAATAAGTTCAGGCAGTTTTCAAGATTTAGTGAAGGCATGAAACTCTCTTCTAAGGATCGATACTGGCAATGGGCAGGTTATGCGAGCAAGGAAGAAACACTTCTCATGTTACACCCGGAATTGCGTATAAACATGTGGTTAAAAGATTTTTTCCCCAGGCGAAAAAGTATTTTACAATCTCTACCTGATCAGGAGAACATAAACGACATTCTCTATGCTGACATGAATCTTGTTCTTCCCAATGACATGCTCACAAAAGTAGACCTGATGAGTATGGCCAATGGGTTGGAAGTGCGGGTACCGTTTCTGGATTTTGAGTTTGTTAACTTTATTTTTAGCCTTCCTGCAGAATACAAGATTAAAGGATCAGTTCGGAAAAGAATTGTAAAAGACGCTTTCCGGGATTTTCTTCCCAAACAATTGTACAATCGACCAAAGAAAGGTTTTGAAGTTCCGTTGTTAAAATGGTTTAGAAATGAAATGAAGTCCCTTATTGTTGATGATCTTTTATCTGAAAAGTTTATTGAAGAACAAGATGTATTTGACTATCGTGAGATTGACAAACTAAAACAGCAACTATTTTCGCCTAACCCAGGCGATATCCATGCGCGCATCTGGGGGCTGATTGTTTTTCAATGGTGGTGGCGAAAATATATGGTTAGTTAAGATCATTGCTTTTCCAGGCAGCTTATCAGTCTGCTGTCAGCTGTGTCAAATCGTTTCTAAGTCAGCGCTCGCTTAACCATCATGACGATGAATGAGGTAAAGTTCACGCTGGATTCGCTAAGTTCACCAGGGCTGCAGACAGTTGAACGACTGCACCTTAGGACTTGCGTTGCATACATTTGCAGCACCGAGCCTTGCTTCGATCTTTCCCGATACTTTATTATTTGTTTAACGAATCATAAAGTTTCCTCCACTTATTGGTCTTATTGAAGATTTCGCATGCATGCTACTGCCTTACAACTATTTATATCTATCCGAAAATTCCGCTGACAAAAGAGTTTGGCCTAAGACAAGGATTTTGCCATATAAATCCACATCCAAAATCAATTTTACAGAATAAGATTTCGCCTTCAGAACTATTTTGGAAATATTATAATTTTTATACGTTTTCGGTTCAAATTTCACCCTACCGAACACGATTCCGTGAATTTTTTTTCAAAAGTGGTTCGTTTTTTACCCTATTGTTAAAATATTTAAGCAGTTATTAATAAAACAGAGTAAAACTTTACCCTATTCACCTAAAAACTATAACCAAATGAAAAAATCGATTGTCTTTTTGGTACTGCTGGTAGCCATTAGTCTCCTGGCAGTATTCATGCCTGCGGTGCCAGGCCAAATTGTTACGGAGGGCATCAACTCCGGGGATACAGCGTGGATGCTTGCAGCTACGGCTTTAGTATTATTGATGACTCCCGGCCTTGCCTATTTTTACGGAGGCATGATTGATACCAAGAACATTATCTCTACCATGCTGCAGAGTTTCATCGCCATGGGGGTGATCAGTGTTTTGTGGATCGTCGTAGGATTCAGCCTCGCTTTCGGTGAAGATATCGGCGGCGTCATAGGCAATCCTGCTTCGTTCTTCATGTTTCAAAATGTGCTGGATGGAAAACCCTGGTCATTAGCACCAACGATTCCTTTAGTATTGTTTGCATTCTTTCAATTAAAGTTTGCCATCATCACACCGGCTTTGATCACAGGAACATTTGCTGAACGCATCAAATTCAAATCCTACATTTTATTTCTCGTCTTATTCTCTTTATTAATATATGCTCCATTAGCACACTGGACATGGCATCCTGATGGCTTCCTGTTTAAATGGGGAGTGCTCGATTTTGCCGGTGGTACCGTAGTACACATGTCAGCTGGCTTTGCAGCTTTGGCAGCGTCCATCTATTTGAGAAACAAGTCTGAACATAAAGCAACTATCTCGCCTGCGAATATTCCATTCGTTCTTTTAGGAACTGGTTTACTGTGGTTCGGCTGGTTTGGATTCAACGCTGGTAGCGCTGTTGGCGCTGGCGCATTAGCTGCTTCTGCTTTTGCAACTACTAACACTGCTGCTGCTGCTGCTGGTCTTGCCTGGGTGTTGTATGATGCCGCAAGAGGTAAAAAACCTTCTGCTGTCGGTTTCTGTATCGGTTCTGTTGTAGGCTTGGTGGCCATCACACCTGCTGCTGGATTTGTTACCGTTCCTTCCAGCTTGTTCATAGGAACATTTGCCGCAATCATCAGCAATGTGGTTGTACATTGGAAATCCAAAACTTCTCTTGAAGATACATTGGATGTATTCCCTTGCCACGGTGTGGGTGGAGCAGTTGGTATGATCATGACGGCATTGCTTGCCAATACCGCGGTCAACAGCGCAAACACAACTGGTAACGGGTTATTCTTTGGTGAAACAGCTTTATTCATCGTTCACATGAAAGCGCTTGCCATCGTTGTGGCTTACACGTTCGGTGGTGCTATGGTCATCCTGAAAGTTGTTGACTTGTTCTCCAGCCTAAGCGTTAGTCCTGAAGAAAAGAAAGTTGGTTCAGATTACAGCCAGCACGGCGAGAACTTGTTCCCGGCGGATTTCAGTAATCTGAAGGAAGAAGTAGCCTAACTTATTGACGGCCCCGACTTTAATCGGGGCCGTTTTAAAATCTCGAAACTCATATACTCAAATAACCTAAACTATCTATGTTCAAGTTTACTCAAAGTGAAACGCTCGCTTAATTCACAAGGATGTTGTTTTCACAACGCCGATATGAAATAAGAGAGCGCGGGATCAACTGATCTCAACCTAAATGATCCCAGGAGATAATGTGAAATGCTCCTGGGATAATCTCGAGCCCAATTTTTTACCAAATCCCTAAATAAAAAATATGAAAACTTTAAAAATATGTTCTAGTCTTCTTTTTGCCTTACTAATTTCCTCGTCGGTTTTTGGTCAGGATTCCACAAAAACCTTTACGTTCTCTGGTTCGGTTGATACTTATTTTCGCTCAGCTCTTCGGAACTGAAAACGTATGTATATGGTCGGCTTACGCCCCCTCTACTTCCTTCGCTGAGTCTAAAAGGTTTTTCTCTTGGCATGGTCAATCTTATCGCCGCTTATCAAGGAGAAAAAGTTGGTTTTGTAGGTGATCTGGTATTTGGTCCCAGAGGTAAAGCTGCAGTTTTTGGAACTGCCAGCGGACAAGCAATCATCAACCAAATGTTCGCCTATTACAAACTCTCCGATGCTGTCACGTTAAACATGGGTCAATTCAATACCTTTCTTGGATATGAAGTAATTTCACCTGCCATCAATTTCCATTATTCAACTTCCTATCTGTTTTCCTGGGGACCTTTTAATCATACGGGTCTTCGCGCTGACTTTGCATTTGGAAATGGTATGGTTGCAAAACTGGCCGTTATGAACCCTACCGATATTGTTGAGTTCAACCCTGTAAATACCTATACCTTCGGCGCTCAAATTGGCAAGACCAGCGATGCAGGTGGCATCTGGTTGAACTTCTTGTATGGCGATCAGGATGGCACATTGGACGAGAAAGACGAATATCTCGATGAAAATGGAGAACTTGTTACATCGGCAGGAACGCTTTTCCAAGCAGACGTAACCTTGGGTTATAATCTGAGCGAAACTTTCTACCTCGGCGCTAAATGCGTCCTACCAGACGGTAGCGACAGGTGAGGAATTCACAGGCCGGGTGACATAGTGGATACGCAAGGTGATGCTTCATCCTTTGTCGGTGTCGCTGTTTATCCAAAATTAACCCTCTCTGAAAGTTTTGCCTTGGTTTAAGGGCTGAATATTTCTCCATCATGAAAGATCACTTGGGCATCATCGGATTGGATGATAACGGCGATGGAAATGTAGTTGAGTTTACCTTATCAGGTAACTACAAAGTGGGAGGATTCACTTTCATTCCTGAATTCAGAATTGACAAAACTTCTGAAGATTCATTCCTCGATAAAGACGGAGATGCAACTAGACATGATGCCCAGCTTGACTTTTGCCGCTGTCTATAAATTTTAGAAATCAGACTTAAAACAATCAGACAACATAAACTTACAACAACTATGTCAAAAACAAAACTTGAATACATCTGGCTCGATGGATACAAGCCCACTCAGAGCCTGCGCAGCAAAACAAAAATTGTAAAAAATTTCGATGGTACCCTGGAAGGCTGCCCAGGCTGGTCTTTCGACGGAAGTTCTACTGAACAAGCTACTGGCCATTCCTCAGACTGCCTGCTGCAACCTGTAGCGCTCTTCCCTGATCCAGACCGGAAAAATGCATACCTCGTGATGTGCGAAGTACTCAATCCAGATGGTACTCCACACGTATCAAACGGGCGGGCAACGATTGAAGATGATGACAACGACTTCTGGTTTGGCTTCGAACAAGAATATTTTCTTTGGAATCCTGAAACCAACAAACCACTTGGTTTCCCAGCTAGCGGATATCCCGGTCCTCAAGGTCCATATTATTGCTCTGTTGGCGCTAAAAATGCTTTCGGTCGTGAGATCGTTGAAGAACATCTTGACCTCTGCCTAGAAGCTGGTATCAATGTCGAAGGTATCAATTCCGAAGTTGCTACTGGTCAGTGGGAATTTCAAGTATTTGCCAAAGGAGCAAAAGCTGCCGGAGACCAAGTATGGATTGCCCGGTATCTTCTGGAAAGAACAGCTGAAAAATATGGCGTTGCCATCAACTGGCATTGTAAACCTCTCGGTGCCACTGACTGGAACGGCTCCGGCATGCATGCAAATTTCTCCAATGATCTGCTTGCGTACCTGTGGTTCAAAAGAAGTATATGATACCGTTTGCCAGGCCTTTGCTCCTTATGTGAAGGAACATATTGAGGTGTATGGCGCAGACAATCATTTGCGTTTGACCGGCAAACACGAAACGCAATCCATCGACAAATTCTCCTATGGAGTCTCTGATCGCGGCGCATCTATACGCATTCCTATCGC
The DNA here is from genome assembly GCA_963739105.1 of uncultured Bacteroidota bacterium. GTDB lineage: Bacteria > Bacteroidota > Bacteroidia > Cytophagales > Cyclobacteriaceae > Chryseolinea. The sequence continues at coordinate 65,641 of CAVTZI010000035.1, read as the reverse complement.
AACAGTAGAAAATAACTGGAAAGGATGGCTTGAGGATCGAAGACCAAACTCCGCCGCTGATCCTTATAAAGTTGCAGCAAGAATTATTAAAACAGTAAAAACCGTTTCTGAATACGCCACAGTGAACGGTCGCTAAATAATCTTTTTCTTTCAGGGCGTCTGGTTGTAGTTTGAAGTCGGGCAGAAATGCCCGGCTTCTTTTTTTGCGTCAAACTTGAATCTATTTAAAAGATATCTTTATTTTGAAATACTTTTTAAATCCAACATGATTCATCCCCATACAGAACTCCAGTTTATCAGTGAGAAAATTGGATATGGAGTTATCGCCACCAAGCTTATTCCAAAAGGAACTATCACCTGGGTGCTAGATAAACTCGATAGAATTTTTACGCCTGCAGCAGGTTCGCGCGATGGATCCGCTCTATCAACAGGTCTTGGACACCTACACCTATCGGAATCCGGAGGGCAATCATATCCTTTGCTGGGACAATGCTCGATTCATAAACCATAGCTCAAACTCGAATTGCGTGACGACAGCCTATGAGTTTGAAATTGCAATTCGCGATATTCAGCCTGGAGAACAGCTCACCGATGACTATGGGTATTTAAACCTGGAAGAACCTTTTGAAGCCGTGCCGGAAGCAGGAACAGACAGGACGATGATTTATCCTGACGACCTGATCCGGTACTATCATATTTGGGACGAAGATCTACTGAATGCCTTTCCACACCTTTTGGAGGTAGAGCAACCGTTATTCAAGATATTGGATCCGGATATTCGTGAAAAAGCTGGACGCATAGCCGCAGGCCGCGAGAAAATGAATTCCATCTTATCCTGCTATTATCCCGTCCACGGAAAAATAAATGGAGAAGCTCAATTGATTAAAACTCGTTCGCCAAAGGTGTCTTACCCTTTTTGAGCTATTGTGAGCCGATAAGACCCTCAAGGCGGTGTAATTACCCGGTATGACAAGTTCAAGATATATCCAAGTTACAAGCACCAAGGTCGATAAGAAATTTGTCACTGAAAGAAGGGCCCTGAATAAGGGCCTTTCTTGTTTAAGGGTCATTGACTCGAAAATCTTGAGCCAATAAAAAAGATAAGTTCTTCCTCCACCTTTTCCCGATCCTTCCATAAGTTCCTGCTGTAGACCATCCGGTATTTCCAGTTCTTTTGTGTCAGGATGGCGGGAATATAGGCATGCGAATGTTTTACTGACAAACTCGAAAAATACCGCACATCATCGGTAAGGATGATCCCTAGATGCTGATTATTGTGGAGGACTCCGACATCGGTAAACGGAAGTGTATCGGTCTGAAATACAAATTTGTCTAAGCGGCCCTCGCCCCATTGTTTGATCCGGTTACTCAAATACCAGTCCTTGTGTTTCGTAAAAGCAGGTTTTGCGTGAGGTTTATAAGTCCCTTGATCCACTTCGCGGGCATACTGGAGGTATTTCCGCAGAAGTTTTGGCCCTTCATTTTTTATACTTTCCACTTTTAGTTGTTCTGGCCAAATGCTAGTAACCAAAATTATTTTTTCGCGGGCGCGGGTCACGGCCACATTTAATCGATTCTCTCCACCCGCAGCGTTGAGACTTCCAAACTGCATACTCATCTTCCCCTTCTTGTCCGGCGCATAGCCAATAGAGAAAATTATGATATCCTTTTCATCACCCTGAACGTTCTCAATATTCTTCACAAATAAGGAAGGGGGAATTATTTTTCCACGTCTTAGCAGCCTCGGCTTCCAGCAGGTCGAGCACCAACATTTGCTGAGGCGCATTAAAGGTCACTATTCCTATTTCCTTGTCCGGGTGTTGTTGGAGAATCTGAAAAACCTTTTCGACAATAAGTTCAGCCTCAACAGTATTCGTATGATTTTCCCATACACCTTCAACTTTGCAGTATTGGATGGCAGGTTCTGCCTGGTTTAAGATGTCGCGATGGGGCAACAACTGCAGCCTGCCTTCGTAAAAAAATTCGTTCGAAAAATCGATCAATTCTATTGTCTGACTCCTGTAGTGGCCTTGCAGATGGACGGACGAAAGATAACGTTTCGATAGTTCCAGCAGAGACTCCACTTCAACATCAGGATTTTCATTTTCCTCATCCCAACGGGCCTGATACAGTTCACTGGGCCTAAGTTGTTTGTCATCTCCTGCAATAAGAATTTGTTTGCCTCGATACATTGCCGGAATACCCCGCTCAGAAAAACACTGTGACGCTTCATCAAAAATGACGATGTCAAATAATTCAGTCATCGGGAAAATAGCAGATACCGACTCCGGTGATGCCATCCAGCAGGGAACGAGCTGAAACAGTTCATCACCAAATTCTGCAATTAGTTTCCGAAGTGGCCAGCTTTTTTTCTTTTTAGTTACCTGATGATGCAAATCGCGATAGGTTATCAGGTTGTTCAAGCGATTATATTCGAGCCGGTCATAAACGTATTCACGCGCCCGGACCAATAAGATTTCCCTGCAAAGATCTTGTTTTTCGGCTACTAATTGTTGCAGTTCATTTTGCAACGTCTCCATCTTCATCGATGACACGGCACGCAGAATCGGGTACTTTGTTTCGATGTGATCAATCCAGGTAAGGCGAAGGCTATTCTGAAAAAGCGTTTCCATCTTGTCAGCATTCCACTCCTGCACATGATCATAAAGTTTTGTGATCACTTCTTTTTCGTGGAATAGAATCTGTTCTTTTAGCTTGTCGTATTCCGACAGGTTGTCAAAATCTTGCTTTAAGGTTCTGATAAATTCTTTTTCGAGCGATGGGTCAAAAATGAGTTGACTGATCTGATACCGTGTCAGATATTTTAGCCATTCCAATTTCTTGGCCGGGATATCATTGATGATGAAGAGCAACCTCCGCATCAGCGAAATAAATTCCTGACGGGAATATTTTTGCAATAGAATGGAATCTTTTACCTCCCGCAAAGTATTGAAAATCAATTTTGCCCTGGTTGCCAGTTTCTGCTTATCAAACCAGGATTGCAAAGAAGACTTTTGATAGTCGAGTGGCACATTGATAAGCCACATCTTCTTTTTAAGTGCTGTAAGATGATGCTCCAAATTCAATCGGCTATCGATTCGTTTCTCCAAAATATCCAACCCGACCTTGTTGTACGCCAATCCATTCGCGATCAGCACGCGCTTTACGAGTCCTTTTTCTTTGGAGAAAATTTCCCACATGATCCACCGAAACAAATTTGTCCGGGCATCCATTCGATGCTGCAATGCTTCCTGGAAAACACCCAATTGATTATTGGGAATAGTGACTTCAGGATTTTCTCCTTCAAAACAACTCATGGCAACGCGCTCTATATTGGCGAGCCAGAGCAAGCTGGTTTCATCGTCATCTTCGTCCCACATGGCCTGAAAATAACTAAACGTCTCATCGTCCTTCAGAACACTGATCATTCCAAGAATTTCGTCTTCTTTCAAAGACAACGATTCACAATCCTGGAGATTAAGATTTATCCCAATTTCCTTTTCGACGGCCGCACTGATCTTTTGCTGATATTTCGGAATATAGGATAGAATTTTTTCAAGTTCCTTTTCATCCGAAGGTTGAAAGGATGCAAATGATTTACGCTCACGCCAGACATAATGCTCTTCCTCAAATTTTGCTGCGTACTGTATGTACATCTTTTGCTTTCGCAAAAACTCCGGCACCGTGGAAAATGTATAATACTGATACTCCTGCTTTATATTGACGGAAGGTTCCTGGAGATCTGATGTGAGATACAATTCCTTTATTGATAATCCGCATTCGGTATCGTCAAACAACATTTGTTTGAACTCCTCTAATTCCTCTGAGATTTGATCGATCCTACGGCATACCTGGTAAAACTTCCGTTCAGTTTGTATGACATCAACGCTACGGTTAAGCGTCCGATATTCTTCTACACGATCAACCTGGTATGCAACCTTGGAATAAATTTCCTTCCTGTCATTACGGAAATCGTGCACCAGTCCCAAAAAGTCACCCAAGCCAACGCCTCTTAACCTGTCGTACACAACATCAAGGGCTGCTCTTTTTTGACACACCAATAAGGCCTTCTTTCCAGAGGCCATGGCATCGGATAGAATATTACAAATCAGCTGAGATTTTCCCGTGCCTGGTGGGCCTTGAACGACAATGGAATTACCATTTTTTATGGTCTTTATTGCATTTTCCTGATACGCGTCAAGATCAAAAGGAGCAAAGATCTTCTCTTCTTTAATGTTATTGTTGCTGGCGTGTGCGGGCTCCGTCAGCGTATCCGCGCCATTGGTATTTTTTCTTTGAAAGAATGTTTCTAAGTCCTGAAAAGAATTATTGTCAATCAACTGCAAATAGTCGGGCACTAGCTGGGAGCCTGCTTGCGGAAAAATTCCTAATACAGCTTCAGGATAAAGCTTGATTTCTCCGTTTTTATGTTTCGATTCAAATGCTTCTTTTTTAAACTCCTGAAAAGGCGTGAGTTCATCCCTAAAATTTTCGGGATTGAAATTGATTTCTATTTTTCCCTCGAGCTGCTGATACAATTGAGTCCGGAAAACCGTGCTGTCCTTCTCAAAATCTTCAAAGTTTGTGTCCAGCAAATCTTCCTCAAGTTTCACCTTGTTATAGAATGAGAACGCCAGAAGAAAGGACTTATTAAAGGTAATACCGGCATCTTCTCTGGGCTGCAATATCCAATGTTGCCCTTCCTGTACAATGCTAACCGGAAAAAATAGCAAAGGACAGCGCACCGCAGTTCCATCCGAAAATTTTCCTCTGACGAAGGGCCATCCGACATGCAAATCATTTGACCCTCGTTCTTCAAAAATAAAACGATCAATTCGCTGGAGCTTTTTTAATCTTTTGCTCTCTTCATTATTCGCTTCAACACGGCTATCCAATACCTGACAAAGTTTTTTACTGCGGTCCGCAATCAAGGCATTGATTATTTCAAATGATTTTTCGCCGTTTAAGAAACTCAGTTTGTGAAGATCTATTAACTGTTCGGCATGAAGGCGAAGCAATAACAATGACCTATTGTTTCCCGAAAGATTAGTAAGTCTTCGCAGGTAGGTTGCTAAAATATTTTTCGTTGAATCCGGCATTCAATTATAAGGTAGTAGAATTTTTTACGTACGCCAATTCTATTAACAATCACAATTCATCATTGACCTTCAGATAAGGAATAATTCGCTGAATGGACTTCTCATCGATGGAACCCACGTTTCGAATGTCTTCTACGGCCTTGAAATTGCCGTGCTGAAATCGATAAGAAACGATAGCTTTAGCCACTTTACTTAAATAAGGATGCGAAGAAAGTTGTTTTTCAGAAGCCGTATTAATATTGATTTTTTTTGGTTGAAACTCATTTTGTATCGTAGAATTTTCACTTAGCCGGTTGATTACCAAAGAATCCAAACCATAAACTTCTTTCAATTGATTCATATCTACAAAACCACCTAAAGCCTCCCGATACTTTAGGATACGCAAAGAAAGTTTGTCACCTATACCGTAGATTTTTTTTAACTCCGATGTGTCGGCATTGTTCAAATCAAATTTTTCCGCGGCTTTCTTAACGGTCAAAACATTTTTTGGCTCGTATTTTTTTGCGCCCTTCTTATTTATTGCTACGCGCTCGGGCAATGAGATAAATGGATATATACGCTGATAAAACGCCGAATCAAGGCCATAAATTTTAAGCAGATCAGACTTTGTCCTGAATTTACCTCCCTTTTCCCGGTAGCGTGTTATGCGGATGGCGAGATTCTGCGTAAAACCCAGCGCTAGAAGGTCTTTTGCCGAGGTGTTATTGGGATCAAAATGAAAAAGATCCGACTTTTGAGCGCTTCGGCCTGTCCATGTTCTCCCTGGTCATTTTGGTGATTCCACAATGCAACTAAGCTATCGAGTTTTGCCCGGTCTCGTTGCGAATCGGATGGATTGTTGCTGATCCACCAGTGCCATATCGGCTCCGAAAACAGCATTAAAGTGGTCAGAATTAATAAGATGATAAATCCATTGACATGGGATCGGGGAAATCCGAAAAAGTCTTTGATCCAATGCCTTAATCTTAACATGACGAACAACGGTATGTTAAAATTGCAACTTTTTTTGCAGGTCTTTCGTTTGCAAAAGCACTTTAAGGAATGTTGCGGGGCATTAAAGTGTTATTTATAAACATTCTAAATTACACTCATTTGACTTTTATCAGTAAATCAATTTCGGATACGCTTTATTTTTGTATTTCACAATGACACAAAACTTCAAAGCATTAACGCTTACTTATAAAACTGCTCCGGTAGCCATCCGCGAGCAGGTTTCATTGAATGAGACTGCAGCTAAGAAACTACATCAATTCATTAGGAATTATACTGCTGCGACCGACGTGCTTATTGTTTCTACTTGCAACCGGACTGAGATATATTATTTAGCTGAAAAGGATTTTTCATTTGAAATCTTCAAAGGACTTTCTTTGATAAAAAATTGTGAGTCTGGTTTCGAGCAGCATTTCAGCATGCTTAATGGCAGTGAGGCCGTGTCACATTTGTTCGAGGTGTCACTCGGACTTGATGCCCAGGTTATGGGCGACTTACAAATTTCAGGTCAGGTAAAAAATGCGTACCAATGGAGTGCTGACGAAAATATGGCTGGACCATTTTTGCATCGGCTGATGCATACCATATTTTTTGCGAATAAACGTGTTGTCCAGGAGACATCATTTAGAGATGGAGCTGCCTCAATTTCCTATGCAGCAAAGGAGTTGGCCGAAGATCTGACCATCGATATCAAATCGCCGAGGATTTTGGTGGTGGGTGTTGGTGAAATCGGTCAGGATTTTTGTTTAAATCTTGCGCACTCGAGAATTGAGCATGTCACGATTTTAAATCGGACACAAGAAAAAGCCGAAAAGCTCGCGCAGAAATATAATTTTAGATTTGGAGGCATTGAAGATCTTTTGACGGAGATTCAAAAAGCCGATGTCATTGTTAGTTCTGTGTCTGGCAGTCAGCCAATCATTACATTAGATCTTTTAAAGGACTTCAAAATTTTCACCCATAAGTATTTCTTAGACCTTTCAATGCCACGCAGCATTGAACCTAGCATCGAAGAACTGCCAGGGGCTATCGTTTACAACCTGGACGATATACGCGAAAAAACGAATGAAGCGCTGGAAAAACGTCGGGCTTCCGTTCCCGCTGTCCGCTCCATAATTCAAGATTCAATTCTTGAATTCGAAGATTGGTCAAAAGAAATGATCATATCGCCTACCATTCAAAAACTAAAGAGTACGCTGGAACAAATTCGCAAAGAAGAAATTGCCCGCTTCATCAAGAATGCAAAACCTGAAGAAGCGCAAAAGCTGGAAGAGATGAGCCGTTCGCTGATGCAAAAAATTCTAAAATATCCAGTCCTTCAACTTAAAGCAGCATGCAAACGTGGTGATTCTGAAACCCTGTCTGAGTTGCTGAATAATTTATTTAACGTTGAAGGTCAATCTGAAAAATTGGATAAGCACCCCTAAGATTTTACCTGCGTTCGTACTGTCCTTGATTTACCGCTATAATCGTAAATAACAATCTCCTTCACCCCCAAAGGTATCCTTACTTTTCTGCTGGATTGCGATAAATATCCCGAGCCATAATAAAATTCAATTTTTGATTTACGGCCATCGCCGTAAATTAACTCAGCCCAACTATCAAAAGGCTCTGGTGTCAAAATGCTGCTGTTGTCTCCAGCCGTTTCATTCTTGAGAAATACCTTCAGACTGTCATTATTCTGAGTTGCCACAAAAATTTCTTCACCCGTTGCGCGATATAATTTTGCCAAGCCCTTCGCATCACCGTCAACTGAAAAACCACTCATCGCCGTACTGGCCACTTCAAAATTTCCCTTACCATTACCTAACAATAAGGCCCCCTTGAATGCATCATAACGCCCTACAAATACTTCATTGCCATAATCATTACCGACCATTAAAATATCCAAATTGCCATCGCCGTTAACATCATCAGCAACCATTCCATTAACAGGAGCAAATTGAATGGGTATCGGTAATGCCGACAATTTGAAGGTTCCATTTCCAAGATTCTCAATGTAGCTCGATTCAAAATGATTGGCCTGCAGGCTCAGCGCCCCTTTTAAATCTTCCTGCGACAACAAATTATCCATCGTTGTCTTACCATACATTTTATACCTGGAAAATTGCTGTCGAAACTTGGGGCTTTGGCTGTTTAATTCATCCCAGAAGTGAACGGGAAAGAGTTTTTTCTCTTCGCTGTTTTCCAATGATTCTTTTATGTAACACGCGAGTATGGCATCGACGCTTCCATTATTATCGAAGTCCTTTGCAAATATTTTTAAAGGATGGTCTTTTGTTACCTGGTATCCATTGTTCGTTCCCAGGTTACCAACGACATAATCAAAATCTCCGTCACGATCAAAATCGCCGCTTACGATGCTATTCCACCAACCCGTTAAATCTTCAATTCCTGACGACGCTACCAAATTAAATTTCCTGTCGTTGTTGCTGAAAAAAGTGACTGGCAGAAATTCACCTACCACCACCAGGTCAGATCTTCCATCATTGTTAAAGTCTGTGAATAGCGCATCCGTTACCATACCAAGCTTTGCAAGCTCCGGACAGTACTTGACTGGTTACATTGATAAATTTTCCATTTTCATTTTGAAGCAAATAACTTTCGGCTGGGAAGGGATACCCTCCGGTTATGACTCTTCCTCCGACAAACAAGTCGAGGTCATTATCGCCATCAATGTCCGCGGCGCGAACGCATGACCCGCTGGACTTCACTTCAGGCAAAGCGTCAGTGTCAAGTTCAAACTTGCCATTTCCATTGTTCCTGAAGAACCGGTGCTGATAAAAAGCAGAGCCGGGCTCATGTTCAATACTTCCACTCACTACGTACAGGTCCTGATCGTGATCACCATCAGCGTCAAATAATAACAGCCCTTCATCTTCTCTAATATTGTTGTCTCCCTTGATGATTTCAGATCGGCTAAAGCTTCCTGTGGGTTGCTGCGTGAAAACCGTCAGAGGATATCCCGAGGAACCACCCAGCACGACATCGTCACGATCGTCATTGTTGACATCGCCAACAGAAATGGACGGTCCGGATTGCGTGAATTTGTGCGGTAAAGTTCGTTGAAGGTTAAAATCAATTTTATCCTGTTCCTCGTGCCTGAAAAGCAATTTCAATTCTTGAGAGCCTTCCTTGAAAAATGTTAATTCGGAGGATGGTTCAATTTTAAATGGCACGACCGGCATTGACCCATACTTAACCGTTACGAGCTGATCAGCCTTGATATTTTCGATCTTATGTGCATTCCCATCCGGCCAAATAATGCGTACCGAATCGACGATGGTAGAGCTTCCCAAACCGAAATGAATTATATCTTCAACAGAAGACAAATATCCTCTGGCAACTTGTTGCTCTGCATATTGCATTTTTCCGCTGTCGTAATACAGTAGGATTCTGGTTCCGATAGATTGAGCATTGAGCGGAGGCCCTTCAACTTTAATGCGAATGAAATGAACAGAACGTTCATCCTTGTTATATAATGTATTTTCAAAAACAAATGCTTCCTCATTGATATTGTTTGTCACGTAGTCCAGGTCTCCGTCGTTGTCCAGGTCTGCGAAGACAGCACCGTTGGAAAATGAAGGGTGATCAAGTCCCCATGACTTTGAAACATCGTGAAAGGTAAGGTCCCCATTGTTTTTAAAAGCATAATTGGGAATTCTTACAATCGGAATGGAGTCAACTAAACTTTTTATATCGACGTAGGCCTGAGACATCAGCGCGGTAATTAGAAAAATCTTTATCGGTTATGTCTTTTGGAAATCCGTTGGTCACAATCAGGTCTTTATTGCCGTCGTTGTCAAAATCTGCAAATAAAGGGGACCAGCTCCATTCTGTCTGATGCACGCCGGCAAGTTGCCCAATCTCACTAAATTCCTCCCCATTAGCCATGCCGTTGTTTTTATGAAGCATGTTTCTGACATATTGATAGTCATAGTTATACTTTTCATTGTTGATATAGGTAAGGTAGGATTTGTTGCCTATGGTGGATTTCTTCCTGCTATTGGTTTCCGGCAACATATCCAGGGTGATGATGTCAGGGAGGCCGTCGTTGTTAAAGTCGGCAACATCATTTCCCATCGAAGAGTGGCTTTGATGGTTTATCGCTTCAGTTGATTTGTTAGTAAACGTCCCGTCCTGATTATTCATGTAAAGAATATCGTTCGACAGAAAATCATTCGAAACATAAATATCAGGCCAACCATCTGAGTTAAAGTCAGCGATTCCCAAGCCGAGTCCAAATCCTTCATAAATAATACCTGCTTCCTTACTAACATTTGAAAATTTTCCGTTCCCATTGTTGCGATAGAGCCTGTCATTGTTAGGCGAAGTGCCATCATTCACCCTTTCGCGATATGCTGCTGGCGAACCAGTGAGTTGTTCATTCGTCAGAACATAGAGATCAAGATCGCCATCACGATCATAGTCAAAAAAAGCAGCCATGGTGCTATATCCAGTATCAGCAATTCCATATTGCGCTGCCATTTCTTCAAACAGGGGAACTCCGTCGCCCTTAGTTCCTTTATTTAAAAAGAGCATGTTTGCCCGCAGCAGAGAATCTTTTTTCATGGTGGCTGTGACGTAAAGGTCCAGCCATCCGTCGCTGTTTATATCGACAACAACAACACCTGAGTTCCATCGTCCTGGAACATTTATCATTGCTTCGTTGCTAACATCCTTAAACCGAAGGTCTCCTTTATTCAGGTAAAGCTTATTAGGAACTTCATTCCCGGTAAAAAATAAATCCTGTAAACCATCTTTATTAAAATCAGCTACAGCAACACCTCCGCCGTTGTAAATGTATTCGTGCGTGAGAATATTAAATGAATCCGTTTCAGTAATCGTGTTGGAAAAATCGACGCCGGTCGAACTGGCGGGAAGCAATTTGAAAAGTGTTTTAGAAGGTTGGCTGCAATTCATCAGACAGAATAACATTGCAGTCTGTAGCAGCATCCCAAAATATTTTCCCTTTTGGAAAGAAAGGATACTTCGCAGAAAAGAGAATTGGATCAATAGTGAAAGTCGAGGCTTCATTGCACATTTTTGAACTTTCAAAGTAACGATATTGAACAATTCTGCCTAGTTTTTCTTGAACATTAAAGCCGGCGCGTTATTCCGGCCGATTAATATCATCTTGGATTTTTTGGGGCCAACTAATATTTTGGCGTCCCGGACCTCCCCTCAATATCGACTCCGGTCATGCCTGGCAGCAGCGGAGTAAATTCAGAATCATTTCAAGATCAATCCAGAATTCTGTCTTCCAACTTCCGGTTTCAAGCCATAAAAATTTTCCGCTAAAAATAAATCAGTCATACTATCGCCGTCCAGATCGTCGATAAGTCAAAAATTGCAAAAAGTGTAATTGTAACGCTTATCGCAGTTCGAGCACCACTACCGAAAATGGTGGTAGTTTTCCTTTCAACGCGCCTCCTGTGAGCGTAATGCCCTTGAAATTTGCAGGCTTTATTTTATCCGGCGCCTCGAAGGTATTGTGATCCTGCAGCTTCGGTGCCGTTAGAATCCTCGCCGTTACACTGGTAAACTTGCCGCCCCGAACATCTATGGTAACGTCCTGCTCCTTCCTGGCATCAATGTTCACCAGCGATACATGGATGAACACCATTTGCATCTTTAGAAGCCGATGCTGAGATCGCTTTTAGTTTTTCATTATTAACAACATAATCATTTGATTGAACCGTCAACGGTATCATGGTGGCATCTTGATGAACATTGTACATTTCCATAACGTGGTAGGTAGGCGTAACCAACATTTTTTCTTCATTGGTTAGAATAACTGCCTGCAATACGTTAATGGTTTGCGCCAGGTTTGCCATCCTTACCCGATCACAATGGTTATGAAAAATATTCAGTGTGATGCCCGCTATCATGGCATCGCGCATCGTATTCTGTTGAAATAAAAAACCGGGATTAGTACCGGGTTCAACATCATACCAGCCTCCCCACTCATCTACTACCAACGCGACTTTTTTTGCCGGATCATATTTATCCATGATGTTGGAATGCTTTTGTACGAGTTCATCCATCAAGCTGGCGCGCTTCATCGTTGTAAAATATTGTTCTTCGGTAAAAGTTGTCGAAGGACCTTTCTTATTCCAATCAATCACAGAATAGTGATGAAGAGCAACGCCTTCCAACATTTGATGTGGAATATCCCGCATTAACACTTCGGTCCATTTGTAGTCAGAGGAACTTGCGCCAGAGGCAATCCGAAAAATCTTATCATCATCGTCCCATGCTGAAAGAAACGTCGCATACTGTCGATACACATCTGCATAATATTCAGCGCGCATATTTCCACCACATCCCCATGCCTCATTTCCAATACCCCAATATTTTACTTTCCAGGGATTCTCCCTGCCATTTTGCTTGCGCAGATCGGACATTGGGCTTTTGCCATCAAACGTCGTATACTGAACCCAATCAATAAATTCCTGAACGGTGCCACTGCCAACATTCCCCGATAAGTATGGCTCGGTTCCAATGAGCTCACACATGTCAAGGAAATTGTGCGTACCAAAGCTGTTATCTTCCGTTACCCCACCCCACCAACGGTTTACGATTGTTGGACGCTTGTCCTTCGGTCCGATACCGTCTTTCCAGTGATAGGTGTCTGCGAAACAACCACCTGGCCAGCGAAGATTGGGGATTTTCAATTTTTTCAACGCATCCACCACGTCGTTGCGTACGCCGTTCGTATGCTTGATCTTAGTATTGTCTTCACCAACATAAAACCCACCGTATATACATCGACCCAAGTGTTCGGCAAAGTGTCCATAGATGTGTTTGTTAATTTTGTCCTTGCCTAAATCCACATTTAAGACCAACTGGTTTTGTCCGGCCAGCGGTAAGAAACACAAGGACAACACAAAAATTTGAATCAGATTTTTCATACGATTGAAAATAGGTTTATGGGCCCAATTTATAGTTTTATTGCGTAAAAATGTAATTTATACACTTTTAACCCGGGCAGGTGTCAGAAACACCAGAGAGACTGTAATTTTCTTTTTTTACCTTCGACTTATTCAAAAAGACATTTTCCCTTGGCGATAGCGGAAGAACAAAAATTCATTAGCCTTATCAACGAACATCAGGGGTTAATCCATAAGGTCTGTATCATGTACGAAAATGACCGGGATGTGAGGAACGACCTTTTTCAGGAAATTGTCCTTCAGTTGTGGAAATCATTTTCATCGTTTAGAGGGGAATCAAAAATTTCTACCTGGATGTATCGCATCGCATTGAATACGGCGATCTCCGGTTATAGGAAACAAACCCGGTTGCTAAAAACTGAGGACTTGCGTGAAATGCATTTAAATATATCAGATGCCGGCAGTGATGATCACGATGAAAATTTTCAAAAACTTCAATGGGCTATACGCCAGCTCTCGGAAATTGAACGTGCGATGATCATGATGGCATTAGAAGAAATTCCATATGAGGAAATCGCCGAAACTATTGGAATCACACAAAATAATGTGCGCGTACGCATGAATAGAATAAGAGAAAAACTAAAAAAACTTATGTGTCCATAATATGGAATTGGAAGATTTAAAAAGCATTTGGAAAAGTGGTGAGACCGTATTTCAACCGAAGAACGAGCAGGAAATTGCGATGATGCTGAAAGGAAGAAGCATTTCCATTGTTAACAAATTAAAACGCAACGTATGGTTTGAACTCGTCTTCGCCATCGTCGTGAGCGTTGCGACTGTTGCTTTATGCGCTTTCCCTGGAACAAGGCGCTATGAAATGGACGTCCATTTCTCTCTTATTGATGTGCCTGGCCTCTACGATATATTTCATCAAGAAATTGTCGGTGTTAAACCGCGTTCAGGGCATAAACGACAACCTTCATGATACCATATCTTTTTTGATTACTAATCTCACAAGCTACCTGAAATTTTATAGGAACAGCTACACGGTATTATATCCAGTCTATTTTTTGCTTGGCTTATTATTCAGTGTATTGGAAAGGGGAACGGATAAATTTGTTGTATTTCTATCCCAACCATCGACCATTGTTTATCTATTGTTCATGGCTGGTTTATGTTTCTTCGTCAGCACGTGGTTTGCGCGTTGGTACCTGAAAAAACTATACGGCGATCATTTGGAAAAGCTAAAGAAAATATTGGACGAATTGAATCAACAATAGTTTGTTTCTTATCCCTCATCATACAGGATATCAAACAACACTTCTTTTAGTCCCATAGCGATCATCTCCCACTTTTCCGTTCCCAGGTATTTTTGATTCACTTCAATTTCAATTCCAAGGTATTCATCATCGCTAAATTTTGTGCGAAGGTATGTAGTGAACCCATCATCGGTTCCTTTGTACGGCTCGTTAAATTTTATTACTAAAAATGGCAGGGCTTGCTCAAGTCCATCAAACAATTGTTTACAAAAGTCCGATTCTCCTTTTCGATCAGGATCAAACAAAATCCCAACATCCACGTTCCGGGTATCGCCATTTAGAACTGGAGTAAAGGAATGTATGGAAAGATGTAATGCAGGTTTCGATACTTTCGAAATGACGTCTTCAACGCTATTTCGATGCGGATAATAGTATTGCTGAAGAATGAAATCATGATCTGTTTCATACAACTTTCGGGAATACCGGGAATATAATTGATGACTATGCAGGGACCGATTCGTTTCAATAAGCAGCCGGGTAGTCTCACAACTAAACAAAGGAGCGCTGCACTCCGTGGCAACAAAGCGGGCAATTTCCAGGGCGCCAGGATCCCAACCCTGATGTGAATGCAAAACGTCTTGAACATCCGCAAAGATGTGACTGTAATTTTCGGGCACTTGATTCCCTGCATGCTCGCAGGTAATGATGAGATTCATGTCCTAAACTTGTTTTGCCTTTTCGTGGAAGTTCAAATACTCAGTTCAAAAACATTTTGTTTTGTGACAAACAATCTGACAACCTTCGGTAAACGCTTGCAATGTTTTCAGTTGATTGATCATTGTTGATGGCTCGAACAATCCGATGGGCAAGCGTGCCCTCTTCTAAGATTACATTTAACTCTTTCTTGTAGCGGTCAAGGGGAAGGTTTCCTTTTTTTAATAGTAGGTCCAAAATATGTTTCCACAACTCACATGCTAGAGACTTCGTTCCGGGAAAGTCAAATAAAGCTAAATATTCCGCATTATCCAATACAGCCTGCCCCGCATGGATGATGGTTTGATCCAGAATTTGAGCCAGGCTTTCCGTTTTCCATTTCATCTGAGACTCAAGGCTGATAAAAAAATTCCCACTCAATGCTTTGATCGTTTCAATCACCAACGTAAGCGCCGCCAAATCCGCCGCAGGACATTCCTGTATATCCATCAACCTGATTTCGATTGACCCTCGGTCAAACCTTGGTATAGCGCCACGCGAATTCACCCAGATCGCATTTAATTCTTCGTTCGGATCGTAGGGGGCAATATCGGCCTTGATTTTTTCGTAGATGGTATTGAGATAATTGCGCTTTGAAAAAACGGCCTCCGGAATTACTTTTCCCGTGATGGATGGAATTTTTGATTGATTTGTTTTATAGAATTTCAAGCGTGTATCCAGCGTTCCCGTTAGCTTGCCATCGAGAATGGGAGAGCTTGCGCATAACGCCGGAAGAATCGGCAGCACCAACCGAATGGCCGCATGTAATTTCGCGAATTCTTCATCGTCATAAAAGGGAAGGTTGAGGTGCGTACTCTGCAAGTTAGACCAACCGTGACCTCTGCAATCAAAGATCTTGTTGTAAATGGCATACACTTCGTTATTTTCATGGGGCCAGATTTTTGTTTCCTTCATTGGATCCATGAATGGATGAGCGGCCGTAGGCATGAGCATCGCATTCCATTTTGATAGAATGGAATTGATGCTTTTTACATTTTCTGAAAATTTTCTTTCGAGGGCCTGAAAATCCGCCTCTGGCTTTGTTGACTTTAGCTCTACAACATGCAGGACAAGTTCGTTTGACCATGTCACGATACCATTTTCAAAATCACTTCCATAGTCGCCGAGCTCGTGTTTCAATAGCTCATCCGTGATTGGTTTGATTTTTAATGAATCTCGATCGACCAGCATGTATTCAAGTTCGATGCCATATCCCTGAAATAAGTGTATCCGTGGTGGCTGCGTCATTATTTATCGGCTTTGATTTTATTTAGAAATACTTCCATAATCACCGAGTACAATTTATCCTTCATAATTTTATCTTCTATCCCCGCATCAATGTTCGGATTGTCGTTGATCTCAATCACGTAGAATTTACCATCAACTTCTTTCATATCCACGCCATATAGCCCTTGACCGATCAATGCGGTGGCCTCCAACGCTGTGGATATCAGTTCTGCGGGTGTTT
Source organism: uncultured Bacteroidota bacterium (assembly GCA_963739105.1). Lineage (GTDB taxonomy): Bacteria > Bacteroidota > Bacteroidia > Cytophagales > Cyclobacteriaceae > Chryseolinea. The sequence goes on along the minus strand of CAVTZI010000035.1, from coordinate 49,179 downwards.
GATAAAAAGCAACACACTCCACTGCACCCTCTTGTTGTTGTTTATCCGAACTCCAATTAACGATTTGCCAGTGCTCAGACGCCATAAAATATTTGCAAACAAACAAAGGCTTCCCATCCAAAATACCCACCCGCCAATCAAAAGAAGTTGGCAAGAACTCCTGGGCGATTAGCAACTCAGACTTTTGAAACATGGTGCTACATGCCTGTTTATATTCTTCCTCTGTTTTAATTTTGAAGACCCCTTTGCTGAACGCTCCATCAGGTTGTTTAAGAATGAATGGATAGGCTAATTTTTTTGGCAAATTTTTATAGTTATCCTTGCTTATCACAAATGAAATAGGGGTAAGAATCTTATTCGCGGTCAGCAACTCATTCAGATAGATCTTATTGGTGCATTTTAAAATTGATTCGGGATCATCGATGACAACCATACCCAGCGATTGTGCCTTTTTTGCAAACCGAAACGTGTGGTGATTTACAAAAGTGGTTTCACGAATGAACAAGGCATCATATTGAATTAATTCATCGAAGTCGTCTTTGGTAATCAATTCTACATAAAAGCCTGCCTGGTCTCCGGCTTTGATAAATTTCTGCAGGGCCTTTTCATCCGAAGGTGGGTTAGGATCGTCGGGATCCACGAGGATCGCCAGGTCGTATTTCTTTTTGTCGGGACGAACGTCGCGCTTACGTTGCAAATATTTTTCCGCCGCCGTCCGTAACAAGGTCATTTCTTCTTCTGGTACTTCACCAAAGCTTAAGGGTTTTATACTTTGCAATACCCACTTGCTACGTTTGGTAAACGTTACACTCAACGACGGGGCTGGAATATACTGGAACAGCTGCTTTGCCAGTTTATTGAGATTTTCTTCCTGTGTGATACCAAAATAAATATCGAATTCAACTTTATCTTGCGATACATTCTTGAATGAATTTTGTATCAGGTCATCGAAATCCTGAAAATCTTCACGGAGAATCGATGGAAAACGCAGGTCCTGAATCGTTGAAATTCCGGGCAGGACTTTATGCTTTCGCGCCTCCGCCAACAACGACACGTAATATCCAATACTTTGATACTGAAATGACTTGCACAGGTTGATGACTTTTACGCCTTTAGTTTCCTGATAAGCTTCTCCGGAAATGTATTTGGAGGGTGTAATGACTTCAACATCTTCCAGGTTGAATTGCCAATGGTCCGGATTTTCAACTATGATGAGCTTTGGCATGTGCCTTTTTTTCTTTTGGTTGGATAATCAACAAATTTGCATCATAGGTAACGATGCCAAGCATAATACTATTAATGAGCCGCGCAAAGCTTACGCTATATACTTTACCCTGGCCAAGTGGATTTGGTTCATTTGGATCTGTAATTTGAACACACTTCTTCTCCTCATCAAACCCAGTGATAACCACAAAGTGACCCGCCGGCTCACCCTTGATACTATCATAAATGTCGAACTGCGGAATTTCGCGGGCCGAGCCATAGAGGTAGGTAGCACTCAAACCTGTTACAATTGGAATTGATTCTTTCAAATAATTTTTAATTAGCGTTTCATCCAATTCAACGTTCCGCACCTCCCCCCCTGCCTGAAGAAACTTAATGTAAGCCTGAGAGGCAACTCTGAGCTTGCGTCGCTTGTTTTTGAACTCCATCTGTTCGCGGAGAAACCGAATCATTTTTTTGGATGAATGCTTAAACCAGGTTGGATCAAATACAGTAAGATTATACGTATAGATTCTTGCTTTATATCCGCGTTTTAAAGCATGATTTCCCAGCATGACCGCCAACGTTCCTCCCAGTTTCAACTGTTTAACCTCCTGTATTACTTCCTTCAGGGGAATGTCATCACCGTAGTAATTATACAATGCTTGCAAACATGTCGGCCCGCACGTCACATCATCGGGTTGCGTCTGCATATCAAAATCCAGGACAAGTTCTTTCTTCATGCCTGGCAATGCCCCTCTTTTACAGCGATCATTTAGGTTAAAAGTTTGGTAATGAACAGATCGACAATTTCTACCAAAATTAAAACGATAATGATTAACTCCAACAAGCTGCTCTCCCGTTGGTTAATAATCTCCCGAAAGATGGAGAGATTGTCGTTAATGATCTTTAAAGTGTATTCAATTTCGCTAAAGCGAACCCGTAAATCGAAGTGTTTCATCAATCCTTGGTACAACTTGTCCAGGAATTCATCGTCCCATACCTGGTCCGGGGCATCGAAAATATAAATGTTCTCTGCTATTTCATTTTGCGTATTCAGCGCCCGGCCTAAAAAACGCATCATGTTTTTACGGCTAATCTTTAATTTTCCGGTGAGCTCCAATTGGTTGGCAAAACTTTTCAATTCGGCAAGCAGGTTTTCAGTTACACTGTGATAGTGATCCAATGCTACCGACTGGGCGAGATTAAACATCGTGATACGAAATACCTTGCTGTCGACCTTATCCAAGATCAATTCATCGAAGTTAAAAATCATGTTACTCCCCTCCTGAACGCAAACTTCATGATCGTCTCTAAGCCAGTTTGTGAATGGATTTCGCTGGTACAATTGCACTGCTTTTATTGCCCACTTCATTTCATCTTCTGAGTATCCGGCAAAAACGATCACACCATAGTTGAAGAAGCATTGGAATTTTTCAGGTCCAAAGTCATAAAACAACTCTGAAGAAGAATCAACCAACGGCTTGATATCCAGAAAAGATTTGATACCCTTAATATCAAGCTGATTGGCCACCAGGAAGGCAGATAGTTTTACCCTTTTTGTCATAACAGCCCTTTACTAAAGATATAAATTTTAATTCATGGACTGTTAACGGAACATTAGTTGAAAATGAAGAACTTGGAGTTCAAGGTTCGAAGTTTGAGGTTCGAAGTTGTAACGCTATGGCGTTCGCCGAAAAAAAATAAATGGGAAACGAAAACCTACTAAACCAAACGGAGTCAAGACTATTACAGCTTCGAATGACTTTTTTTACATAAAATTTTTTTTTTTTTTTTTTTTTTTTTTTTTTTTTTTATTACTTACAGACCTTCTGTAGTATCTTCAACAAATATTTAACGAGTAACTTTGAGAATATGAATTATCAGGTAAATAAATTCTATGAAAAAATCAGGCGTTACATTTCTACTTTTCCTTCTTGCTCTAACCAGTTTTGGCTGGGGCTCAACCGGTCACAGGGTCACCGGATGGATAGCAGAAAAATATATCTGTAAAAAAGCAAAAAAGGAAGTTGACCGCATCCTTAGTGGGCAGTCCTTAGCGATGGCCAGTAACTGGATGGACGAAATCCGTTCCGATTCGGTATATGATTATGCAGAAGACTGGCATTTTGTAACTATACCACAGGGAAAAACATACGTAGAGGCGAAAAAAAATCCAAAAGGGGACGTGATCCAAACGATAGAGCGCCTCATCACGGCTTTAAAATCAAAAAAGTTAAATGCAAAGGATGAAGCAGAGCACCTGAAAATGCTTATTCATTTAATTGGTGATATCCATCAGCCACTGCACGTGGGTGTCGAGGGCGACCACGGTGGGAACGATATTAAAATTACATGGTTCCGTTCTGAGAGCAATCTGCACCGTGTGTGGGACAGCCAAATGATCGATGACACGAACTTGAGTTACACCGAACTGGCGGAGTCTCTTGAAAAGCCTGGCAAAGATAAAATATCATCCTGGCAAAAGAGTTCGCCAACACAATGGGCAACGGAGAGCATATCCTACCGAGACAACGTTTACAATTATGGAAATGGTAAATTGAGCTACAAATATGGTTACGATAATTTTCACATCGTCCGTCATCGTCTCCTTCAAGCCGGCATCCGGCTGGCTGGAGTTTTGAACGATATCTACGGATAGCCAACTTCCCGAAAATTTTAACCTTGTCCGGTCCCGCAACGTTCATGTATAAGCCGTTGCGGGTTTAAGATTACTAAATTGTCCCACGTAACAAAACATTTTAAGTTGATAAAACTTTCACTTACACTAAGCCCCGCAATGGATTATACATTTTGTTGTGCGCTGCTTCATTCATTCACCACTTTCAATTCAGTCCCTTGAATCCCCAGTTATTCTTAGTGTTCGCTAAAAATAAATTGCTTCCATCTTGCTCAATAGAGAAAAGAAGTTGAAGGCTGTCTGTAGATTGCATCTACAGACAGCCTTATTAAGCTGTTTAAGAAATAATGATTAAAGTGTGACTGTTTCCATCAGCAGATCCTGAGTAGCAAACTCAGGATAGCAAGAGATTAGTTCTTCCTTGATAACAACTCTTATTGGTAACACATACCTTTCCTTTGCAGGAACTCCATTTTTAATGGCAGGATTGATTGGCTTTACTGCCATGAGCACTCTTCTTGATTCTTCTTCTAAACCATATCCGAGTTTACGTCCGGGGAATTCCACCTTTTCTACAACTCCTGTTTCACTAATAAAAACTTCGGCATATACGGTTCCCTGGATATTGTTTTGAATGGCCCGTTCGGGATATTCGAAATTTTTATAAAAGTATTCCAAAAAGGCTGCTCTGCCACCAGGGTAGCTTGCATGTTTATCAGCTACGTAATTAAAGCCCGCTACATCTATTGTCTCTGTGGCCGGAGGCACTGATTGAATTTCTGGTTCAGGGTAGGCAGTAACCTGTTTTGTAGCTTTTGCTTTGTACACAGGCTTTGTATTTTTTGACTTTGTTTTAGCATATTCAGCTTCATATGCTGCAATAATGGCTGCTGTGTCAACTGGTTGTATCACTGTTTGTACTACGGTATCTCTGACAACAGTGGTATCTGCGACAACGGCTTTATCTTCAGTTTTTTTACCATACAAGATAAGAGCAGCGCTGCTACCGAGAAGACGATGGGAAGAAAATTGTACTTCATAAAATTGTGTTTTAGGTGAGGGTTATTTTGTTTAGTTGTTTGACGTTTGCTTTTACCATATTTTCAATTCCACTCCATAAGAAGGTAATTCGGTGGAGTGCTTACCAAATTTAAACCTTTGTGGCATTCAAAATTCTGATTTTCCCAAAATGTTTCCTCAGCCGTAGTTCATGCCTTCACAGTTATAAGTACCGTTCGTACGGCAGGCGGAAAATAACTCCCTGAGCTAGGAAGCCAACAAATGTTCTTTACCTCCACTTAAATTAGTAACGGTTTTCCAGGATTCATCCTTGAATTCAGCTTGGGTCCACTGTCCTTGTTCCAGCCTGCATCATAGGCTTCCCCATAATAAATACCTGATTTGGTAACGGGACCCGTTGAGCACTTCCAGCTTTCGTTTGAATTGATCGTCTCTTTTGTTCCATCGGTGTATTCCACTTCCAGCTGAAACAAGACACCCAGCATTTTTCCATAAAGATTTCTATTGTTCTGCCATGCCAAATGCCACCGATACCATCCATTGCAGAGTATAACACCCGCGGCGTTTGCTCCTTGTTTAAGTAATTTTGAAACATCATAAGTCTGATATTGAATTCTTTTATTGCAGCAAATCCATCCAGGTGTAAGGAACTGATCACCTACACGTCAAAGCAAAAAATAAAAGAAGAATGGAAATTCTCATAGAAACAAGTCATTTAGAAAAATCAAGTTACAAAACTAAGCGCGTTAAGGCACCCTGTACCGTGGGTGTTCTAGTGTTGACGTTCGAGGTGTTGAGGTTATTTAGAGGCAGCTCAAATGTGGCCGTAGCTTTTAGCTTTAAGGAGCTTACAATAGATCTCAAGACATACCCACGCATCTGTAGCGGCGTAATCGATTTGCTTTTCCGTTAACGTCGGAGCTTCCCAATTCGATGTTTGAGCACTCTTGGAGATGCGGATCCCCAATAACAGGCCGGCCAATTTTTTCACGCTTTCGACTTGCAGCCCAGAGGTTCGTGCCAGGGTCGCTAACTCCACAAATGCTGCGGGGTTGAACTTAGTTATCTTTTGCAACGATTTGATATCATCATGAATGGCAACCCCTGCTTTAATGATATCAGGATTTTCAAAAATAGAAACGATCTCCTGAGGGAGACCCGTATGATGAAGACGTATTAGAAAAACCTTGTTGGGAACGGCCAACTGCAGTAGCGCCACTTTATAAACCTGGCCACGCTTAAAACTGGGGCGCGTTTCAGTATCAAAACCAACGATTCCGTACTTCTCTATTTCCGACTTAACTTTTGCTAGTTTGTCCGCTTCGGTGATAACACTCACTTTTCCCTCAAACGTCTTTAGTGGAAGAAGATTTAATTCATCCGAAGTGATCGAAATTTTGTATCCATCCCCATTTCGATGAATATCCTGCTGAAGTTTGTCCGATAAATCCATTAAAAAATCAGGTTGAGCCTGTGTTTAAAAAAATACTGAATCATTCGAGCCTAAATTTAACTCAAAAAAATAACTATTTTGAGCCACATAATTCCAATTGGATGTGAAGTCGCTATTCAGAAAAAAACCTCTTTCAACTATTCTTAAAGACGCCGAACAAGGATTGGACGACGATCATGGGGGTAAAGGCCTTAAGAAAATACTGGGTGTACGTGATTTAACATCAATGGGTATTGCCGCCGTTATTGGTGCCGGCATATTTTCCACCATCGGGCAAGCAGCTTATAACGGTGGTCCTGGGGTTGTTTTTTTGTTCCTCATTACCGCGGTTACCTGTGGTTTTACGGCTCTTTGTTATGCAGAGTTTGCCTCGCGCGTTCCTGTCGCGGGCAGTGCCTATACCTATTCCTATGTGACGTTTGGTGAACTTGTTGCATGGGTCATTGGCTGGGCGCTCATCCTGGAATATGGTATCGGAAATGTGGTGGTCTCTATTTCATGGAGCAGTTATTTTGTCAATTTATTGGAAGGCGTCGGAATCCACCTGCCCGAATGGCTCGCGACCGATCCAACTACAGCGCATAAAGAATTTGTTTCGGCACAATCGGCAGGCGCTCCCACGGATGGCCTTACCTGGACGAAAGCACCACTTATCGCGGGATATAGATTTATATGCAACCTTCCAGCCTTTGTCATCATTATTTTCATAACGGCTTTGGCCTATATTGGTATTAAGGAAAGCAGAACCAGTGCAAACTTTATGGTCGGTCTAAAGTTGGTCGTTCTTGCCATTATTGTTGCTATTGGAGTATTTTATATCGACACGGATAACTGGTCTCCATTTTTACCAAATGGTTTTACCGGAGTACTTAAAGGAGTCTCAGCAGTATTCTTTGCCTACATCGGTTTTGATGCGATCTCAACGACAGCCGAAGAATGTGCCAACCCGCAGCGCGATTTACCGCGTGGAATGATTTATTCGTTAATCATTTGTACGATTATTTATGTCGTTGTTACGCTGGTGATCACGGGCATGGTTAGTTATGCGGAATTTAATAACGTAGCCGACCCGTTAGCTTACGTTTTCGAAAAAATCGACTTGAGCAAGGTAGGATTTTTTATTTCCGTCAGCGCTGTCTTTGCTGCCACCAGCGTACTACTCGTGTTTCAGATTGGCCAGCCTCGCATTTGGATGAGCATGAGCCGCGATGGATTAATGCCTAAGCGATTCGGAAAAATCCATCCCAGGTTTCAAACGCCAGGATTTTCTACTATCGTAACCGGGATCATTGTCGCAATACCTTCCCTGTTTGTTGAAAGCGCGATCATGACTGACTTAACAAGCATAGGAACATTGTTTGCCTTTGTAATTGTTTGTGGTGGTGTATTGCTGTTACCACCAAAACAAAAATCGGCGGAGAAAAAATTTAATCTTCCTTATATCAATGGGCAATGGATCGTGATGCCGTTATTTTTTATTTTCGTCTACGCGTTCCGGACACGACTGGGGGAAGCTATTGTTAATCTTTTTCATGATACGCAGGAACAAATACTTTTTATTTTGTTTGTAATTATTTTTGCTGTCATAACGCTGTTCTCATTCACCAAAAAATTATCGCTGATCCCTGTTCTCGGGATGGTTTGTTGCCTTTACTTAATGATTGAAATACCAACCAGCAGTTGGCTGGTATTTTTTGGATGGATGGGCTTTGGACTTATATTTTACTTTTTGTATGGCTACTGGAAAAGTAAACTTGCTTACTACGTTAGTTCGAAGTTTGAAGTTCGAGGTTGAAGTTGTAGGCTCAGCCTGCCAGTTAGGCAGGTTCGAGGTTGTAAATCACACCTCGCTCTTTCAAATAATTCAGGATAAATAAAAAGTTCGCCTCATCTTCACCCAAGAACTCTGGCGGTGAAATTCCTTTCCGAGTAAATTTTCCATCCAACACAAGGTTAACGGCTGCGGTACAGGTATAGCCGGTTGTGCGGGCCATCGATAATGTATTTGTTGATTTGTTGGTTCTGTCGAGCAAATTGTATTGATATGTTTTGGTTTTCCTTTCTCTTCTCCGCTTATTCGAATTCGCATCACGGTAAATTCCTCTTCACCGGGTTTTAATTTCCATTTGGGAAATAACAATTTGGCAGTAACGTCAATAGGTCTGACCTTGACTCCCTTTACCTCTACTTCCTCGTAGGAAAAAAAACCTGACTCGCGCAAGTACTCTTAAATATTCAATGCATCCGGGATATCGAAGCGTCTTCTCAATCATGTTGGGAATATTCGGCATGGTCTTGATCAAGGAACGAAGTCCATCGGAGTTCCAGGATTCTAATGTTCCCACACCATCGAAATGAACAAGTTCAGGATCTGAAAGTGCTTCTTTAACAATCACGGCACCGTTTTGAACATATCGTGCTGGTCGTGTATACTCTTCAATGACATCAATCGGCGAAAAAACGGCCTTGTATTCGTATGGCCATTCTCTAACAACCGGCAATCCTCCTACCAGACATTCATAGTCCTGAACTTTCATTCGCTTGTTATGATATCCTAAAATGATATTGCCCATTCCGGGAGCAACGCCACAATCCGTTACCACTGTCACATTTTTTTGCTTTTGCAAGTGTCGTCCAACTCGAAAGGATCTTCGGGAAAAAATGAAATATCGACCATATTTTTACCCGCTTCAATTACACGCTTTACAGTTTGGAAACCCAAAAATCCCGGAACCGCGCCCACTACCAAATCTGCTTCCGCTATAATAGTTTTCAAACTTCTTCATTCGTGAAATCTAATCGTTGCGTTTTTATTCCTTGCCTGGCAATGCGATCCAATGCGTCTTCATTTATATCAACAGATGTAACATCAAACTTTTCTGACAGATCAATGGCCATTTCCTTTCCGACCAAGCCGGCGCCCAACACAATTACTTTCTTCATATTCTTTTATTTCAAGATTGAGCACAAGTTATCAAAGGAAACTGTTTTCTGTTTAACTTCCGATAAAACAATACGCCATATGCTTTCGTCCACCTTTATTGAACGAGCCAAACATTCTCGATTTTACCTGTGGCTGCTAAACGCGGGGCTTTCAAGAATGATACCATTCAATAAACCACACGGATTTAGAATTATTGAGATCGGCGACTATGATATCAAACTTTTGATTCCATATAAACGCAAAAATCTTAATCACATTCGGGGTCTGCATGCTTGTGCGCTCGCCACAATTTCAGAATATGCCACGGGTCTTCTGTTGATTTCAAAGCTTGGATTTGATACCTACAGAATTATCATGCAACGGCTGGAAATGGACTATCATTATCAGGGAAAAATGGATGCGACGGCACACTTTTCCATCTCGGAAGCATGGCTTCAGCAACATATTTTCGAACCACTAAAATCTCAGGAATCAGCAACGGTAATTTGCGAAATAAAAATTTACGATACTAAAGTCCAATCACCTTACAACGGGGAAAGTCCATTGGCAGATAAAAGAATGGAAGCGCGTAAAAACCAAAAGTTAAGAGTAAATTAGTAGACAAAATATTTTTGTATATGCGAAAAATTGATCAGCTTTTTGCGGAATATGGTGAAAGCCACCAAAATTCAACTAATAAAGCGATTCACTGGATTTGTGTTCCTTTGATTTTCTTTAGCATTGTTGGACTCGTTGCATCTATTCCCTCACAAGCCGTTCAATCTATTTTAGGAGATGGCAATCCTTATGCGAATTGGGCAGCCGTTGTGCTGATTCTTGTTTTGATCTATTATGTTTCATTATCAATTCCGTTGAGCATTGGTATGATGCTGTTCGCCGCGTTGTGCTTGTTTGTCATCAATCTTATTGCGTCGAACGATCAATGCTACCTCTATGGGTAATAAGCCTGATTATTTTTTTTGTTGCATGGGTTGGTCAGTTTTATGGTCATAAAGTAGAAGGGAAAAAACCTTCCTTTCTAAAAGACATTCAATTTTTATTGATTGGGCCTGCATGGTTAATGCATTTTATTTATAAACGGTTGGGGATTCCCTATTGATTTTTCATGATTACTAAACCGCATCTCATCAAAGTACCTCAAGTAACTAGCAAATCGGGAACACTATCTTTTATGGAAGTAGACGGAACGTTACCCTTTGATGTAAAGCAATTGTATTGGATTTATAATATCGAGGATGAAGCCCATCGCGGAAACCACGCGCATGTAAACACCGACCGAGTGATCATTTGTATTTCGGGCGTTATTGATGCCGTGGTGGAAAGCGTACAAGGTGAGCGATACGAATTTCAATTGAACGATCCATCAACCGTACTTTATTATCCCAGATTCACTGGATAAAATTGAAATTCCACAACGGATCTGTAGCTGCCGTTGGTGCATCAGATGTTTTTAAAAATGACATTACCGTAAAAGATTTTGATGCATTTAAAAAACTAACGGTGTAGCGTGGATAATCCAGCTTCAACTTTTTTATTTCACAAGCCAGAATTTATTTTCAGATATCCTGAAAACCAAATCATCACTTTTGAAGAAAGCGGATCTAAAATCTACTTTTCCCGCGTAGGAAATTTGTTGATAAGTCTTGACAAGTCACCCTTCGGTAGTTTTGTATTCACGTCAAGAACTACGAAAAACGATTTAAGTTCACTGGTTGAAAAAATGAGGACTGGTCCAGGCAGGAGGGAATCGCAAATTTGATGATTCGATCTTTTCCAGAGATTTATGAACCAGAACAGAACGCTTTAATCAAGGAAACCTTGATCGAATCTGGCTTCAACATGATATATGAGGACATTACGCAAGTGATTCAGGTAACAGAAGGTCAATGAATTTGAATACGCATAAAAAGAGAAGGTTGCGTCAGGCAGAATCCCTTGACTTTAGCTTCCGAGAAATACCATTGAATTATTTGGAGGAGGCCTATTCTCTCATTGTCGAAAGCAGGGAAAGCAAAGGGTATCCTGTTACGATGACGCTCAAAGATCTTGAAGCAATGTTCAAACTTTTTCCCGAGTGACTATTTGTTATTTGGTGTATTTGACAAGAACAAATTGATTGCAACATCTGTGTGCATCAAAGTGAACGATAAAATATTGTATTGCTTTTACATTGGCGACGCCCTTGCTTTTCGACCGTATAGTCCGATCACATTATTAATTAATGGGATTTATGAATATTGCCAGACTAATCATTTTAAAATGTTGGACTTGGGAATATCAACGGACAAAGGGATACTCAATAAAGGTCTGTATACTTTTAAGAAAACATTTGGAACTTTTGACTCTTATAAACTAACCTTTCTGAAACAATTTTGAAGGCCACATTGCCAAAAGTCTCTGTCATTTGCACATGCTTCAATCATGAACGTTATGTAATTGAAAGTATGCAGTCCGTTCTTAGTCAAACCTATAAAAATTACGAGCTTATTGTAGTCGATGATGGAAGCACTGATGAAAGTCCAACGATCATCGAAAATTTCCGAAAGCAACATCCGGAAATTACTTTTATCAAGCTTGAAAAAAATGAAGGAATTTGTAAAGCCTTTAATACGGCATTTAAAATTTGCAGCGGAGACTTTATCATCGACCTCGCTGCCGATGACATTCTCCTTCCCGAACGTTTGGAAAGTGGCATAAAAATATTTGAAACGTTGGACGATAGTTATGGCGTTATTTTCAGCGATGCCGAATGGATCGATGCGCAGGGAAAACGTCTGTGTTTCCATTCAGAAAAATATCCTCACAATACAATACCACAGGGAAATATTTACCAAGCATCTCATTGAGCGGTATTTTATTTGCTCTCCGACCATGATGTTTCGTAGAGCAGTTATTGAAGACGTTAGGTGGTTATGATGAAACTCTTACCTATGAGGATTTTGATTTTTGGATTCGATCATCAAGAATTTTCAATTATTACTACAACCCAGAAGTATTGGTTAAAAAAAGGAAGCTTAAAAATTCACTCTCGCAAAATCAGTTTAAAATTCTAAATAAACATAACTATTCTACGTATCGGGTGTGTTGTAAAATTCTGGACTTGAATCGGAACAACGGCAGAACAAGCATGCGCTTCAAAACAGAATCCAGTATGAAATCAGACAATGGATCAGGACTTTGGATTTTTCCTTAGCCCTATAAATATTTCCGCTTTGGTAAGAATTGAGGAGAAAGGTTAAGAATCTTGAACCTATTTTCAGAATCTGCCAACTGCAAAATTCGTGCCTACGGCACTTGAACAGACGTACACATTTTCTACCAACGTTTGATGCCTACGGCATCAGATAAAGCCTAACAATTTACTTCCGATTGTCCTCTCCCATTATCATACTCACATAATTTTCATATCGGCTCAATGCGATTCTGCCTTCTCTAACTGCATCGACAATAGCACAGTTAGGTTCATTGATATGAATGCAGCGGGCACCAAATTTACAGGTCAATCTAAGGTCTCGCATTTCGGGAAAATAGTCGGAGATTTCCTGACTATTCATATCAACCAATCCCCATTCTTTTACCCCAGGGGTATCGATGACAAAAGTTTTTTTATCCAACGAAAACATCTCAGCAAAGGTGGTGGTGTGTTTGCCTTTTTCTGAAAAATCCGAGATATCGCCGATGCTTTGTTTGATGTGTGGTGAAATCTTATTCAGAAGAGTTGATTTTCCAACACCCGAATGTCCAGCAACCAGTGTGGTTTTGTTTTTAAGAATTTGAAGAATCTGTGGCTGATCTTCGTGCTTTGCAGAGATCGAAAAGCAAGTAACGCCAATGCTAGTATAAAGCTTGGTTAACTGTTTCAACATTTCCAATCCCTCATCATCGAGAAGATCTTTTTTGTTAAACACTAAGACCTGTGGGATTCGGAAAGCTTCGGCACTTACAAAACACCGGTCAATAAATCCGAGAGAAGTTCTGGGAAGCGCAAAAGTGACCACTAACATGACCTGATCAACGTTTGCCGCCAGTACATGGGAATGAGCGGCTTTCTTCACCGATTGCCGCAGCATGTGATTGTGTCGCGGGAGAATTTCCGTAATGGAACCGACTTCATGTTCGACATCCATTAAGACATGATCTCCCACTGCGACGGGGTTGGTTTCTTTGATTCCCTCCAAGCGAATTTTGCCGCGAACTCTGCAGTTGTATTTTACACCATCCGTACCCAGGACATCATAAAAAGATCCTGTAGAGCGCATCACAATTCCTTGCATCACTTTAGAAGTTTACGGCAATACTCCATAATCTTTTCTGTGGCACCAAGATTTTCGATAACATATGCACGTGTCACCTCGCAAGCCGGCAGAAAATTCTCCGGCAAGTTGAGCATTTCAAATTTTTCTTTCAACTCGGTATGATCTGGCGACTGCAAAAGCGCCTCCACGATGGATAAGATCCGTCGCTTCCTGAAAACGCTGATAACTTTTATTGCCGAAAAAGATGGGAATACCATAACAAGCAGCTTCCAGTATATTATGTAGGCCTTTGCCAAATGCCCCGCCAATGAATGCAAACTCTCCGTATCGGTAGAGCCGCGAAAGAAGGCCGACGTTGTCGATAATTAAAACCTGATAATCTTCAAGGTTCTGGTTTGCAGCCTTTGAGTATCGAATTGACTTTACACGAAGCAGCACGTTCAATAGTCTGTAAAAATGTCTCCGTTATTTCATGTGGCGCTATGATAAATTTGTTTTTTCCTTCATTGATCAGCGGTGTTAACACTTCCAGGTCTTCCGCCCAACAACTCCCCACAACAATGGTTTTTTGGTTTGCTTTAAAGGCCTGGGCTATCGGGATCGCTTCTCCATTCTGAACAACGGCATATACACGGTCAAACCGTGTATCGCCGGCTAAAGTACATTGGTCAATCCCGATTGAATTCAAGAGCGTCGAGGGAGGTTTTATTCTGGACAAAGAAATAACTGAAGTTTTTTAAAATCCGCCTGTAAAAACCGCCACTCTTCTTAAAAAAAAGTTGTTCCTCGCGAAAGATGGACGAAATGGAGATCGTTGGAATATTTCTGGATTTTAATTCCGTTGAATAGTGGTACCAAAATTCATATTTGACAAAGATTGCAACGGTAGGATTAGTTGCTGAAATAAATTTCCTGGCGTTCGACGAAGTATCCCAGGGCAGATAAAATACATAATCAGCCTCTTTATAATTTTTCCTCACTTCATAGCCGGAAGGTGAAAAAAAAGTGAGCAACACTTTTACAGATGGGATATTCTTTTTTTAGCGACTCGATCACAGGTCTTCCCTGTTCAAATTCGCCCAACGAAGCACAATGCACCCAAACCAGTTGTCCCTGATGACCTTGAAATGCTTTTTGAATTTTTTCAAATAAATTTTTTCTTCCATTGACAAAAGCTTTGGCTTTTGGAAGAAATAATGCGGCTACACGATATCCTAGTTGTAAAAAAGATAGGCCAATATTGTAGAGTAAGGTCATTCGTGCGCTAAAAGTACAAAGCATGGGGGGCATTTCAATCCAGGAAATTTTCACAAGAGGGGTTCCGGCATCGGGTAAAACGTAAGTGGCAGCCTTTATTATTCTGGTAATTTTACATAAAAGACCTCTTTAAAAACGTTAAGAAATAATGTTTTTAAGCCGAAAAATAAAGTCTTGTCGACGGCTGTTATTATTTCAAGGGATTTTGAATACATGCCGCCTTAAAGCAACTCTGTAATATTTTGGCAGAACTTGCGAAATAGGTGATTTTTAAAAGCTCTTATTTTAAACCATTAAATGCCCAAAGCAAATGAACTCACAGTCCATTAGTTCTTTTTAATAAAGAGAATATTTGTGGTGCTCCTCATTGCAGCGCCGGGTTGGACATTTGCTCAAAGTGAAACAGACCTCGTAAACTTCCTGGAAGCAGGAAAAAATGATGCCTCCAAACTTATGGGCGCCTACCTGAACCCCATGATTGAAGGACTTTCCTACAGTTTTAACGGGGGATGGTATCATACGGCAAAAGCACACAATTCATTGGGTTTTGATTTGGGGTTTCCGCGAATGCAGTGTTCTTACCCAGCTCAAAATATTATTTTACACCTTCCACTTTAGGTCTTCAGAATACTGTTCTGATTGATCCGGTATCAGGAAAGGCACCGACGATTGTAGGACCTGATGAATCAACTACCTACCAATCTTCGATTGATACGAACGGTGATGGCATTTCAGATCAAACATTTACATTTCAATGGACCTGAAGGTTTAGACTTCAAAGAAAATATTAAGGTTAGTGGTGTCCTGGCACCTACTGTCCAACTTGGTATTGGTATCATAAAAAACACGGATCTAAAAATAAGATGGATGCCCGAAGTAGAGACTGGTTCATCACAAGGTAAAACTTCTTGGCTTTGGAGTATTGCATGATGTCAAACAACATATTCCCGGAATGAAGACCTTGCCTTTTGATTTATCGATGTTGGTGGCATTCACTAACATCCAAGGATCAACGTCGACTGAAGGTGTATTTGGGAAACCCCAAAATGATCCGCGCGAGCAACTACTGGACTATAGCATGAATGCGTGGCTGTTTCAGGCTTTGATTTCCAAAAAGATTTCAGTCATTACGTTTTATGGAGGGATTGGTTATAATACCATTAATACAACATCAGACTTGAAAGGATCTTATATCATTGTTGACGATCCAACTGGAACATGACTTCGTTCTTAAAGATCCTGTGTCACTAAAATTTAAAAACAATAGTTTTAGACTTACTGCGGGAGTCCGCCTGAAATTTGGTCCCATTTATTTGAATGGTGACTATTCGATACAAGAATACAATACGCTGAGCGTTGGACTGGGGGTTGCAGTCCGATAATTTTTTGCTTAAGGAAGGTAGAATTCAAGTTCTACTTTCCTTTGTATTCTGGCCATACAACCCCTTTGATTGAAGATCTTGAAAAAGAGAAAAGCCTCCTCCTGAGCAAAAGAGGTAGGCTTTTCAATCAAAAGGCAAACTTTATTCAAGGATGCTTCGTCCTATTCATTCAAAAAACTTTTATTACGTAACCCTTTCGCTGTATTTTTGCAGCCATGCAAACACTTAACTTATTGTGGATCAGATGACTAGAGACAAAATAAAAGTACTTTTCGTGTGCCTGGGAAACATTTGCCGGTCGCCGCTGGCAGAAGCCATTTTTAAGCACAAATTGAAGAAAAAGAGTCTTGGAGCGCTTTTTTGAAGTGGATTCCTGCGGAACATCAAATTATCACATTGGTGACTCACCCGATTCAAGAACGATAGCAAACGCGGAAAAAAATGGTGTAACGATCGAGCATTGCTGTCGCCAATTCACCACTGATGACCTTAATGATTTTGACTACATATTGGCGATGGATCACAGCAATTACCGCAATATTTTAAGACTGCTGAAAGATCAATCACACACAGAAAAGGTAATGCTCATGCGCGAATTCGACTCTATTGGCAAAGGGGAAGAAGTACCAGATCCGTATTATGGCGGAGAAAAAAATTTTCAAGAAGTATTTGAAATTTTGGATCGTTCAACCGAAAATTTTCTTAACCACCTTCAGCAAACTATTTTGCAGCACTCCTCGCTTGAAGCGCCTGGTGAATCAATACCTTAATTTTCTCGGAGACCGGAATTTTTGCAGCCTCTTCAATAGCACGAGGTGACATCTTTTTTAAAGTCTTTTGGAGGATGTCAATCACTTTTGGTGGTTCATGTTTTTCTGCAAATTCTTCCAGGTAGTGTTCGATAAATACAAGGCAAATCACGTCTTCCAGTACTTTTGTATCAGGATTTGTGAACAGCTCTTTTTTTAAGAGAAGGAATTTCACCTTCTCAATGGTAGCTTCATCGTATCTGCAACTTATGAGAATTTGTTCGGCTAGTTTAGCGTGATGAGTCTTCAACACATTTCTCCACTGTAAGTATCCTTTTTTATCCATCGGATAAGATTCGCGGGGTATTTCCCAACGGCCAATATGCTGGCAGTGGGCAGCTAACTTAAGATACTCCGGCGCACTGGGATAAAAATCGTCCAGTCGTGCACTCATCCTTTGTGCATAGAGACCTTCTTTCGAAACCAACTTGCCTTCAACCTCCTCCTGATGCGGATCATTCAGATTGTACGCGTCAAATGTGGTTATCGCTTTTTCAAATTGGTCGGTCATAATCATGGGAGGGAATTGAAGAATTCACATTAAAGCTAGTCATTCTTCGGCAATGACTCTACTATTGACAGTGACTAATAGATTGGCAACCTCGCTTTCGTTCACAACTTTGCCAATAACAATAACCGCCGGAGAAGTGATATTTGATTCGATTCCACGTTGAACAATATCCCCGGCTGTCCCAACGATTATTTTTTGATGCGCCGTCGTGGCTTGTTGAATAAGAGCGATAGGTTCGTTGTGAGCACGAAACTGTTGAAAGAGCCTGGCAATTTTTTGCCAGGTGCGTCATCCCCATTAGTATTACAACCGTAGCGGTAGATTGCGCGGCCAGCGCAATATCGTTTGACATTTCTCCTGAAGATAATGTGCCTGTGATGACCCAAAAACTTTCATTGACTCCCCGTTTTGTTAAGGGAATTCCCGCAGCTGCCGGTGCTGCCAAAACACTGGAGATTCCCGATATCATCTCCACAGAAATTCCCCTCCGCTTCACATACTCCATCTCTTCATGCCCGCGTCCGAAGACGTTTGGATCTCCACCTTTTAATCGAACTACACATTCAAACCGGATTGCATAAAATACGATGAGCCGATTGATCTCCTCCTGCGGAAATTCTTTGTGCCCTTTTCTTTTTCCTACATAAATTTTTTTACAGCCCAAGGGTGCATAATCCAATAACTCCGTCGAAACCAAAGCATCATATAAAATCACGTCGGCTTTCTGGATGGTCTTTAATCCTTTCACAGTGATTAACTCCGGATCCCCGGGTCCCGCACCCAGTATCCAGACTTTCGGCGACTCACTTCTCATAAGTATAAGTCTTAAAAAATTTACGTAATTATACGTATAAATGCATTGAAATTTGAGATTAAAATACGTATTATTACTTAAAATTTGTCCAATACTTACTTAAATCGTTTGCAATGAGTCGTGTTATCGTAGTGGGAAATGGAATGGTCGGCTACAAGTTTTGTGAGAAGCTTCGAAGCCGGTCCAAACAACATGAAATTATTGTCTATGGAGAAGAGCCTCGTCCTGCCTATGACCGGGTTCACCTAAGCAGTTATTTTTCCGGTTCAACTGCCGAAGATCTTTTGATGGCACCTGCTTCATGGTATGTGGAAAACAATGTGGAATTGTTTACAAGTGAGTTGGTAACGGAGCTAAATCGAGAAAATAAGACCATTAAAACCCATACCGGCAAGGTTGATCACTACGATTATCTCGTACTGGCTACCGGATCAAGTGCATTTGTCCCGACCGTTGAAGGTGTTGAGCGACACGGCGTGTTTGTCTATCGCACCATTGAGGATCTGAACCAAATTATTGACTACGGAAAAAAAGTAAGAAAAGCTGGCGTGTTAGGCGGAGGGTTGTTGGGACTGGAAGCTGCAAAGGCGCTGCTTGACCTGGGATTGGAAACACACGTTGTAGAATTTGCCGCACGATTGATGCCCCGGCAGATCGATGATGCAGCATCTGCTGTGCTGACGCATAAACTTAACCAACTCGGTATTACAATACATACCAACAAGAATACTAAAAAGATCGCAGGCAATGGAAAGTTAGAAGGCCTTGAATTTACGGATGGAAGTTCCTTATCACTCGAAATGTTGGTGATCTCTGCGGGTATTCGTCCGCGCGATGAACTCGCAAAGGCAAACGGTATAAAAATTCATGCAAGGGGTGGTGTATTAGTGGATAACCAGCTTCGTACCAACGATGAATCCATCTTTGCCATCGGGGAAGTAGCAGTACATAATAATATGATTTACGGATTGGTCGCACCAGGATATGAAATGGCCGACATCGTGGCGAAACAAATTGCAGGCGAAGCTTCAAAGCAATTTACCGGTTTTGACATGTCGACCAAGTTGAAACTCATTGGTGTTGACGTGGGAAGTTTCGGAGATCCTTTCGGTGAAACGGCCGGCTGCGTTCCAATTGCTTTCCAGGACAAACGTAACGGTGTATATAAGCGCATAAACATTTCGGAAGACGGAAAATATTTACTGGGCGGTATCCTTATCGGCGATGCCAGTCAATATAATATCTTCCATCAGATGGTGGTTAATAAAATGCTTTTACCAGCGCAGCCGGAATCATTAATTATAGGTACCGGTGGAAAGGCCGAGCCAGAAGGCGCCGGTGTAAAAAGTCTTCCTGACACGGCGCAGATTTGTTCTTGTGAAAATATTTCCAAAGGTGACTTAGTTTGTCAAGTAACGGAACACGGAGCAACAACCGTCGACGACCTTAAAAAGAAAACGAAAGCTTGCACGGGTTGTGGCGGATGTACGCCCATGGTCAACGATATTTTAAAAATCACCCTTGAGTCATTGGGTCATAAAGTAAAGAAAACGCTTTGTGAACACTTCGATTATTCACGTCAGGAGCTCTATGATATTATCAAGGTAAAAGGCATCAGAACTTATGACATTCTGCTGAGCACTATTGGAAAAGGTGATGGCTGTGAAATTTGCAAGCCTGCCGTAGCTTCCCTGCTGGCCAGCATTTGGAATGAATTGATTGCAGAACAAGATACCATTCAAGATACCAATGACCGTTACCTTGCGAACATTCAACGCGGCGGTACCTACTCGGTCGTGCCCCGCATTGCCGGTGGGGAAATTACGCCTGCAAAACTTATGGCTATTGGAAGGATTGCCCAGAAGTATGGCTTATACACCAAGATCACTGGTGGACAGCGAATCGACATGTTTGGTGCGCGAGTAGATCAGCTTCCAGAAATATGGGAAGAATTAATCAACGAAGGTTTTGAAAGCGGCCACGCCTATGGAAAAGCGCTTCGCACCATAAAAAGCTGTGTAGGCTCTACGTGGTGCCGGTATGGTGTTCAGGACTCTGTCTCGTTCGCCATCTTTGTCGAAGAGCGATACAAAGGACTACGGGCACCTCATAAGTTGAAAGGCGCGGTTTCAGGATGTATTCGCGAGTGTGCGGAAGCCCAATCAAAAGATTTTGGAATTATTGCTACAGAAAAAGGCTGGAATTTATACGTATGTGGAAATGGTGGCGCTCGTCCCCAACACGCTAAGTTGCTGGTGAATGATGTGGATACCGAGACATGTGTGAAATTGATCGATCGTTTCCTCATGTTTTATATCAAGACCGCTGATCCGCTGACGCGTACAGCCACCTGGTTAAATAAAATGGAAGGAGGCCTTGATTACCTACGTGACGTCATTGTCAACGATTCGCTGGGAATCGGCGAAGACCTTGAAATGGAAATGAAGGAACTGATTGCCAACTATCATTGCGAGTGGAAAAAAGTAGTTGAGAACCCTGCACTAAGAGAACGGTACCGACATTTCATCAACGACGAAGACCAGGATTCAACGCTCTCATTTGTAGAGTTGAGAGATCAAAAAATCCCTATTGACTGGAATAAAAAAATAAAATGATTGACCTATGAGGATGGAGTAATTAATTCAAATCTTGCAAAGCCCCTACCTACGATGGACCTGGTAAATAATCTATCAACTCAGCATAACAACATTAAAGTTTGGTTCAAAGCAGCCCGTGTACAAGATTTTCCGGAAAATGGCGGCGCTTGTGTAAAGTATAAAGACTTGCAGGTGGCAGTCTTCAATTTTTCAAGGAGAAATGAATGGTATGCCTGTCAGAATCTGTGTCCTCATAAAATGCAAATGGTGTTGTCGCGTGGGATGATCGGGTCTGCTCCAGGGAGAGCCGAAAATCGCATGCCCATTTCACAAAAAGACTTTTTCGCTTAAAACTGGGGAATGTCTGAACGCGGAGGAATGTAATATTACCGTTTATCCCGTTCGCATAGAAAATGGTTACGTTCATATCGGCTTCACAGCCTGATCTTCGTAATCTAAATTTCTTCGATAACATTGCCCAGGCAAATTCTGCAATTCATTAAAATCGAAATTAAAACGTCTTGCGTCATAGCGGAGATGACCTGGCCTATGTAACTTCGTATCCAAATGACTCTAGATTTTAATCCGGAAAGTAAACTGACTTTCAATCGCTTTAGCAAATTAGGCGTATGGTACATCTCTGCGCTAAGTGTAATTGCTACAGTATCTATTGTCGGTCAGTTCCTCATTCAGGATCACCTGCGAAATCAAACTAGCGATTCAAGAGTTGTTAATCTCGCGGGAACACAACGGTATAAAAGTCAGTGGATCGTTAAAATGTCTTTGCTGCGTTTATACCGACATTGATCATAAACATTTTCCGGACAAAATCCGCACACTTACAGATTTGCTTGAGCAATGGAAAGCCGGTCATTATGGATTGCAGCATGGAGATGCAAAGTTAAATCTTCCAGGCGCTAACAGTGAAAAGGTGATCAGCATGTTTAAGGATCTCGAGCCTTATTTCATGAATGTCTATAACAGTGCTAATCATATTATAGAATATAAAAAAGGAAATCTATCTGACACAACAGACCTTACGCAAACCTTAAAGACGCTGCTGGACAATGAAACAATTTTTCTTCGAAAAATGGATGACATTGTTTTCCAGTATGATGCTGAAGCACGAGAGAAAGTTGCTACGCTGAGCAAGCTCGAATACGTTTTGATGTTTGTCTCCATTGTTGTGATCCTTTTGGAAATACTTTTCGTGTTTCGACCGACAACCATTCAGGTAAATAAGACCGTCAATCAATTGATTACATCTGAAAAAAATGCCAAGCAGCTCAGCAAGGAAATTGGCGCTTTGTATACCTCTTTGGAAAAATCATACGAACAGATATCCAATATCAACCTGCCCGTTGAAAACCCTCGCCTTTTTGCAAAGGCAGACCAGGGAGGTAACATCACGTTTGTCGCGGATTTGATGGAAGAACTTTCAAAAAGAGAAATAAAAGAAACCGGAATGCCGCTCTCCCAACTTTTTGAAGGAATGGAGAATCCGGGGGATTGGATGGATGAAGTGGTTGATACCGTTTCGGAAGGTAATCATTGGCAGGGAGAAGTTTATTTTCACGATGCAAAAGGAGGAGATTGCTGGATAGACATGACTATAACCCCTGTGTACAATGAACAAAACGATATTGAAGAACTCCTTATCCTGGGTACCGATCTGACCATGCGCAAACAGGCCGAACGGAACATGAATGTGAAAAGCAGGGCGGAAATCGAAAAGAAAATAAACCAGCAGAAATTCCGTTCAGTCTTGATTCTTGAAGGCCAGGAAGAAGAACGCAAACGTATTGCCATGGATATTCACGACGGCATCGGGCAAATGCTGACGTCTTTAAAATTTCAAATTGAATCCATCAATTTAAAGGAGAGTGAAAAGGCGCAAAGCAAGATTTCTGAGATTGATGTGCTCATCAAACAAATCATCAAAGAGGTCCGAAAAGTCACCTTTAACCTGAAACCAACTGTGCTCGGCGACTACGGGCTCCAGGCGGCCCTGAATGTTTTTATCCAGGAAATTGGAAAACTTATCGATATTAAATTAATTTATAAAACCGAAGGTGAGTTGTACCGGCTTCCTCAAAAAATTGAGAATAACATCTTCAGGATTATTCAGGAGGCCATTAACAATGCGATCAAATACTCGGAAGCAGAGATTATTGAAGTATTTCTCCGTCAGTCAGAAAATGATTTGACCATTATGGTGAAGGACGCAGGAAAGGGTTTTGATCCTAAAATTGTGGAAGCCCGAAGCGTTAATATTGAGTCCGGTCGTGGTTTTTTCAATATGTACGAACGAACTGAATATGTAAATGGACGACTGGAGATAATTTCCGATCCGGGAAAAGGCACAACGGTGCAGTTGACTGTTCCGATGCGCAATGCTGTACTAGTAGACTAAATGCTTTGAATACTATGGAAAAAATAAGTGTAGTTTTAGCGGACGATCATGTGCTGGTGCGCAAGGGGATTAAAGCTATGCTTGAGTCCGATACGGAAATCAACGTGGTAGGCGAAGCCAGTAACGGAGTGGAAGCTTTGCAAGTAGCAGGTGCGTTAAAACCCAACATTCTTATTCTTGACATCCGAATGCCTGAAATGACTGGGCTGGAAGCTGCGGCCAAATTAGATGCTTTTGCGCCCACAACAAAAGCAGTTATTCTTTCCATGCATGACTCTGAAGAGTACGTGCTCCAGGCGCTCGACGCAGGGGCATATGGCTATTTATTAAAGGACACTGACAAGAACGAATTTGTCAAGGCCCTCAAACAAATCCACTCCGGCAACAAATATTTTAGTGGAGCGGTATCGAACGTGTTAGCCAACAGGTTGCTTAAAACAAAAACCCCCACCCGTCCTGCCCTCATTGAAGACCCATATAGTCTAACACGCAGAGAGAAAGAAATTTTACGGATGGTAATCGATGGTCAACACAACAAACAGATATCAGAATCCTTCGGTAAGAGCGTGCGCACCATAGAGACGCATCGGTTCAATATCATGAAGAAATTAGGGGTGAATAATGCCATTGATATGGTGAATAAGGCTGTAAAGGAGAATTTGGTTTAGTCCGTTATCAGTTAATCAGTTATCCGTTATCGTTAATTGTTATCCGGCAGGTTTTCGCACCGATCCGTGTCGTGTCGACCGATTCTGAAAATTCAATGCCGCGCTCACCGACTGGTTTCCTTCATTCACCTACTGCCGTCCTTTGCCCGCCTATTAGCAATGCCCGCCAATGAGGATTCTCCCGTTATTTGAATCATAAATCGAGCAAAAATGGAAACCAAAACAGCAATAAGAATCTTGAACCCATAAAGAATGACGGATCTTTTAACCGACAAGGCCGCGCATTGGGTGGTTTAATCGTCGTCGCCGTGGGTACAGTGCTCCTGGCGAAGCAAGTAGGCGTGGATTTCCCTTATTGGTTTTTTTCATGGCCTATGCTACTCATAGCGATCGGTGCTTATCTTGGATTCCGTCATTCATTCAGGAACCTGGGATGGTTGTTTCCGACGGCCATAGGCTTGGTTTTTTTGATAAACGACATTGTTCCTGAACTTGAATTAAAACAATTCCTATGGCCCATTATCATTATCTGTATCGGTCTGGTCATGATCTTTCGTCCTCGCGGACGAAATCGAGGGGCGGAATATTGGAAACAACGGTATAACCAGGGGAACAATTCGGAGTATCTTTCAAACAATGCTTTTGAAACGGTAACGATCTTCGGCGGAGACAAGAAACAAATCATCTCCAAAGATTTTAAAGGCGGTGAAAGCGTGTGTGCTTTTGGTGGCGTCGAAATAAACTTAACACAATCCGATATTATTGGAACCGCAGAAATTGAAGTAGTACAAATGTTTGGCGGCACAAAAATTATTGTTCCTCCACACTGGAAAGTACAGTCCGACGAGCTCGTATGCATCTTCGGAAGTCTTGAGGATAAACGTCAGGTAGCAGGCAGCACAGTTGATCCAACCAAAACGCTGGTTATAAAAGGCACATGCATCTTTGGTGGAATCGATTTGAGAAGCTTTTAAAGGTATGTATATCGTTTTAATTCTTATTCAAGTATTTCTTATGAACTGGTACATCACAAAAATAGTATTCAACATCACGGCAGAACAAAGCAGCAATCAATTTGACGAACAGCTGAGATTGGTACATGCTGGAAGCAAGGAAGAAGCGTTCTTAAAGGCGCGCACGATCGGTCTTCGCGAAGAGGATACTTTTTACAACGACAAGATGAAAGAGGTGAAGTGGGAGTTTGTTAATGTATCAGAGATCATCCCAGTGAACAACCTGGAAGATGGCACTGAATTATATTCGCGGATTCATGAAACTGCGGAAGCAACAAAGTATATTCACTTCGTTCATCAGAAAGCCATAGCCCTTCGTAAAAACTCAACTTTATTTTATTAATTAATGCAAGTCCCGGGAGTTCGGAATTTCTCAACACGGTATCTGATCCTGATCTATTTCGGATGGTGGATCATCTGGATGGTTCTTCAAACACTGGTGTTGTTTAATGCCGAACTCTTAACATTGGATACAGCCATAAAAGACGCCGCGATTACCACGGTCGTACTGGCGTTCGCAGGATACATCATGATCACCAGCATGCGATTCTATCACCCACGACAAATTTTACAGTTGACGTGGAGTATAGGACTGGCAATCGCCTGCGTGTTCCTCATCCGCTGGATTGCAACACAGTGGCTCCAGGGAGAAGAAGGATATCTGGAATTCCTTGAAAAGACTTTGGTGGTGCGGGGACTATTTTCATGGCTGATGATCAGCATCATCACGATCATAGCCTGGGTTTGGTTCTACATACGGGAGCAACAAGAAATTGAAAGCAGAAAGTCGACGACCGAAAAGCTGGCCCGCGAAGCAGAGTTATCATCTTTACGACAGCAGCTTCAACCCCATTTTCTTTTTAATAGCCTAAATTCGATCAGTGCCCTGGTAATTCTAAAACCGGAAGAAGCACGTAAAATGATCCAGCAACTTTCGGATTTCTTACGCGGAACAATCCGGAAAGATGATCAACTGTATGTATCCCTGGAAGAAGAAATAAAACACCTGCACCTCTATCTTGAAATTGAGAAAGTACGATTTGGGCACCGCTTAAAAACGGAAATTGTTTGTCAGGACGAAGCAAAGAAAATGATGTTGCCGTCTTTATTGTTACAACCATTGGTTGAAAATGCTATTAAATTCGGCTTGTATGATACCATTGGAGAAATCACCATTCGGCTGGAAGCAAAGTCGGCCGATAACCTTCTTCATATCCGCGTTGAAAATCCATTTGACCCCGAAACGTCACAGACAAAACCAGGTACAGGATTTGGGTTAAATTCGATCCAACGGAGACTATACCTGCTTTATGGCAGAAACGATTTATTATCCACACACCAAAACTCAGTTATTTTTACCACCGAACTTAAAATTCCCCAATCCGCATGATCAAGGTTATCGTTATTGATGATGAGCCGCTAGCACAAAGTATTGTCAGAGAATATCTGCAAGGTTATCCACAGTTCCACGTTGTACAATCCTGTAACGACGGTTTTGAGGGTGTAAAGGCCATAACACAACACAAACCCGATTTGATTTTCCTGGATATCCAGATGCCAAAGATCAATGGGTTTGAAATGCTGGAATTGATCGAACAGCCTCCCGCCGTAATTTTCACCACTGCCTTCGACGAATATGCCATCAAAGCATTCGAAGCCCATGCGATCGACTACCTATTGAAACCTTTTAGCAAGGAACGTTTTGACAAGGCCATTCAAAAATGGCTGCAACAAAATAGTCAAACACAACAGAAGCCTCCCGCATCGGCGTTGCTAAACGAAGAAGTGAGACAACCAGAAGAACGCAACCGGATCGTTGTAAAGGAAGGAAGCAATATTAAAATCATTCCCGTACATGATATTCAGTACATCGAAGCTTACGATGACTATGTAAAGATCTTCACGCAGAAGGAGATGTTCCTAAAAAAGAAGACGATGAGTTTTTATGAGCAAAGTTTAAATCCTTCACAATTTGTGAGGGTACATCGCTCGTACATCATTGCCTTGCAACAGCTCACGAAAATTGAGCCATTGGAAAAAGATACACACCTTGCCCTTCTTAAAAACGGCGTCAAGATACCGCTAAGCAAAACTGGATACCTCAAGCTAAAATCAGTTTTAGGGATTTGATACTTTCACGATATTTTTCTTCAGACTCAATCGCGCTAAAAATGCACTCATGATCGTTAAGATCGATCCTGCAATCATAGCGGCGCCCGGGAAATAGATATCTGCACTCGGCGTTGAAAACCGGTAGAATAACGACGTCATAAGCAACGGTCCAACGATTGACGTTAAACTGATGAGACTTGTTAACGCACCTTGTAATTCCCCCTGCTGATTAGGTGGAACTTGCCCCGACATAATGCCTTGAAGTGACGGACCCGCAATTCCGCCCAAACAATATGGAATCAGGAATGCGAACATCATCCAGCCTTGGGTAGCAATACCGAACAATAAAAAACCAATTGCATATAATGTCAATCCAACGTATACACTACGCTCTTGTCCTAACTTAGGAATAATAAAACGAATGAGCCAGCCTTGAACGAAGGCCACCATCAAGCCTACAAACGCAAGCGAATAACCCACCATGGCTTCATCCCAGTGATACTTCTCGATTGTGTAGTATGACCATGTACTTTGAACTGCATGGCCCGCAACGTAAATGAGCACGATAGAAGCTACAAGTCCGAGTATTACTTTGTAACGTAAAAAGAATTTCAGGGAGCCCAATGGGTTAGCGCGTTTCCACTCAAATTTTCTTCTATTCTCAAGCTTCAGCGATTCGGGCACTACAAAATATCCATATAACCAATTGATGAATGTTAGAATAGCGGCTGCAATAAAAGGCGCACGCAGACCGTAGTTTGCAATTACACCTCCAAGCGCCGGCCCAATGATGAACCCAAGCCCAAAAGCCGCACCAATCATTCCGAAATTTTGAGCCCTCTTTTCAGGCGTGCTGACGTCAGCTATATACGCCGAAGCTGTAGTAAAACTAGCACCCATTATTCCTGCGATTATCCGACCTGCAAATAGCCAGGCGATTGTTGGAGCGAAGGCGGTTAGCAAATAATCAACGCCAAAACCGAACAAAGAAATCAATAAGACCGGTCTGCGTCCATACTGATCACTAAGGTTTCCTAAGACCGGTGAAAAGACAAATTGCATCAATGAAAAAGCTGCAATTAGCCAACCGCCATAAGAAGCGGCTTCCGGAATGCTTACGTGCCCAAGTTCGCTGATTAGATTCGGCACAACGGGAATAATGATTCCGAACCCGATAACATCAATCAATAAAGTGACAAAGATGAAACCTAATGCTGCGTTCTTATTGGCCATAAGCGCGCAAGTTAATTGTTTAATCGAGAATGATTATGAAAGTTGGCCATCTACTTTCCACATAATTTTTTTACCCAACGCCCGGAGTAAAGTAAGTTTGTCCATAAATTTTTCTTTTTGTCTGATGGGAACGCTGATTTTCATATTTCCATCCTCACTAAAGTCTTGCTCAAGAATTTTCAATCCGAAATCTTTTACAAGCTTCATAATATCGGAAAGTATTAAGTAGTCAAATTGAAGGTTTACGTTTTCAGAAATTTCAATTTCAACAATGGAGCTGTTATTCAGCGCATTTTCCGCCGCCGTCTTGTAGGCATTTATAAGTCCACCAACGCCCAATTTGACACCACCAAAATATCGCACCACAACAATTAAAACATTGGTAATACCTTTTGATCGGATTTGGCCGAGAATCGGAGTACCCGCCGAATGGTTCGGTTCACCATCATCAAAAGCGCGAAAATGATTTTTGTCCGGGCCGAGCATCCAGGCAAAACAATGATGCCTGGCATCAAAATATTCCTTTTTCAGGTGATCAATTCGTTCTTTTATTGCTGTTTCCGAATCCACAGGATAGGCAAACGCTAAAAATTTGCTTCCTTTCTCCTTGTAAATCCCTTCTGCCGGATGTTGTAACGTGGAATATGAATATGCTGACATGAAACCGGTATCGTGTTATTTGCGTCAAATTAAGCAGTAACGAGAAATAAAAGACACAAACTATGCAACCCCATTTTTTTTCAAGAGTCTATCCTAAACATTCAATCAACTTATAGAAAATATGAAGAAGCTCACCATCCTTTCTATCCTTATGTTGTGCGCCGTTGGTGCTGGTTCAGGCCCAGACAAAAGAGACTCGCAACGTAGGAACGTTTACAAAAATTGCGTTTCGCGTGCCTGGCAAATTATACCTGCGTCAGGGAAGTCCGCAAAAAGTCGAAATCGAAGGCAAAAAAGACATTTTAGAAGAGATCGAGACTGATGTTGAAGGCAGTCGGCTGGTAATTGAAAATGAAGATGACAACTGGAATTGGGGCAACGACGACCAAGTCAATGTTTACATTACGGTGAAGGATATAGAAGGATTGAGCGTTGGAGGTTCTGGTGACCTAATCGGCGAGACAAAAATCAAAACAGGTGACATCGTGTTGAATGTAAGCGGATCGGGCAGCATGAAAGTTGACGTGGAAGCTTCCGGCCATATGGAAAGCGATGTATCCGGCTCGGGAAATATTGAATTGACTGCAAAATGTAAAGACTTTGACAGCGACGTTAGCGGATCTGGAAAAGTAATGATGTCTTTGATTGCGTCTTCCGATGCTGAATTCGGCGTTTCTGGTTCAGGAAAAATTGAAGCCAGTGGTTCTGCTTCCCGCGTTAGGGCATCAATCAGCGGCTCCGGTAAGGTATTAGCAGGCAACCTGGAAACCAATAGTTGTCAAGTTCAGATTACCGGATCAGGCGATGTAGAAATCAATGTAAAAAATGAGTTGGACGCTAACATCACCGGGAGCGGAAATGTTCGTTACAAAGGAAATCCAAGCAAAGTCAATAGCCATTCCGCAGGCAGTGGCCATGTGAGAAAAATGTAAAGCCCTTACTAAATTTCAATAAGAAGCGAAGGAATTAAAAATCCTTCGCTTTTTTATTTTGTTTAATTACCAAACGTATTGATCATGGAGATTCATTTCGAAACCGCTCTACAGTTATTGATTTCTTTTGTCATTGGAACAGCCATTGGACTAGAACGCGAATATCGAAGCAAAGCCGCCGGCTTGCGTACGATGATTATGATTTGTTTTGGTTCGACGATATTCACTGAGATTTCCATTTCTTTAGGTGCGTCATCCCCTGACAGGATTGCTTCAACCATCATTACGGGCATCGGTTTTTTAGGCGCTGGTGTAATTTTTAAAGATGGGCTCACCATCAATGGTATTACGACGGCGACAACGATCTGGATTGCGGCTGCTTTGGGAATGGCGGTTGGCGCAGGAGAATATTTTATTGCCTTGATTGGTTCTGTAGTAGTGCTTATTGTGTTATCGCTGTTTGAAAATATTCAGCGGATAATCGTTCGTCTGCATCAAGCACAGATCCTATAAGATTACTTTTGAAGAAGATGAAACGTTTATCTCTGTCCTGGAAAAGGAAATCAAGAAGCTTCAACTTCAGTTTCATAAAGCCCGTGATATAAAAAATGAAAATGATTATACGGTACTGTATGAAGTATATGGCAGAGAAGACAAACTTGAGACTTTAAATGTATTCTTGAAATCAATGCCACAAGTCAAGTCGTATGAGTATTAAAATGCATTTTACCGCGGAGACGCGATGAACGCTAAGTTTCGCTAAGAAATTATGCCATGTACAGTTCGTGTCTGAACATCCAGGTAAGTTAGAAATGCAATTAACCACAGAGGCACGAGAGCACAAAGTTTGCACAGAGATCTATGACCTTTGTGGAAACTCTGTGGGCTTTGTGGCTCTGTGGTGAATTTGTGTTGAAATCAAATGACGATCAAGGCAGTTTGCAAACAGGCCAACCGTTGCTATCCCATTCGATTTTAGAAATTTTTAATTTCGGCTTCCCTTCGTCTTTCGCATCGTAAGCATGGAAGACCAAGTAGTCAATTCCATCGAAAGTGTAGGTTGAATTGTGACCTACTCCCGCCCAATCTTTATTGCCTTCAATTACAAGCGATCCTCCTCCCTGATCCATTCTTACACCGTCTTTATCCAGATAAGGTCCCTGAATTTTAGCACTCCGCCCAACGACTACTTTGTAATTACTTTTTACGCCGCGGCAACAATAATCAAAGGATACAAAGAGGTAATAGTATCCATTCTTTTTAAAAATGAACGGCGCTTCAACAGGACCTTCACCGGCGCTGTAATCATCTGTCTTAAAATCACGGGGACGTTTTGAGATGGTGTACCACTCCTGTGGTTCTGCAATTTTCGTCAGGCTTGCGTCGAGCTTGACCAACTTCATTCCACTCCAGAAGGAACCAAATGTCAGCCAGGGTTTTTGCTCATCATCAAAGGCAAGGTTCGGATCAATCGCATTCCATAGATCACGGCCAGGTATAGATTGAATAAGTTTTCCATGATCGGTCCATTTATAATCCGATGACAACGTGTCAAGGGTCTTGTTAGTCGCCACGCCAATACACGAAGTATTTTTCCCGAACGCTGACACAGAATAATAGAGATAATACTGTCCGTTATGAAAAGAAATATCGGGTGCCCAGATATGTCCTTTAAATCCCGGGATCGTTTCAACGGCCCAGGAAGGAGGAGCATCGAATACAGTCTTGCCTTTTTTCCAGTTGATCATGTCAGGAGAAGAGAATACTGAAATACCCCTCCCTGTACAAAACAAATAATAGACACCCTTTTCACGGATCATCACCGGATCATGCACGCGAATATCCTGTGACAGCCCGAAGGATAGGATGTGAATAAAAGCTATCGATAAAATGACTCGGTACTGCATGTTAATAGTATTTACAAACTTCCCGAAAGTTCTAAACTTTCGGGAAGTTGATTTTTTCGGGAAGCTGTTATTTTTTTTACGAAGTTTTAATTTTCACCACCGACATCGAATGCGCAGGAAGAGCGATCGTCGCATTTTTTCCCCTTCAACTTGATTGGTTGTTCCTGCGGACTGATTTGTGTTGGGTTATCCAGCGAGTTTACGCCATCGAGATTTTCACTTTTCAATATCAGCATTCCACCATTCGACGATATTTTTTTTCCTGTGGTGAGTTGAATATCAGTAGTCTGCTCTTTATCCGACGCATTAACCACCTTCACAATAATCTCCTTGGTGTTTTTGTCCCAAACGGCAGAAGCGTACAGACCATTTTTCCCGTTCAGTTTTTCCGTACCTGATAAAATTGACAAAGCATGAGTACCCTTATTGTTAGCGAATAATTTTTGCACGTAATAATTCGGTGTGCCATACGATCTTAAATTATCGAACCAAATCAAGTCCGGCGTCCACTGCCATCCTTCTGCATGCGCGAACAGCGGCGCATAAGAAGCCATGTATACCATATCCGCATTTCTTTCCAGGCCGGTCATAAAGGCTGCCTCAGACATTGCACATTTCCAATTGTTTTTGTTATCCGGGCTCACCGTTGCAACACTTTGCGCCGCGTACTCTCCCGCAAAAATCTTCGGACCTTTTCGATCATAATTGTCGTACCGATTGGAATTTTCTAAAAACCATTCCGGGTTACGATAGTAGTGTTCATCGACAATCTCAGCGTTGAGTTCCTTAAGTTCCTTCGCAGCGTAATCAAAGAGTTCACCATCCGGAAAAGGTCCAACACTTGAGACAATAACGATGGACGGATATTTATCTTTGATGGCTTTTGTGAACACTTTATACCGATCAATGTAGTGCGGTCCCCACTGTTCATTTCCCACTCCAATAAATTTCAAATTAAAAGGCGCTGCATGACCCATGTCAGCGCGAAGTTTTCCCCACGTAGAGGTAACCGGACCGTTAGCAAACTCGATCAGATCCAAGGCATCCTGGATGTAGGGATCGAGCTCATCCATCGGCACTAACTCAGCGGTATTAAACTGACACGCCATACCACAGCTTAAGATCGGCAAAGGCGCAGCGCCAATATCCTCAGACAATTGAAAATATTCGAAGAAGCCCAGCCCAAAGCTTTGAAAATAATCGGGAGCAGGGCGATGATTAAATTCCGTATTCCAACGATTAACAATCAGTTCGCGGTCCTCGATTTTTCCAACAGTTTTTTTCCATTGATAACGCGTGGCCAGGTCACGTCCTTCCACAATACAACCTCCTGGAAACCGTAAGAAACCCGGCTTCATATCTGCCAGTAACTGAACAAGATCAGCGCGCAGCCCTTTTGGCCGTTCTTTCCAGGTATCCTGTGGAAATAACGAAATCATATCGACGTCAACTGCTCCTTTGCCGTCAAACCAGACATTTAATTTGCCTTTTGGCTGCAGTCGCCGTCGCCTTAAAACTGGCAGTGTATTCCTTCCACTGATTTCCTGTTGGACTTACCGTTGTTCCTCCAATAACAGTTCCTTTTTCATCAACCAATTCAACGCGAAGGCTGGTGTTCCCCTCGTGTTGACGTGCCCACAGGGAAAAATTATACTGCATATCTTTCTTAATCCCCATGCCACGAAAGCCTTCATTCGTCAATCCATAGCCCTTATCCGCATTGGCTGTTACCCGGGCAAAGCGAGCACCCGACGCTTCGTCGTCGCTATGATTAAAAATCGAAGCAAAACCAGATTCCTTATTCAACGAAAACCTGTCATATTTTTGCTCAGTCCATCCCATCAACGGGTGAGCGAATTCAAACGAACGGTTCTTTACCAACTCTGCATACAAGCCACCATCCGCGCCAAAGTTGATATCTTCAAAAAATATTCCCCACATCGTCGGTTGAATTTCGGCAATAGGTTTGTCAACCTGAACGGTAAGTTTTGTGGATTGCGCCGAAAGTTCTGCCGACACCAGCAATACAATCACCACGGTAATTAGTTGTTTAAATCGCATATGTTATTGTTTATAATAAGGTTATTTTTTTCCCCATACCGCCATGCCTTTTTCATTTAAACCAGTGAAGATCAAGCAGGCTTTCTTATTCTCCCAATCTCTTCCACGTTCGACAAATACTTTTTCGTGTGAACCGTTACTGAAATTTAGTTCCAGCCATGGAGCGTTATACGACCACAGGTTGTTGGCATCTCCGTCAAAGGTGCCATTGGAATTCAATATTAAATTCACGGCAACCTGAAAGTCCGGAGTGACTTGTTCATTGGCAAATCCCGGGATAACGGTGTATTCCAATTTGATTTTTTCCCACGTTCCTTCAATTTCCGTTTTAGTCACAGGCGTTTGTTCAGTTCCAGCAAATCGTTGGGGTGAAACGATCGGCCAGCCCTCGTCGGTCCAAAACATTTTACGAATATGAAGCACCATAAAATATTTATCGACACCTGGCCTTCCCTGATGGGCTAAATAATATTGACCATCGGTTTGAAACACGGCGGGGTGAGAGGTTCCTTGCCAGCCTCCATGGTTCAAAAATTTGTAAGGAGCAAGAATCATGGGAATATGGTCTTCTGCTTCGTTAAGATTTTTTCCATTGAAGTCAAGGAAGGGGCCTTCCGGGGAATCTGAACGCCCAACCCTAACGTTGTATTTTGTTTCAAGCCAATCATAGGCGATAAAAAGAAAATATTTCTCCAATTGCGGATTGTAAATGATTTCCGGCCCTTCAATGTTTCCATTGATTGTATTGCCCGTAAATCCTCGTTGAGCAATGCGGGAACCCTTATCGCCTGGTAATGCAGCCAGTCCAGTCGCGGCATTCAACTTTAAGATATAAATGCCATCCCAGGCGGAGCCATAATACATCCAGTGGTCGCCAGCGGATGTTATGATCACCGACGGATCGATCGCGTTAGTTTGCACTGTGTTGTCATCTTTTGAGGTAACTACTAGTCCTTTTTCTGTCCACGGTCCCCGTGGATTCGTAGCCGTCGCCAATCCGATAGCGCTAACTCTCGGCTTGGCCGACGATAGTGAGTAATATAGTCTAAACTCGCTTCCCACTTTTAACACGTACGGGGCCCACAGCGAATTAAAGGGTGTTGCATTATTTGCCTTTATATAGTCGGCACCTTGTTTGGGAAGTGCATCAAAAGCAAATCCTAAGAATTCCCACTCCACTAAATCTTTCGATCTCCGAATCTGAATTCCTGGAGGAACCGTTATTCCGTAAGCCGCATCCGTACTGTAACAATAGTAATAATCGCCGTCCTTTATTATTGAAGGATCATGTGTATTGTAAGGTCCCCATTTCGCACGTTGATCAAAGGAAGTAAGCGTAGGATACGTGTCCGTGATGTCATCGATGTTAAATGGAATCGGCGCCGGCGGTGTGGGATTTGATGGTACATCTTCCTCTGGATCGTCAGAACATGAGAAGATCAGCAGCAAGAAAATCAATTGCGCCGACATCACCTTTACCCATTTTAGCCAGATCATCTATTCGTACGCTTGAAATTACTTCACCTCTAAAACAATCGATAATGGTGGAATTTTAACCTTTATCTCACTTCCATCACTCCGTGAAGAATGGTCCAAGATAATAATAAGTGTCAAAAAAACACGTTACTTTAGAGATTATTTTCAATCGATTGAAGGTGGCCGGGGACAACTCAGACGCTATTGCGAGCTTATATGAATTTCACCCCTACCTCGCTAAGCTTACTGTACTTCTTTTTATCAAATACGTAATAAAAGGCTCCTTTCCGTGAGGTGGCTTTGTTCTTTTCATCCAGGCGATTTAATATTCCAAGCGCTAAGATTTTCCGGGTGAAATTTCTTTTGTCGAGTGGGCTTTCGTAGACCGCTTCGTACAAATTTTGTAATTGGGGGAGCGTAAATTTTTCAGGTAACAATTCAAATCCAATCGGATGGTTTGCCACTTTCTGTTGAAGTCGATCTTTCGCTTTCGCTACCATTTCCAAGTGGTCAAATATGAGGTCTGGGATTTTATTAAGCGGGAACCAACGCGCTTCGTGTTCGAACTGCATTTGTTCGTTATAGTCTGCAATGTTAATTAAAGCAAAGTAGGCGATAGAAATTACCCGCCCTGCCGGATCACGGTTCACATCACTAAAACAGTAAAGCTGTTCCATATAGATGTTGTTCATCCCCGTGAGTTGGTTCAACACGCGTACTGCCGCTTCATCCGTGCTTTCATTGTGATTGGTAAATCCCCCCATGAGCGACCACTTGCCCATTTCGGGTTCGAAGCCACGTTTGATCAATAACGCTTGAAGTTGTTTTCCGTCAAATCCAAAAATGATGCAGTCGACGGCTACGAGTATTCTGTCTTGACTTTTGTACTTATTTATTTCCACGGGGAGAAAACTAGGTATATCATATAAATAAAAGAAAAGTTTACCAAACAGAAATCCTGTTAGGCCGGTATTAAAATATTTAGCCCGTGAAATACAGGTAGCCTCCTATGATAAACGTTAACACAAGAATAGATGCAGCAATATCGCGCCAATCCCAGCTCGCGTGTGACTCTTCACGGTGATCGTCTGTTCGCGTGGCGAAAGTCATATTTTTAATTTCCGCATATTCCGGCGCTGCACCCAAATAGCTAACAACTATCATCACGATAGCGGAAATGATCGTGATGAGGATGCTGAAGTACTGAAAGTTTATGTTACTAACAATCCACAAGAATGAACCTTCCTCATAGCTTTTAATCCAGCCGAGTGTAATTGGAGTATCTGCTAACATTCGAAACACACCCACAGCGAAACCTACGATCATTGCCCAAAGACAACCCTGCGCATTGAGCCGTTTCCAAAAAACGCCAAAGAAGAATACCACAAAAATCGGAGGCGCAAGATATCCCTGGACCGCTTGTAAATAATTGTATAAACCAGTTGCGACCTTTTACGACTGGGATCCAGGCCATAGCAATGAGCACCATCACGACCGTTGCAATGCGACCTACCGAACAATTTCGGATTGACTCGCTTTGGGCCGCAGTTTTTCATAAATATCAATTGTGAACAAAGTAGAGCAGGCATTAAAAACTCCCGCAAGAGATCCCATTAATGCAGAAAGCAATCCCGCGACAACAATACCTCTCAGACCGGTTGGCAAGAGATACTGAACCAATAACGGGAAAGCAGCTTGCGCATGAGAAGTAGCCTTTCCGGTAGCAGGATCATACACGATTTCAAGACCGGGAACTTTCCCGCTTTTTGCAAGCGCAAAACAAATCAGACCTGGAATAATAAAAAGGTAAACAGGAAATAACTTGAGCACAGCAGCAAAGATGCTACCTCTACGGGCAACTTGTTCATTCGGCGCGCCAAGCGCGCGTTGTACAATGTATTGATCGGTACACCAGTACCAGAGCCCAATAACAGGTGCGCAAATCGCCATACCCAGCCATGGGAATTCGCCATTGAAATACCACGCTTGTTTTACCAGTTGTCCTGCAGCATTTGTTTCAAGAACAGGAGCCCAGGTACTTTCAACTCCATCGGAGTAAGTGGCTTCCACAGATTAAACATTTCCGAACCACAAATCTCCCTCAGTTCGTTCCATCCTCCTAGCGTGTCCAATCCATAAAAAGTTAACATGGCTGATCCCGTAATCAGGATCACTACTTGAATGGCATCGTTATACGCCACTGCCCGCATACCTCCAAGCATTGTATAGAGTCCGGTAAGCAAAATCACCAACACCGAACCAATCCAAAAACTATCGATCACTACACTACCGATTGTTATCTGAAGCTCTGGCAGCAGCGTACCGAAAACAACTCCTCCTGCGAAAATTCCGACAGCTATTTTTGAAACAATAAAAGTTAGAATAGATACTATTGACAGAACGTACCGTGAAGAAGTTGAAAACCGTTTTTCAAGAAATTCAGGCATTGTAAACACAAGAGATCGCGCGTAAAAAGGAACGAAAACCCACGCCAGGACTAAAAGACACCATGCGTGGAATTCATAATGTGCCAATGCTACTCCATCCTTCGCACCTGAACCTGCAAGACCTACAATATGTTCTGAACCGATATTTGATGCAAAAATCGAGGCACCTATAATCCACCAGCTTAGATTACGACCAGCCAGGAAATAATCGGCAGCATCATTTTTTTGTTTCTTCACTACCCACCATGCAACGGCCATCAGTATACCGAAATATGCAGCAATTACGATCCAGTCCAAAGTTTGTAGTAAGCCCATAGGTTGATTTTATTTAGGTAGTTGAGATTCGTTTTTTATTCAGTTCGCAGAGAAAGCATCACCGGTAATAGATCTCATTCCATCTCAGCTCATTCTTGAAATTATATAGATCGGTATTTTTTCCTATGCGAACATATTCGATCCCAACCATTTCTGCAAAATCTTCGAGGTGCTCGGATGAAAGATTTTGACTGTAACAGGTATGATGAGCACCCCCGGCATACAACCAGGCCGCGCAGCCTGTGTGCATATCGGGATAAGGTTTCCACAAAACCCTGGCAACCGGGAGTTTAGGAAGATCATGTTGGGGAGCTACGGCTTCAACTTCATTCACCAACAGTCTGAACCGGTTTCCCATATCAACGATGGACGCGTTCAACCCGGGGCCAGCTGCACTATTAAATACCAACCGGACTGGATCTGCTTTGCCCCCTATTCCTAATGGATGAATCTCGCAAGAAGGTTTGCCATCAGCAATGGATTCACAAATCTCGAGCATGTGCGCTCCAAGAACCATTGGATTTGAAGGATCAAAGTGATAGGTGTAGTCTTCCATGAAGGAATTTCCACCCTTTAGTCCGCTGCCCATTACCTTCATGGCACGCACCAGCGCTGCAGTTTTCCAATCGCCCTCGCCGCCGAAGCCATAACCATCAGCCATAAGCCGTTGAGCCGCTATCCCAGGTAACTGAACCAGTCCATGGAGATCCTCAAATGTATCGGTGAATCCTTTAAAGTTTCCATTCGTCAAAAAATTTCGGAGACCGGATTCAATCTTAGCAGCATCACGGAGTGCCTGGTGCCTTTCACCTCCCTTTCTCAACGGCGCAACAACGGTATACTGTTCTTCATATACGGCAGCAAGTTTAGTTACCTCCGCGTCGGAAACTTCGTTGATTACTTTCGCAAGATCACCGACCCCATATCCGTTTACCGAGTATCCAAACTTAATTTCTGCTTCAACTTTGTCGCCCTCCGTTACGGCGACCTGTCTCATGTTATCACCGAATCGGCAAAACCGGGCATTTTGCCAGTCATGCCACCCGCTGGCTGCACGCATCCAGGTCTGTATCCGTTG
This sequence comes from uncultured Bacteroidota bacterium, assembly GCA_963739105.1. Classification (GTDB taxonomy): domain Bacteria; phylum Bacteroidota; class Bacteroidia; order Cytophagales; family Cyclobacteriaceae; genus Chryseolinea. The sequence continues at coordinate 9,977 of CAVTZI010000035.1, read as the reverse complement.
TTGCACATTTTTATCCTGCCAATGTCCTACGACAACTTTCCGGTTTAAGCGCATGCGGGACATAATAAAACCAAACTCCCGATCACCATGCGCGCTTTGATTCAGGTTCATGAAATCCATATCGATGGTGCTCCATGGAATATCACGGTTAAATTGTGTGTGCAGATGCAGCATCGGCTTGTTGAGAATCTTCAGCCCGCCAATCCACATCTTCGCAGGCGAGAACGTATGCATCCACGCAATGATACCAATACAGTTTTTGGAAGTATTTGCTTCCTGGCACAATGAAAATATTTCTTCAGGGTTCTTTAATACCGGTTTGAAAATAACATGAAGTGGAATCAATGGAGAAGCATCCAGTTCTTTCACAATTTGTTGGGAGTGCGTAGCAACTTGTTTCAGCGTTTCTTCACCGTATAAATTTTGGCTACCGGTTACAAACCACACTTCCAAAGTTTTGAGGTTGATCATTTTATTTATTAATTATTGATACAGTTCTATCGTGATATCAGGTCGACGTTTGTAACTTTTTTAGGAAACCAGATCATCATCTCGCCCTTTCCACGGTGTGCCCAGGCGTAATATGGAATGGCTGTAAAGGGTCGTGGAACGGTCGTGACCTTAAGGCCAGTATCGTCTATTACCACAGCAATAGCCTCGCTTTTCATGACCGTCACGCCATTTAGTAAATCCTTCCTGAATTCGGTGGAAAACTGAACATTCTCCGGCAGAATAAAATCTGTCGCCATTCCATTATTATCGGCCCACTCAGCACAATAAATCAGGGGACCCCGTTGTAAGGCCACTTTTCCTAAATCATCTGCGACGTGAGGATCAGCCACAACTTTGCGAACCTCCATTGGCAAATTCACGGCAATAACATCTCCTTTTTTCCAGGTTTTGCTCAACACGGCATATCCATTTTCAATTTTGTAGTCGACAGGTTTGCCGTTGATCGTGATGGTTGTCTTTGCTGCCGAATTTGTTTCAAATTTGTAGAGCGAAGAAGGCATTGCTTTGTTCTGCGCCCAGCCTGGAATACGGATCAATAAGTTCAGCTCCACGGGTGATTTTGGTGTTACATTAAACACCAAGTTGCCATCCCACGGATAGTTATTTTGCTGTGTGAGTTGGATGGTTTTCTTATTTACCTCGATCATGGTGCTGCTGGTGGCAAAAAGATTCACGTATAAATTGTTATCCTTTTGCGCATACATATAGCCTGGAATTGAGGGAATAAGTCTTGTCACATTCGTGGGGCAGCAGGAACATGGGAACCATCCCGAACGGCTTGCCTCCATATCCTTATGCGGCATTCCATTTTTTATTTCCATGGCATTGGTATAGAAGAAAGACTTTCCATCCATTCCAACGCCGGATATAAGACCATTGTAAAGTGATTTTTCCAGAATATCGATATACTTTGAATCACCGTGAAGCAAGAACATCCGATGATTCCAATAAACATTAGCAATCGCTGCGCACGTTTCATTGTAGGCCGTCCTGTTCGGTAATTGATAGTTATCGCCAAAGCGCTCGCCGTCACCAATCGCTCCTACGCCACCCTGGACATAAATTTTTTTGCTCACAACATTATTCCAAATGGAGTCAATGGCTCTCAGAAAGTCCTTGTCGTCAGTCAGCGCGGCCACGTCGGCCATTGCGGCGTACAAATATCCAGCGCGAACTGCGTGCCCTACGGCTTCGTATTGTTCGACTACAGGCTTGTGATCCTGCCAGTAGGCCCCACTCTTCCAGGGATCTTTGCTGTTGGGATCATATCCCTTAAAATGTCCACGTTCTTCAATAAAATATTTTGCTGTTTCCAGATATTCCTTCTTGTTGGTGATGCGGTACAATTTCACCAATCCCATTTCGACAACCTGATGGCCAGGCGCAACATGTTTTTTGTTATGACCGAAGGTGCTGCATACCAGATCAGCATTTTTCAGCGCGATATCCAGCAAATTTCTTTTTCCTGTGGCCTGATAATGTGCGGCAGCAGCCTCAAATAAATGACCGGAGTTATACAACTCATGACTTAATTCCCGTTCCTTTTCCCATCTTGTTGTACCAGCCCATAAATGAGGTTCGTTGGGATTGATGGTTCTGGCAGTGTATAGATATCCATCAGGCTCCTGTGCATTTTTTATTTTGACAATCAGCGAGTCAATATAATCTTCAAGGGCTTTATCCGGATATAAGCTCAGGGAAAACGACGCCCCTTCTATCGTCTTATAAATGTCAGTATCATCAAAAGGAAAAATGGTACAGAATTTACCGCTTTTTGCAGCAGCCATTTCAAAATTTTTCACGCGTCCTGTTTCCTCACACCGTTCAAAGGATGCAGGAATCGTCACGGTATGATTGATTTTGATTCGGGGCAACCAAAAATCATCATTCAACTTCACCTTGGTAAATGGAACTACTTGAATCGGGTAGTCCGCTTTCTGTGCCTGACCAACTATGGAACCAAGCAGCAAGAATAAAATTAAAATTCTTTTCACAGTATTCAGATGTTTAGGTTTTCAAAGTGTTTATGTGTGTGAGTGTTTATGTGTTTACGTTCGCAGAATCTCGGACCTTATCATTGACCATAGTAAGAGTCAGGTCCATGTTTGCGTTCATAGTGTTTTTTTATCAATGCATCCTTTAGGCGTGGAGCCTTCGGATTAATTTGTTCCGTAAGGAATGCCATGTGCGCGATGGTTTCCAACACCGCGCTATTATACACAGCTTTTTCCGGTGTCTTGCCCCATGTAAACGGTGCATGGTTACCCACGATGACCATTTCAACCTCCTCATGACTCAGATTTCTGTCTTTCAAACAATTCATGATCTGAAAACCGGTTTCGTACTCATAGTCACCCTCAATCATTTGATCGCTCATCGGAGGTGCACAGGGTATATCAACAGTATTATGATCAGCATGTGTGGTGCCGAAAATCGGAATATCCCGCTGAGCCTGTGCCCAGGCCGTTGCGTAGGTGGAATGTGTATGGACAATACCACCAATGGATGTCCAGTGTTTGTACAACACGGCGTGGGTTTTTGTATCGGAGGAAGGGCGAAGATTTCCCGCTACTGTCTTTCCATCAAAATCCACGATCACCATTTTTTCCGGTGACAGATCGTCATAGGGAACACCACTGGGTTTGATAGCGAAAACGCCAAGGGAACGATCAACAGCACTAACATTTCCGAAGGTAAAGACCACCAATCCCAGTTTAGGCAATTGCATATTTGCTGCATAAGCTGCTTGCTGGATGTGTTCGTATTTAGGCATCAGGGGTTGTACGTTATATTGTAGTTGTTACCGGCGTTATAAACCAGTCAGCACCGGATCTGATTTATCTAATGTTACCTGTTCTAGCCCGTTACCAATTTCCAAATACTTCTGAAAGCGCTTCCGATAAATTGCTGCGGCCTTAGCGTTAGGTTTATAGTCCAGGTCGAAGCCTTGGCCCATTGCATCCATCGCATCCTCAACCTTCGCGTATAGGCCAGCCGCGGTCGCTCCAAACATGGCAGCACCCAAGGCACAAGTCTGTTCTGATTTGTGAATACGAATTGGCATGTTCATGACGTCCGCCATGACTTGCATAATGTATGGCGACTTTCGCGCAACGCCCCCTAGTCCAATCAATCCTTTAACTGGTACGCCTTCATTGTTGAAGCGATCCACGATGGCTTTCGCGCCAAAACAAGTAGCCTCAACCCACGCTTTAAAAAGATGAGGAGCATCGCTTCCAAGACTTATACCGGTAACTGCGCCCTTCAAAAGCTGATTTGCATCCGGTGTGCGGCGGCCATTCAGCCAATCAATTGCCAATTCATTATCATCATTCAACGGAAGGGCTGAAGCTTGCCGCGTAAGTTCTGGAATAAGTTTATCCAGCATTTCTTCCTTTAACTTCGCTGCAACATCAGCATTGATATGAGCTGATGAACTCAATAAGAGTTTTAAGCGGCCACGCCAATGTATTTTTAAACCATGCATACGTATCGCCAAATGCTGATTGCCCGGCTTCCAGTCCGATCATTCCGGGAATGATCGAGCCATCTACCTGTCCGCAAATCCCTTTCACCAAAATATCTTTCATATCAGCCTTTGGAATCACCATCATGTCGCAGGTACTGGTGCCCATCACTTTGCTCAGGTGGTAGGGCTGAATCTGTCCTCCTACGGCACCCATGTGACAATCAAAAGCACCTATGCCGACAATCACTTCGCTTGATAAACCAAGTCTTTCCGACCATTCGCCGCTCAGACGTCCCGCCGGCTTATCCGAGGTGTAGGTGTCCTGAAAAAGACGTGATGTAAATCCTTTTAATAATGGATCGAGGGAAGCAAAAAAATCGTCCGGTGGAAGACCGCCAAATTCCGCAGCCCACAAAGCCTTATGGCCGGCGGAACACACGCCCCGTTTGATCTGTTGGGCATCCTTCCCGCCAGTTAATAAGAAGGGTATCCAATCACAATGCTCTACCCAGGAGTAGCAAGCCTTGCGCACAGCCTCATCGTGACGCAATACGTGGAGGAGCTTCGCCCAAAACCATTCGGACGAATAAATGCCACCCACAAATTGCAAATAATCAATATCAAATTGGTCGGCGTGCTCATTAATTGCAGCGGCTTCATCTGTGGCGGTGTGATCCTTCCATAACACGAACATGGCATTCGGATTCCTTTCGAATTCTGGCTGCAATGACAGCGGAATTCCATTTTTATCCACAGCGACCGGAGTCGATCCCGTAGTATCGACCGAAATCGCGCGGACACTTTTACGCGCCGCTTCGCCCAGCCTGCTTCAAACAATCTTTGATGGTTGTTTCCAGTCCGTCGATATAATCCTGAGGATGCTGCCGGAACTGATTTTTCGAAGGATCGCAGTACAATCCATCACGCCAACGAGGATAATAGAAAACCGACGATGCGATCTCGATACCTGTTGTTGCATTGACCAAAATGGATCGGACGGAGTCCGTTCCATAATCCACACCGATGACTAGTTGATCTGGTTTCATAAAATGATTATTTCAACCGATTGAATGGGATGCCAATATAAGGCTTATTTTTAATAAGTGTATATATAACAATTATTATTTTAACTTCCACATCAAAGGCATATTACTCCTAACTCTCTATAAACAAGTGAGTTGAAAGCCTGGGATCGAGGAAATCCTTAATAAATAGACGGACATTATTGTACGCGGTAAATTCATTAGCGTCGTGCATCGTCGTTACCACAACGCATTCGATTCCGGCATTGGCCGCGGCTTCAACACCCTTTGGAGCATCTTCAAAAACAATACACGATGAGGGCTTGACGCCTAAGCTTTTTGCTGCTTTTAGAAAGACTTCAGGATGAGGTTTACTTTCAACAACATCAACACCACTTACAACAGCCTGAAAATAATCACGAATTTTTAAATTGTCCAAAACGAAATCAATGTTGAAAGGCGGCGCCGCCGAACCGATGGCCATTTTAATTTTTTTTTCTTTTGTCGATTGAAGGAAATCAGGCAGGCCGGGCAAAAGTTGCAGGTGAGGCTTATAAATCTCCTGGTATCGTTCCTCCTTCGCTTGCGAGATCGCTTCAAAATTAAATTGCTTGAATCTGCTTTCACCGAAAATGCGAATCAGCACTTCCTCATTCTTGCCATACATCTGACTTCTTACTTCTTCCCGGGTCAGGTTTGCCCCAAGATCTTTTGTGATCACCTCGAACCAAACCTCCAGATGATATTTCATATCGTCTATCATGGTGCCATTCAGATCAAACAAAAATGCTTCAGGATTTTTTTTCATGACTACTTGCTGTTACTAACGTGCTTCACCAAGCCGTGAATAATGAGGAATTGGGCCAGGATATAGGTGCTCATGATCCAAAATCCAGCGGCGGGAACGGGTTTGAAAAATTTATTGATTGCCAACACAGAATCGGAGAACATAAATAAAATGGATCCCAAAAAAACCAATCCGAAACTCACATTGCTGGTACGTCCATAACGGAATACCGAATTGAGCACCATTACGATCAGCACTAATGCGTACACCACTACCGGTATTTTTAATGAACCCAATGAAGGATAAAGAACAACAATCAACCCGGTACCGGCAAGGACAATGGGAAAAGAGAATCGGATTTTTTGAATGCCCTTTAAAGATCTTTCCAGGGATTTGTCCTGATGCTGACGATACGATAAGATGTAAAAGATATGCGCTATTAAAAAGGCTGCGAGTCCCATCATAAAAAATTTTGGGTCCCCAGCTTCAAACATGAGGAGCACATCGCCAGCGAGGGAAAAAAAGATCGCCAGCCAGACCGCGGTTGAACGAAATTCAGCATGCGAAAGGTAGTATATCCCAAGGGTGATCATGATCAGCGGTTTACAAACCTGGTGAAGGTATTGTAGTCCAATGATCTCGGAAAGGATTTCGCCCAGGCTTGCCACGACGAATAAGTACAATGAAATTTTTTTCATGATGCAATCCTGTTAGGAGTTCTGCTCAACAGCAGATAGGCGAAGGCAATCCCTGCCAGGGCGCTGCAGATTCCAAAAGAAAGGCCAAAGCGGGAAGGATCATTCGCATAAATGAGACCAGAGGCGAAGGCACCAAACCCAATCCCGAATTCCATAAAGATATATACCGATGCGACACCTTTGCCTTTGAATTTTGGATCACTCAAATCCGTCGCCCAGGCAAGTAATGTTGGCGAAGTGGTGCCATGTGCCAGACCGTAAAAAGCTACACCTAATATCAAGTGAAGTCGGGTTTCGGCCGATGCAATAACGATCATTGCAAACAGCACCATCAGTGAACAAACTTGCAATACGGGCTTTCTCCCATAAGTATCAGATGCCTTCCCGCCGATCAATCTTACTGCCAGTGAGGCTATGGTCATGTAAGTGAATAACAATCCTTTGTTTTGAATGCCTACATACTCGCCAAAGTCCGGTATGAGGGTAAAAACGGTTCCGTAGGAGTATCCTAAAAAGACCATGACAACACAAGGCGCTATAACACGAGGTTCAAATAAATCAGACTCGGTTTACTTTTAACAATCCAGTATGAAATCGATGTTTTTGAGGAACAGTTTCTTTTATACCGGCAAGGATCAACGGCTGAGATGAGGGCAAAAGCAGAAGAACAATAAAACATAACATCAAGCCCAAATTGATTCGATAACAAGCCACCCACGGCTGGGCCACCCGCCATTCCGATAGAGCTTGCTGTTCCCAGCAGCCCCATGGCTTCACCTCGGCGTTCCGCGGGAATAATGTCCGATAAATATGCGGCCTGACCGGTCGGCTTAAACCCTGTGGAAAACCCATGAAACAAACGCAACAATAGAAGGCCAGCCACCGACGAGAGCAACGGGTACAACAGACTACAAACAAAACAGACCAGCGACCCCACCATCATAACGGGTACTCTTCCCACGGTATCCGCCAGTTTGCCGCTAAAAGGCCGTGAACACATTGCAGTGATGGTAAACAAGGATATAATAAATCCCTTATACTGCGCGCCGCCTAAGCTTGTAAGGTATGCGGGCAAGTCTGGTATCAGCATGTTAAAGCTTGCAAAAAAAAGCAGTGAGCTTATGCAAAGAAGCCAGAATTGCGTGTTGTAAACTTTTGTTGTGATCGATCAGGAATTTTAAACTACGAAATACGAATTAATTAGTAGCTAAAAGCAAAAAGCTGAAGGCAAAAGCTAGGACGTACGAACTTCAACGTGACTGCATCGAGAATATCTCGCTTTCATTTTGGCAGTCAGCGGACAGCACACAGCCGACAGCTTTATTACCGCGGAAACTTCGAACCTCGAACTTCAAACATCCTCAAACTAGAAACCAGAAACTCGAAACTAATTTTGAGTTTGTTCTTGCGCACCCAACAAATAAGCTTTTATAAAATCATCCAGGTCTCCATCCAAAACAGTCTGCGCATCATGACGCTCTACACTGGTTCGCGCATCCTTTACCAATTTGTATGGATGAAGAACGTAATTTCGGATCTGCGACCCAAAATCAATCTTCATCTTACCGGCTTCCACTTTATCTCGTTCGACGTTTCGCTTTTCGATTTCGACCTGATACAATTTTGATTTCAGCATCTGCATCGCGCGTTCACGGTTAGCGTGCTGCGATCGCTCAACCTGGCAGACGATAACAATGCCGGTTGGCTTGTGTGTCAGTTGCACTTTGGTCTCCACTTTATTTACATTTTGTCCACCAGCGCCACCTGATCTCGAAGTCTGGATCTCTATATCCGCTGGATTGATCTCGATCTCGATGGAGTCGTCGACCTTCGGGTAGACAAAGACAGAAGCAAAAGAAGTATGCCGACGTTGATTCGAATCAAAAGGAGAAATCCGAACCAGCCGATGAACCCCGATTTCAGATTTCAGTTTGCCGTAGGCGAAGGGTCCCTCCAACTCCAACGTCGCTGATTTAATGCCGGCTACATCACCCGATTGATAGTCAATCTGCGCTACCTTATAACCGCTCTTCTCTCCCCACATGATGTACATGCGGTTAAGCATTTCAGCCCAATCCTGACTTTCGGTTCCACCAGCCCCAGGGTTAATTTCTATCACCGCGCTGAGCTGATCTTCTTCTTTGCTCAGCATTTTCTTGAATTCCAGTTCTTCTACGGCTGTAGCTGCCTTCTCAAATTCGCGATCCAGCTCTTCCTCCCCAACGTCTCCGGCCTCATGAAATTCATTTAGTACATCCAGGTCATCCATGAGTTTAGAGACCTTGTCAAAGGCATCTGTCCATACCTTCTTGGTGCGGATGTTCTTCAGGATGACTTCGGCTTCCTTCGGTTTATTCCAAAAATCAGCCTGGTGTGTGATTAATTCTTCGTCTTTTATTTCAAGGCTCTTACGGTCGTAGTCAAAGATACCCCCTCAAGGCGCTAACACGAGCCTTTAAATCTTTCAATTGATCAGTTGTCATGAATGTTTTATTCTTTTTATATTCAAGGTGCAAATATATTCGAATTGAAGAAATATCTGATTTTAAGCTGCTTTTTGATCGGAATAATCTGCGAGGTCTTATCGTTGGACTTAGCTACAAATTGTGAGCTTACGGCTCTGTCTCCAGACCCCGGAGAGGAGCCACATAAAATGGCGATCCTTCCTCTACCACCATCAGCCTGTACTTTCGACCAACCCGTTGATACCTTTTTTTGATTAACATCATCGGAAGTCCTACAGCAACCATAGTCGCAGAAACGGTGGTCACATCTTCGTCCAATGACGCTTTGTCTCCCTGCACTATCACGGTGTTGAACTGGTCAATAAGAAAATAGGCTACCCCTCCCACTACTAGCCAATTCCCAAACCGGTTGACAAATGCTGAATGTTTAAAATAGACCTTGTCGATTTTGTGGAATGGAATGAGTGTCTTGTGCACCATCACAGCTGTGTCAAAAAGATTGTTGATATAGCTATTTATTTTTCGTTTGTCTCCTTTTAAAGAAATGATGAATTCGTCACCGGGGTTTAACCGTAAAATTACTTTCTCCCCGCTAAGCATTACCAGTTGTTTTTGTGCCAGCCCAAGACTTGTGGCTAGTAGCAGTAACGTGAGGATTAAAAATCTAAGGCGCTTCACAACAAATTGTTTCCAACGAAATTAAGGGCAGTTTAGGACTAATAAAATTTAAAAATGAAATACTCATGAAGTTTTTGTTATTACCGAAAAAATTTAGTCCAGAAGCGATAGTTTTGCGCAAGCTTAAATTGCTATGAACAAAATAACGAAGAAGGTGATTCTAAACACAACGAAGGATTCACTTAATGACATCGCCGATCAACTTCAAATCGATCTGAATAAGAAAACAAAAAAAGCAATTGACAGACTGGCGACCAGGTTTTCAATACTTATGAAAAATGAAATTACGAAACAGACCAAAAAGAAAGTAAAGTCTGCAAAGTTGTATATCAAATCAAAGAAAGT
>CAVTZI010000034.1:0-17762 GCA_963739105.1 uncultured Bacteroidota bacterium | reverse complement strand
TACCGACCAGGATGCCAACGAGGAAAGGAATGATTTTAATGGAGGTCGCAAAACCTTCCTTTGCACCTTCGATAAAAGTTTCGAATACAGGAATCTTTCTCTTAGTCCCAGCGCAATAAATGAAACGATAATTGAAAAAATTATAATGCCTGTAAAGAGAGATGATTGTGATTGTATTTGTTCTGGTGTCAGACCGGAAAAATAATATACCATTCCGACGATGAACATCAGCATTCCGATAATGTATGCAAGTATAACGCGATCAAACAAATTAATCTTTTGCCGGATACATACGTAAAGCAACCCCACAAATGTAGAGCAAAAAGTAGCGATCAACGTTGGAATAAAAATGCTCGTCGGATTAGTCGAATCCAAGCATCGCCCGGTCTGCCATAATAGAAATTGGAATCATGGTAAGTCCCGATGCATTGAGGACCAGGAACATGATCTGCGCATTGGATGCTGTTTCCTTATCCGGATTGATTTCCTGCAATTCATTCATTGCCTTCAATCCCAGGGGAGTAGCTGCATTGTCCAGTCCAAGAATGTTCGCGCTGAAGTTCATGATGATCGAGCCCGTCGCAGGATGATTTTTGGGTATCTCCGGAAACAATCTGGAAAAAAATGGTCCGACAACGCGCGATAACAATGGGACCATTCCACCTTTTTCTCCGATCTTCATCAGTCCTAACCACAATGACATTACACCTGCTAGTCCGATCGAAATTTCAAAACCGGTCTTCGCCATGTCAAACGTCGATTGAAGCATGGCCGGAAAAACCGTGGTGTCATTGAAGACAATTAACTTGACGAGGGCTACAACGAAGGCAATGAGAAAAAAAGAAACCCAGATGTAATTTAAAACCATGCTGGTCGTGTTACGAGTACAATGTAAAGCATCAAGGTGTGTTTGCCAAATTCAGAATATGGCAAGCCGCTAGTCCTGCAGTTTCCGTTCTCAGACGGCTTGAAGGTCCAAGGCTTATTTTTTTGAATCCCTGATCTCTGCCAAAGTTAGCTCTTCCTCGGAAAAATCTCCTTCAGGACCAATGAAGAACCAGATATGATGGATCCTGGGCTAACCAGATTTTTAAGATGGTTTGGATTTTGCATGTCAACATGGGCAATATATTTTTCTGCGGCCTTGGTATCGCTGACGTTAGATTTCGAAAACTGGTCAATGGATGAATGGTCGGAAGCGTCGCTTTTAACGATTGTTTCATGGCACTGATGGCCATCTTTTCCAGTCGGTCATTTTTAATATGCTGCCGTTCTGTATGGTCACATTCCATGAGCGTGATCTCATCGACTCCAAGTTCCACTGCTTTTTCTACAAACCATTCAATGCGGTCCGCATTTTTGGTAGGGGAGATGGCGATATGAATTGTGAAATTTTCGGCCGGTTCCTGAATTTTTTTGTTGATTTCGAAAGTGCATTGATGGGGATCGGCGTTGGTGATCATGCCTCATATAAAAATCCTTTGCCATCGGTGATGTAATTCGATCGCCGTCTTTTTTCGGAGAACTTTGACCAATGTCTTGATTCATCAGGGTCGAGGTGATAAAATACCTTGAGTATAGCAGTGGCTGATAAAAAAGATTCACGCATCTAGCGGTATTGTTGCTGGAGGTTATCGACCAATGGAATGTATTCCTGCATCGGCCTGCTCCTTTGATTTTCCTTTCAATTCCTCCCATGCATCGTATTTGGCGATGCCTTAAAATCAAAACCGCCCGGGCGTTCACCGCTGACATCTCCTTCAGTTGCCTGCTTGTAAAGGCATACAGCTGCAGCAACTCTTCATTGGTAGGACGTTTTGTAAACTCCTTGGAGCGGGCTACAGCATTTTCAAATGCTTTGTCATTTAGTTTGAAGTTTCGAAGTTTGAAGTTCGAAGTTCCACGTTTGAAGTTTCAGTGTTGCATGTTAGGATGCAAGCTCGACAACCTCGAACCTCGAACCTCACTAACTCTTTTGGTCATTTCAACGTACGGCCTGATGCGTTGCGCCCGTGTAAACCTGCCGTGGTCGGCCGATAGGCTCTTTGTTTTCGCGCATTTCTTTCCATTGGGCAATCCATCCGGGAAGTCGGCCCATTGCAAACATTACCGTGAACATTTCTACCGGTATGCCTAGGGCACGATAGATGATTCCCGAATAGAAATCAACATTCGGATAAAGCTTTCGTTCAACAAAGTAAGGATCCTTTAACGCAGCTTCTTCCAGCTTTTGGGCGATCTCCAGAACAGGATCATTTACACCAAGTTTCTTGAGCACATCGTCCGCAGCCTTCTTGATGATCTTTGCGCGGGGATCAAAATTCTTATAAACTCGGTGGCCAAATCCCATCAGGCGGAAGCCGCTGTTCTTATCCTTTGCTTTGTTAATCCATTTTTCGGTATCGCCGCCATCTTTCCTGATGTTTTCCAGCATCACGATCACTTCCTGGTTTGCGCCACCATGAAGCGGTCCCCACAGCGCATTGATACCGGCGGAAATGGAAGAATAAATACTCGCTTTTGACGATCCCACAATTCTCACCGTTGAAGTAGAACAGTTTTGCTCATGGTCGGCGTGGAGGATCAAGCAGCTTGTCCAGCGCATCAACAATGACAGGATCCACTTCATATTCTTCTGCCGGAAGCGCAAACACCATTTTCAGGAAACGTGCACAATAGTCCAGTTTGTTGTCCGGATAGTTAACGGGATGGCCCACCGCATTTTTATATGCCCAGGCAGCAAAAGTTGGCATCTTGGCCATCGATCTGACGATGCTTAGGTATACTCCTTCGCTAGAGCGATTTGGATCTAAGGATTCCGGGTAAAATGCTGTCTGAGAACAAAACAGGGAAGCCAGTACGCCCATCGGATGGGCGGTGGATGGAAAGCCATCGAGAATCTTTTTGATGTCTTCGTGAACGAGGGTGTGTGTCTTGATATCGTGAGCTGAATTTGTCGTATTGCTTTTTGTTGGGAAGCTCACCGAAAATCAGCAGGTGGGCTACTTCAAGAAAGTTCGATTTTTCAGCAAGCTCTTCGATGGAATATCCACGGTAGCGGAAGTATTCCTTTGTCGCCATCCAGGAAGGTAATAGCGCTTTTGGTTGCGCCTGTATTCTTATAACCAAGATCTAATGTAATGGCTCCGGTCTTTTCCATCAGCTCACTAATATCAATAGCCACTTCGTTCTCACTTCCTACAACAAGTGGCAATGCATACGACTTTCCGTCAATAATCAGTTCAGCAGTTTTTGACATTTTAGACATGTTTAAGCTTTTTCAGGGGTTTTAAATATACAGGCTAGATCGTTGACTGGGAAAAATTACACTAAAAAAAGGTCTTTTAATTGTTGCCCAGGATCAGCGGCATTCCATCTGCTCCTGATCCGATGACAATAACCTTTGAGTTAGGCGATTTTGACAGTTCCAGTGTCGCTTCAATGCCTCTCATTTTCAAAAGTTATTTGTCAAGCTATTGTTGATGATGTTATTTGCCCGAGACTCACCTTCGGCGGCAATTCTTTTTCTTTCCGCTTCGCTTTTCTCTTTATCCAACCGGTATTGATAAGCGAGTGCTTCTTGTTGTTGTTGCAGTTTGCTCTCAATAGCCGTGCGGATCTGGTCTGGCAGTTTGATAGAACGGATCAGCACCGCTTTGGCATTGACGTAGTTTAGGTTCAGCACTTTCTCAGTTTCTGATTTCACCGTGTTTTCTACTTCAGCTCTTTTTGTTGAATAGATTTCCTCTGCAGTGTATCGGGCCAATACCTGCCGGGTCATGGATCTTACTTCTGGTATAACAAGACGACTAGCATAGTCGGTTCTGAATTTTTCATAGAGATGACCGATCTTATCGTTATAGGGGGAATATCTGACTGTAACATCGACGTGTATGGGCAAACCATTCTTGTCGTTGATGTCCATATTCTCTTCGGAGGTTATTTCTGAAACTTCGAAAATAATGACGTCATTCCACGGCGCTTTCATGTGAAAGCCGGGTTGAAAGATGTTTTCTTTGTCTAGTCCGCTGCCGAACTTATAAAAGATAACAGCGCGTTCCGTAGCGTCAACGGTGTAGAAAATACTGGATGAAATTCCCATGACAATAAAAAGAGCGATGACGCCCACAATAATAAAAGGTAGCAGTCTTCTGTTGTTCATAAAGTTTGTTGGTTATTGGAGTTTGTGTTGTTGATTTATTTGCCTCGTGACAAGCCCCAAACAGAACCGCTTAACCTTAAAAGTCTGATTGGTGGCTGCTATTCGGACCTACGAGGCCGCGGTAATCCCATGAGTTTACCGATGATCAAAACTACGAATAAATTGGCCCATACAGCTTCGAGAACACTGATGTTCCGAATGAGCCTGCTTACATTTGGATATCCCGCCGTCTGTTCCTCCTAAAATACTCAAACTATAGGTAACACATTCGGCATAGTTTGGCAAACCGGATTCAATTTCTTTGCCCAAACTTCCGGGCCTCACAATGCAGATAAGGTCGTACAAACTACCGAATGAAATGCCCGTCATGAGAAAAATGCAGGCCGAACCCCACAGTTTGTCGGGGGTAAGAAACTCCCCTGAGAAAATATCGCGGATTGCGAAAGCAATCACCGTCACCTCTATGGGAAATAATAGACCATGAATGGCCAAAAGTAAAGCTGACGATTCGGAACTTCCAGTAACGCGTAGTAAGGAAATTCAATCAACGCGCCTGTCAACGTAATGCCTACCAGAACGATAAAATATAATTGAATGAGCAACTTACTTTTTGTGAAATTCTTCAAAAGATCCCAGAGAAGAAATGCATAGGTGACACCAAATAGCGAGAAAACTGTGATAATGGTTTTTGCAACGTCTGTTCGTGAACCACCTTGAAGGAATTCTGTGAAGGTAAGGCCAAATACGATGATGACAACTTGGACGACGACTATATTGCGATAATCACGCTGTTTCTCCAAACTCAACCCAACTCTGATGGTTTCTAAGAATTCCGGCCATAGGTATGTAATGATAGGTCTCACAGTCTACGTAAGGTTAAACATTTAACCCCAAACGTTAAACTTTGAGTGGTTTCAGGGCGGCTTTTGTCATGTCAGAATTATCTGGTGCCCAGAGGATTGAGAACCATTTTTTGTTTTTTTTACGAAATATTAGTCATTAGCTGAAAGCAAAAAGCGGAAAGCAGAAAGCCAGGGCGTATGAACTTCAACGTGACTGCATCGAGGATAGGTTGTGAACGATATTGGCATTCAGCTTACAGCGCACAGCTAACAGCTTTATTCTGGAGTAACTTCGAACCTCGAACTTCAAACTCGAACTTCAAACTAGAAACTTTAAACTTTAACAGTCGCCGTCTCAGGATCCCAATCAACAATTTTTTTCTCAAATACACTTTTGTTGCTGGCTAACGCAGGGCCTGCTGCACGCATGCCGAATAAGGCATCTTCTTTAATGGGAGCTTTATCGCGAATACCTTTATAAAAATTAGTGTGATGGGCCAGGTCAGCATTATAATTTTCAGGAGCGCGGAATTCCGGGCCAGGTTTCGGGCCTTCGTGCGCGACGGCAGGATAATGAGCCTTATACCATTTTTCATATTCTTTTTGCTGTGCTACTGTGAAAGTATCGAACGAATCCCAGCCGCCGTATCCGGGCACTTTGGACGTTTTATTGACGGTCACCTTTACATCGGTCCAGCTGATGGTTATTACCCCATCGCTTCCCACGAGGCGTAACCGTTGACCTCCACCACCTCCATCGACAAAATTAACCCGCATCTGCAACGTAAAGGCTGGATGCTTTTCGGTTGCTGGGTAGTCATACAGCCCTGTGATAATATCAGGAACATCTCGCCCGTCTTTCCAATACCTTAAACCTCCGGTAGCATAAACTCTGTTGGGACCTTTTGAGCTTAACACGGTATGTAATCCTGAAAACAGGTGAACGAAAAGATCACCAGCGATACCCGTTCCGTAGTCCTGATAATTTCTCCACCTGAAAAAACGCACAGGATCATAGGCAACTTTGGGCGCATCACCTAAGAATTTATCCCAATCGACTGTTCCAGCATTGGCATCGGTGGGGATTGAATATTGCCAGGCTCCGCTTCCGCCTTGCCGGTCGTTCCAGGTCTCGACTAGCACCAGTTCGCCAATAACCCCTGATTCATAAATTTCCCTGGCTTTCTCAGTCACGATAGAACTTACCCCTTGACTTCCGATTTGCATTACCTTACCCGTCTTTTTTTGCGTCTCAATAACCGCTGCACCTTCATCCAGTTTATGAACCATTGGCTTCTCACAATACACATGCTTTCCCTTTGTTCATGGCATCAATTGAAATACGATCGTGCCAATGATCGGAGGTAGCAACAATAACGGCATCGATGTCCTTTCGCTCAAGTATTTCCCGGTAGTCTTTTGTTACAAAAAGGTCCTTTCCAAAAACTTCTTTGGATCGTTCCAGTCTGCCACTGTATAGATCACACGCCGCAACCAATTTTACCCCCGGGATTTGTGTTGAAGTTCTCGCGTTACTAAACCCCATTATACCCATTCCGACCACCGCTATATTCACCTGGTCGTTCGCCATGAAATTTTTTGGAGCTGCAAGCGTTTCGATATAGTGTTCTGGCTGTGCAATGATGCCAGAAGGTACACCGGTAATAATAGCGCTACCTAGTGCCTTTTTAATAAAATTTCTTCGCGATTTTTGGGAACTGTCGGACATAGAATATTAAGGATTGCTTATAGTTTGGGAAGTTACGACTTTTACATAAATCACAAACAAAGATTGATCCGGGCGGCTAGGCAAAAGCCTGACTATAAATAAGAAAAGAATAGGTTTCGGTGGAGGAGTTTTTAATGATCTAAACTTCGACACCTGGAACCGGCTTGCAGTAGGCAGGCTTCAACACTCAATACTCTAAGCATGAATTTTAATTTTTTCAAAAACAAAAGCGTAGCACTTGATCTAGGAAACAATAACACCGTTTTAAGCAGTCGTGAAAGTGTACTTTTTTCGCAGCCATCTTACATCGTCTTTGATCTGGGTAACCAGAAAGTAAAGGCTATTGGTGATAAGGCCTATAACATGTTTGAAAAAAACCATCAGGAGTTAAGGCCCGTTAAGCCGTTGAAGGGCGGGGTTATTGCGGATTACGATTCAGCCAAGGTGATGATTCACGAAATGGTGGGGCAGGCGTGTGGCACACACTCGTTTATGAGTGGATATGATTGTATCATTTCAGGAATTCCTTTTAATACCACGGAAGTAGAACGAAGAGCGCTTAGCGATGTGATTGATCAATTCAGCGCGAAGCGGACGTACATGGTTTATGAGCCCGTTGCTGCTGCATTGGGAATCGGTTTAAACATCCGGGAACCAGATGGAAAGATGATCATCGATATTGGCGGCGGTATAACTGAGATTGTTGTGATCTCCCTTTCAGGAATTGCTGCCTTCCAGTCGCTTAAGGTTGCCGGCGATTCATTTGATGAAGAAATTCAGGACCATTTTCGCCGGAGTTACAATATCGCCATCGGCCTGAAAACGGCGGAGCAAATAAAAATTAAAGTGGGGGCAGTGATGGACAAGCTTCCAGACACGCCCGAGCCATTAATCGTAAAAGGCAAAGACATGGTGGAGGGTATTCCAGTAGTGCGGAAAATCAACCATAGCGAGGTTGCTTTTGTCCTTGAGAAATCCATTAGCCGCGATTGAGCATAGCGTAGTGCAGACGTTAGAAACCTGTCCACCGGAACTTGCGGCTGATATTTATGAAAATGGAATTCATATTACAGGAGGCAGCTCGATGCTCAGGGGCTTACGGGAAAGATTCGAAGCAAAATTAAGACTTCCTGTCCATATCGACTCTCAACCTTTATTGTCTGTCTCAAAAGGAATGGCGACGACGCTAGGAGAGTCAAAAAAATTTCAAAGTATTTTAATGGAGTAGATTGGTACTGTGGCTTGATATAACGATCAATTGCCCTGTTGCCCAAATTGATTTTACTTCAGCAGTAAAATTGATCAGCTCTTCCTGGGTTTTCTGTAATACCCTTTTCGCTTAACGTTATACAATTTGTTGTAATTCTGAAAGACCATCTTCGGTAGATAGTATTGAAGCGTGACGTTCAAGATAACGTAACCATCATTTTCTTTTGGATTTCCCCGCTCACCAACTTGCGTTGGATTGTCCGGCTGTGTGCCGATCTCTGGTCTTCTGTCGGATAATCGTCTTGATAGGTCGCTTTTTAGCGTAGCGCCATCTGGATATCGACGAATGCTGACATCATCCAGATAGTCGGTAAAAGTGAAACGGTAACCTCCCTCAACTAAAATATTAAAAAATGGATCCAACCTTATCCGTGCTCCAAGGCCAACGGGAATTACAGGCTGAAAGCGACTGTAGTTTTTACCCTCTGTCTGCAGCGGCTGCAATGCGTAGGTCTTTCCGTCCAGCTCGGCTTTTGGATTAAAATACAACACACCAATTCCCGCAAACGCATGAAGATTTAAGGCGGACCGCTGGTAAAATCGTATACCCATGGGGCTCAGGTTTATTGCACCCATAACGCTCAACTCGACATTTCCTGATTTAAACGAAAGGTTTCTTTCCCACCGATCATCATCGGCATCCTTGTCGCTACCCCTTAATTGAAAATATGTTAATTCCGCCCGTAGACTTAAGCGGCTGTTCATATAGTACTCCGCGCCAAAGGCAACGTTTGGTCGCAGCCTTCCAAAGTCACCGGGATTTACCATTTCTCCTTTATATGTCGCCGTGCCCGTCCCTACACTGACAAGGAAATTACGGTCCCTGCGCATGGCGAAAAAGCTTTGAGAATAACCTACAAATGGGATCGTCGTGAATCCGATCAGAACGAATATTGCAAGCTTCTTCATCCTTGTACGAGCCGATAGTTTTTTGTGAATATAGTTAATTTAAGGTACTGAAAAGTCGTTTATTTTAAAACTTCTTTTACCCGTTGCGCTGCATCTTTCAATAGAATTGCAGAGAATACTTTTAATCCCGACTGCTCAATAATTTTTGCACCCTCTTCAGCGTTTGTTCCCTGCAGACGCACGATGATCGGCACTTTGATATCACCAATTTTTTTATAGGCCTCCACAACGCCATTGGCTACACGGTCACACCGTACAATACCGCCAAAAATATTGATGAGTATTGCTTTCACGTTGGGATCTTTGAGAATAATCCTAAAACCAGCTTCCACTGTTTCTGCATTCGCTCCACCGCCAACGTCCAGGAAGTTAGCAGGTTCGCCACCCGAAAGTTTAATGATGTCCATGGTAGCCATTGCAAGGCCAGCTCCATTTACCATACATCCTACGTTGCCATCGAGCTTGACATAGTTTAATCCCGCTTTTCCAGCTTCAACTTCCAATGGATCTTCTTCTGTAATATCTCTCAGTTCCGCCAGATCTTTGTGTCTGTACAAAGCATTATCATCCAGATTTACTTTCGCATCGACAGCCAAAATTCTATTATCGGATGTCTTTAATAAAGGATTTATTTCAAACATCGAGGCATCAAGGCCCAAGTATGCGTTATACAGCGAGTTGATAAACTTCACGCCTTCCTTGAATGCATTTCCTTCCCATCCTAAGAGCGAAGGCAATCTTGCGCGCCTGGAAAGGCTGCAATCCCACAACAGGATCAATCCATTCTTTAATAATTTTTTCGGGATGTTCTTCAGCTACTTCTTCGATGTTCATGCCACCTTCGGTAGATGCCATGATCACCGGGCATGCCTTTGATCTATCCAGCAAAATGCTGAGGTAGTATTCTTTAGGTTGTCCTTCACCGGGATAATAAACGTCCTCGGCAATCAACACCTTGTTTACTTTTTTTCCTTCAGCGCCAGTCTGGTGCGTTACCAGTGTGCCACCGAGAATAGCCTTGACTTTTTCGGGTACTTCTGAAATGCTTTTTGCGAGAACAACACCGTTTGAACCAGTCTCTTTGACCTTTCCCTTACCACGTCCACCGGCATGAATCTGAGACTTAATGACAAACCATTTTGTTCCTGTCTCTGCCTGAAGTTCTTTTGCTGCTTGGATAGCACTATCGGGGGTATCTGCTACAATGCCGCGTTGAATGGTTACCCCGTACTTCTTCAGAATTTCTTTGCCTTGGTATTCGTGGATATTCATGAAATTTTTTGTTTGGGGCGAAACTAGTTTATTTACGGCTTTATTTCAAGAAACACGATAAACTCAAACAATGTTACGCGCTACTAAGATTGAGAAGTCCTACGGGAACCTGGCTGTGCTAAAGGGAATTGATCTGGAAATTAACAAGGGTGAAATCGTAGCCATCGTCGGCGCGTCAGGCGCTGGCAAAAGCACACTGCTACATATCTTGGGAACGTTGGACCATCCCGATAAAGGAAAAGTTTTCATTCACGATAAAGATGTATTCGGTCAGTCCTCAAAAGGATTGGCGGCTTTCAGAAATAAATCACTGGGATTTGTCTTTCAGTTTCACAACCTCTTGCCCGAATTCTCTGCACTGGAAAATGTGATGATCCCCGGCTTAATTGGCAACAAAGACGAACGAAAGATAAAAAAACGCGGACAGGAATTGCTCGACGATGCTGGGCCTTGCCGATCGGGTCAACCATAAGCCATCTGAGCTTTCAGGTGGCGAACAACAGCGTACTGCTGTCGCGCGTGCCATGATCAATGCGCCTGACTTAATCCTTGCGGATGAACCCAGTGGTAATCTTGACTCTAAGAATGCTGAGGATCTCCACGCCTTGTTTCTTCAATTACGAAAGGAGACGGGGCAAACATTTATAGTTGTGACACACAACGAACACCTTTCAGAATTGGCGGATCGGAGAATTGAACTGAAGGATGGAATAATAAAGAAATAACAGAAAGTTAACGCGCGTTATAAAGCGAGATTATTTCTTTCTGCCATTGGCGGCCTTCACCTTCACGAATACAGGACGAACGTTTTGTTTTTGAATTCGATTGAAAATCGCCAGTATTACGCCTACGCAAAAAACAGTTATCATCGTTTCGGGGTTAAAGTTAATGATACAAAGATAGGGTGCGGAGAATTGCTCCAGGCCGCTTAGTCTGGCGTTATGGTAATCATGTAAGGATGGATGGCTTCGCCACGATTTTGAGTCTGTTGTTATTGTTGAGATAGGGCAAATGAAACCGCTTTTAAGGTATGTCGATGGATAATCACTTTCTTAGCAATATTTTAGAGCTACCATAGGTAGTTGATCTTCAACGTAGTATGGTTCGGGATCCTGGTGTTTTACATTATTGACGTGTGTGTGCTGTTGCTGAAGTTCTATGTAATGATTCCAGTCTATCCAAAGATTGCGTAGGAAATTACGGACTAATGGACGAAAACGTCAGTTGAAACTTCTTCTAGCTCTACCAATCCACTTTCGTGAATGCTTTTGAGCCGAATTTTTTTGAGATCATTCACTAATACAGGATCATATTTTGCCATTACACGGATATAGTTTTCAGTGAATCCGTGCATCATGCCTCCTTCAATGTCATTTTCAAAAAGTACAACGGCTTCTCTCCCAAGGTTTTCCTCATAAAATTTTCTCCTTTTTTTATCGGAAAGAATATGAAGCATCTTGGACCGCTCGGCGCGTTGGTGTTTTGGTACCGACCCCTCCATGGTTGAGGCCAAAGTATTTTCACGTTCTGAATAGGTGAACACATGGAGATAGGAAATATTCAAGCTCATTTAAGAACTGATACGTCTCTAAAAAATCATCATGTGTTTCACCGGGAAAACCAACGATCACATCGACGCCAATGCAGGCATGTGGCATGATGGACTTTATTTCGTTGACGCGGTCCTCATACAATTCGCGAAGGTATCTCCGCTTCATCAACTTCAGGATTTTATTTGAACCCGACTGAAGGGGAACATGAAAATGCGGAACAAATTTATTGGACCCCGCTACGAACCGAATGATTTCATTGGTTAGAAGGTTGGGTTCAATGGAAGAAATTCGAAACCGATCAATACCCTCTACGTTGTCCAATGCCTGAACCAAATCAATAAATCGTTCAACGCGTTTTCCTTCCTGAATTCCAAAGTCGCCGGTATTCACCCCGGTCAAGTACGATTTCCCTGACTTCGGTTTGCGCGATTTCCCGGGCCGTCTCTACGATGTTTGCAATGCTGTCGCTTCGGCTGGCGCCACGCGCCAATGGTATCGTGCAAAAAGAACAGGAATAATCACATCCGTCCTGAACTTTCAGAAAGGTCCGGGTCCGGTCATGGAGCGAGTATGATGTATTGAACCGATTTGCTTTTTCAATATCAGAAGCGAATACTTGTGCCCGAGCCGGTCGTACAAAACCGTCCAACAACTCGACTAATCTGAATTTTTCAGCAGCGCCTAATACGGCATCGACGCCGGGTATTGCGGCAATTTCCGCTGGCTTTAATTGTGCATAACATCCAATAATTGCTACGTAACCCTCTGGCGAAATGCTGCGCGCCTCCCGAACAATTTTATGGCATTTCTTGTCGGCATTTTCAGTTACCGAACACGTATTAATAATGAAAATATCGGGAGTATCGGTAAAGTCCACCTTTCGATACCCTTTTTCTTCGAAAAGCCGGGAAATGGTTGACGTCTCCGAGTAGTTAAGCTTGCATCCCAGTGTATAAAAAGCGACTTTTTTCATGACAAGGGGCAAATTTAATCAGGATTATGGGATTGGAGAAATTAAAAATGGAGTTCAAATCCCTTTCACGCAAAGTGCCGCAAATGGTTAAAACCCGCGAAGGCCGCGGAATTGATTCAATGCATGAAAGTTATGAAAGCAGACGCAGCTCTGCGACCTCAGGTATTAATCTCGGCCTTTAACTCTGCGGTTAAATAACAGTGAACCTATTGCAGAATTCTCCTATGATAATTTATCTGTCCCAGGTGATAATTCAAATGGGCTGTCAGGTGAATTAGGAAATAGGCGGTAGTCATTGGATAATCGTAAACCTTTTCGGGGATATTCCGCTTCTAAAACAGAAGGCTTAAGATTTTCCAAAGTGTCCCGAACCGTTTGTCTTGTCTTTTGAACTTCAGCAATCAGGTCGGCTTTTGAGATTCCTTTCGCAGCGAATTCATTATCGCGATTGCGTATATAAGAAGTATGACCCAGCTTCGCGCCAATGTAATGCTGAAGGTTCCCGCACAGGTGAAGGCATAAATTACCAGCGGTATTTTTTATCTCACCGCCTAATTTCCAAATGGCTTCTTCGGTCTGATATAAATTTATCTCTTCTTCTAACCGCTGTAAATCGCGATCAAATAATTTTAATAATGTCTCGATGATGATCATCATGTCTAATCGCATTTACACAGAAAGTAAGTATTCTTCAAGGCCTTTGATTTTTTTATCCAGTTGCTGCGTTACAGTCGCAAAATCATCTTTGGATTTCAAAGGTGATTGAACTGCCATATAGAATTTTATTTTTGGTTCAGTACCGGAAGGACGGACCGAAACTTTGCTTCCGTCTTCAAGGTAAAATTGCAACACGTCGGAAGCAGGAAAATTTAAAGAACGTGTTTCACCCGTTAGTAAATTTTTTTCTTTAAGCGCTTTGTAATCCAGGAGGCGGCTCACTTTACTGTCCGATGATTTCTGCAGGAGGATTGCTTCGGAATTTTTCCATCATGGATTTAATCTCCTGCTCGCCCTGTTGACCTTTCTTAGTGATGTTCAGCAGGGTTTCCTTATAATATCCAAACTCAACGTACATGTCGATCAGCCAATCGTACATCGATTTGCCTTCATCCGTAGCGTTGGCAGCCATGGCGGCAAAAAATGCACAGGCTGAAACAGCATCTTTATCACGAACGAAATCACCCACCATATAGCCATAACTTTCCTCTCCGGCAGCGACGAAACGTTTCTTGCCCTCCAATTTACCCATCAGTTCAGCAATATATTTAAATCCAGTCAATGTATTGTAGCACTCTACGCCTAATTTGGCTGCCATCGTATCCACCAGTTCTGATGTTACAATGGTTTTGGCGATATAGGCGTCTCGTTTGTCTTTCAGGTTTTTAAGAATGAAATACATCATTAAACAGAATGCCTGGTTTCCATTTAACAAAATAAAATCGCCATCGGATTTTCGTACCCCTATGCCTACACGGTCGGTATCCGGATCCGTTGCCATAACCATAGTGGCACCCACTTCTTTGCCTTTTTGTATTACCAATTCCATCGCTGATTTTTCTTCAGGATTTGGAGATTGTACCGTCGGGAAATTTCCATCTGGCTTGCGTTGTTCTTCCACCACCTGAATATTCGAAAAACCGATTTGCTTTAAACATTCTGGAACCATGGTAATACCAGCGCCATGAATGCTCGTATAGACCAAGGGTATGTTATGATGTTTTGTAATGACGTCTTTATTCGGAATTAATTTTTTTACTTCTTCATAGTAAGCCTTTTCAACTTCAGGCCCGATGGTGTGAATGTTTGACTTGATCAGGATTAAATTTCACCTGTTCAAATGAAGTAATTTTCTTGACTTCATTGATGATGTTTTTATCATGTGGCGGAACTACTTGCGCGCCATCATTCCAATATGCTTTGTATCCATTATATTCTTTTGGATTATGGGAAGCTGTAATAACAATTCCAGAATCACATTTTAAATATCGGATAGCAAATGAAAAGAGGGGAGTGGGACGTAGTTCGGAAAACATATAGACTTCAATTCCATTTGCAGAAAAAATATCGGCCGTCACTTGTGCGAAAAATGCACTGTTGTTCCGGCTGTCGTAGGCAATGGCTGCTTTGATTTTTTTTCCAGGAAATGTCTTATTGAAATAATTGGCAAGGCCTTGTGTAGCCATGCCGACCATGTACTGGTTCATGCAGTTGGATCCGGCACCCATGACACCTCTAAGTCCGCCTGTTCCAAATTCAAGATCTTTATAAAAATTGTCTATCAGTTCTTTTGAGTCTTTTTTGGCTAAAAGTGATTTTACTTCCGCTTTTGTAGCATCATCGATAACGGGACTGTTGATCCAGGCTTCTGCTTTTGACTGAACGAGTTGTAAAAGGTTGTCCATCGGTCTATTTAATAGTTGCCAAAAATAAAGAAGGCAAAATCATATTTAACTTTTGTGCAATAATTTTTTAGAATTATTCTTTCGCTTAGCGATCATTTAAGTCTTTTGTAATTCACCTATTTCTTTAATCTTTACGAAAAATATCAATATGGATGTTAAAGCCCTGAATAAAGCACTTTTGGAAATCGTAAAGCAGCGTGAAGACCTGAGCAAAGTAAATTATAACGATCCTTCTTACGACAATCTGGAAGAGCAATTGCATGACCTAGAGGACGATTTTCAGGATGAATATGGAGAATACCTCGAAAATGCGCTGCAGCAAGTGCATGACGAATATTGTCCGGATAATGACGTGTTGATGCCGATAGGGTATTTGGGTCAGGGAATACCGGTTGAAGTGGATAAATTGCCCGGCAAGGATACCAGACTGATACTGGCACCAAATCCAACCCGTATTATTCTGAGTGTTAATAAGGATAAACAGCAAGTTGTCTGGAGTTCAGAGAAAGCCTGATACATAAGCGACCATCTGGTTATCGGAAGCCTAATTTTTTTCTGACGCGATTGAGCACCGCCAGGGCAATGACCCGGGCTTTATCTTCACCGATTTCCAATTTTTTATCGATCTCTTCCGGGTTGCTCATGTAATAGGTAAAAGCTTCTCGTTCCTGACGGAACCTTTGAACGATGAGTTCGAATAGCTCCTGCTTCGCATGACCATAGCCATAATTTCCCCCCAGGTATTTTTGCCGGAGGGCTTCCTTTTGTTCCGGGGTACTTAATAAACTATAGATGGCGAATACGGTATCGCCTTCAGGGTTCTTTGGTACCTCCATTGGTGTGCTGTCAGTCTTGATGGATTTCAGTTGCTTTAACAGTTCCTTGTCCGGCAGAAAAATGTCGATGATATTTCCATAAGACTTGCTCATTTTTTGTCCGTCGGTTCCAGGGATTGTCATCACCTGCTCCTCGATTTTTGCTTCCGGAACAACAAACGTATCGCCATAAGAAGTATTGAAGGCGGCGGCAATATCACGCGCCATTTCCACGTGTTGACGCTGATCTTTTCCAACGGGAACAAATTCTGCGTCATATAAAATTATATCCGCTGTCATTAAGACAGGATACGTAAACAATCCTGCATTCACGTCCGAAAGCCGTGCTGATTTGTCTTTAAACGAATGCGCATTCGCCAGCATGGGAAAAGGTGTGAAGCAGTTTAAATACCATGTCAGCTCACACACTTCAGGAATTCTTGATTGGCGGTACAAGAAATTTCTTTCGATATCAAAACCAAATGCCAACCACGCGGCGGCGACAGCGCGAACATTGGCGGCTCGCACTTCGGCATCTTTAATGGTGGTCAACGAGTGAAGGTCTGCAATAAAAAAGAAGGACTCATTTCCGGGTTTTTGCGAAAGCTCAATAGCAGGCATAATAGCGCCTAATAAATTTCCGAGGTGTGGTCTGCCACTGCTTTGTATTCCTGTAAGAATTCTTGCCATAGTGCAAAGAAAATAAAATAAAGCAGAACGGAATTAGTTTTAAATTTGCAGGATTTAAAAATTAGAAGGATGCGGTTGAAATTGTTAGTCTTTTGTTTCGTGGTCAATACTTGCGCTTTTGGTCAAGTATCCAAGCCCTTGCAATTTCGCGAAGAGATCTTTGATTTCGGGTCGATAAAAGAGCAAGGTGGACCTGCAATCCATGAATTTTCCTTTATTAACAATAGCAGCCGGGCAATAAAAATTCTTAAAGTACAAGCCTCCTGCGGGTGTACAACACCCGATTGGACAAAGGATGCGATTGCACCTGGAAAATCAGGATTTATTCAGGCAAGTTTTAATCCTGTTGGAAGGCCGGGTTATTTTAATAAATCGCTGACTGTCACCACCGATTTTGATTCTAATCCGATTATTCTCCAGATCAAAGGACAGGTGGCAGTTGAAGGGGAGACCGAAGGTGTTCAATTTCAGGCGGCCAATGGGAACTGGAAATTGAAATCAGGGTCGTTTAATATGGGTAAGGTTTTTACCAAAGATGAATATACTGTACGTGATTTTCAGGTTTTAAATGGAGGAGCGAAGCCCGTACGTTTTCGGGAAAATATGTGGGACCGGCCTATGTGAAAATTGACGTTCAGCCCAAGACATTAGCGCCTGGTGAAAAAGGAAATATCAAAGTTAGTTACAATGGAAAAATGAAGGGCCAGTATGGATTTCAGTCCGATAACATTGAAATCTTTACCGATGATGAATTGATTCCTACCAAGTCGTTTTCAGTATACGCTACGTTGGAAGATGAATTTCCTCAACTTACTGCGGAAGAACTTGCGAAAGCACCTCAGTTGAGAGTACAATATTCAACCCTTGACTTCGGAAAACTGAGACCCAACACCGCCAGTGTTCGTGAGATTCAATTTTATAACACCGGTAAAAAAGAACTTGATATTAAGTCACTGCAAGGTAATTGTACTTGTGTTACAGCTTCAGCAGAAAAGACATCGATCAAGCCTGGAGAAAGCAGTTTGATAAAAATCTCCCTTGATCCCCAGGATCGAAAAGGTGCGCTTCAAAAATCGCTGACAATTTATTCTAACGATCCGCAAAACCCTGTGCAACGGATAACTTTTTCAGGGTACGTGGAGTGAG
>CAVTZI010000033.1:0-207285 GCA_963739105.1 uncultured Bacteroidota bacterium | reverse complement strand
CTGTAAGCTGTCAGCTCTAAACAACCATTCCCGCTGCCACTGTCTCGTTAGTTCCTTCATCCACTAAAATGACGCTGCCTGTAATCCGGTTTTTGCGATAGCTGTCGAAGGCTAACGGTTGGGCTGTGCGTATTTTGACACGCGCGATCTCATTCATGGCCAGTTGATCGACATGTTCGATCCTGTGCAAGGAGCTAATATCCAGCTTGTATTGAATCTCTTTTAAAACTCCCCGTACTTCTTTCGTATTATGCCGCACGTACAATTTCGTATTCAAATGCAACGGCCGTTGATTCATCCAGCACAACATCAAATCAATATCCTGTTCGGAATGAGGATGGTTATTGGGCTTGGCGATAACATCACCGCGGCTGATATCAATTTCATCTTCCAGGGTCATCGTAACGGACATCGGTGCAAATGCTTCTTCCAATAATTGTCCGCCGAGTTCAATGGTTTTTATTTTCGAAGTAAAACCTGAAGGCAGAACGATAACTTCTTCGCCAGGCCTGAAGATACCTCCTGCTACCCGACCTGCGTATCCTCTGAAATCGGGATACTCCTTCGACTGCGGACGGATAACATATTGCACGGGAAAACGACTGTCAATATGATTATGATCGCTTTCAATATGGGCTGTCTCCAGCATGTGCATGAGGGTTGCTCCTTCATACCAGGGCATATTCTCCGAACGGTGCACGACGTTGTCGCCTACCAGCGCGCTGATGGGTACAAATTGAATATCCGATACTTCCAGTTTCGATGAAAATGCTTTGTAGTCTTCTACGATCTTGTCAAATACCTCTTCATTGTAATTCACGAGGTCCATCTTGTTCACGCACACAATAATGTGCGGGATCTTCAGCAGGGAAGCAATGAAGGAATGTCGATGGGTTTGTTCTACCAGCCCTTTGCGGGCATCGATAAGAATTAACGCCAGGTTCGCGGTAGATGCGCCGGTCACCATGTTCCTGGTGTATTGGATATGTCCAGGGGTATCGGCGATAATGAATTTGCGTTTTGGTGTGGCAAAGTAACGGTAGGCCACATCGATGGTGATGCCTTGCTCACGTTCCGACTTCAGTCCATCCGTTAGTAATGAAAGATCTACGTAATCAAATCCTTTCTTTGCGCTGGAGGCTTCCACGGCTTCGAGCTGATCTTCAAAAATAGATTTGCTATCATACAACAGTCGACCGATGAGTGTACTCTTCCCATCATCCACACTGCCTGCGGTTGTAAATCTTAATAACTGGTTATTTATATAATGTGACATTTCGAGTGTTGTAGTGTTAGTTTATGTGTTGAGGTTTCTGCCATCGAAAGTGTGCAGTATTCCCAAACTTTGCTGAAACTTATGTGATCTTTGTGACTTCGTGGCGTATTCTTTGTGAACTTTGTCCTTGGACTTCGTGGCAACATGAATTCTTGCCACAAGACTAAGACACAAAGGTTCACAAAGGTCGAAAACATCAATTTTACAATTTTTCAATCTTCCAATTTTCCAATCTCTTTCAATTCATTCCAAGCCTGGCCAACCTCGAACTTCAAACTAGAAACTTCAAACTCGAACCTAAAAGTATCCGCTCTTCTTCCGGTCCTCCATCGCTGTCTCGGAACGTTTATCGTCATGCGCGGGTACCACGTTCAGTTTTGCGGGACGCTGCAACTTCTTCGATGATCTTTTCCAATGTGTCGGCCGTCGACTCTACCGCACCAGTTATCGGCATATCGCCGCAGGTCCTGAAGCGTACTATTTTTTTCATCGGTGTTTCGCCTGGCTTTAATTTCAGCCACGGTGACGTTGAAAGTATGCTGCCATCGCGGACAATCACTTCACGCTCGTGTGAGAAGTATAATTTCGGAATGGGAATTTGTTCGTTGTTGATGTATTGCCACACATCCATTTCTGTCCAGTTGGAGATGGGAAACACACGGAAGTGTTCACCCATATGTTTGCGTCCGTTAAATAAATTCCAGAGTTCAGGACGTTGATTTTTTGGATCCCACTGACCAAATTCATCGCGATGTGAAAAGAAACGTTCCTTGGCCCGGGCTTTTTCTTCATCGCGGCGCGCGCCACCCATGGCAGCGTCAAATTTATTCAGTTCGATGGTGTCCAGTAGGGTAACCGTTTGAAGTGCATTGCGGCTGGCATTCCAACCGGTCTCTTCTTTTGCTCTTCCTTTATCAATGCTTTCTTGCACAGAACCCACCACAAGCCTGACGCCAAGTTCATTCACCAGCCAGTCACGATACTCCATCGTCTCGGGAAAATTATGGCCCGTGTCGATGTGCACTAATGGAAATGGAATACGGGCCGGATAAAAAGCTTTCCGCGATAAATAGGCTAACACGATGGAATCCTTTCCACCTGAAAATAACAACGCCGGTTTTTCAAATTGCGCCACCACCTCCCGGATCACAAATATTGCCTCCGCTTCCAGTTCTTTCAGGTGACTTAGATAATATTGACTCATGCTTTTAGTTTCGAGTTTCTGGTTTCGAGTTAGTTTCGAGTTTCGAGGTTTCGAGTGTTCGAGTTTGAAGTTTCAGTTGGCAAGTTGCCCACGAACTTAATGGGCCGACAACTAGAAACTCTAAACTCGAAACCCGAAACTAATTTTAGGTAAAACAAATTCCATCAATTTTCCAATCGATTCATCAATGCTTAAGCTGCCGGTTGGAATCACTACATCCGCATGCGAGGGTGCCTCGTACGGTGAATCAATGCCTGTAAAGTTTTTGACTTCACCGGCGCGTGCTTTTTTATACAGACCCTTCACGTCGCGTTGTTCACAAACTTCAAGCGGCGCATCGACAAATACTTCAACATAGTTTTGTGCGCCGACAATTTCTTTTACCTGGTCACGGTCGGCCTGAAACGGCGAAATAAATGCCGACAAGACAATGACACCAGCATCGAGTAAAAGTTTTGAGACCTCCCCGATCCTGCGGATGTTTTCAATCCGGCCTTCATCCGTAAACGACAAATCTTTGTTGAGTCCGGCGCGAATATTATCGCCATCCAGCAGGTATGTCTTGTAGCCAAGATTATGCAACTGTGCTTCCAGCTGCACGGCCAACGTCGACTTCCCAGATCCCGATAGTCCCGTAAACCATATCAAGGTGGCATGTTGGTTCATGCGCTCCTCACGCTGTTGCTTGCTTACTTTGGTTTTTATGGGATAAATGTGATTCATTTCTATGCGTAAGTACCTGAAATCCAGTAAATCTCTAGATTATCGGGGGGCAAAGGTAATAAGAGCTAAAAGCGGAAAGCTGAAAGCTTAAAGCTTTCGACCTCAATAGCTTTCTGCTTTAAGCTTTTGCTTTAAGCCTGTCAGCGGCCGACAGGCTCCAAAATCTGTGAATCATTCCTAAGAAACTCGCCCATTTCATCCAAGGGAATCATGTTTGGACCATCGCTAAGGGCCTTTTTGGGGTTGGGATGGGTTTCGATAAAGAAGCCGTCGACGCCGGCAGCAGCAGCCGCACGGGCTAAAAAGGGAGCAAATTCCCGCTGGCCTCCTGATGAGCCGCCCATGCCACCTGGCTGCTGGATTGAATGGGTCACATCAAAAACTACCGGGCTATATTGGCGCATGATGGGCAGGGAACGAATATCCACCACCAGGTTATGATATCCAAAGCTGGCGCCGCGTTCGGTTAAAAACACTTTGTCATTCCCCTCTCCTCTTACTTTGTCAACCGCATACTTCATGTCCTCAGGTGACATAAATTGCCCTTTTTTAACTTTTACCGCTTTGCCAGTTCTGGCCGCGGCTTTTAGCAAATCGGTCTGACGACACAGGAAAGCAGGAATTTGTAATACATCCACTACCGTAGCGACTTCCTCGCATTGATAAGATTCGTGAACATCGGTGACGATGGGAACATTGAGATCCTTTTTTACGCGGGAAAGTATTTCGAGGCCGCTCTCGATCGAAGGTCCGCGATATGAACCAGAAGAAGTCCGGTTTGCCTTATCGAAAGAGGACTTAAAAACATAATCAATTCCCAGTGCCTCACATAATACTTTTACTTTCGAACCTGTCTCCATACAGATATCGTAGCTCTCTGCTGCGCATGGGCCTGCAAACAGTACCATTCGATCTCCACCAAGAACAATTTTATCGGTGACCTGAACTTTATCTTTAAATTTTTCCATTTTTCTGCTTAATAATTTTAAACCGCAGAGGCGCTAAGACGCAAAGGTCATCTTGAACTGACTTCTACAAGATCGCTAATGTTCCATGCAACTTCGCAATCGCGAATCCTTATGTGTTCAATTTCTGATGCATTTTGCGCCTCTCTGGCGAATTACAAATCTTTACAGCCATCTGACCTACCGAGACACACAGGTTCACGTGAAATCGTTGAATCCTGCAGATAGTCTTCACTTTGCTAGATCTTACGCCAATCGTGCAGACAGTCGTCAATCTAAAATCTAAAATCGACTCATCCTTTTCGTTTCTCCGAAGCAATCACCCCTTCGAATTTATCCTGAGCTGCCAGCACCAAATCGGCTACCTCCCGAAGTACACCCTCTCCACCTTTTGCCGATGTGGTAAGGTCCGTTCGCTCCTTAATGTATCCGAATGTATCCGCGGGACAAGCGCTGAAGCCTGCTAATTCGAAAACACAAAGATCGTTGATATCATCTCCGATAAAGGCAACCTCTTTTAATTTAAGATTGTAGTGCTTCGCCAGTTTTTCGAACGTTGCCGCTTTGTCCATGATTCCCTGGTGACAAAAATCCAATTTCAGTTCAGCGCATCGTTTTTGGGTCACACCTGAATCACGACCGGAAATGGCGCCTACTATGATACCGGCTTTCTTCAGATGGCTGATGATGTATCCATCTTTAACACTGAAATTTTTAATTTCCTTACCGGTCTCATCGTAAATAATTTTGCCATCGCTCAGTACGCCATCAATATCAAAAAAAATGGCTTTTATATTCCTGGCCTTCTTGACCTGTGACTTAGTGTATTGCGAAAGGATGATCTTCAAACGATTTAAGATTATATTTTTCCGGGCTGAAATTAGGTTTTTTAGTTTATATTTTAGTTCGAAGTTCGTAGTTAGTTCGAGGTTTGAAGTTGCCGGTAGCCTAGCAAGAAGGTCATCCGCGGCCGTAACTTCGACCTGCCTGGCGTAGGCAGGCTTACAACCTCGAACTAACCTTCAACCTCAAGCTATCGGCAACCTCGAACTTCAAACCTCGAACCTCGAACTATAACCCATGCGCATTATAAAATTCATTCTATCCTTAACCATCACGTTTGCCCTGATCTACATATTCGACAACCGTTGGGTTATAGGTGGTAATCCACTTCCGCCGTTGGGGAAGTTTCTTGATCCATTTCATGGCTTTTGGCAGAACATAGAATCTTCAGAAAATCCAGAATCAATCACTTTGGAGATTCCGGGTGTAAAGGACAAAGTGACCGTAGTCTTCGACAGCCTGGACATCCCTCACATTTTTGCCAACAATGATGAAGATCTCTATTATGCCCAAGGTTATGTTACCGCCGCACACCGGCTTTGGCAAATGGAATTTCAGACCCATGCTGCGGCGGGACGAGTGTCGGAAATAACCGGCGAAGGCAAAAATGGTGTGATCCTGAATTATGACCGCAGCCAAAGAAGGCTCGGTATGGTGTATGGCGCTGAAAACACGCTTAACATGCTCAATCAGGATGCCTTATCAAAAATGATGGTAGAGCAATACAGCAATGGCGTCAATGCTTACATTAATTCCCTCGAGTATAAAAACCTTCCTTTTGAATATAAGTTACTTAACTATCAACCGGAGCCGTGGCTACCGTTAAAATGTGCGCTGCTGCTGAAGTCGATGGCCCAAACTTTAAACATGGGCGACAAAGATATGGAGGTGACAAACGCTCTTAAGCTCTACGGAAAGGATATCGTCGACGTACTCTACCCTGACCGTGATACTGACGAAGATCCTGTTGTGAATAAACCTGGAAGCTGGAAATTTAAACCTGTAATTTCCGATACAACACCGATGGCGCTTCCTGACGAATTGATCAGGATCACCAATAAAATCCCACCGCAGGATCCTACGACAGGAAGTAACAACTGGGCCGTGAGCGGCAGCAAAACAGCAACAGGAACTCCTATATTGTGCGGTGATCCACATTTGAATCTCAACCTTCCTTCCATCTGGTTTGTGGTTCAATTACATGCACCGGGAATCAATTGCATGGGTGCTTCACTCCCGGGTACCCCTACCGTGATTATCGGTTTTACGGATTCCATTGCCTGGAGTGAAACCAACGCCCAGCGTGATCTCGTGGATTGGTTTAAAATCACTTTTCAGGATAAAAAAAGGAATAAGTATTTATTGGATGGAAAATGGATGGATTCCAACAAAAAGATAGAAGCGTTTCATGTACGCGATCAGGCTGTTTTTTACGATACCGTTGTTTACACCCAGTGGGGACCGATAACGTATGACGAAAATTTTCATGCTGAAAACAATTTGAGTCAATATGCCTTCCGTTGGGTTTCGCACGATGCATCGAATGAGTTTGTGACGTTTTACAAACTGAATCGTGGAAAAAATCACGCGGATTTTATGAAGGCTCTTGATTCGTATGATTCTCCGGGACAAAATTTTGTATTCGCATCGGTCTCGGGTGATATTGCAATGCGGGTGCAGGCAAAATATCCGGCGCGCAGAAAAGATGAGGGAAAATTTGTATTGGATGGAAGCAAAAGTTCCAATGGCTGGCCGGCGTTTATTCCCAACGAGCAAAACGTGATGGATAAAAATCCCGATCGTGGATTTGTGAGCTCAGCTAATCAATATCCTGTGGATGATACGTATCCGTACTACGTCACTTCAACAAGTTTTGAGACCTATCGCAACCGGAGAATCAATAAAGTGCTAAGCGAATCGTCTGCGATCACCGTTGACGACATGATGAAATTGCAGAATGACAATTTCAACCTCAAGGCAGCAGAAAGTTTGCCATTCTTTTTACAACAGCTGGATACCGCTACGCTTAGTCCGGAGGAAAAGAAAGCATGGAGTATTTTAAAATCCTGGGACTATTATAATTCCAAGGAATCGGAAGGCGCTTCCTATTATGAAGCATGGTGGAATAATTTAATGCCATTGGTATGGGATGAATTGAAGCGTGAAAAAATCGTATTAAGCAGACCTACCGCCTTCAATACCATCAGGCTTCTAAAAGAAAAACCAGATTTTATTTTCTTTGATGTTGAAGGAACGCAAAAGAAGGAGACGGCCTCTGATGTTATTCAGAACGCTTTTACTTTCGCTGTTGAAGATATCACAGACTGGATTACTGAACATTCCGACACGACGCGAGGCGCCGACGGGGATAGTTACTCCGAAATGGGCCGACTACAAAGACAGCTATTTAACGCACCTTCTTCGGCTAGAACCCATGAGCATTCACCTGAGATCCGGCGGTGGCCGCGATGATGGTAAATGCACATTCCCGTACCCACGGCCCTTCGTGGCGTATGGTCGTGAGTCTTGAAAAATCGGGGATTCGCGCGTGGGGCACCTACCCGGGGGGCCAATCTGGCAATCCTGGTAGTCCGCACTACACAGACATGTTAGGCAGATGGTTGGATGGAAAATATTTTTCATTGAACTTTCCTAAAACCATTCAAGAGGCGGAAAAAATTAGTTCCCATTCAATCACGCTAACTCCTACCGGACCTTGACGATGCATTCCAATGTGCCAATCACTTATAAATATCTGCGGACTTTGCGGATTCGACTTTGCGGACTTTGCGTGAAAAAGGAAAAATAAATTAAATACCGTTTCACGCAAAGACCGCAAAATTTTAATGCAAAAAGGCCGCAGACTTTAACCGTTATTATTGACCAAAATATGTTCCCATTAATTTTAATGTTAAAACAACAAATAGTTCCAAGACGCACAAGCTGTAAATTCCAGCAACATCAACACCTAGAACCCCAACACTTCAACACCCCAAACATGAAATTTTTAATTCAGCTTCTGGCTATCATCGCATTGGCTTACATTCTGGAATTATTTCTTCCGTGGTACTACATCGCTGTGGCTTCCTTTGTGATGGGATATGCATTAAAGTCGAAAGCGAATTTTCTCGCAGGCTTCATGGCCATCGCCATATTGTGGTTTGTAAAAGCTTCGCTCCAAAATTCCGCCGGGTCCAGTGACCTGGCCGAACGGGTAGCAAATATTTTCACGCTGCCAAGAAAAGAATTGCTGTTTCTTGTTACCTCAATTGTCGGGGGGCTGGTAGGTGGATTTGCGGCCTGGAGTGGCTCGTTATTAAAACGGAAAGTAAAGGCTTATGGTAATTAGGGTCTGCTGAAAACGTAAAAAGGCCTAAGAAAAAGCCTCAAGGGTGATGCATTCAACATTTATTTTGTATCAATGGAAGTTATGTGCATAGAAAAATAAAGTACGACTTTAAAAACCTGGCACTTCAAAAACCTTATTACCTTAATAACACAAAAAAATGTGTGAACCAACCTTATTACCTTATTGTATCCAGATTCAATTTGTCAGAGTATTTCTTGGATTTTTGCGTAATCAATAAGGTAATAAGGTTCCATGTAAACTATATGTCTTGTTACTAAGGTAATAAGGTCTGAGTCACAGACTTTTTCAGCAGACCTAATTAATTTATGAGGAGATTCATCCTTTCGCTAACATTTACCCTATTCGCGTCATTGGCATTTGCGCAGATGGAGGATTTTGCCGGCAGAAGGAAAATCAATGGGACCAATTTGTATTTCTCCGTAAAAGGAAAAGGTGACTATCTGCTGGTGATACATGGCGGTCCCGGATTAAATCATTCTTATTTCAAGCCGCACTTAAATCCATTGGAAAACACTTTTAAAGTAGTTTATTATGATCAACGTGCCTGTGGAAAATCATCCATACCGGCGTCGGATTCCATCTCGCTAAAGTTTCTCGTAGACGACATCGAGGAAATAAGGAAAGTTTTAAAAACAGAAAAAATAAATATCCTGGCACATTCGTGGGGAGTCGTGCTTGCAATACGGTATGCGATGCAGTATCCCGGTAGAATTCATAAATTAATTTTGAGCGATCCTGTTATGCTGAGCCGTGAATATGATCAGGAAGCTGCTGCACTTGTTCAGAAAAATTCAACCAAGGAGGATAGTGTTGCCCGTGCTAAGATCTTAAGCGATGGAAATCTTGACACAAAGGATTACGAAGAACTGTTTCTCCTAAGCTTCAAACCCTCCGCATATAACAGGGACAACGTTGCAAAAATTAATCTAAACCTACCCGACAACTTTGGTGCAGCAAGCAATGCATTGTTTACCGGCTTGATGAAAGACCCTTCCATGAATGCAAATCTTTATGATTCCCTTTCTCGCCCTTAAGTTTCCTGTCACTGGTTGTTCATGGACAGGCTGACGTTATCCCTTAGCTCCGTAAAACGACTAAAGAAAAATTGCCGAAAGCCCAAATTGAAGTTTTCAACGAAGTGGACATTTTCCTTTTGTGGAAGAATCGGTTCTATACAATGAAAGAGTCACAGGCTTTTTTAAGCGGGTCAATAGTCGGACGCAATCTTCGTCACGATCATTGCTACAGTAACTCATCAACCGCGGTTTGGCCAGTCTAATTTCGCTACGGAATAATGCTTTAACCACGGAGGCTCGGAGGCACGAGAATTCAAAGCTACAACGTAATTCTTCGTGTCTCCGAATCTCCGTGTTTATTAATTCATTTGCAATTTTCAATTAATTAAATCACTTTAAATCCGTATTTTAAAAGCGGTGTGGTAAATGCGATTAATTACGGTCGCGGAGGAAATGCAATGCTCATGGCGATTCTTTGTGCGTCCGATCCTCCAGTAGTTAAAAAATTTGGGTCCTATTGCGATCCACCCCAACAATCTGTCAATCTATTTTATTAAATTTACTCTATCGTTCACCGACCCTCTTTCCATGAAAAAAAAGATTACCGTTTTATCCGGAGCCGGCATCAGCGCTGAGAGTGGTATTCCAACTTTCAGAGATGCTGATGGACTGTGGGAAGGATTTGATGTGATGGAAGTCGCCACTCCGGAAGGTTGGAATAGAAATCCGGGACTTGTTTTGGAATTTTATAATCAGCGAAGAAAACGTGCACTGGAAGTTAAGCCAAACCGGGGTCACGAAATTCTTGTTGAGCTCGAAGAACTATTTGATGTAACGATCGTCACACAAAACGTGGACAACCTGCATGAACGCGCGGGATCTTCCAATGTGATTCACCTTCACGGAAGTTTGTTTGAATCCAGGAGCTGCAAGAATGAAAGACTAGTCTATCCGATAAAAGGTTGGGAATTGAAACTAGGTGATACCTGCGCTGAAGGTTCACAGTTGCGGCCCAATATTGTTTGGTTTGGAGAAATGGTTCCGCTTATGGGTGTAGCTGCGGAACATGCCAGGCGCTCGGATATTTTTCTAGTGGTCGGTACTTCGATGGTTGTATATCCTGCTGCAGGATTGATTGATTATGTGCCCTTTGAATCTCCCAAGTATGTCGTCGATCCTAATATTCCTGACATTGCCCATATTCCCTATCTCCACAAGATTCCCGAAAAGGCTAGTACCGGGATGGAAAAATTAAAGGCAGAATTATTGCAACATGCCTAAAGGCATGTTGGGACGCAAGGCATTGCGTCCCAAGCGTGGCGTCCCTGCCATTATTTCTTTTTGGCTGTTTTCTTTGCGGCTGCCTTCTTTTTAGCAGGCGCCTTTTTCTTGGCAGGCGCCTTTTTCTTCGCGGCCACTTTGGTCTGCACTGGTTCTTTCTCTTTCACAACTTCTTTTCTCCGCATGCTGCCCCGGGTGAATTTTTCGGGCGTATTCTCGGCGAGTGTCAGACACTCCTGAAGCGTCAGATCTTTTGGTTCTTTACCTTTTGGAATTTTGACGTTTTTCTTTCCAGCCTTGATATAAGGGCCGAACCGGCCATTTAGAATTTGAACATCGGGATTTTCGTCGAAACTCTTTGATCAATTTGTTAGCATCAGAAATACGTTTTGCCTGGATCAGTTCAATGGCCTTTTCACTTCCGATGTCGTATGGATCGATATCTTTTGGAATCGATACGAATTTTTTATCGTGCAAAACATAAGGGCCAAATCGGCCGATATTTACAACGATAGGCTTATCCTCAAACAATCCAAGGTCACGCGGCATCTTGAAGAGCTCCATCGCGTCTGCCAGCGTAATATTTTCGATAAACTGACCGGGACGCAAACTTGCAAACTTAGGCTTCTCACCACCATTGTCATCGGGGTTTTCACCAATCTGTGCGTATGCACCAAATTTGCCGAGCTTCGCATATACAGTCTTCCCTGTTTTAGGGTCAACGCCTAACTCCCGGGCTTTGCCGACGGACGAGCGCTCGACTTTTTCCGTTGCCGATACTTTTTTGTGGAACGGACGATAAAAATCACCGATCATTTTCTTCCAGTTGAGTTTACCGGAAGCAATCTCATCGAATTCCTGTTCAATCTCGGAGGTAAAAGAAAAATCGGTAACGTCAGGAAAATGCTCTACAAGAAAATCATTCACGACCATCGCCGTGTTTGTGGGAAAGAGTTTATTCTTTTCCGCACCTGTGATTTCAGTATCCTCAACGTTAGTGATCGTATCGTTTTTCAACGTCAAGACTTTATACTTTCTCTCCACTCCTTCTCTGGCTTCTTTAACTACATACCCTCTTTTCTGAATGGTAGTAATGGTCGGAGCATAAGTGGACGGACGTCCGATGCCCAACTCTTCTAATTTCTTTACCAGACTTGCCTCAGTATATCGTGGAGGATTGCGCGTGAAAACTTGTTTTGCAATAAGTTCTTCAAGCTTCAAATTTTGTCCGATTGACAAAGGCGGCAATACTTTGCCATTTTCTTCTTCATCATCGTCATCACGCGACTCCATGTAAACTTTCAAAAACCCCTCGAACTTCACGACTTCTCCAGTTGCTATCAACGTTCTCGGATTAGTAGAAATGCCGATCGTGGCTGTAGTTTTTTCCAACTCAGCATCGGCCATCTGAGAAGCGATCGCGCGTTTCCAGATAAGTTCATAAAGGCGCAATCCATTGCGATCCATTCCAGGATCCATTACGGAAAAATCCGTAGGACGAATAGCTTCGTGCGCTTCCTGAGCTGACGACGACTTTGTTTTATATTGACGAGGTTGAAAAAATTCTTTCCCAAATGCGGCATGAATTTGATTCCTTGCACCGGCGCGTGCCTCATCTGAAAGATTTACAGAATCGGTAC
This sequence comes from uncultured Bacteroidota bacterium, assembly GCA_963739105.1. Taxonomy (GTDB): domain Bacteria; phylum Bacteroidota; class Bacteroidia; order Cytophagales; family Cyclobacteriaceae; genus Chryseolinea. Next base: position 194,967 of record CAVTZI010000033.1, on the reverse strand, counting down.
GCATGTAACTAATCTTACCAGCTTCATATAATTTCTGCGCCACCATCATGGTCTGAATAACAGAGAAACCCAATTTCCGAGCCGCCTCTTGTTGCAATGTGGAGGTTGTGAACGGAGGTGCGGGACTACGTTTCGATGGCTTGGTTTGAAGATCCGTTATCGAAAACTTAGCTCCCTTACATGATTCCAGAAATTGAAGGGCTTCCTCTTCTGTTTCAAAACGATCGGAAAGTTCAGCGACCAGCGTTCTGCCGTTTCCAAGATCGAAGATCGCATTCACTTTAAACGAAGACTTCGTTTTAAAATCTGAAATCTCACGTTCCCGGTCAACAATCAACCTTACGGCTACTGACTGAACGCGTCCGGCAGACAAGCCTGTTTTTATCTTCTTCCATAATATAGGAGACAGTTCGTAACCGACTAACCGGTCCAGCACGCGTCGTGCTTGCTGCGCATTTACAAGATCGATATCAATTCCCCGGGGGCTCTCTATTGAATTAAGAATGGCTTTTTTTGTAATTTCAGTAAAAACAATTCTTCGCGTTTTTGCGTCGCTAAGATCCAATACTTCCTTCAGATGCCACGAAATTGCTTCCCCCTCGCGGTCCTCGTCGCTTGCCAGATAGACAGTGTGAGCATCTTCAGCAAGTTTCTTTAGTTTTGAAATGATATCTTTTTTATCGGGACTAACTTCGTATGTCGGCTCAAAATTGTTTTCAATATCGATTGCGCCACTTCCTTTCGGCAAATCGCGAATATGGCCCATGCTTGAAGCTACTTTAAAATCCTTACCCAGATAGCCTTCAATAGTCTTCGCTTTCGCGGGTGATTCAACGATTACAAGATTCTTTGACATTCGCTTTTTTTAACGTTCAAGGGCCCCAAATATCCGGAAATTTTTAAACAATCAAATTTTACCTCTGTCAAACGGCCTTCAGATGGCATCAATGTTGTGTCAATTAGACTTGAAATTCACCTGATTAGCAAATTTTTGCGCAAGATTAATCTTTTTCTCTGCCTTAAGTATTTACTTGCATCAAACAACAGGACAACCGATTTAAATATAGTTCAATATGCACCGCTACTTGTATCTGCTACGTCATGCTGAAAGTAAAGAAAAACAAGTTGGGCAAGACGATCACGAGCGAAAGCTGACGCCGCGTGGTATGCGCGAAGCGCTTTTGATTGGAACATACCTTTTTAAAGAAAAAACCAGTCATCGATGTAATTATTTCAAGCACGGCAGAACGCGCGAAAGCAACGGCTGGGCTGGTGGTTGATGGATTAAAGTGGGACACTAAAACAATTACGTTCAGTGATGAATTGTATGAAGCTTCGACCCGCACGTTTTTTCATTTTCTCGCCGCGCTGGATGATAGCCACAAACATGTAATGTGCATCTCTCATAATCCTGTAATTTCATACGTCGCCGAATATCTGACCAAAGAAGAAATAGGCGACATGGCTCCCGGTTCCTTTGTTACCATAAAATTTAATATTGACTCCTGGAAGGAAGTGGGCGAAGGAAATGGTGAGCTCGAAAACTATATTTATCCGGAGATGTTAACTACTAATTAGTTTCTAGTTTCGGTTTGTAGTTTCGATGGTTTCTAGTTTCGAGTTTCTGAGTTTCTAGTTTGAAGTTTCCACGCCTCTCCATGCCTACCAAAGAACAACTTATCAATAGCTTTGATCCAAATGGTCCAGGGATCGCGGGTAATCTCTTTGGACTTCCTTTTGATCAGGATCATGCGGAGTTGATTATTCTTCCCGTGCCTTGGGAAATCACGGTTTCGTACCATACTGGCACTTCCAGCGGACCCGAATCAATTTTAAAGGCTTCATCACAGCTTGACGTTTATATCAACGATATTCCCGACGCATGGAAATTAGGTGTCGCCATGCTACCCATTCCACAAGAATTATGGGAAGAAAGTAAAAAGCTTCGGGATTAACCTCGATGCATATTGCCCGATTGCAGAATGGCGAATCATTTGACATCGATGATCCTGTTTTAAAAACGATGAATGAAGCCAGTGAGAATCTGAATATTTATGTTAAGTCGACAACACAAAAATATCTCAAGGCTGGTAAGATCGTGGGATTAGTAGGTGGTGAGCATAGTGTCCCCTTGGGATTTATCAGGGCCTTGAGCGAACAATATGATCGTTTTGGAGTTCTCCAAATTGATGCGCATGCCGATCTTCGAAAATCATACGAAGGGTTTACGTATTCGCATGCGTCCATCATGTACAATGTGTTAAAACTTCCTGCTGTGGGACGGCTTGGTGCAAGTAGGCGTTCGGGATTATTGTGATGAAGAAGCAAATGTTATTCAACGCGCCATGGGCCGTGTGGTGACATTTTTTGACGAAGACCTGAAGGAAAAATTATACAAAGGAAAGACGTGGGATGTGCTCTGCGATGAAATTATCGCGCAATTGCCAAAAAACGTTTATATCAGTTTTGACATCGATGGGCTTGATCCTAAACTTTGTCCTAACACCGGAACACCAGTGGCTGGTGGGTTGGAATTTTATCAAGCCGTTCATCTGATTAAAAAGCTAGTGCTTGCCGACCGGAAAATTATTGGATTTGACCTTTGTGAAGTGTCACCAGGTCATGACGACTGGGATGCAAACGTTGGTGCACGTATCTTGTACCAGCTGTGCAACTGGTGTGCCGTCTCTCAGAAAAAATTAACGCTAAAAAAACAGGCTGCAGGCAAGTAATCATGAAGTAGCAGTAATAGTTCTATCTTTAGTGAACTTAGACCTGTAATATTCTTCCTGCATGAGTGAAATAATTAGTGCGCTTGCCACCGGTGTTTGGACTCCTGTTCTCTTTCTTCTGATTCTTGGTGGACTATTTTTTCTGGTCTACTCACGGTTTATGCCGTACAAATACATCGGCCATTCTATTGCGATATTAAGGGGCAAATACGACAATCCAGATGACCCAGGTCAAATCAACGCTTATGAAGCACTTTCAACGGCGCTTGCCTCAACGGTAGGGATGGGTAACATCGCGGGAGTGGCTGCCGCGATATCGCTGGGAGGACCGGGCGCTTTATTCTGGATGTGGGTGACAGCATTGGTAGGAATGTCCACAAATTTTTTCACCAGTACATTATCAGTCATGTTTAAGGGAAAAGACTCGGCGGGCGAAATTCAGGGCGGTCCAATGTACGTTATTCGCGAAGCACTAGGTAAGCCATGGTATCCTTTGGCGGTTTTGTTTTGCTTGTGCGCTTCCGTCGGATGTTTACCGATTTTCCAGGCCAATCAATTAACGCAAATCATCATTGACATCGGAATTACCAACGCAAGCATAAAGGCATCATCGTTCTACGTCGGAAATTTCGAAGTAAATACGGCTAAATTTATTATTGGAACAATTCTCACGATTATATCGGGAATTGTAATCATCGGCGGAATTCAACGCATCGGAAGTTGGGCGGGAAAAATGGTACCGCTAATGATTATAATTTATTTCCTTTCCGTTATTCTTATTCTTATCCTGAATGCAACAAAGGTACCTGAGTATTTCGTAATGATCTTCACCGATGCATTTGCAGCGCATCATTATCGGGGAGAACCTCTTTTGGGTGGAATTCTTGGCGGATTAGTTGTCACCGGAGTGCGTCAGAGCATCGTTTTCTAACGAGGCGGGTATTGGTACAGCACCCATGGCACTTGGCGCTTCCAAAAGCAGAGAGCCTATTCGTGAGGGACTGGTGTCCATGTTAAGTCCTGCCATTGATACATTGCTAGTATGTACACTTACGGCTCTATCAATATTGGTGACTGATGTGTGGAGAACATCGGGCGCGAGTGGCGTTACACTCACGGTCACAGCGTTTGAAAGTTCTCTGGGCGGCTTAGGGAAAATCCTTTTATTGATCAGCGCATTCTTTTTTGCCATTACTTCACTCTTCTCCTACAGCTATTACGGAAACAAAGCGCTTTCATTCTTATTCGGTGTTAAGTCAGGCAAGTACTATGATTATTTTTATTTATCGACAATCATCTTCGGCGCCATTCTTTCCATGCAGGATATCATGAACATTATCGATATCGCTTATGCGTTAATGGCAATACCTACGATGGTATCAGGGTTTGTGCTTGCACCGAAAGTGATGAAGGAGGCAAAGAAATTATTTTGGGAGATTGAAATAGGAAATGCATTTAACCACAGAGACGCGGAGTCTGCGCAGGTAACATGCTGGAGACGGTCCTTAGATGTAACATCCGTCGTGTTACGGCATCGCTTACGCAGTAATCTGCTTATCACTCCTCCTATGAAAAACGTCATCCAGAGCGGAGATAGTGTGAAGTTCGCGGGAGCGAAGGATCCCGTGGGTACCGCAACGTTCTACCTGTGCGTGCGTCTTCCGTAACACTTCGTAGCCACGGGATCCTTCGCCCTTATCCCTAAAGCCAGCGCTTCGCTTTGGATGACGGTCCTTGAGAGGTGGTGCACTTGACTCGACCTCGAGGCTCCGTGGTAAAATCTTCGACCTAATCCCACTTCCCTACCCCTTTGATAAACTGTATTTTCCTGCGCCGGCAAAAAATAATACGACTGCCGTCATCATGTACAACATGTTGGTTTCGATCATCCAACCACCAAAGTCATTTATAGAAAACATGATATCGCGGTGTCCGATTAAAACAGACATCAACATATTAAAAGCAATGACCAATGCTGCAAGCCTGGTTTTAAACCCAAGCAAAACAAAAATCGGAGCAACAAATTCACCAATGATATTTCCGTAAGCGAATGATTCCGGAAGGCCTGCATTTTTAACCATGACTTTGACATGGTCAACTTCAACGAAAACTTTATGCACACCATGGAATAATAAAATTCCACCGCAGGTAATTCGAAGTAAAAGTTTAGCCAAGTCCTGATTCTTCATGATCGAATAATTTAGACTTTGCTAAAGAAATTTTAGGAGGCGATGGGAATTTGTTTCGATTCATCGGGCAGGGGATAATCGAACAGTCCCTGTTTTTTGATCGCCTCTTCGACTTTATGAGGAACATATTTTTCCCATCCGCTTTCGCCTTTTTTGATCATGGCGAGAACATTGTCGGAAATAATGTGAAGGTTTTTCACGTTGGCTTCTCCGATCTCTTCAAGTTTATTGTTATCGACCAGGTAACGGAACAAATTTTTCAGACGCGGCGGAAGTTCGGCTTCAAAATGTTTGAGGGTGAAAAGTTCATTGGTATCTTTTTTCCAGGCAGGGTAGATATAGAGCTTAACATTCGTGCCGAAAAGCGAGGCAAAACATTCGAGTATTCCTCCCCTCAGATTTTCATAGGTTTTTTCCTCAAATACTTTTTGCAAGTGCAAAAATACCCAACGTGATTCCGATCTTTTTTCCTTTGGTGATTTTGGAGAGATATTCAACAAGCTTGTAGTATTCAAAATAATTCGAAATCAATACGTTTTGTCCCAGCGAACAAAGTATATCAGCACGATTTAGAAAATCCTTTTCATCGATCTTTCCATCAGGGCCTAAATCGTTTAAGGTAAGTTCAGAAATCAATATAATATTTGAGCGATCTACATCAGCCTCCTGTCTGAAATGCCTTCTCGAAGCCAGCAACATATCGACATTCACATGCGTCGGTGGACGAAATCTTCCACGCAGCACGAGAACATTTTTTTTGTATAATTCGTCTGACGGCTGCATCACGTTTCCATCAGGACCAAACATAGCCGCTTTTGTCAATCCACTTCTTGACCAGCTTCAAGGCCATTAAGCGATTATCAACGTGTTTGAAATCGGGACCATTCAGATCGGAACATATCAATCTCGATTCTCCTGGAAGAAAGGCCGTCGAGCAGCGAAGAAACAATTTCTGCAGGATCGGTAAGGAACATACAGGAATAAAGCAGGTTTACACCCACAATTCCCAGCGCATATTGTTGTTGAAGCGGATCGTTGTCATGCATTTTGACATGGATAATACAATCGTTCGATTCACTTTTTGGTGAGAGTTGAAATCGTAATCCGATCCATCCATGGCCTTGATTGGTACGTTCATAATTTAACACTTCAACGGTATCTGCGAACGCAAAAAACCGCGTTGACTCTATCCGGTGTGGCAAGCGTTCCGGGAGTAGTACATACTCGTGATCAAGCATGCGGATCAAGCGCTCTTCACAAACATACCGGTCACCAACACCATAGATGGCATCACTGAATTTCATATCATATGCCGACATGGTTTTGGCTACTGTTCCTGAGGCACCGCCGACTTTAAAAAAATTTGCAGCGACTTCCTGGCCTGCACCAATTTCCGCAAACGAACCATAAATGGCTTTGCTAAGATTGATGCGAAGTGCTTTTTCCTGGGTAGTTAATTTTCTGAATTCATCCATACGCATTGTTCTCTCCTGAACACATTCAACTTCTGTTCCAAGATACCGTTAATCACGGACGCTTAAAAGTTAAATTTTGCCTAAGTTATTACCTAAGTTGTTACAGGTATTGAGTAAACGACTGATAATTGATTAAGGTTCTTCGCTGAAAACTGGTATCGCAAAATGTTTCGGAGTCTGTTAACACCTTCATTATTTGATAATTAAAGTATAAGATCTATTTTGCCAGCTTTTCAAACGAAACAAATTCGCTAATACATGTCTAGCAGGGGTAACTTTTCAGGCCAGATTGGCTTTATTTTAACGGCCGCTGGCTCCGCCGTTGGACTTGGTAACATTTGGAAGTTCCCTTACCTCGCCGGACAAAATGGTGGCGCTGTCTTTCTTTTCATCTACCTCATTTGTGTTTTCCTCTTGTGCTATCCCGTTATGGTGGGAGAAATTTCAATTGGACGTCGAGCAGGACTGGATGCCTACGGATCCTATAGCAAACTCGGAGGAAAGCGGTGGGGCTTTTTAGGATTGTTTGGAATAATGGTTGGTATTTTCATTCTCTCCTTCTATAACGTAGTGGCAGGATGGGCATTCGGATATTTCCTTCATACAGCTTTTGGAGATCTCCCGAATCAATCGGATTTCACTATTTTTTTCGGACTCTTTGTTAATGATATTTTGAACGTATCCAGCGCTGAAGGATTGGCAAATTCCAATTTTATTTTCTCAATGGTATTTATGGCCATGACTGCCTTTATCGTGGCGAGAGGAATTCAAGCCGGCATTGAAGCAGCAAATAAAATCATGATGCCGATTCTGTACGTCATTCTTATCGCCATTATTATCTACAGCCTCACGTTACCCAATGCCATGGCGGGTGTAAGATTTTATCTTATACCTGATTTCGCCGAATTAAAAATTCAAACACTATTTGAAGGATTAAAACAAGCTTTCTTTTCACTGTCACTGGGTATGGGAACGCTTGATGACCTACGGGTCATACTTGAAAAAGAATGAAAACATTACTTCATCAGTAGTCGCTATTTCAGCAACTGACACCTCGGTAGCTTTTCTGGCGGGGCTGATGGTATTTCCGCTGGTTCATTTCCTTCAATACAAACTTCAAATTACGGAAGTTGCTACAGCAGGTCCGCCACTTATTTTTATTGTGCTTCCACAAATATTTCACGAAATGGGACCAATCCTCGGACGCATCGTCGGAGGATTATTTTTCCTATTGGTTTGCTTTGCCGCGCTCACGTCAACGATCTCGCTGTTGGAAGTTCCAGTCGCCTACCTGGTGGATCAAAAAAAGATGAGCCGCAAAAAAGTATCCTGGGGACTTGCGCTTCTTATTTTTGTTCTTGGATTACCGGTCATGATGAGTCAAGGCATGATACCTGCGCTTAACAAATTAACTTTTTATAAAGGACAGGATTATCTGGTATTCGTTTCCGACATGTGCGACATCTCGCTGACTGTTGGTGGATGTCTCATGTGTATCTTTATTACGACCCGTTGGAAAATTGAAAATATGCATGCGGAATTGGAAATTGGGAATCCCAATTATAAGACTTCCTTCCTGAAAAAATATTTGAATTTTACGATTCAGTATGTATGCCCTGTATTGCTGGGGATCCTTTCGATACTGATCATCATTGATAAGTTTATCGGACTTGAAAAGGTTTTTGATTAGGCTCTTGACTTTAAAAAGTTCAGAACTGCTAATGCATCTTCACCGCCCTTCGTTGCATGATGAATAAGATCCAGGTTGTGTGGACCTTTCGATTTAATAAGATTTGGATATGCCTCAATGGCTGGTTTAACAATGTCAAGTCTTCCCAACATCGCTGCCACGAAAATTGTAAACCGTGCTCCGTTTGAAATAAGATACAGTGCAATTTCGCGATTGCCAACATGGCCGGCTCCTTCGATAGCCTCTTCAAAGTCGCCATTTCCCCAGTCATAGGATGCATTTAAAAGCGAAGGGGTGACTTCCAGCATCTGCTTTGTTTTCTCCAAATTTCCATGACCAGCAATTACAAACTCCTTAACAAGATCATTTCCGAGGGGTGGCTTCTTTTCCTGTGAAAAAACCAGACGTGGACTTAATGTAAAACTGAGTGCACCAGCAGTAAATAGCTTAACAAATTTTGGTCGCGACACTTTATTGGAAATCATAATCAGGCTTTTGTCGAATATCAGAATTTCTTAGCAATTCGGGAAGAAATTATCGCCGCGGAACGCGACTGAATATAAATACCTTATCTAGGGGTACCATTAGTTAATCAGGCTTATCTAAAATTCAGTAACGAATGGCTACAGTCGACGACGAATAACGGATAACGGATAACGGAACTACAACATGAAATTCTCCTTCGCTTCCAGTTTCATTTCTTCCCATTCATCGGGAGGAGGAGGTGTGCCTCTGTCGAATTCTTCTAACAACCATTTGACCAATTCTTTTTTCATCCCAAACTGCCTTACAGCCTGTTCACAAAACTCGATTTCGTGAGGATCTATTACGTCGTCGGCGTACACCATGAGGATCAGGTCATACAACAAATTCATCCGATCATTATGATTGTCTGGTACGTTGACGTCAAACTTTTCATCCGCATCAACAAGAGTTTGACTTGACGGTCCTTTAATCCATACTTGCCTGCGATCCTGTACAAGAGTGCTTCTTCCTTAGGGTGCATGTGCCCATCGGATTTCGCCAGGGCCAAAAGATTTTTAATGTGATTTTTCTTATAGGAAAGGTATTGATGTTCAAAAAAACCCATCATAGATCAAGGTGTTAAAATTTTTGAGATTCGTGATACCAAAGGTACTTACTTTGATTCAACTCCCATGTGCTCTTCTTTGAGCACACGTCTTAATATCTTACCTACGTTGCTTTTCGGCAAATCATTTCTGAATTCGATATGTTTTGGAACTTTATAATTCGTAAGATTTTCCTGGCAATATTTTCTTAGTTCTTGTTCCGTCAGGTTGGATCTTTTTTAACAACGTAAATTTTTATCACCTCTCCCGATTTTGCATCTGGTACGCCGATCGCTGCTACTTCCTTTACCTTGGAAAAAGAAGCGATCACATTTTCAACCTCATTGGGATAAACATTAAACCCTGAAACCTTGATCATGTCTTTCTTGCGATCAACAATTTTGAAAAACCTTCTGCGTCCATCAAGCCTATGTCGCCCGTACGAAACCATCCGCCTGGAAAAAATACACCTTCATTGTCTTTCTTCCAGTATCCTGACATAACCTGCGGGCCACGCGCGCAAATCTCGCCGGTTTCACCTTGTGGTAATTGATTTCCGTTATCATCAAAAATGGCAACTTCAGTGTTGGGCATTGGCAGGCCGATCGTTCCTTTTTTATGTGTTCCGTCCAACGGATTACAGCATAATGTGGGGGATGTTTCGCTTAGGCCGTACCCTTCAACGAGAGGCTTACCTGTAACCTGTAACCAACGGTCTGCGACAGCATCCTGCACGGCCATGCCGCCGCCAACGGCGCCATATAGAGAGGAAAAATCAACGTCTTTAAAATCGGGATTATTTAACAAGCCATTAAAAAGCGTATTAACGCCCGTTAAAATGGTGAACTTGTGTTTCTTTAATTCTTTCACAAATCCTTTGATATCCCGCGCATTGGTGATCAATATATTTTTTACACCTGTATTGAACATGAGCAGGCCGTTCACCGTCAGCGCAAAAATATGATAAAGCGGTATGGCGGTGACGATCACATTTGCGCCATTGGCATTCATATACGGCTTGAACCATTGCTTGATCATTGAATTGTGAGCGATGAGATTGGCGTGGGATAATTGTGCACCCTTTGAAACGCCGGTAGTCCCTCCGGTATATTGAAGAACAGCAATGTCTTCAGGCTCTATTTTTGGTGGTGTCAATTCAAGTGACGCACCCTTTTTCATCGCATCTTTGAATTTCAGCGCCTGGGGAATGTGATACGCCGGCACCATCTTCTTAACTTTCTTAACCACAAAATTTACCAATGCCCCTTTTAACGTTCCGAGCATATCTCCTAACTCTGTGATGATAATATGTTTGATGGGTGTATTGGTTAATACTTTTTCGAGGTTGAAGCAAAATTTGCTACGATCACGATGGCAGAGATTCCGGCATCCTTAAACTGATATTCCATTTCACGTGGTGTATAAAGAGGATTGGTGTTAACAACAATTAATCCTGCCCGAATAGCACCCATAAACGCAATTGGAAATTGTAGCAGGTTGGGCATCTGAATGGCGATGCGCTCACCCTTTTTCAGTCCCAGGTCTTTCTGAAGGTAGGCCGCAAAATGACCAGAAAGTATATCCACCTGCTCAAAGGTGAGTTTGACACCCATGTTCTCATAGGCTACCTGGTCTTTATATTTTTTGCAAGTTTCTTCAAAAAGCTGCACCAGGCTTGGATATTCATTTAATTGAATTTCGTGGGCAACTCCTTTAGGATACTTCTTGAACCAGATATAATCCTTCATATAAACAAAATTGTAAAGTTGAATGTATAAAGCAAACGATTGTTTGCCAGCAAATCAATAGGATACAGAAGCGTGAGCAAAAAAAAACCCATCTTGAATCTATCAAGATGGGCAGCTCTGAATAACTCATTAACCTAAACTGAGCTTAGCTGTAGAGGAAGGAGTCGAACCTTCACGGAGAGGTTAGGTTTAGAAACCTGATCTTATTTGAGAACTAAAATAAGATCAGGGTGCTTCACTTTATCCCGTTTACTCCACCCCCGAGACCGGAGGGCATGTCTGCCAATTTCAACACCCTACAATGTTGTGTGTGTGTGAGTGTGTGTGTGTTTGCTGTAGAGGGAGGGATCGAACCTCCACGGAGCAGTTAGGTCGCCAAAGGCTGGACTTTATCCCGTTTTCTCCACCCCCGAGACCGGAGGGCTTGTCTGCCAAGTTTCAACACCCTACAATGTGTTTATTTTATAACTTGCTGATTCTGCTGTTTGAATCTGTGCTCGTTGTAAAATCTTTAACAAAGTAACGCATAAACTGACCGTATCAATCAATAAAACATTCAAATATTTGTATATTTTTTAATTTTATTTCATATTTTTGAATTATAGTCAAAACGTAATTTTAATATGACTGAAAATTATAAAGTTGATAATATCGACTTGAAGATTCTTGAAATCCTGATGCAGGATGCTAAAAAGCCTTATACCGAAGTAGCAAAAAAGGCTTTTGTATCCGGAGGAACCGTGCACGTGCGGATGAACAAGCTGGAGGAGGCTGGAATTGTTGAAAAAACAACGTTAAAAGTTAACTATGCCAAACTGGCTATGATATCACTGCCTTTATTGGGATTTTTCTTCAAAAAAGCGCCTTGTATGATCAGGTAATGGCAAAACTTAAGGCAATTCCTGAAATCACCAGTATTCACTATACCACTGGCAATTACAGCATGTTCACTAAAATCCATTGCAAGGATACCAATCACCTGAAAGGGTCCTGCACGACAAAATCCAGCAGGTAGAAGGAATTGAGCGCACAGAAACGATGATTTCGCTGGAAGAAAGCCTGACCGCAGCCTGAATCTCACATAATGACAATGGCTGAAAACGATTGCGTTGCGAAACTTTATAGACTAATTAAATCGCAGCGAACCTTAAAATACCTTTTTTGTGTATACTTTTGTACTTGTTTAAAATTAGTCTAAATAGGCTTCGATGAGTAAAGATAATCAGGTACTGGAAGAATTCACCTCAAAGGAATACGAGCACGGCTGGACTATCAATATAGAGACAGATTCGGCTCCGAAAGGCCTTAATGAGGATATTATCCGTTTTATTTCGGCCAAGAAAAATGAGCCGGAATGGCTTCTGGAATGGCGGCTCAAAGCATATCGGCAATGGACTAAAATGACGGAGCCGAAGTGGCCCAACGTCACCTACCCTCCCATCAACTACCAGGACCTGATTTATTATTCAGCACCCAAACAAAAGGCACAAGCCCAAAAATCTGGAAGATGTCGACCCTGAATTGATCAAAACATTTGAAAAGCTGGGTATCTCGCTGACAGAACAAAAGCGGCTTACAGGCGTCGCAGTTGACGCTGTTATTGACAGTGTTTCTGTTGCCACAACCTATAAAGCAACCTTGGCAGAACTTGGAATCATTTTCTGCTCGTTCAGTGAAGCCGTAAAGGAACATCCTGAACTGGTGAAGAAATACATGGGTTCCGTTGTACCTGTTAATGATAATTATTTTGCAGCATTAAATTCCGCCGTGTTTACGGATGGATCCTTCTGTTATATTCCTAAAGGCGTTCGTTGCCCGATGGAGCTTTCAACGTATTTCAGGATTAACGCTGCCAATACCGGACAGTTTGAAAGAACACTGATCGTTGCCGATGAAGGCTCTTACGTCAGCTATCTGGAAGGATGTACCGCTCCTATGCGCGATGAAAATCAACTTCATGCAGCGGTCGTGGAAATTTATGCCATGAAAGATGCACAGGTAAAATATTCAACTGTGCAAAACTGGTATCCCGGCGATAAAGAAGGAAAGGGCGGTATTTACAACTTTGTGACTAAGCGCGGATTGTGCTTTGGTGATGGTTCCAAAATTTCCTGGACACAGGTTGAAACTGGATCTGCCATCACCTGGAAATATCCATCCTGCATTTTGAAAGGCGATAATTCAATGGGTGAATTTTATTCCGTTGCAGTTACCAACAATTATCAGCAAGCTGATACCGGAACAAAAATGATCCACATCGGAAAGAATACCAAGTCGCGCATTGTATCAAAAGGAATTTCTGCAGGCCACTCTCAAAATAGTTATCGCGGACAAGTGAACATCATGAAACGCGCAGAAAATGCCCGTAACTTTTCACAATGCGATTCTCTGCTGATGGGTGATAAATGTGGTGCGCATACCTTCCCTTATATTGATGTTGAAAATAACACGGCCAGAATTGAACACGAAGCAACCACTTCCAAAATCGGAGAAGATCAAATCTTTTATTGTTTGCAACGCGGCATCGATGAAGAATCAGCTGTTGCTTTGATTGTGAATGGCTATGCCAAAGAAGTACTCAATCAGTTACCCATGGAATTTGCCGTAGAAGCACAGAAACTCCTTGCGCTTACGCTGGAAGGAAGTGTGGGATAAGTTCACCACTCTTAAATTTGAAAAACTGAATATGTTAAGCATAAAAAATCTTCAAGCGAAAATCGATGATAAACAAATCCTGAATGGAATTAACCTGGAAGTAAAACCAGGCGAAGTACATGCCATTATGGGTCCTAATGGTTCGGGTAAAAGCACGTTGGCTTCTGTATTGGCCGGACGGGAAGAATATGAAGTCACAGCAGGAGAAGTCAGAATTCCTGGGCAAAAATCTTTTGGAAATGGCTCCTGAAGATCGTGCACGCGAAGGTGTGTTCCTGGCGTTTCAATATCCGGTTGAAATCCCAGGCGTTAGCACGATCAACTTTATGAAGACTGCCGTGAATCAGATTCGTGTTCATCGCGGCCAGCAGCCATTGGATGCTGTTTCATTTCTTAAGGTGATGAAGGAAAAAATGAAGCTTGTGGAGATGGACCAATCGCTGTTGAACCGTTCGTTGAATGAAGGATTTTCAGGCGGAGAAAAAAAACGCAATGAGATCTTTCAAATGGCGATGCTTGAACCGAAGCTTGCTATTCTCGATGAAACCGATTCAGGATTGGATATCGATGCTTTGAAGATTGTCGCCAATGGCGTAAATAAATTGAAAAATAAATCCAATGCGGTCATTGTTGTGACGCACTATCAGCGACTGCTGGATTATATTATCCCTGACTTTGTACACGTTTTATATAAAGGAAAAATTGTAAAGTCTGGTACAAAAGAACTTGCTCTGGAGCTTGAGGCTAAAGGGTATGATTGGATCAAAGATGAGTTAGCCCTGGCTTAAAGATCGAAGAGCATGAATGTAAACGTGAATGAGAAAAGCATAACCTCTGAAGTTGCTCAGCTCATAGAAAAAGGATTAACGTCGCAACGATCGTTGCCGGAGTTAAGAAAAGAGGCATTTGAAACTTTTCAGCGCCTGGGGTTGCCCGAAAATAAAACTGAGGAGTATAAGGACACTCCTATTGCCCGTTCGCTTCAAAAAAATTTTACTTTTCAATCTGCACCGACCAAGGGAAAAATCAAACCTGAAGATTTTTTGATTCCCGCGATCGATGCGAATGTAATTGTTTTTGTAAACGGTGTCTTTTCGAAGGAACATTCGAGCATTGTTTCTTCAGAAGGCGAAATTTCTATTGTTCCGATAAAGGAGGCATTGACAGAAAAAAATCCATTGGTGCTGAAACATCTTGGGAAACATGCCGACTTCAAGACCGATGCTCTTACGGCCTGGAATACTGCAGCCTGGAGCGACGGGATTTTTTTGCATATCAAGAATAATCAAATTGTTGAAAAGCCGATCATCATTCATTACCTAAACGACGGCTCGGAATCGGAGGTATGGAGTGTAAGCCGGAATCTTATTGTCGCTGGAAGCAGCAGTAAGTTCACTTTTGTTGAAAAATTTGATTCGGTGGGAAAAGCAAATCACTTTTCCAATATCGTGACAGAAGTTGTGGTCGGCGAAAATGCGGAAGCTAATTTTTATTCAATCCAAAATGATGCGGGTAACCGGTATCAATATAATCTGACCCAATTCTATCAGTTAAATCACAGCCGGGTAAATACGTTTACGTTTACCCTGAATGGAAAATTAGTCCGCAATAACCTTCAGCTTGCGCTGGATGGTGAAGGGATTGAATCACACATGTTTGGATTGTATCTTCTGGAGAATGATACACTGGCTGATAACCATACCGTTGTAGACCACAAGAAAGCCAAACTCCTTTAGCAATGAGTTGTATAAAGGCATTATGGATGGAAACTCAAAAGGAGTCTTTAACGGGAAAATATATGTAAGGCCAAACGCGCAAAAAACCAATGCGTTTCAGGCGAACCGGAATATCCTGCTGACCGACAAAGCTACCATCAACACCAAACCTCAGCTGGAGATTTGGGCGGATGATGTTAAATGCTCACATGGCTGCACGACCGGACAACTGGATGAAGAGGCCATGTTCTATCTGCAAACCCGGGGAATCAATAAAGAAACTGCCCGCGCAATGATGTTGTATGCATTTGCCGGAGAAATTCTGGATCATGTCAATCATCCTGAACTAAAAGATTATCTCGATCAGTTAGTGAGTGAAAGACTACATAAAAATTTCTGGTTATGACAACCTCTCATGCTCCATCAGTACAATTTGATGTTGAAAAAATAAGGAAACAATTTCCGATCCTTCATCAAAAAGTAAATGGCCATAACCTGGTTTATTTCGACAATGCAGCAACTTCTCAAAAACCACTTCAGGTAATTAATACCCTTGTTGATTATTACACAGGATACAACGCGAATATTCACCGCGGCATTCATACCCTGGCCGAGAAAGCCACAAAAGCTTATGAAGCAACACGTGAGGCAGCAAAGAATTTATCAACGCAAAACATATTGAGGAAGTAATCTTCATTACCAGGGGCGTTACCGAAGCTATTAACCTGGTCTCGCATTCCTACGGAAGCACGTTTCATTGAGAAGGGCGATGAAATAATCGTTTCCGAACTGGAACATCATTCCAATATTGTACCCTGGCAATTGGTATGTGAGCAAAAGAGCGCAAACTAAAGTTATTCCGATACACGATAACGGCGAGCTGGATCTTGAAGCATTCAAAAAATTGCTGACCGCTAAAACGAAACTGGTGGTTGTGAATCATGCTTCGAATGCATTGGGAACGATCAATCCGGTCAAGGAAATCGGAAGGCTTGCGCATGAAGCTGGAGCTGTTATTCTTATTGATGGCGCACAGGCAGCCGCTCATTTACCCATTGATGTTCAGGATCTGGATTGTGATTTTTATTGCATTTCCTCTCATAAAATGTACGGTCCCACCGGGGCGGGAATTTTATATGGCAAGAAAGAACTTCTTGAAAAGATGCCTCCTTTTTTTGGTGGCGGAGAAATGATCAAAGAGGTGACGTTTGAAAAAACTACCTATAACGATCTTCCATATAAGTTCGAAGCGGGCACACCAAACATCGCCGATGTCATTGGCATTGAAACCAGCGATAGAATTTATTCAATCGCTTGGCAAGCCAACGATTGCGGCACATGAGCACGAGTTATTAAAATATGCAACGCAACAACTTTCTGCTTTAAAGGGAGTCAAATTGGTAGGCACTGCGCCGCAAAAAGTGAGCATTGTTTCTTTTGTGGTCGAAGGTATTCATCATTTTGACATTGGTCAGATGTTGGATGCCAGGGGTATTGCGGTACGGACCGGCCACCATTGTGCACAGCCCCTGATGGAACGGTTTGGAATTGAAGGAACGGTAAGGGCCTCGTTTGCTGTTTATAATACAAAGCACGAAATTGATAAGCTGGTTGAAGGGTTGGAGAGAATTATCAATTTCATGAAATAATGCAAGACTGTAAAGTTCACGCAAAGTGCGCAAAGGAAATTCGCAAAATGCCGCAGAATGATCTTTGCGCTACTTATAATTTATCTTTGCGTCTTTGCGTGAAATGCATTTAATTTAAATTCAGTCTATGACGATTAACGAAATTCAGGATGAAATCATAAGTGAATTTTCCTTGCTCGAAGGGGATATGGAGATGACTATTTTCTATATCATGGAATTGGGACAGAAGCTACCAGAATGCATGAAGCTGATAAAATTGAAGAAAATGTCGTGAAAGGTTGTCAGTCGAAAGTTTGGTTAACAGCCTCCACAAGAAAATGATAAAGTGTTTTTTGTTGCCGATAGCAATACTGCGATCACCAAAGGTTTGGTAAGTCTTTTGATCCGGATTTTCAACGGACAAACACCTGACTACGATTTTGGACGCGGACCTGTATTTTATGCGTAAAATAGGCATGGAACGATTCATTGGAACCCAGCGATCCAATGGCTTCGCAGCCATGATCAAGCAGATGAAATTATATGCGCTGGCTTTCAAAACGAAAATGGAAGTCAGATCGTAATGGAACCGCTAGAAAATATTGACCAACAAAAGGTTTCGGAAGCTACCGTCCCTGATCTGCAGGAAAAAGTTTTAGCTGCCATCAAGACTGTCTACGACCCGGAGATCCCTGTGGATATTTATGAGCTTGGCCTGATCTATGAGATCAATATCTATCCTATTAACAATGTGTACATCCAAATGACATTGACCTCTCCTTCATGTCCGTCCGCGGAAGTAATTCCAGGCGAAGTGGAGCAGAAAATAAAGGCTATTGAGGGTGTGAATGATGTTAAGGTAGAAGTTACCTTTGATCCTCCATATTCGCAGGATATGATGTCGGAGGCGGCGAAATTAGAACTAGGATTTTTATAATTTGTTATTACTGATACGATAAATTTGAAATAAACTATGTACCCAGAACAATTAGTAGCACCCATGCGAAATGACTTGACCAGCGCGGGCTTCACTGAATTTAAAACCCCAGAAGAAGTAGAAGACAATCTCAACAATCAAAAAGGAACTACTCTTTTGGTGATTAATTCAGTTTGCGGATGTGCAGCAGGCGCTGCCCGGCCAGGAGTAAAATGGGCACTTCAACATACGAATAAAAAGCCGAGTCAATTAGCCACTGTTTTTGCAGGTGTCGATAAGGAAGCGGTGGCCAAGGCACGGGAATTTACGTTGCCCTATCCCCCATCTTCTCCTTCGATTGCGCTGTTTAAAGATGGCGAGCTTGTTCACTTCGTGGAGCGTCATCATATCGAAGGCCGTAATGCCCAGATGATCGGCGAGCACTTGCTGGAAGTCTTCGAAGAATATTGTTAATATAATGTATCGTGTAGGGACGCAACGATGCTGTGGCGTCCCGCGTACAGATATTTCATAAATCCCCTTCTCCAAAATCAATCTGGTTTCCTCCAGGTCCAGTTCATATTCGATTTTCCGCATCGCCTCATCTCCAATCTTTCCCTCATTTCTTAATCGAATTACCAGTTGGCGTTCCTTGTTCAGCAATTCCTGCTGAATCCGATGAAATTCCTTTATCTGCTGCTCATCTATTTTCTTTTGTGACTGATTCTGATCTTTCCTGATCCGCTGAATTCTGATTTCATATTTCGTTTTAATTTGATTCAGGACTTCATCGCTCAAAGCCAGTGAATAATTTTCCTCGATGTGTTCAATGACAGAAGAGGCAATTTGAAGCCTCACCTCTTGTTCAATTTCATGCTCACGTCCATCTTGTTTGATTCCAAGCAATTTTATCAAGGGCCTTAAGGTCAATCCCTGTAACACCAGGGTTGAGAATATCACCGAGAACGTAAGGAAAATGATTAGGCTTCGGTTGGGAAAGTCTTGCGAATCTGGCAATTGTAAGCGGTAGTGCCAGGGCAGCCGCCAACGATACCACACCACGCATACCGGACCATGCCACCACCGTCACCAACTTCAAATTTACCTCCGGTTCCCGTTCCCTTATTTTCCGGCTCAGCCGGGGAATATAGGCGCCGGGATAGACCCAAATAATCCTGCCGATAATCACAGCAGCACTTACAATCGCTCCATATTTCAGTAGCGTTGGGAAGGAATGTCCTTCAATGGTCGCGAGTATCTGGGGCAATTGTAATCCAATCAAAATAAAGATGACCCCATTCAAAATAAAGATCACGGTGTTCCAGGCACCGTAGCCTGAAGCGCGTTTGCTGCGAAAAGACCTCGGAAGAATGTAAGCCATGAATAATCCACAAGTGACCACGCTGAGCACACCTGAAACTGAATGCTTTCTGCCGTGAGGTAACAAACGTAGGGCGCCAGAAAGTAACGTCGTGTCTGTTGTTGGGTTATCAGGGGTTAATTTGTGGATCCATTTAAAAACAACACCAAAAAGAAGCCCAATGCAATTCCAACTCCAGCCACAAAAAAAAATTGCAGGCCTGCGTCCGCGGCACTGAACACACCCGTTACCACCGCGACAACGGCATACTTATAGGCGATCAACCCGGTAGCATCATTGACCAGACTCTCTCCTTCCAAGTATTGTTGTCACGCGCTTGGGAACGCTTAGTCCTTTCGTTGCCGCAGCGGCCGCGACTGCATCGGGTGGCGATATGATCGCCCCAAGAACGAAAGCCTCCGGCCATCCAAAGCCTGGGATAAAAATATGGGCAATCCATGCCACTGCACAGGTGTGAAGATTACGCATCCTGTGGCAAGAAGCGTTATGGGTCGCTTGGCTTTTTTAAAATCAATCCAGGAAGTGGTCCATGCAGCGGCGTACAATATTGGCGGTAGAAAAATGAGAAAGACAACTTCGGGATGTAAAGTTATGTGGGTAATCCCGGAAAAAGCCGATGCCAATTCCTGCTAAGACGAGCAAAATAGGATATGGAATTTTGATCTTATCTGTGATTTCTGCCAACACCGTAACAACGGCCAGCAGGATAATCACAGTCGCCATATTCTCCATACAATCAATATTTTGTCAGGATGCAAAATATTGCGTCCCTTCAAATCCACAAAGCCTGGGTGATTATTTAAAAACTGAAACGAGATAAGAATTCACGTAATTCTTCTTTGAGCGACTTTGGATTGCTGATACCCAATGACTTATTGACTAATGGATTAGGTTAAACATTAAGCTCGTGCAGGTTCAGGTGTTGGTTAATAAATATAAACTCCAGCTCGGGAATCAACTGCTTAAGGTCGTCAACGATGTCGAAGACTTTTATACTTCGCTCCACAAGGTTATACGTTCCGCTGGGAAGTTTGCTGGAAAGCAGATTGTTCAATGCCTTGGCAGTCAAATCGACATGAATAAAAGAGCGCGATTGTTTTCCATCACCCTGGACTGTTACGATCTTATTGAAGTTTGCTTCAAAGACAAACTTGTTTATAACGGAATCAAAACGCATGCTTTTGCTATATCCATAAACATTTCCACACCGGAAAATGTACGTCTCCATCTTATTCATCAGCCGGCGCACATGTTCTTCACCCCGAAATTTTGAAATAGCATAAAACGTTTTAGGATTGGGCTCTACACTTTCATCTGCCGGCTTCTCGCTGGATCCATAAACTCCAGTGCTGGACGTGTAGATAAATTTTTTTACCGAACTGCTTTCCTCAACTGCATAAACAAGTTCGGCAGTTCCCCAATGATTTACCTGTTCGTAGGCATGTGAATCGGAAGCTGCAAACGGCGTGGTCACTTTTGCCGCCATGATGAAAGACAACATCAATATCTTTTAATGCCTTTTTAAGAGACCTCGAATCCAGCAGTTCTCCTTTTACAAAAACCAGCTTAGGATGCTTTTGCAGCTTAAGTCCTAGAAACAGATTGTAATTCATCCGGCTCAGGTTATCATAAACGATAACCTTTTCTACCGCCTCATTTGAAACTAACAAATTGACCAATTCAGTGCCCATATAACCGGCACCACCCGTAACTAAGACCTTCATTCCGTGTTTTACTTGTTTATCAAATCTGTGTGAAGACCGCACTCAATTTTGTTCATTCCGAACCAACGAGCTTCACGTTCTTGCATTTCGGGGTCCAATTTACGAGTGCAAGGCTCACAACCTATACTCACAAATCCTTTTTCTTCGAGCGGGTGCTTCGGCAAGTTGTGTTCCTTTTGATATTGCCAGATCATGCGGGCATTCCAATCCAGCATCGGATGGAATCGCAGACATCCATGTTTCGCAGGTTGTTCAACTTTCATGGCTGCGCGGATGGCGCTTTGATCAGCCCTCACGCCGTTGATCCATACATCATATGACATGAGTATTGCATCCATCGGTTGAGTTTTATTCAGATGGCAGCAGTGATCAGGATCAGACGTAAAAAGTAATCTGCCCTCCGGATCGCGCTGCATGAACTTCGGAACATCTGACTTTAAATCAATGGTATTAAGTCCGTACAGTTCCGTAATGTAATCTCTGAATCTAACGGTCTCGGGAAAATGGTACCCAGTATTAATAAAATAAACAGGGATGGTCCGGTCTATTTGACTGAGAATATGAACCAGCACCAGACTGTGAGATTGAAAAGAAGAGGTGGTAAAAAGGCTCTTTCCCTCCGCTTTATAGGACTCAATCCGGTGGGCAATTTCGTCTATTTTCATTTAACCCTTTGTTTACTTAAAACATCCTAACTTCCTAATTTTCAATATAATATTTCAACTATTTAGTGAATAATTACTTTAAAACATATATCTTCGAATTTTCCTTAACCAAATTTTTTAATCTTTTGAACCCTAAATATCGGATACTTTTAGTTGTCCTGCTCACTCTTTTAGCCATCGGCAGTCAAGTTATCCTCTGGTAACAAGCGTCCAAAAAACCAGGTGCTTTACCAGCAGAGTGCAGGATCAAACTTTACTAACAACACAAAGGCATGAAAAATCCTTTCATGTAAATCAATTTACTTTTTAAGTATATCGTATCTCGCTTTGTTGTAACTTTTACAAGTGCGCACTGCTCTAATAGCGGTGTAGGCGCAAGGCAAGACAACGCATTGTTTGCCAAACCGTTTAATTCATACCTCCTCTCGCTGGATGGTCAAAATGATTGATTCATTGGGCTTTGTGGAGTATTGGATTAGATTGCAAGTCCAAAGGGAGAGGAACCTTTTGGAACGAATCATGTTTATTTTAACACCATGAAGGTAAAGGTATCGCGGAAAGAACACTTTAATGCAGCTCATCGATTATACAACTCCGAATGGTCGACCGAAAAAAACGAAAAAGTTTTTGGAAAATGTAGCAATCCCAATTATCACGGTCACAATTACGAAGTCATTGTAAGCGTTATCGGAGAACCTGATCCTAAGACCGGATATGTATTTGATATGAAAATGTTAAGCGATTTGATTCGCGAAAATGTGCTGGTAAAGTTGGATCATAAGAACTTAAACTTAGATACTGAATTCTTTAAAAATCTGAATCCTACTGCTGAAAACATCGCCGTAGTCATCTGGAGGATACTGAGGCAAAAAATAGATTCCAACTTTGAACTGAAAATCACTTTATATGAGACAGAAAGAAATTTTGTTGAATATCCAGCCTCTTAATTTGCCGGATGATGATTTAGATGATGGCCACGTCTTGTCATCTTTTGAAACTCCGCTAAGAGCCGATGCCTTTGAACTGGATGATGAAGTGAAGATCGAACGCATTGAAAAACATTTTCGGGAGATCATGACTATCCTTGGATTGGATCTCACCGACGACAGCCTTAATGGTACTCCCCGCCGGGTAGCAAAAATGTACGTGAAGGAAGTGTTTAGCGGATTGAATCCCAAGAACAGACCCCACGCCCGACTCTTTGAGAACAAGTATAATTATGATCAAATGCTTGTGGAGAAAGACATTACTTTCTATTCTCATTGCGAGCATCATTTTGTGCCCATTTATGGTAAGGCCCACGTTGCCTATTTCTCAGCGGGAAAAGTGATCGGCCTCTCCAAGATCAACAGGATTGTTCAATACTTTGCCAAGCGGCCCCAGGTTCAGGAAAGGTTAACTGTGCAGATTGGGAAGGAGATTGAAAGAGTTTTGCACACCCAGGATGTTGGTGTGGTAGTCGATGCGAATCATATGTGTGTTGCTTCCCGTGGTGTTGGAGATACCAATAGCAAAACCGGAACGGCTTACTTTTCCGGAAAATTTCAAGACGAAAATATTAAGCGCGAGTTCCTTAATTATATAAATGCTAAATAACTAGCGATCAGTTTCTTGATCAGGAAAGTGGCTGACAAGAACTTGTCAGCCACTTTTATTTAACGCTTGGCTTGCTGTGGCAAATGCCCGATAGTGCTTTCATTTAAAGAAAAAACCGCTTTTCTCCCAAAGGGCATTCCGCTATACCGAGGAAAAAATTATTACTTTTGCTGCTGCTAAAAAATAAACCTATGGTATTCGATTTAGACATGATCCAGGCTTTGTACAGCAAGATGCCGTCGCGCATCGCCAAAGCCAGAAGTATTGTAAAAAGGCCGCTTACACTATCCGAAAAAATTCTTTATTCTCACCTTGATACGAATCAAAAGACTGAAAACTTCGGAAGAGGTAAGTCATATGTGGACTTTGCGCCAGATCGTGTAGCCATGCAGGATGCCACCGCTCAGATGGCGCTCTTACAATTCATGTCTGCCGGTAGGCCTAAGGTAGCTGTACCTTCCACCGTTCATTGTGATCACCTTATCGTGGCCAGAACAGGGCTAAGGAAGATTTGACAATTGCAAATGATGAAAGCAGGGAAGTATTTGATTTCCTTTCTTCTGTGTCCAATAAATATGGGCTGGGTTTCTGGAAACCCGGAGCAGGGATCATTCATCAGGTTGTGTTGGAGAATTATGCGTTTCCCGGAGGAATGATGATCGGAACTGATTCTCACACGGTGAATGCCGGTGGCCTCGGAATGGTCGCCATTGGTGTGGGTGGTGCCGATGCCGTAGATGTCATGGCCGGTATGGCATGGGAACTTAAATTCCCTAAACTCATCGGAATAAAACTAACGGGACGGTTAAATGGCTGGACCTCCGCGAAGGATGTTATCTTAAAAGTAGCCGGAATACTGACCGTAAAAGGCGGTACCGGTGCGATCATCGAATACTTTGGTGAAGGAGCGACTTCAATGAGCTGTACCGGCAAAGGGTACTATTTGTAATATGGGTGCTGAAGTTGGTGCAACAACATCGACTTTTGGTTATGATGAATCCATGGAACGCTACCTGATCGCTACGGGTCGTCCCGAAGTAGCCAAGCTTGCCAATAATATTCGTGAACATCTTAATGGTGATCCCGAGGTTTATGCAAATCCTGAAAAGTATTTTGATCAGGTTGTTGAAATTAATCTCTCCGAACTGGAACCACACCTGAACGGTCCATTCACGCCTGATCTTAGCTACGCCAATTTCAAAAATGAAAGAAGAGGCCGCGAGAAACGGCTGGCCTACACACATCGAAGTAGGATTGATCGGTTCTTGTACGAATTCCTCTTATGAAGATATTTCCCGCGCAGCGAGCCTTGCCAGGCAAGTATCCGACAAAGGACTTAAAACAAAATCAGAGTTTACCATTACGCCGGGTTCTGAGCAAGTTCGTTATACCATCGAGCGCGATGGTTTCATCGATACCTTTGATAAAATAGGTGCAAAAGTCTTTGCCAATGCTTGTGGCCCTTGCATCGGTATGTGGAACCGCGTTGGTGCTGAGAAAAAAGAAAAAAATACGATTGTGCATTCCTTCAACAGGAATTTCCAATCGAGGAATGATGGCAATCCTAATACTTATGCATTTGTTGGTTCGCCCGAACTTGTAACCGCATTGGCCATTGCCGGTGATCTTACTTTCAATCCAATTACCGATAGCCTGATCAATGAGGCTGGTCAACAAGTGAGGCTAGATCCTCCAACGGGAGATGAACTTCCAACACAAGGTTTTGATGTTAAGGATGCTGGTTTTGTTGCACCGGCGAAAGACGGAAGCAAGGTACAGGTGAAAGTCAGCCCTACTTCTGATCGGCTCCAATTGCTGGCACCTTTTAAAGCCTGGGAAGGAACTGACCTGAAAGGTCTGAGATTGCTTATCAAAGCGAAAGGAAAGTGTACCACCGACCATATCTCCATGGCAGGAAAATGGTTGAAATACCGCGGCCACCTTGATAATATTTCGAATAACCTCTTAATCGGCGCTACAAACTTTTTCAACGAAAAAATTAACAGCGTAAAAAATACCATGACCGGCCAATACGACGAAGTACCCAAAGTACAACGCAACTACAAGGCACAGGGCATCGGTTCTATCGTGGTAGGCGATGAAAATTACGGCGAAGGTTCATCCCGCGAACACGCTGCCATGGAACCCCGCCACCTTGGCGTGAGGGTTATTCTGGTAAAATCCTTTGCCCGAATTCACGAGACTAATTTGAAGAAACAAGGTATGCTGGCGTTGACCTTCGCCAACAAGGATGATTACAACAAGGTTCAGGAAGACGACAAGATCGACGTGATCGGTTTGACTGAATTTACCCCTGAAAAACCTTTGACCTTAGTTCTTCACCATAGAAATGGAGGCGAGGAAAGTATCTCTGTTAATCATACGTATAATAAAAATCAGATTGAATGGTTCAAAGCAGGTTCTGCGCTTAACCTTATGGGTATACTTGCATCCGCACAGGCAGCAAAAAATGAAGCGCCTAAAAAAGGTCTGATGGAAAAAGTCGCGACTGTTGTCAAAGCAGTGGTAAAGAAAGTCTTGCCAAAAGCGAAAGCTAAAAAGACGGCCAAGAAAGCCGCTAAGAAGTCCCGGCAAAATCAGCAAAGAAAGCTGCCAAGAAAGTGGTGGCAAAAAAAGCAAAACGCCCGGCAAAAAAGGCCGTAAAGAAAACGGCAAAGAAAGTAACGGCGAAAAAAGCGATGAAAAAGCCGCGAAAAAAGCGGTAAAGAAAGTCGCGAAAAAGAAAAGATAAGTCACGAAAGAAAGAACCTAAAAAGAAAGCCTTGCATTGTGCAGGGCTTTTTTAATGATCGACTCTTTCCAGCTTTTACTCGCTTCTTCGTCTTCGGTGTTGGCGTCTTGATTTCATTACTAAAAGGCTGTGCTGATCTTTCCAATTTTTTTTGCTTGTCCTTTCTGTTTCCTCCCCCACCAAATATAAAATCCAGTGATGGGCAGTGAAGCAACAATCAAGCTCGCAAAAAACGCTATGTATTTTTCCGCTTAATCCAATGACGGCACCTGTATGAATATCATAATTCATACGCATGAGATTGTCAGCAACTGAGGCATTTGCAGACTTTCCATAAATATGATCGACCGAAAGTTCTTTAAGCGTGTATTGATCAAAGTAACGATAGTCCGCCTGCCAATAGGTTTCATCGTCTGGGTTGATGCTTACTTCGATTGCCGAAGATGCTGTTTCAGGGATATGAACTTCCAGCACTTCGGCCGTAGGATTTTCCGACCTCATCATGGCATAGAGGCGATCGATAGCTGGAACATCAGATTGATAGACTAATGTAGAGTCGGATTTCGGCTCGATGTATAAAAGGGATTTTTCTCCCCCAGCCAATTTGTAGTAACCCTGGGCAAACCACTCAAAGCCCCACACCAATCCTGTCACAGCTAAAATAATGGCAATCCACGTCGCATAAAATCCCAGCACGTTGTGAAGATCATAATTCTTCCTTCTCCATCGCGCGTTCCATCTAATGGAAAAACGTTGCTTGGTTGCTTTTTTATTTCTGGGCCACCAAAGAACAAGTCCCGAGATCATCATCACTAAAAACACCAGGGTAGCCGTTGCCACTATGGGTTGTCCGATTTCAGGCGGAAGCCATAAATAGAAATGGCCATCCAGGATAAAAGGAAAGAACCCTGCCTGAGCATCCTTAACCTTCAATACTTCTCCGGAAAAAGGATTCAGGTAAACCAAATAGTAATATTCGGGATCGGCGTTGTAAAAGATCACCTGCGCAGCCTTACCGGGCTTTGCATACAATACTGCATGAATTTTTTTGCCTGGAAGTTCCTTTTCAGCGATGGCTTTTAATTCTGATGGACGCAACACCGGTTGTTGCTGATGCTCGACGAATCGATAGGGTTGGGTCAGATTTTGAATCTCCTCCTGAAATGCATAAATGCAACCTGTTATGGCTATAATAAACACCAGTAGCCCGGACGATAGTCCGAGCCACAAGTGAATTTTACCAATCGATTTTTTAAATTTCATTTACAATTTCTTCGTCATCTCAAAATTTGTAACCGATGCTAAACCTTACGTTTCGCGGCGGATCAGTTTGCCAGTAATAAGCGTTGAGCCAGGAATAATAAGATCCACTGTACAAATATTCATCCAGTATATTGAACACATTGGCCGTGATCCTGAGGTTATCATTTTCCCAGAACAAACCTGCATCCAGCTTGAAGTAAGCAGGAAGATTTTGGTTCGGATCGGGTGAAGGATCCCAATAGGTTTCCCTTCCATTAAGATAAGTAAAGCCGGTTGAAAAACCCGTTCCTTTCAAAGCGCCATTTTGGATTTTGTAGCTCAGCCAGGTATTGACAGTGTGTTTTGCATATCCAGGTACAATATCACCTTCGTCAACAGCGGTAATGCCCTCAGCAACTTCGACTACTCGTGAATCCGTATACGCATAGTTCGCGGTGAGATTAAGACCACTGATAATTTGACCTCTCAAATCAAATTCGACACCCTGTGATCTTTTCTGTCCTAACTCAATGCTCAATCCCTCCGAGGGGTTAGCGTTGGGATCTGCAACCAGCTCATTGTTCTTAAGAATTCTGTAAATCGATAAAGTACTATTCCACTTGCCATTTGCCCAATCTCTCTTTATACCAATTTCCATATTGTTGCCTGTAAGTGGCTGCACACTCTTACCATTGCTTAGCTTTCCGGTTTGCGGAACAAAAGCCTGATCATACAATGCATAGGCTGAGGTAAGTTTGTTCAGCGACACGCTTAATCCAACCCGTGGCGTAAAATGTTTGGCTGTCTTGGCTTCGTCACCCCACTCCGACTGACTTACATAGGTGTAACGCCCTGCAACGGTAAGCCTGACTTTATTATCAGCCAACCCTAACTCATCCTGAACATAAATTCCGCTGTAACGCTGGTCCATTAGGCCACCAACCGCTTGCGCTCTTTCTTCCAGTGGCGTAGAATAATCAAACCGCGGATATCCATTAACCGGTACCCCATAGTTAGGATCAAGTGTATTAAATTCAGCACCAACCGAATCAAGCTCATGATATTGACCCCAGTCAGCAAAGTATTGTTTGTTGGCAACGTCAACACCAGCTAAGATTCTATGACGTACTGTACCTGTTGTTACATCTCCGTTGATAAAAACCTGTCCCATGTTCATGGTGCTTTCAGCTTCCCAGCTGCTGGTGGCACGGATCATGGTACCATCCGGATTTACGGTCGCTGGCCACATCGAAGTTCCGACCTGATCATAGTTGAAACGTGCCAATTGTGCCGTAATCTTCCAGTTCTTGTTCAACTCATGTTGGAGATTTACAAAGAAGCTATGATCGTTGATAACAGTCGATGGCATCCCGATCGGCAGTGCTGTAAAATCTCGAGGAAGTGTCGCATAACCCGCTGTGGAAAATACATAGTATGATCCTACATCGCTCATTTTAGCGCGCTGATAAGTGTATTCAAATGTGATTTTAGTTCGCTCATCAAATTGATAGGACAAAACCGGCGCCACTACATAACGGTTATTAAATTCATTCGCGCGATGTGATTTTTTACTTTGGCTCGATACATTCAGACGATATAAAAGTTTTCCATTCTTGGAAAGCTTTCCATCTAAATCCAGGGCTGTCCTGTATAAATCAAAGCTACCCAATGTGAACGAAACTTCTCCCTTGGTCTGACCGGTAGGCTTTTTTGTAACAACATTATAAAGTCCACTAGGATCACCGTTGGCAAGCATAAAACCTGCCGGGCCTTTTACAAATTCAATATGATCAACAAAACTCATGTCTTCCGTTAAAGGACCCCAGTACGAATTCACGACGTTAAAACCATTTCGGAATGCCTGTATCTGAGAACCGCGAGCAACAATATTGGTATACAAGTCTCCCCAGTGTTCCATTCTGACTGCACCGCTGACATTTCGGATCAAACCATCGCTCATGCTGATCACCTGCTGGTCTCTCAGTATGTCTTTTGTAACGATTTGAATATTTTGCGGAGTCTCCAACAAAGTAGATTGAAGACGAAGACTGTTCGACGGAGCATCGATTTTGTATCCGTCGCGTTCTCCCCTTATTTCCACTTCCGATAATTGAGCAGAAGTTTCATTGAGAACGAAATCTACACTCGTGGCTTTTCCGCTTTCTACTTCCACAGATTGCTCAATTGGATTAAAACCTACGAAGCTTGCCAACAGCACATGGAGGCCCGGAGAAACTTTTCTGATTTCAAACTTCCCATTGGCATCTGTCGTGGCACCTTTTGCCGTGCCTTTTATAGACACGTTAACATACTCTGCAGCGGCTCCATCCGACGTAGAAATTGTTCCGTGAATACTTCCCGGCTGAGCCAAGGCGGTCGGCAGCAGAAAGCATTATCAGAGAAGCAAAAACAAACGCTTTTAATTTCTTATAATCGTAAATATGGTTCATCGAATTGCTGTTTTTAGAATGATTTTAATGATGCAAAGGTGGTTTGCGCATCTTCTCGCATCAATCGCTAGTTGAGGCGAATTTTATATACCCTCCACAGGGTAGATAAAGAATCAATTGAATTAAAAACAGCTAGTTATTGGGTTGGCGGCATCACTCCACCCATCCTCTCCATTATATCATTGAGTTCAGCGTGGCACTTGTGCGTGTGACTTTGGTTTTCGTCTCTAACGGCACTGGCTCAAATCCTGAAAGCATTCACTGCCCACAGTAAAATAATTTTTCCAATCGGCTTTGCGAAGAGGAAAACCCTCCTGAATGCCCGTTAAATTTGAATGATCTTAATTGCAGCGCTCTCCCAGTCAAACACTTGTCTCTGATGGCAATCTCTTTGCCTGCAGTTTTCCTTACGTGGCTGATTATTACGTACAAAGACCGCTGCTATATGGTAACTCGACCTGTAGCTTTGCTCTTACTAGGTTTGTCAGTAGCGATCGCGCAATGATGACGATCGAACAGTCATGGCTTCCGGGCGCGATATATCGCCATATATAATTGGATCTTTTACGCATCGTTAATCATCGCTTCGAACCCATCCTTTCTTTTTTTAAGACGAATCCGTCTTATCTTTTCTCTAAAATATTCTTTTATCTGGTTGCTTTCAAATTCTCCATGGACAAGAACTTCTATCTCTTTTTGCTCCTGCCAGCTATTCACTCTCTCTGTTTCTGCTTTTTTCTAATCGTTGTAAGCTTTTTCTTTCAGCTCTCTTTTTTTAAGTTTGCTCTCGATGCCCTGACTTCATCTGTCTGAGGAAAATATCTAATCGACGTTGTTGTAAATAGTGGCAACTGCTATGCCTGTTGCTCTTTCTGTTGCCTGATGTGAAATCTTTCTTTTCTTTTAGCATCTGATTCGTATTGATGCAACTCGAGATTTGACAGTCTTTTGATGATTGCGCTCACACATTCTTCTAGTTTGTATATCGTTCTGGTTCTAGCAAGCAACGCTTTTATCCTTCAGTTCGTTATGCTTTTAACTTTAACCTCATCAGCTTAGATACCTCATAAAGCTTTTGTTTTTCTAAAGCCATCCAGTTTTTGATTTTAGGAAGCAATACCTTGTTCATTTGTTTCTCACTCTAATAATTTATCAATGTACAAAAAGTTAGTTATCAATATCACCTAAAATATAAGAAACCGGCCCGTGTAGCACTGGCTTGTGATTATGCCAAGTTCCTTTGCTTCATAAAATTCATCGATGACTTCGGTGGAGAACAATTGAACTGTTGACCGCGATGAAACTCTGGCACATATAGTCGTAGTTCGTATCGAACCACTTTGTCATTTCCGACGCGGTGATGTCCAGATCGTCTCTTTGATAACCTCGCGCCATGGCAAAATAAAGGTCCATTTCAGTGTTCTTCTTGTTCAGAATTACATCATGATACCGCGTGGAATAGCACCCACCATTACTGACATGTCTAGTACCTGATCATAGAATGAAAAATCATTCGAAGGAATCAGATCTATACCTGCTTCCTTTTCGATCTTCCAGTGCTCTATGCGAAGGTTTCGTCCAACCTGAAATAGATTCCGGGCAGTCGTTTTACCCGACCAGACATTTCACAGGCTTTTTTTCGTTCACGATGACTACCAATGCGCGAGTAGCCGAGATGGGCGAGTGGTCTTAGCGCGGTTTCAGGAGTCCTAAATCCATCGCATAAATCACAAATTCTGTGGGCGATTTGATGTTCAATTTTTTTATTATGCTTTTACGATGCGTTTGAACGGTATGAGGACTAAGAAATAATGTGTCAGCAATCACCTGCGTCGAATGTCCATGCGCAATCAATTTTAGAATTTCAGTTTCGCGAGTCGTTAGTACTGTTGGTTCACTTTCCGGAGCTACGCTAAAATGTTTTTCCATAATGATGTCAAGGACCTTATGGCAAAAAAACTTTTCTCCTTTCGCTGTCGCTTGAACAGCCATGCCTACCTCTTCAAGACTACACTCTTTCGTTATGTATCCTTTAACACCAAGTTGCAACACTTCAAGAATACTTGCCTTATTATTATCGGAGGACAAAATGAGGACGTTGGTCTTGGAAGAACTCGCCATCGCATTTCGGATATCATCTAAAGCAACATATCCGGGAGAATTATAATCGACAATGAGCAATGAAGGCTGGAATTTTTCTACCAGTGCCACTAATTCTTCACCCTTTTTCACCTTACCTACAACCTTAATAGCCTGTTTCTCAGACAGAAAGAGTTCAAGTCCGGCAACAGTTAGAGGTTGGTTATCCGCAATAACAGCATCAATTGGCTTCAAAGAATTTAATTTGATGCAAGTCTATTCCTTATTTAGAATTAATCCAAATAATAAATACAGTGAAAATGGCTCAATTGGGCGGTTTTTCGATACCTTACGACTAAATTTAATTTATGAAGAAACAAACCTATACACCCGCCCGCTCGATCACACCCGAGATTGAAGAAATGTTGAATAAACAGATCGTAATGGAAGGAAAGTCTTCCGCGGCCTATTTATCTATGGCATCCTGGTGCGACACCCAAGGCTATGAAGTATCCGCAGAATTTTTGTATAAACATTCAGAAGAAGAACGGATTCACATGCTGAAACTTTTCCGTTATGTAAACGCAGCAGGTGGTCACGCTCTTCAGCCAGAAGTTACAGGTATAAAACATAAATTTAATACCCTTCGTGAAGTTTTTGAATCTGTTTTAACGCATGAAATCGAAGTAACAAAATCGATCAATAACATTGTTGATCATTGTTTGCAAATAAAAGACTTTGCCACGTTTAACTTCTTACAATGGTATGTAAATGAGCAGCGCGAGGAAGAAACCCTTGCACGCAGAGCCGTTGAAATCTTCGACATTATTGGTGAAGAAGGTGTTGGTTTGTGGATGATCGATCAGGAAGTTGGCAAGCTTGAAGCTTACGCTGCCAGGATCTCAGGAAAAGTTATAAGTTTCGAGTTTCGAGTTTCTAGTTGCTAGTTGTTCGCAAGTGCGCACGTTGAGCAGCTCCAACTAGAAACTCGAAACTTGAAACTAGAAACTAAAGAATCTCTCGTAAAATCAATCGGAATTCGTTAAGCATCATAGCTGTAGCGCCCCAGACAATCTCGCCTTCAATTTGAAAGTGTGGTGCTCTTAGCCTGTATTGGCCGGCGGCTAGGATTTCCGTTGTAAAAACGGCATCGTCCTTGATCAACTCCTTTATACTTCCATTCAATATTCTCGAGACTTCAAAAGGGTCAGGTATAAAAGTGGGAGTTTTTCTTATTGTTCCAACAACAGGCGTAATCATGTAGTTGCTCGGGATAACATGAAACTCGCTCAGTCGTCCCAACACTTCCACGTCGCTGCCTGATATCCCTATCTCTTCATGCGTTTCTCGCAGTGCTGTTTGAATTGAATCTTCACCGGGCTCTGTTTTTCCTCCGGGTAAGACTGATTTGTCCACCGTGCGTACCCGCATAATCCGGACGTTTGATCAACGGAAATTTTATTTCATCGTTGTCTTCATACAACAAGATCAATACACTGCCGGGCCTTGGTGGATGTTCTGATTTAAACTTAGGCTTAATAGCTCCTACAGGAATAGCCCGCAGAGGATCATGTGCCAGCGCAGACGGAAGCTCGAGCTTTAATCGTTCAACAAGGTTTTTGATCAAGGTTGAGTACATGGCGAAGCCTACCGGCATTTTGATTCGATACTCCTTCATAGGCATTTCCATTCGCTCGACGGCCTTTGTATAGTACTCACATGCATGTTGCTTGTCATGTTGCTTATCATAGGCGTCACCCAAATAAAAATATATTTTTTCTATAAATGAATCACTCGATTCAGCGCGTTTGAGCAAGCGGATGGCATCTTCGTATTTTTTTTCCATCAAATAATAAATTCCTTTATTCCTGTAAGCCCACCCGTTGTAAGGATCGAGGGTAATACTGAGATCGATATCTGCCCTTGCCTTGTCCATTTGATTCGTAAGCAGAAATAGATACCCACGATTGTTCAAAAAGTAGGGATCGTCAGGATCGATAGAAAGCGCCCTCGATAACAGTCCGCTTGCCTTTGGATAGTTCTTCAATTCTACTTCCACCATGGCCAACGCGTTAAACGCATTGGCTTCTTCAGCGTTTATTTCCAGGGCACGATCTAAATAATATCGAGCGCTGTCAAATTGTTTTTTGTAATAATAAACCGTTCCTAAGTTGACTAAAATTTCAGGATTGTTTTTGTCTAACGATTGCGCCTTCCTGAAGGATGTTAGAGCATCATCAAATTTTCTCAGTCGCGTGTTGATGAGTCCTTGTAAAAAATATACAGTCGACGTATCCGGCTTATTTTTGATCACGATATCGAGGTCTTTTAAAGCCCTGTAATATTCTTTCAATTCATATGCAGTATTGGCCCGGTTAAAATATCCATCTGTAAAATCTGGTTTGCACCGCACAGCATTATCATAATACTCCAATGCTTCGGCGTATTTCATTTGATTGAAGTACAAGGTGCCAAGGTTATTCCAGGCATCTGCGAAGCAAGAATCCAGCTTAAGCGCCTCCTTTAGGAAGTGCTCGGCCCGTTCAACGTTCTGTTTTTTCACCAGGTCATTACTTTGAATAAGAAACCGCTGTAACTTAGTTTCCTTGCTGTCCATGCATGAAATGACCAGGATTGCCAGGATCCAATATAGATTCTTCAGATGAATCGCCTCGAACTGTACCATTACACAAATGTGATATCAATCGTTCTCATCCCCTAATTTTACTCTTTTCTTTGTGTTTTTAGGGAAGGAATTTTGAGAAGTTAAAACCATTTGATTTATTTGTACCCGTTAAGGCAATGAACAAAGTATCCAACATAAGCTTGCACCACCATCATCATGTAAACAGCATGCGTGGCAAGACTATGTTTTGATCTGACTATAAAAAGATTTAAAAAGGCTTGTCGCGATTGTGGCAAGCCTTTTTTATTGTCGCTTTTTGCCTAACGCTTGGCAGCTTTTGACACGACGCGGAACGAGATTAATAACTAAATAAATCCTTAGGAAAAGAAATACCTAAGGTAACAAGTATGAGTACAATGCTTCGCATAGCAATTCAAAAATCAGGAAGGCTTCAGGAGGGCTCCCTTGCTCTTTTAAAAGAAAGTGGCCTTTCCTTCAGCAACGGAAAAGATCAGCTTAAAACACAAGCGAGAAATTTTCCCGTGGAAGTGCTTTTTCTCACGGGACGACGACATACCACAGTATGTCGAGGATAAAGTCGCAGATGTTGGTGTGGTGGGTGAAAACATTGTCGCTGAAAAGCAAAAGAAAAATGAAATCGTGAAGCGCCTCGACTTTGCTAAATGCCGGCTATCCATCGCCATTCCGCGCGGGGAAAATTATAGCAATATTCAATTTCTCAACGGCAAAAATATTGCAACTTCTTATCCCAACATTGTTAAAGCGTTTCTCGAAAAGAATAAAGTCACTGCCGGCATTCATGAAATTAGCGGTTCGGTAGAAATTGCTCCAGGCATTGGGTTAGCAGATGCGATCTGTGATATTGTCAGCACCGGCAGTACCCTTTTGGGAAATGGGTTAAAAGAAGTAGAGACGGTGATGCAGTCTGAAGCTGTCATCATTGCCAATCCCGAACTCAGCGCGGAGAAACAAGAAATTCTGGACAAACTTCTATTCAGAATTGAAGCTGTTAAAAAAGCAAAAAATAACAAGTACATTCTCATGAATTGTCCCAACTCGGCGATCGAAAAAATCACAACCGTGATCCCGGGGATGAAAAGTCCAACCATTGTACCGCTGGCGCGCGATGGCTGGAGCTCCCTTCATTCTGTCGTCGATGAAAATGATTTTTGGGAAAAAATTGATTTGCTCCGCGAATGCGGCGCGGAAGGAATCTTAGTCATTCCGATTGAAAAGATGATTGTTTAATAATTTCTCAAGCACAACACATCAACTAACCTCAACGCCACACACTTCAACACCTCTAACATGAAAATATTCACTAATCCTCCGAAAGAAACCTGGCCGGAATTGGCACAACGTCCCCAACTGGAGTTGGAGTTTTTGGAGAGTGCCGTACGAAATTTATTAAACCGCGTAAAAAAATCCGGTGACAGCGCACTCCGTGAGCTCACCCTCCAATTTGATAAAGCGTCGATACAAAATTTTCTGGTTTCCAAAGAAGAAATTGCAGAAGCTGTCCAATCCATTCCAGCAGACTTACAAAAATCCATTCGTACCGCTGCGTCCAATATTGAAAAATTTCATGCTGCTCAAAAGAGAGACTTCGCCCCAGATAGAAACCATGGCCGGGCGTGTCATGCTGGAGAAAAGCAGTGCCCATTGACAAAGTCGGAATTTACATTCCAGGTGGTTCAGCACCTTTATTTTCCACCGTGCTAATGTTGGGCATCCCCGCTAAATTGGCGGGTTGTCGGGAAGTTGTGCTATGTACTCCGCCCGATCCCTCGGGAAAAGTTAATGCTGCAATTCTATTTGCAGCTCAACTGGTCGGCGTCACTAAAATCTTTAAAGTTGGCGGCGCCCAGGCCATCGGTGCAATGGCTTATGGAACGCAAAGTATTCCAAAAGTTTATAAAATTTTTGGACCCGGAAACCAATACGTAACCAAAGCAAAACAACTGGTGATGGAAGACGGATTGGCTATCGATATGCCAGCAGGTCCCTCCGAAGTATTGGTTATGGCAGACAGTTCTGCTAATCCTTCGTTTGTTGCTGCCGACCTTTTATCACAGGCCGAACATGGCGAAGATAGTCAGGTAATTCTTGTCGTGAGCCGGGAGTCGCTGATCGCGCCAATTCAAAAAGAAATCGAAAGACAGATCAACTCACCTTCCACGCAAAGCAATCGCGGAACGGGCGCTGGTAAATAGTCGTGTTATTCTTTTGCGATGAGTAAACGATGCCATTGAGTTCGTCAATGAATATGCACCTGAACATCTCATTATAAATACTAAAAACACTGACGCGATCTCGTCACAAATTATCAATGCCGGGTCAATTTTTCTAGGTAATTATTCACCTGAAGCGATTGGAGACTATGCTTCTGGTACAAATCACACTTTACCTACAAACGGATATGCCAAGGCATTTGCCGGTGTATCGCTTGAAAGCTTTATGAAATACATCACCTATCAACGACTGACGGAAGAAGGTATTTCCGCGCTGGGTCCTGCTGTAGAACAGATGGCAGAAGCCGAACAACTTATCGGGCATAAGATGGCTGTAAAAGTCAGGTTAGATAGTCTATCAGGATGGTCAGGATTGAAAGGATGAACGGGATGAATAGGAGGTAAAGTGGGATGGTCAAGATGATCAGGATTTATCTTTATCCTGTTCATCCTGGCCATCCTGATAACAAATACTAGTAACATGGCAAAACAAATCAACGTGACTGACGTCTTGAAATTGGTTCGAAAAAATGTTCTCAACATGAAACCCTATTCTTCTGCGAGAGATGAATTCAAAGGTGAGGCAGAAATTTTTTTGGATGCCAATGAGAATCCCTATCCGTCTGGTTACAATCGATACCCCGATCCATTACAATGGAAAATAAAAGAAAAGCTCGCACCAATTAAAAATGTGAGTCCGGAACAAATTTTTTTAGGCAATGGAAGTGATGAAGCGATTGACCTGATTATTCGCGCATTTTGTGAGCCTTATCAGAACTCAATCCTGATAACGGATCCAACTTATGGTATGTACGCAGTATGCGCCGAGGTAAACGCTGCACCATTGGTTAAAGTAGAATTGACCAAGGACTTCGATTTAGATCTTGAGGCATTATTCGGCGCCATCACTGACGATACAAGAATAATTTTTTTATGCAGTCCGAATAATCCCACGGGAAATTTGTTGAGCCGCGACAAAATATTGAAGGTCCTGGATGAGTTTCAAGGCATCGTGGTTATCGATGAAGCTTACATCGACTTCACTACCAGCGAAAGTTTTACACAACTCTTACCCCTCTATCCAAACCTTGTCGTCTTACAAACTTTTTCAAAAGCGTGGGGACTGGCAGGACTGCGGCTAGGAATGGCATTCAGCAGCGTGGAAATCATAAATATCCTCAACAAGATCAAATATCCCTATAATGTCAATATCCAGACACAGGAAATTGCATTAAAGGCGCTACAAGATGTAGATAAAAAAGACAAAGCTGTTGACGAAATAATTGAGCAACGGGCGCAACTGGAAAAAGAACTATTACAACTTCCGATCACCGAACAGGTATATCCTTCGGATGCCAATTTCCTGCTGGCAAAAGTCAAAGATGCCCCAGGCACTTATCGGTATCTCATGGATAGAAAAATTATTGTGCGTGATCGTTCCAAGGTCACCCTCTGTAAAAACTGCCTCCGCATCACGGTCGGTACTCCACAAGAAAATAAAAACCTTATCGCAGCATTGAAGAACCTATGAAAAAAGTACTTATTTATCGATCGCGATGGTACATTGATCATCGAGCCAGAGGATCAGCAAATCGATAGTCTGGAAAAGTTGGAATTTTATCCTGGCGTTTTCTACTGGTTAAGTAAAATTGCCAGAGAAACCGATTTTGAGTTGGTCATGGTCACAAACCAGGATGGATTGGGTACTTCCAGTTTCCCGGAGGAAACATTTTGGCCCGCCCACAATAAGGTGATGAAAGCTTTCGAAAATGAAGGCATAAAATTTTCAGACGTTTTTATCGACCGGTCGTTCTCTCATGAGAACAAGCCGACACGTAAGCCCGGTACCGGAATGCTAACAAAATATCTCAATGGAAATTTTGACCTTAAGAATTCGTATGTTATCGGCGATCGCGTTACAGACGTTCAACTGGCAAAAAATCTGGGTTCAGCAGGGATACTCATCAACGATGGAAATTTTGCAGCCAAAATTAGCGAAGCCAACCTTTATGAATCTTGCGCGCTGATCACAACAGATTGGGGAAAAATTTACAACTTTTTACTTGGTCCCGCGCGTAAGGCATCCGTGGTGAGGACAACAAAGGAAACGGATATTAAAATCGATGTCAATCTCAATGGGCAAGGTAAATCCACAATTGCCACTGGCATTG
This sequence comes from uncultured Bacteroidota bacterium, assembly GCA_963739105.1. GTDB lineage: Bacteria > Bacteroidota > Bacteroidia > Cytophagales > Cyclobacteriaceae > Chryseolinea. Next base: position 156,211 of record CAVTZI010000033.1, on the reverse strand, counting down.
CCTTTTTCGATCATATGCTGGACCAGCTCTCCAGGCATGGAAACATAGACCTGAATATACAGGTAAAGGGTGACCTTCATATCGATGAACATCACACCATTGAAGACACTGCTCTTGCGTTGGGTGAAGCTTTTCTAAAAGCCCTCGGTGACAAAAGAGGGATCGAGCGTTACGGCTTTTGCTTACCAATGGATGATTGTCTTGCTCAGGTCGCTATTGATTTTGGTGGACGACCATGGCTTGTGTGGGAAGCAGAATTCAAACGTGAAAAAATTGGAGAGATGCCAACGGAAATGTTTTATCATTTCTTCAAATCATTTTCAGATACAGCGAAATGCAATCTGAATATCAAAGCTGAAGGAACGAACGAACACCATAAAATTGAAGCGATTTTTAAAGCTTTCGCGAAAGCAATTAAGATGGCGGTGAAGAAAGAAGGGAATTTATTGCCCTCCACCAAAGGCTTATTATAACGTATATGAAATTAGCAATCATCAAATACAACGCCGGCAATATTCAATCGGTATCATTTGCACTGGAACGACTGGGCGTGGAATTTACAATTACAGACGACCCGGAAGCAATACAAAGCGCCGACAAAGTAATATTTCCGGGAGTGGGTGAAGCAAGCACAACAATGAATTATTTGCGGAGCAAAAAACTTGACCAACTAATAATTTCATTGAAGCAACCTGTCTAGGCATTTGCCTTGGAATGCAATTGATGTGCAAATATTCGGAAGAGAATGATACACATGCCTTGGAATTTTTGATGAAACAGTAAAACGATTCATTCCGGAGGGAGATTTGAAAGTTCCGCATATGGGCTGGAACAATTTATCGCTTTCACAGAGTTGGTTGGATCCTGACATCGAAGGGAAGTATGCCTATTTTGTGCATAGCTATTACGTACCTGTAAATCAATTTACTTCAGCTGCGACGGATTATATTAATCCCTTTAGCGCAGCGATGCATCAAAATAATTTTTATGCAGTTCAATTTCATCCTGAAAAATCTGCAGCTGCCGGTGAACTCGTGTTAAAGTCATTTCTAAAAGTTTAAAAATGAGAATCATTCCAGCCATAGATATTATTGATGGAAAGTGCGTTCGCCTAACGCAAGGCGACTATGCGCAAAAAAAAATCTACAATGAAAATCCCGTTGGAAGTTGCTCAGGAATTTGAAAATGCCGGATTAAAATTTCTTCACCTCGTGGATCTGGATGGAGCGAAAGCAGGCAAAGTAATAAACTGGAAAGTAGTCGAATCCATTTGTAAGGAAACCAACTTAGACGTTGATTTTGGTGGCGGAATAAAAACGGAGGAACAAATAAAACAGTTATTCGATTGCGGCGTGAAACAAGTAAATCTTGGAAGTATTGCCGTTAAAGATCCTAAAATAGTAACGGAGTGGATTAAAAAATTCACTTCTGAGAAAATAATCCTCAGTGCTGACGTGAAAAATGAAATGATCGCTATCAGTGGATGGCAGGAAAGTGCAGCCATTCCGATTACAACCTTCCTAATGATTATGTTAAAAACGGAATTAAATATGTGACGTGCACCGACATCAGTGTCGATGGAATGCTGACCGGGCCTAGTATCGACTTGTATAAAAAAATCCTGATAAACTTTCCGCAGTTGAATCTTATTGCCAGCGGAGGAGTAAGTTCGCTTGATGATCTTCAGGAACTCAAGCAAATCGGTGTTGATGGAGTGATCGTGGGGAAAGCAATCTATGAAGGAAGAATTAAACTTGAGGCGTCTAGTGGATGTATAGAAATTAAATACAGTTTCACGCAAAGGACGCAAAGGAAAATCAGCAAAGGCCGCAAATAAATATGAATGAGAATGAGAAATCATATAAAATAATTGGTTTGCACTCGAACTTCATAAAAATATTGGACCTGGATTGTCTTGAGTCGGTTTATGAAAACGCGCTTTACTTATGATCTGTAAGCAAGCAGGATTAAACGTTGCTTGTCAGGTGACCTATGCCATTTATTTACAATGAAGTAAAAATGGAAGTAGGTTATCGGATAGATATCGTGGTAGAGAGTAAAGTTTTAATTGAGGTAAAGTCTATTGAAACTCTTGCTCCAGTTCACTACGCTCAAACCCTTACCTATTTAAAAGTTGTCTGGCTTGAAATTAGCTGCTTATCAATTTTAATGTTAAAGCTTTAAAAGAATCTATTCACAGAATTGTCAATAATCTATGAGTCTGCGACCTTTGCGGATTTAACTTTGCGGCCTTTGCGTGAATCAATATCTAAACAACATTTAAACGTGCTTACAAAAAGAATCATCCCCTGCCTTGACATCAAAGATGGACGCACTGTAAAAGGTATCAACTTCATCAACATCCGCGATGCCGGTGACCCGGTAGAACTGGGCGCCGCGTATGCTAAACAAGGTGCTGATGAGTTGGTGTTCCTCGATATTTCTGCCACGAATGAACAACGAAAAACTTTTGCTCATTTGGTGAAAGATATCGCAAGACACATTAACATTCCATTTACGGTAGGAGGCGGAATAAGTTCAGTCGCTGATGTTGCTCCCCTGTTGGAAGCCGGCGCAGACAAAGTAAGTGTCAATTCTTCCGCTGTCAGAAATCCACAACTCATCGATGAATTGTCCAAAGCTTTTGGATCACAGTGCATTGTATTGGCGATCGACGCTCGTAAAATTGATAACCAATGGATCGTCCATACCCACGGAGGAAAAAATCCTACAGAAAAAAAGTTATTTACCTGGGCTAAGGAGGGCCAGGAAAGAGGCGCAGGAGAAATTCTATTTACCAGTATGGATCATGACGGAACAAAAAATGGATTCGCCAACGATCCATTGCTCAAACTCCATAATTTGTTAGATATTCCTGTCATCGCCTCAGGGGGCGCCGGTACCATGGGACATTTTATCGATACTTTTATACTAGGGAAATCCGACGCAGCCTTAGCCGCAAGTATTTTTCATTTCGGGGAAATAAAAATTCCTGATCTGAAATCCTTCTTGCACGCGAGCAATATCAACGTTCGATTATAATTAAATATTTAGAACATGTCAGACATGAACATAAACTTCTCAAAATCCGACGGCCTCGTGCCGTGTATCGTTCAGGATGCAAAGACAAGTCAAGTATTAATGCTTGGCTTTATGAACGAAGAAGCCTATCAGAAAACGGTCCGTGAAAAAAGAGTCACCTTCTTCAGCAGAAGCAAGCAACGACTATGGACAAAAGGTGAGACCTCTGGAAATTTTTTAGAGCTGTCAGAAATTCTTCTTGACTGCGACCAGGATACGTTGTTAATAAAAGCAAACCCAGTCGGGCCGGTGTGCCACACCGGCGCAGATACTTGCTTCAACGAAAAGAATGAACGGTGGAATTTAGATTCACTTGAGGCTGTCATCAAAGATAGAAAAGCTAATCCCCTAAAAGGTTCCTATACAACCAGCCTTTTCGAGGCGGGTATTAATAAGGTTGCTCAAAAAGTCGGAGAAGAGGCTGTGGAACTTGTAATCGAAGCGAAAGACAACAACAAGGAATTATTTCTTAATGAAGCCGCTGACCTTATCTATCATTATCTGGTTTTATTGACCGAAAAAGGATTTTCTCTGAATGATGTCGTGGAGATTTTGAAGAAGCGACACAAATAAACAAAGACAATCGTCCACTATCTGGGCTAAAGCCCGCTTCAACTCATCAGTTACCCGGCCTTAAGGCCGGGGTAACTGATCCTACTCCTTATGGACTTTAGTCCCATTACCTAGCTCATTACACCAACGTGTTCCAAAGAATTTCTACTGGATGAAGTGATTTTCTTCCCGTACCATCCTTGATTTGATGACGGCAACTGGTGCCAGCGGCTGCAATTATTACATTTTCCGGCTGTTTTCTTACCGTCGGGAAAAAGTACTAACTCACCAATTTGCATCGACAAATCGTAGTGCTCTTTTTCATAGCCAAACGATCCAGCCATTCCACAACATCCGGAGGGAATCAAATGCACTTCGTTGTTACCTAATCTTGTTAAGATCTTCTTCACGGGTACCAAAGAAGAAAGTGCTTTTTGCTGGCAATGACCGTGAAGCTTAATTAAAGCTTTGGTATCTCTGAATAATTTCACGTCAATTTTTCCAGCATCAAGTTCTTTTGCCAGAAACTCTTCGATCATAAAAGTATTCAAAGCAATTTTCTTCGCGTCGTCCTTCTCTTCGCCACGCAATAAATCCGGATACTCATCCCGAAAGGTAAGTATCGCTGAGGGCTCAACGCCCACTAAAGGCGTCTCAGCCGTAATGAGATTTTTATACAGCGAAACATTCTTCTTTGCCAGCCTTCGTGCTTCCTCCAGCAGTCCTTTGGAAAGGAAACTCCTCCCCGATTCAACGTGCGGAAGAAACTTTACTGCATAGCCCAACCGGTCCAGCAGCTTAACCGTGGTAATACCAATTTCTGCCTCGTTGAAGTTTAACAGCTCGTCAATAAAAATATAAACCGTCTTTATTGGATTTTTTGTGGTTGGTTTGAATTCCTTTTTAAACCATTTTTCCCACGTAAGGGGAGAAATTTCAGGCATACTCCTTTTTTCGGCAAACCCAATTATCGACTTTGCTATTGCACTGGTTACTTTGTTTCCAAATACCAGCGCGATACCCCCATGGCAATGCTGAAGCCAACTTCATACCCAGGGAAAAATTGCCAATCAACCACGTCCGAAAAGGGACGCCCTTTTCTTTATAGTACTGATATTGCCATTCCTGTTTGAGTTTGCCAACATCCACATTGGAAGGACATTCCGATTTACAGCCCTTGCAACTCAAGCAAAGATCCATTACATCCTTTATTTCTTCGTGGGCAAATGGATTTGCCTTGTCGGACCTTGTAATCATTTCACGGAGAATATTGGCTCGCGCTCTGGTCGTGTCTTTCTCATTGCGTGTAGCCATATAGCTTGGGCACATCGTACCGCCACTTATCTCCGTCTTCCTGCAGTCACCTGAACCATTACATTGTTCAGCAGTCCGCACGATCCCCATAGTTTCAGAAAAGTCGAGAATGGTTTCGAACTCTTTTGTCACCTGGTTTTTTTCGTATCGCAGGTAAGTATCCATCGGAGGAGTTTCTACAATCTTACCCGGATTGAAAATGCATTGAGGATCCCAAACTTGTTTCAGTCTTTTAATAACTTCATAGTTGTGGGGCCCGATCATTTTCGGAATAAATTCACCGCGTAATCGTCCGTCACCGTGTTCACCGGACAATGAGCCATCGTATTTTTTTACGAGGCTGGCCGTCTCTTCCGCCATCGTACGAAAAAGACCTACGCCCTGCGCGGTTTTAAGATCCAATATGGGGCGCAAGTGAATTTCACCAGAACCCGCATGCGCATAATGGACGCTGTAGAGCCCGTGTTTTTTTAATAAGGTATTAATATCAGAAATAAAAGCAGGCAGGTCATTAACATCTACTGCCGTATCTTCAATTACGGGTACGGGTTTCTCGTCGCCAGGTACATTAGACAATAGTCCCAATCCTGCTTTACGAAGGTTCCAAACTTTCTTAATGCCATCCCCTCCTACAATCGGATAGGAATACCCCAGTCCTTTCGCTTTTAGATCCAACACCAGGACTTCTGCATCTCGTTCAGCTTCGGCTTCGGTAGCACGCGTGAGTTCAGCCACCAAAATCGCCTTGGGATCTCCTTCAATAAAAAATCGATTTTCAATTTGTCCGCGATTTCTTTTGGTTGCTTCAAATACATAATGATCCATCAACTCTACGGCTGACGGCTTATGCTGCAGCACGACCAGGTTTGCGCGCAACGATTCATCTATACTATGACAATGAATGCAGACCAGCTTTTTATGCGGCGGATCTAAAGGAGTCAGTTTTATTTTAGCCTCCGTAATAAATGCTAATGTACCTTCAGATCCTGCAATAAGGCTGCAAAAATTAAACTGGTCGCCCTTCGGATTAAAGGGCTGCATTCTCGACAGCATGTCGATAGCATATCCGGTATTCCTCCTGCGAATTGAAATCTTTGGAAATTCTTTTTCTATCGCTGCCCGGTTCTTCTCATCAGAAAGAACTTCCTTGATATGTGTGTAAAGATCGGTTTCTAAACTTTTAGGACCGCTAGCCTTCGCCAAAAATGCAGGCGTGTCCATCGGACCGAACTTTACTTTCGTTCCATCCGAAAGAAAGGCCGTTACTTCCAGCAAGTGTTCGCGGGTGCTTCCATATACCACCGAATTAGAACCACAAGAATTGTTTCCGATCATGCCCCCGATCATCGCGCGATTGGCGGTCGACGTCTCGGGAGCAAAGAAAAAGCCGAATTATTTTAAATGATGATTCAAATCATCCCTGACGATTCCGGGCTGAACAATTGCCCATCCCTCCTTGCTGTCAACCTTGATTATTTGTTTGAAATGTTTGGAGACATCCACCACGATACCGCCACCCACTACCTGACCTGCCAATGAAGTGCCGGCTGTCCGTGGGATAAGGGATGTTTTATTTGCTCTGGCAAACTGTATCAGAATTTCAATATCCTTTTCAGTCTTTGGGATGGCTACAGCCTGAGGCATCTCCCGATAAGCTGAAGCATCCGTGGCATACAGTCTGCGCGTGGTATCATCCGTGAAAAATTCGCCTTCCAGCGCCTTTTCTAAAGCTCCAAAATTCATGCGCCAAAACTAACTAAAACTGGCCTATCTCTTCAACTAATAAATAAGGTCGGGCACAAAAAATTTTAGACACTGGACAGTTAACGTTTGAAAACTTTGCAAGTGCTCTCCAGGCACAATGGATGATGGTCAAATTTTCTTGGCTAACTTACTTGGAGACGTTATTTCTGGGCTCTTCCAGGGTGATTTTTCCCTTCATCACCTGATGAAGGTTGCAAAAATAATCTTCACTTTGAGTCACGGTCATACTCCAGGATTGACCAGTGGACAACGGGGACGACGCCCAGGCCTTCTTCGATAGCTCAGTTACATCGTGATTGGTAATATCTTTATTGATCCAAAGAACTCTATCGCCTTTGTGTACCTTGACCTCCGCCGGCTCAAATTTCATTTGTTTAATTTCAACGATATGGGTCTTGGGTTCTTCCTGTTGCTGCGCCGGCTCTGGAATATCTTCTTCTACGGAATATGAATCCTGTTTTGATTCAGAATCCTTTTTTGAGGCAGGCGTGCACGAAAAAAATAAAAGGATTATGAAAATTACCGGCCGTCCAATTTTAGTCATAATCCTTTTATCAGTTTTATTTATACATCTTTTGAACCATTTCAGCATGTTCAAGATGTGTTTTAAGCGCTGGGACAATATTCTGAAGTAATGCTTTTAATTCGGCATTCTCAGCTTCAGGAATTAACAAGCCTTCGACGGCGCCGATAACGGCTTTATGATAAGTCACCTCATTGTCGATGTAGGCTTTGTTAAATGCTTTTCCTGATTTCGCGCGAAGCGATTTTTTTGTTACCTCTGCATCTGCCAAGAGCTTTTGGCTGACGGAATTTTCCTTAGGCGTAACATTTAATTTTTTTACAAGGGCCGACGCTTGATTGATGACCGCATTGTGATCGTTAGTCATCGTTTCTGCAAACTTCAGAATATCAGCATCCTTCGATTTTTCCTTTGCTATTGCTGCGTAAGCAATATCAATTTGGTTCGCTACGACAGCGACATGTGCCACTTCCGGATCAGAAAGCTTGGGATTTTCTTGTGCGGATACAGATCCAGCAAGCAGGCTGGCCGATACGAATACTGTTGTCAACGTTTTCAGGTTTTTCATAGTCAATTTCTATTTAGGTGGGTGATAGAAATTAGATTATGAAAGGCCAGTGTGGTTACAATAAAATTGTCAATTTTTGTGCAACGGGAGGAATTTTTCGAAAGGAACAATTTCGTCTTCAAACCTCCTCCTCACTGATCCATTTGGGAATAACCGGAGCGATATACCGCTTCATTTGATTGAGTAAGTCATTGATGTCATCGCTTATCAAAAGCATATTATAATTGATCTCTTTCAAAAATCCTTTATCGACCATAGTCGAAGGAGTTTTTTCAAATGATCGTAAAAACCGTTGACGTCTAATAATCCGATGGGTTTTTTGTGCAGACCAAGTTGTGCCCAGGTAAGTATTTCAAAAAGCTCCTCTAAGGTTCCAAAACCTCCAGGGAGCGCAATTATACCATCGCATAATTCATGCATTTTTGTTTTTCGCTCATGCATGCTTTCTACCATGATCAGTTCGGTCAAACCTTCGTGCGCAATTTCCTTCGATCGTAAAAATCGGGGAATTACGCCAACAACTTTTCCTCCTTCCGACAATGCCGCGTCGGCGATTGCTCCCATCAGCCCTACTTTTGCACCACCGTAAATGATGCGGATATTTTGTTGCGCCAATGTCGCTTCCCAGCATAGCGGCCTGCGATCGGTAAATAGGATCCGTTCCACTACTGGAACCACAGAATACAGTGACGCTTTTCATTTTTTGTAGTGCTCCTACTTGTTAAAGTTGAAATGATGTTTGTGATTTATCAGTGCAGCAACCAAGGATCAAAATCTTAAGTCCTGATACACGCCTTGAACATTAATGCGGCATGAAAGTTTGCCTCTCAATGCATCGGGCTTCCACATTGAGTTTCCCAATAACATTCTTACACATTCCTGAATGCCTTCAGTAATCGAGGGATGCGGATGAACACATTCTGCAAGTTCCTCAATTCCTTTATCCATAAAGATTAACAATGCAATAGCCTGGATGGCACTGGAAGCATGATTACCGATAATCTTCACACCGAGAACTTTCATCGGTTCTGTATTCGTAACCATGAGTTTTATGAATCCTTGCGTGTTTCTTTTCGCAATAGCACGGGGTATACAGCTATAATCCAGTGTTACTACTTTATAGTCGATCGCTTTTTCTTTCGCTTGCATTTCATTCAAGCCCACTCCCGCGACTTCCGGATTTAAAAACATGATCGTACTAATGTTTTCATACACGAGCTTGCGTTTCGGGCTCCCGAAAATTTTTTCTACTGCATAACGTCCTTCCAGTTCCCCAACATTTACCAAAGAAATATCGGCAGTGATGTCGCCAACGGCATAGATATTGGAAACATTGGTATGTGTATCATTATTTTCAATGCCTCGCTTTGAAATGGAAATCGATAGATTTTTATCCCATAGTTCCTCATAGTTGGGCACACGTCCTACCGCAACCAATGCCTTGGCAACATTAAACGTACCCTTCGTTCCATCATCGTATTGCAATTCATATTCGACGCGCCCATTTTTTATTTCCATGCGGATGAGAACAGAATTACGATGGATGAGAACACCATTGTTTTCCATATTTCTTTCAATGACACGGACAACGTCTTCATCCTCAAAAGGAAGAATACGTGCGCCTTTGTCTATGAGTGATACTTTAGTCTTTCCAAAACCTGAGAAAATTGTTGCGTATTCACAACCAATTACACCTGCTCCCACGATTACGATGCTCTCTGGAAAATCTTCCAGGGCTTCTATCCCTTCGCTGGTCATCACGATTTTTTCATCGATGGGCAACTCAGGCAAGTAACGCGGACGGCTACCGGTAGCCAGAATAATATTCTCCGCCCAGATAACTTCATTCGGGCCTTCACCGGTGTCAATTGCAATTTCATGTTGACTCAACAGCGTGGCCTTTCCTTTTTTAAAACTGAGCAGATCCGAAAACTGCGATTCCTTCATCATTTGCATATGTTCTTCCAACATTCCTTTGCGTTCCTGCACGGCTTGCAAAACCTCATCCTGAATCTCTTTGTAGTTAATGCTGGGTATCTGAATGTCAAATCGTTTTAAATTTTTCCGAAACGATGCTGTTTCGCGTGAAAGCTCCCACCATGTTTTAGAAGAAAGTGCTCCGTTTGTTACACCAGCGCCGCCAACTTTATCTTTTTCGATTAACAGGGTTTTCTTCTTAAAATCAAGCGAGCGCATCGCTGCTGAGTAGCCAGAGGGGCCGGCCCCAATGACAACAAGATCATATTTGTCCATACTGGTTTCAGGGGGTAATAGGGTACAATATAACTCACTTTCGATCCTAAATTTAAAGGAATTATGCCCACACAAGGTTTTAAAAAATATCCTATTAGTGGACGAACGATCGTACAGATTAAAATGCTGTTTTAATACCATTTGACCCAACATTTACGGCCCAAATTTGTTAGCACAAAGGCTTCTTTTAGAACATTGATAATCAGATGCGAAACAATATGACAGATCGTACGTACAAGCCTTTGATTCCTACGGTCGTCGAAACTTTTGCCAGACTTTCACCAATCCTGACTTATGTTTAGCAATATTTTACACTAAGGTTTAGCGGCGATAATATATATAATTCCCAATAGGGGATTTACTCGGCAATTTGCAGTTATACTTTATTTCAGGCATGAATTATATATCTTTATAATGGACTAATGATGACCAGCCCTCTCATAAAGTTGTTAGACACAATTCTTCACTGCGGAACTATTTTTTCAAAATCAGCCGCTGAAAAACGCGGCATCATTCTATCCAATGCAATCGGGTTAATTCTGTTTGTAACAGGAACATTTTTGTCCATCATGTACTACATATGGTACGGATGGAATTTTGTGACCTTTGCAATTCCTCTCATCGGCTTATCCTGTCTCGCCGTGATACCCCTTAACTACAAAGGATATAATGACACAGCACGAATCTGGATAAGCTTGATCGTTCCTATTGTTACAACTGCTCTTTCGATATATTCCAAAGTACTTTATTATGACCTCCAGGAGGAACTCGATTATTTTACTTTTCGATTTGCAATACTGGGAAGCTGCGTGATTCCATGGCTGTTGTTCTCATTAAGAGAAAAAAAATTCCTTATAACGTGTTCCATGATTGGGCTATTGCTTTTGATGGGTTATGATCCATTGCATCATGCTTTCGGAGTTCCTTATCAGCAAGAGAAGCTTAAACTGATGAATTACTATTTTACCAACGTGGTGATTTTTGTGGTTTATTGGGCTTTAATGGCGCACATCATTTTTCTAAAAGGACTTTCGGAAAACACTGAAATAAAAAACGCAGAACTCATTAGCCAATTGAATGATGCCAATGAAACGTTGAGTTTGAAAAATTCAGAGATACAAATAAAAAATGCTGAAATTTTAGATCAAAGCAATATCCTTCAAAAAAATCAGGATCGATTATGGAATGCTAATCAGATTATTGAAGGACAGCGAAGGATGCTCCTTCAAAAAAATCAGAGTTTACAATCTGAACTGGTAGAAGCCAATAAAATTTTGACGGAGACTAATACAGAACTGATCAAACATAACAATGAACTGAGGCAGTTTTCATTTTCCGTCTCTCACAACTTACGGGGACCGGTTGCCAGTTTATTAGGCTTAATAGCGTTGATTGATCAAAAAAGTATTAAGGGCGAAAATATTGAAATATTCAACCACATTCAGTCATCAACGGAAAGGCTGGACAACATTATTAAAGACCTCATCAAAATCATCGATATCCGTCAGGACATTTTTCAAATCCGCCAGAAAATTTCACTGGAACAAGAGTTTAAATCAATCCACGATATTTTGGAACGTGAAATTTACACGCACCATGTGGCATTTCGAAATGATTTTAGTCAGTGTGAGGAAATCTACTCTGTGAAACCAATGGTTCACAGCATTCTGTACAACCTCATCAGCAATAGTATCAAGTATCGTTCGCTCGATGAAGCGCCTGTGATTGAAATATATTCGGAGGAGCAAAGAGATCAGTTTATACTTACCATTAAGGATAATGGACTGGGCATCGATTTAAATACACACAAGGACGATGTCTTTAAACTCTACCGTCGATTTCATCGGCACGTCGAGGGAAGAGGACTGGGACTTTACCTTGTTAAGTTACAATGCGAGGCCCTCGGCGGAACTGTTCATGTAGAAAGTGAATTAAACAAGTTCACGAAGTTTACATTGCATTTACCCAAACCGGAAAATTTACAAATGCAATTGTTGCTGGACGAACGCTATGCAAAGATAATATTCGATGCTACCACTAACTCGACAAGTGTAACCTGGCATGGGCCGGTTACCAGTGCCGAGTATCGAAGTGTTTTTTCAAAAGCGATCGAGATCTTGTCCGCCTACAATACTCCCAATTGGGTTTCTGACATTTCTCATCAGGGACCGGTCTCAAAGGAAGACCAACTTTGGATGTTAACTACGATTTTACCGGCCGCTGCAAAAAATGGATTGAAGCGCATTGCAACCATCGAGCCATTGCACAATGGCAGTCTCGCTGAAGAATACCTTTCTGCAATTGAACTGAATATCAGTAAATTTGGTATACTTTATAAATCCTTCCGTAACCACCGCGAAACGCTTGAATGGATACAGGAGGAAAGCGAGAAAGCAACTTCATTTCTAAAATCATGATTGAACAGTTAATTGAGTATGACAAAGCCTTACTTCAGTTTCTAAATGGCTACCATACTCCATGGCTAGATCCTGTCATGCTGATCCTAACTGAGACCATCACCTGGCTCCCGCTATATTTGTTTCTCTTGTATTTAGTGATCAAAGAATATAAAAAGGAAAGCTGGATGATTTTACTGGGCATCGCCCTTACAATTCTACTGGCAGACCAGATCACAGCGAGCATCATGAAACCGTATTTTGCACGATTGAGACCTTCTCGAGAACCAACCCTGGAAGGGTTAGTACATTTGGTCCAGGGCTATACAGGAGGGCAATTTGGATTTGCTTCCAGTCATGCTGCCAATTCTTTTGGCACTGGCAACTTTTTTCTTCCTCGTTTTTGGAAGCTCAAAACGGTGGATTGGCTGGCTGTTCCTTTGGGCTGCATTTCTTACCTATACGCGAATTTATCTGGGTGTTCACTATCCGGGCGACATTTTGGTGGGCGCTTTAGTGGGATCGATTTGTGGGTGGATTGGATTTAAATTTTCAGAATGGATGGTGGACATGGGACAAAAAAAGAAAACTCGCAGCGCCGAGGTAAACTATTTTAGTCTTTATGTTCCCTGCCGATTAATTCATCGCACAGGGAACATTCAATATCGAAATCAATTACTTAAAAATATTACCCAAGGCATCCGCTAATTCTGTTGATCCTTTATTACCGCTGAACTGAGACAGGATATCCCCGACATCATTTTTACCCGTAACATTTTTTACAACATCCTGCAGATCAAAATCATTATCGTCGGGATCGTTGGTTTTATTTACGAACTGCTTCATGACAACGGGGATTAATGAATTTGTAATCTGTGATGCAGCCTGAGGGGACACACCAAACCTCGTTGATAAACTTCGTGTAGCACTCGAAATAAGCTGAGACACCACCGGATTTCCGATAATCGAAGAACGGCTCCCCTGGAACATCAACATGATATCTTGCATGTTCCCCTTGCTTGCCTGGCCTTGCAGTCCATTAAGTATCTGTTTGGCCACATCCTGCATGGCGGCATTGTTAAACTCATTAGGCACTTCCGGATTTTTCACAATGTCGTCACCCGAATTCTGTTGAACCAGTTTGATTAGTTGTTCTAGCATAATCTTGAGGGTTTTATTAAACTCAATTTACTGATTCACGCCATGAACTAAAAATTAAGACTGTAGCAATCTTTTTACATACTTTCCGATAACGTCAAATTCGAGATTTACAACGTTGCCAATTTTAAGTTGATTAAAATTGGTATTCTCGTAAGTATAAGGAATGATGGCCACTGTAAACTCAGATGCCCTTGAGTCAAAGCATGTAAGGCTCACACCATTAACTGCGATAGAACCCTTTTCTACCGTAACATTTCCCGCTGCGGGATCATATTCAAAAGTGTACAGCCAGCTTCCATTCGCATTTTTTAGGGTTTTAAGAATTGCAGTTTGATCCACATGACCCTGTACAATATGGCCATCGAATCGACCATTATTCAGCATACACCTTTCGAGATTTACCCTGTCCCCAATTTTTAACTCCGCCAAATTAGATTTTTGCAATGTTTCCTGAATCGCTACCACCCAATGAAATCTATCCTGTATGCGCACAACTGTTAAACAAACGCCACTATGCGATACGCTTTGATCTATTTTCAGTTCATGGCTGATAGGGCTTTCTATCTTAAATTGTCTATTCGTGCCTTCATCTTTAAAATCGGCTACCGTTCCCATTGCCTCAATTATGCCTGTAAACATCGTTTTTCAATTTTGATTCCCAATTAACGCAACATTTAACCCCGTTCTTAAGCCAAACAAAACAATTTTAAAAATTTTGGTTTATAATATAAACTAGTTTACAAATATTGCGTTAACTTTAGTTATGGAAACAGAAAATCAAATTTTAACAACGCAGCAAAGCCTGGACATCATTACAAAAATGATTCGGCAGGCGCATGGAAACGTAAAAAAGAATAGTGTGTACTTAATTTTATGGGGCTGCAGTTATCACCCTTGCTAACCTGGGTATGTTTGTTTTAATGTGGGTGGAGTATCCGAGACCGTATTTAGTTTGGCTGATCGCCGTCCCGGCATGGATTCTCACGATTTACATTAGCTATCGTCATGGAAAAAATGCGACTGCCATATCACATTTCGATCGAATCAATGCATTCCTTTGGTATAGTTACGGGATCATCATTTTTACACTCATCGTTTTCGGATATAAAATAAACTTTCAACTGAATCCTATTATTTTATTGGTTAGTGCAATTCCCGCCTTCGTATCCGGAACGATTATTAAATTTCGTCCGCTGGCAATTGGAGGCATTTTGTTATGGGTCTTCGGTATCTTTTGTTTCCTGGTAGGCGGACCGTGGCAATATTTAATTGGCGCGATTGCCGTTACCTCCGGTCATTTGATCCCGGGCCTGATGCTGAGAAATAATCCCGACTGATGTTATGTTCAAAGAACTTGATCCGTTGCTTCATTCACAACTTCGTCTAGCGATAATGTCTCTTTTAATAGGTTTGGAATCTGCGGAATTTACTTTCATTAAAGAAAAAACGAACAGCACGGCCGGGAACCTTAGCGTACAACTCGACAAATTGTCGGAAGCAGGTTATCTGGCGATTGATAAATCATTCAAAGGTAAAAAACCCGTAACCACCTGTAGAATTACAAAAAAAGGAATCAAAGCTTTTGAAGATTACGTTACGGTGCTGAAACAATATATCAATAAATAATTTTTTTTATCTCATTTAGTTTATAAAATAAACCAGTTTACAATTATGAAAAACTTAGCACTTATTTGCCTAATGTTAGTCGGATTAATCAGCAACACTATCTCCGCGCAACCGTCGGAAGCCGTGGCAAAAGAAAAAATGAAAGCATTCGCACACTGGGCCGGCCACTGGCAAGGGGAAGGCTCTATTCAAATGGGTCCAGGCCCGCAAAAGAAATCAAACGTGGATGAACATCTGGAATTTAAATTAGACGGTACGGTTATGCTGATTGAAGGCATCGGAAAATCACTCGAAGCAGGAAATGAAAATAAAATTGTTCACCACGCCATGGCTGTACTATCCTTTGATCAAACAACAAACCAATACAAGTTTAACAGTTATCTGAAAGATGGGAGAAGCACACAGGCCTGGTTAAATATTATTGAGGAAGGCAAATATCAGTGGGGATTTGACATACCCAATGGTAAAATAAAATATTCGATAACGTTAGATACGTCAAAGAAGAATGGAATGAAATTGGAGAGATTCTCGAATGACAACGGCACTACCTGGATGAAATTTTTTGAAATGAACTTGAAAAAAGTCGAGTCGAATTGAAAAATTAGAAAATTCTTAGATTGAAAAATTAGAAAATTGCAAGATTTGAAAATTTGAACGAATTCGATCGGCGATAGGAACTTAAACACATAAACACCCAAACACCTAAACACTTCCTTCGTATATTTCAACATGGAATTCGGCAAAGTAGACATCGATTTAAATAGCATTGATTTCACACTCCCACCCGATCCAGATGGCACTACACGTTTGCTTCAAAAACAAAAGTCAGAAAACATAAAACCTGAATTTTTTGTCGGATGTGCAAAGTGGGGCCGAAAGGATTGGGTGGGAAAAGTTTATCCGCCAGGAACTAAGGAAGCGGATTTTCTTTCACTGTATGCCAAGTATTTCAATTGCATCGAACTTAATGCATCTTTTTATCGCCTTCCGACGCGTGAGTCAAACGTCTGGCTGGGCGTCGAAGGTTGGAAAGGATTTCAAATTCTCACCAAAGTTCACTGATAAAATATCGCACCTGAGAAGGTTGAACGATGTAAAAGAACTTACTGATCTATTTTTAAAAGGAATCAGTGGGTTCAAAGACAATCTTGGTCCCGTTTTTTTGATGCCTCATCCAGGAATGGGTCCAAAAACATTTGAAAGAATTGAAGCATTTATTCAATCCTTACCCAACGATATCAATTTATTCGTTGAGCTTCGACACCCAGAATGGTTTTCAGACCCAGAGACATTCGACAAAGTATTTTCAATGTTGGAAAGAAACAACGCAGGATCTGTTATAACGGACGCGTCAGGCAGGAGAGATTGTGTGCACATGCGACTTACAACGCCGACCGCGTTTATCCGTTTTGTTGGGAATGACCTTCATCCCACAGACTACACGCGCGTCGATGCCTGGATACAGCGCATCAAAAAATGGATCGAACAAGGCGCCGAAAAAATATATTTTTTTATGCATCAGAACGAAGAGATCAACTCTCCCGAAATGTGCAAATATGTTATCGAACAACTCAACAAACATTGCAATGCGAATATGCCGGAGTTGAGTTTCGTCGAACAAACTCCTTGGCTCCAATCCGCCCAAAAAAGTTAAAAAAGCCAGAAAAGCCACGTTAAGCCTCCCTACAAAGACGCATCCAGAGCGAGGAATGCGCATAGGCTCTGAGGGGAGCGAAGGATCCCGCGGCAGAATCAGACATGTACTAAGAGCACTTCGTGGTCGTGCTCCGGTACTTCCGCGGGATCCTTCGCTCGCACTTGCCTTTCCATACTCATCGCTCTGGATGACGTTTTCATAGGAGAGTGGGCAGTCATGCAAGTTAAAAGACGGCGTCTAAAGGCCGTTCGGGTGTTATTTTTCTCGACTTTCCGGCATAATCATAAATTACAATTTCCTTGAACGACCGTGGAAGTAATATTTTTCTGCTCGACTGAGAAAGATATCCAGACCCATAGTAAAATTCAATTTTCTGTTTACGTCCATCCTGATAAAAGATCTCTGCGCTGCTTTCCAATGGTTTGACTTCCAGCACACGGAAATTGTTGGAAGGTACTTTAACAAAGACCGCCACGCTATCCTTATTTTGGCTGGCAATGAACAGTTCATCTCCATTTGCTCCATAAAGATTGACAAGAGACTTTGCATCTCCAGGCACATAGAATCCACTTGTCGCCGACCGCATTACCTGGAAGGAGCCCTTTCCGTCCCCAAGCAGGATCAGCCCCGTAAAGGCATCGTATCTTCCGGCAAATACTTCGTTGCCATAGTCATTACCGACCATTAACACATCCAGATTTCCATCGTCATTTACATCGGAGATAACCATTCCGTTTATAGGCGCACTCTGCGAGAAAACAGGCAGTGGCCTCATGGCAAATTTATTATTGCCTAAGTTTTCGATATAGCTTGACGCCATCCAGTTGGCGTCTAATATCAAAGCGTCTTTTAAGTCGTCAGCGGTAAGCACCTGATCCAAGGTGACCTTGCTGTATTGTTTATAGCGTGAAAACTTGTTTCTGAATTTAGGGCTTTGTGAATTCAACTCGTCCCAGAAATGAATGGGGTATAATTTTTTAACCTCGTCATCCATTGATTCGCGCATATAACATGCTAAGACCGGGTCGATACTCCCGTTGCCATCAAAATCCTTTGCAAATATTTTTAATGGCAGATTCTCCTGCACCTGAAAATTATTATTCAAACCCAGGTTACCAGCGATGTAATCTATATCACCATCTTTATCAAAGTCGCCTCCGGCAAGGCTATTCCACCAGCCTTTGCGTTGTTCGATCCCGGTAGACTCCACCTTGGTGAATTTACCATTCGAATTGGCGAAAAAGGTAATGGGCATAAACTCGCCCGCTATTATCAAGTCTGATTTACCATCATTATTAAAATCAGTCCATAGCGCATCTGTGACCATGCCCAATGTTTGAAGTTCTGAACAAACTTCTGTTGTGACGTCAACAAACTTCCCACCATCATTTCTTAACAAATAACTTGCGGCAGGCAGCGGGTAGCTTCCCGGCACTACTCTTCCCCCGATGAATAAGTCGAGGTCGCCGTCACCATCATAATCAGATGCCCGCACACAAGAGCCGCTGCTCGTCGTTTCAGGAAGGGCGCCAGAATTTAAAGTAAAATCACCTTTCCCATTGTTGACATAAAGCCGGTCTTGATAAATAGCCTTGTCCTGGCCCTCTATGCTACCGCTAACAACATATAAATCTAAATCACCGTCGTTATCAGCATCAAATAATAGCAGCCCGGCGTCTTCCTGGGATTTATTAGGATCTTTGATCTGTTGATTACTGTTCGTGGAAAAAGTACCATCCTTGCTTTGTTTGTAGATGGTGAAATTATAAAGCGTTGATCCGCCAATAATAAAATCCTCTAATCCATCATTGTTAATATCACCGACACAGATTCCGGGTCCGGCCTGTGAAAATTTGTGAGGCAGCGTTCGTTGAAGGTTGAAATCTATTTTGTCCTCCTCCTCATGCTTATAAAATATTTTCAACTTGCGATTAGCCCTTTCGACCAATGTCGTCTGCCTGGCACTTTCTCCTGTAATCGGAGAAGGCGAAGTTCCTGGCTGTTTTTTATATTCTATTGTGAGTATCTGATTAGCCTTCACATTTTCCAGTTTATCGATCGAACCATCGGGCCACTGGACAAGAATAGAATCAACCTCTGTTATCTTTCCTAACCCTACATGGATCGTCTCGTCTACCGATGATAAGAACCCACGGTAGAAGGACTGTTCAAAGTATTGCATTTTACCGGAATCGTAATAGAAGTTTAGTTTCGTTCCGATTGCGTCGCGATTATCGGCGCTACCAACCAGCTTTACATTGATGAAATTATTTTGCTCCCCTGTGCTCTCGGGAATCGTGATAGAGGCTATTTTCATAGACAAATGCCACGTCATTAATATTATTGACCACGTAATCCAAGTCGCCATCATTATCCAGATCTGCGTATGCCGCGCCGTTTGAGAAAGATGGTGTGCTCATTCCCCATGATTTTGTCACGTCGGAAAAAGTCAGGTCACCATTATTTTTGAAAGCATAGTTTGGAATTTTAACCACGGGAATCGAGTCGATCAACATGCGATTACTCGCAAGGTTACCAACGTCAGCCCTGTAGTTTGCAAAATCTTTGTCTGTGATATCCTTCGGAAATCCATTGGTGATCAATAGCATCTTTATTTCCATCGTTATCAAAGTCGGCAAACAAAGGGGACCAGCTCCATTCCGTTTGATGAAGCCCGCTGAGTTGTCCGATCTCGCTGAACTTAATACCCTTATCAAGTCCGTTATTGAGATGAACCATATTTCGGACGTATTGATATTCGTATCCATATTTTTCATTGTTGATGTAGTTCAAATAACTTTTGTTGCCGATCGTAGTTTTCTTTCGCGCATTGGTTTCCGGCAACATGTCCAGCGTGATTATATCGGGCAACCCATCGTTGTTGATATCCGCTGCATCGTTGCCCATGGAAAATTGACTTTGATGACCGAGGAATTCTGCAATGCGATTTTTAAACGTTCCATTTTTTTTGTTGATGTATAAGAATATCATTTGACAGATAGTCGTTGGAAACATAAATATCAGGCCAACCATCCATGTTGACATCAGCTATCGACAATCCCAAACCAAAACCTTCGTAGACAATGCCAGCTTCGATGGTTACATCTTTAAATGTACCGTTGCCTTCATTTCGAAAAAGGCGATCGTTGTTAGCGGCAGACCCGTCCATGATCTTCGGCCGGTAGTTAGTGGGAACGTTTGTTAATTTCTGATTTTGCAAGATGTATAAATCAAGATCGCCATCGCGATCATAATCAAAAAATGCAGCCATTACGCTGTGGCCAGTCGTAATCAATTTTATATTGTGCTGCCAGTTCCTTGAACACGGGTTCGCCGGAAGCATCTAAGCCCTGATTAACAAACAGCATGTTTCTTCTTAGCGTCGAATCAGGATTAGTCGTAGCGCAGACGTACAAATCTTTCCATCCATCATTGTTAATATCCACGACAGCTACGCCCTGATTCCATCGGCCGGGAAGATTGACGTTCGCTTTTTCGGATATGTCTTTGAACTTAAATTTGCCTTCATTTAAATAAAGCTTGTTGGGTACCTGGTTACCCGTAAAGAAAATATCCTGCTTGCCATCATTGTTAAAATCAGCAATTCCCACGCCGCCGCCGTTGTAGATATATTCATAGGAAAGAATATTAAAGCTATCAGTCTCCTCAACTAAATTATTGAAAATAGATCCCTGTGTCTTCGGCACTTTTCAAGGTAAAGAGTGTGTTTGGTTGCTTTTCACAGCGAACAAACAACAACATAGCACAAACAAATATGAGCGTTGAAAGAATCGATTATTCATCATAGGGAGTAAAAAAATAAGGCCAATTTACATTGGCCTTATTTAAAAGAATAGGATATCTAAAATTAATTAGAATCCAGGATTTTGTTTCAGAACAGCAGATCCTACAAGTCGATCTCATTTTGAGGAAGTGGAAGCAACTTGATCTGTCGGCGATGCAAAGGTCGCACCTGTAAATGCACCAGAAGGTAATTTGGGAGCTTCATACTGCAAGTATGCATTGACCACTCTTTCTACATAATCTGATGTAGGAGTCTACCGTATACACCGCTCCAGCGAGCCAGGTCATAGAAACGGTGACCTTCGCCTGAAAGCTCAAGCTTGCGCTCAAATCTTATTTTCTCAAGTGTGGCTGCATCCTTTGCCCATGCCGTCAGTATATGTGTTGATCACGTAGTTAGCAGCAGGAACCGCACCCTTCATCACGAAGCCAGCAGGATTTGCTGCGCGCGTGCGAACATAATTTACATATTCTCTCGCTTTTTCAGGGCTACCTACTTCATATTCAGCTTCAGCAGCCATTAAAAGCACATCTGCAAACCGGATAATGTTATAGTTTATTGCAGTGTAACCAGGAGTCCATGAAGTGTTGTCTTGTAAGCTACCTTTGTCTGACTTGTAGTAAACATACTTCTTGGTCTGGTAAGGGCCAGCATTTGGCTGGTTCCGGATCCAAGCTTTTCCAGGGAACTCATTTTGGTAAACACCGGCGACTTTAATACCTGGCCAATCAAGGTAAGGAATACCTCTGCGGCCGATAGAATGGTCAAGACGGGGATCGACTTCTCCTGCGTCTGGAGTAAAAGGATCTGCGATTCTAAGCCCATATCTGTTCTTCAATTCATTTGCTGGCAAGTTGTATGCAGGATCGTAAGCACCTGCACCGTCATCTAAAAGAGGCAATCCACCGGACGTACGGAAAGAATTACCCATTTCAAAAGTAGGTTGGAAGAAGCTGCAGCAGTTTCCAGGACCATCAGCACCGGTATTGTAAGGCCAGTTCAAATCGAATTCAGGGTTCGCGTTGTTTACGCTTCCAGTTCCGCAGCGGCCTGATATGCCCATACAGATTCTTCGTTGTTATCATTTGAGGCTTTGAAAACATCGGCATACTTAGGCAACTAAACCATATGTTTTACCATTGGAAGTTTTTCCTGCTCCAGTTCCACCATAAGCGGCCGGAATGATCGCAGTCAAATAAAGCCTTTGCCTCAGCGAATTTACCTTGGTACATGTAAATTTTAGCAAGGTAAGCTGCTGCCGCCCATTTGTTAACCCGGCCAACCTGACCTTGAGTTTCAGGAAGGTTGTCGTACGCAAACTGCATGTCGGCTTCGATCATCGGCCAAAGTGCTTTGTCGTTAGGAACTTTCTCGATGCCTGTTTGTCGGTGCCTGCTCCAGCTACGTCGATGTTTTCATCCACATAAGGAGTTTTGTCCAAACCGCGTGCTAATTCGAAGTAAAAATGGGCACGAGAAATTTCGTTTGCGCTTCAACACTCAATTTCTGAGCCTGCTGTGCACTCGTTTCGCCCGGAGCAAGTGATACTAATCTAAGCGTACGGTTTGCTCTGGAAACGCCTTCATAGTTCGCATTGTACTTGTCTCTGATCACACCTTGTGATGGGAGCGCTTCGAACCGCTGAATAGGATTGATATCGGAAAAGTCCCCAGGGTCAGTTCCCTTGTTGGCTTCTCCACCACGAATACTTCCCCAAACCCAGTTGGAAGGAGTTCCCATCCGATTAGCCCGTCCATTTACCTGAGAATAGACAGCAAGAAGTGCAGCCTCAATACCAGGACCATTAGCGAGCAGCTGTTCGTTCAAGCGCATCCAGGTGCTGGAACATCCAGGAAGCTATCAGAGCAAGAATACATAAGGGTCAGGGTCACCACAACGGACCACATTACCTTACTTTTAAGTGTTCTTTTAATATTGTTATTCATAATTTATTTCTTAAGATAATTCGTTAGAACCCAAGATTTATACCAGCGTGAATTGCTTTGTAATCGGATCATTTCCGACGTCAATACCAAAGTTAGTATCAGCAGCACCACCCACAGAAGGATCCAAACCATCATATCCACTAATTGTGATAAGGTTGTTACGTCGCTATGAAAACACGAAGCTTTGACATACCAACTCTGTTGAGTACGGCTGCTGGCAAGTTGTAACCCAGTGTAAGGTTCTGGAAGCGTAAATAAGAACCATCTTCGACATAGAAAGAGTTTGATTGCGTGTTTGTACTGAAGTTCGAAGCACTTTCGAAAATCGGAATGTCGTTGGTAGGATTTTCTGGCGTCCATGATCCCTTCACACGTTCGCTGATGGCAGCACCCTGGAATGAAGGATAGAAGTCAGTAAACCATTTAGACTGGTTGAAGATCTTGTTGCCAACGGAAGTATAAATGTATCCTTCCAGGTCAAAGCCTTTGATAGCGAAGGATGAATTTAAATCCGCCTGTAAATTTAGGAACAGGGCTTCCAAGATAAGTTCTGTCTTGATCATTGATGACGTTGTCGCCATTCATGTCTTGATATTTGAACCGTCCAAGCCTTTACCATCCTGTGCAGGCGCAGTTATTTACCTCTTCAGTAGTTTGGAAAAGTCCCAATACATTATAACCATAGAAAGAAGAGATTGAATGACCGAGTTGGTTTCGGATAGGATTGATACCTCTGAAACCAGGGTTAACAGAAGTTAAGTATGTCAAGCCTGGAGCCAAGCCCGTAATTTCGTTCTTGAGCCAGCTACCAGTTCAATTCGAACTCATAGCCAAGATCACTCGTGAAATTACCTTTTGTTCCAAGAACAAATCAATCCCTTGATTCAACATTGTTCCGATGTTAACCGATGGAACTTGTGCATTGTAACCAGCAGTCGCAGTAACCGGTACATGCAATAACAGATCTTCCGTTTCCTTTCTCCAGAAGTCAACAATCACATCCAATTTTCCATCAAAGAACTGTCCGTCGATACCGATGTTACTGGTAATACTGGTTTCCCATTTAGCATCTGCGTTTCCAATGCGTGTACGATAGAAACCTGTAGTAGCCTTGTTGTTTGTTCCACCAATGTCATAGGAAGAATTTGCAACGCTTCCACCATACAGGAAGTACTGGTTATTAGGATCCACGTTATTTGAGTTACCCATTTCGCCCCAACCTCCGCGGATCTTCAAGTCTGTGACGAAGGATACACCTTGCATAAAGTTCTCAGCGGAAATTCTCCATGCTACAGATATTGCAGGGAACACACCATAACGGTTATTAGCACCGAAACGAGAAGAACCATCTCTGCGGAGAACACCACTTATAATGTACTTCTCATTAAAGGTATACTTCACTTGTCCAAATAATGAAGAGAAGTTAACGCCTAAGAACTGATTACTGTTCGGCGGATTTCTTGAGTCAAGATTTGACATGTTGATGTAATCAGGATCCCAAGAGAATGGATTCTAACCAGATTGGTTGTATTCCAGCCTGCACCAGTATTCAAAGCTTCTTGTCCGATCATGACTTCGACAGCATGTTTTCCGAAAGTTTTCTTGTATGTAGCAGTGTTGGTAAACACCCATGCAAAAGAATATTGTGAAGATTGACCAAATCCAAATGCGGAGTTGTTTTCAGAGTTTTCATATTGCCAGCGGGTATAATTCTTTTGGAACGCACTTGCATAATTTCCTCCGATGCTGGTACGGAGTGTCAACCAGGTATCGGATCCCATTCCAGGTATAAATTACCAAAAGCAGCTGTTTGAAATGCACCGTTGTTCTTTTGGCCATCGCGGTTCGCTACTGGGTTTCTTGGATTGTTAAATCCTTTTGAAGCTGTACCGGCATAACCACCAAATACATCATATACAGGGATGATTGAAGGCATACGGAAAGCCTGCAGAATGTCGTTTTCATCCGCAGCAACACCTTGTCCACCGCTGCACCACCTTGTCCAAGTACTGAACGGTAAGTAGACTGAATGTTTTCACCAATTCTCAAATTTTTCAACACGTCAAATTCAGAATTTACGCGAAGTGCATAACGCTTGAAACTATTGTTGAGCAAGATACCTTTTTGATCCTGTCCGCTTAATCCAACATAGAACCGGCTATTTTCACCAGCACCAGAAAAGCCCAAAGTAGTTCTCTGGACGGGGGCAGTGCGTGTAACTTCATCATACCAATCTGTACCTGCCTTATTTGCGGCCATCACCTGGTAAATAGATCCATTGCGAGGGTCATACATTATATTTCAATTTTTCAGCAGCAAGGTCGACATTGCCAATAACGCCAGGGGTACCACCAACTGAAATGTAATCAGGGATTACTGGTTAGCTCCAATACCGAACTGAGGGTGTTTAAAGTCTATGATTTGCTGTAGCGGATCCTTGCCGTTTTGCATCAGCGGTATTGCGTTGAGCAATCCATGTCCAATCCGCAAAATCAGTAGGATTCATCATGTCCTGGCCGTTTCCAGGATCAGTAAATCCATACATACCATCAAAGGTTACGTTTAGTTTCTGATCCCTTTTGCCTTTGCGAGTCGTGTACACGATAACGCCGGACGCAGCTCTAGCTCCATAAATTGAAGCCGCAGCTGCATCTTTCAATACAGTTGTTGTTTCAATATCATCAGGATTAAGGAAGCTTACATCTTGCGTGGGAACGCCATCGACTATATACAAGGGGTTGTTACCACCAAAAGCTCCAAAACCGCGTACGCGGATCTGGCTGGTTGTACCAGGCTGTCCATTACTAATAACGGTAACACCTGGAACACGACCTTGCAACATTTGTTCAACGTTACCAGTAGGCGCAACAGTCAAATCTTTCGCCTTAACGTAGAAACAGAACCAGTAAGTTCTCTGCGTTTGTCTACACCATAACCGGTAACAACAACTTCATCCAATGAAGTTTGATCTGGAGCCATCACTTCATCCACTGAAGTCCGGCTTCCAACAGTTACTTCTTTGGTACCGTAACCGATAAACGTGAATACCAGGACGGCATCATTTCCTGGAACAGAAATACTAAATTTTCCATCAGCATCTGATGCGGTTCCCGACGCGGTCCCTTTTACCAGGATGTTGACACCTGGCATGCCGTCTCCATTTTCATCTTTAACAGTACCTGACACCACTCTTTCTTGGGCCAGTACTGCCGATGAAAGCATTAGCAAAAGCGCTAATGATAAACTCAACCTCTTGTAGAGTTCTTTCATAGTCATAAGTTTGGGTTAATAATTTGGTTAAATAAGAGGTACGCTCACCAAGACTTTGGGTTCTCCTAGAGAGTATACCAATTCGAATGTAAGTTATTTCTAATATCACAAGGTTTAAAATATTCAAAATAATTTTCGGAAACGTTTTCGCAATCGTTTGCAGAAATTATTTAGAGCGTTTGTGCGCGAAAACACATCGAAAAATGATCCTTTCTCAAAATCATCAATAATGTATTAATTTGGGGCCTTTTTGAACATGATTCATTACGAGAAATACCCCCTTTACGCCACCAATTCCTTGAGCGGAAAGAAAGAACTTATTCACGCCCATCAATCCGGGCCACGTTGGAATATATGTCTGTGGACCCACTGTTTATAGCGATGTCCACCTTGGAAATGTACGAACGTTCCTCACCTTCGATGTTATCTTTCGATTCCTCCTGCATATGGGGTACAAGGTGAGGTATGTAAGGAACATCACCGATGTGGGGCACCTTGAAAATGACGAGGATGACGGTGAAGATAAGATCGCAAAAAAAGCCCGCCTGGAAAAACTTGAGCCCATGGAAATTGTCAAACATTATACCGACGACTTCCATCACGTATTACGGCAGTTCAATTTATTACCTCCCAGCATCGAGCCTTCCGCCACGGGACACATCGTAGAACAAATTGAAATCACGAAAAAACTAATCGAGCAGGGTTTTGCCTACGTGGTCAATGGTTCTGTTTATTTCGATGTCTTAAAATACAACGAACATCATAATTATGGTATCCTTTCCGGACGTGTCGTCGAGGAACTAATGGAAAGCGGACGCAAACTGGATAGTCAGGATGAGAAAAAAAATAAGGTAGACTTTGCGCTCTGGAAAAAAGCTTCCGCCGCGCATATCATGCGTTGGCCTTCACCATGGAGCGTGGGATTTCCCGGATGGCATATCGAATGTACGGTCATGAGCACAAAGTATCTGGGCGAGACCTTTGATATTCATGGCGGCGGGATGGACCTGAAATTTCCGCATCACGAATGCGAGATCGCTCAATCTGTGGGTGCGACCGGCAAGGCTCCGGTCAACTATTGGATTCACTCCAATATGCTTACCGTAAATGGTCAAAAAATGAGTAAATCCCTGGGGAATTCCTTTCTGCCCCGCGAATTATTTAGCGGATCACACCCATTATTGGAAAGAGGCTATGGTCCAATGACGGTCCGGTTTTTTATGCTTCAATCGCATTATTCGAGTACGTTAGATTTTTCAAATGAAGCGCTGAATGCTGCTGAAAAGGGATTTAAAAAACTTTCCAACGCACTGCTGCTGATTAAAAAACTTACACATCCTGGTGGTCCACTTAAAAATTCAAGTTTAAATGAAGCACTTATAAAACTTGTAGATGAGCTCTATAAAAACATGAGCGATGATTTTAACACTGCGAAAACCCTGGCCGTGTTGTTTGAGATGTCCGGGCGCATCAATGATTTTAAATCTGGCAATAGTCCCCTTAGCGAAATCGATCATCAAACGTTCGATCGTTTTAAGGAGGCGTACATTACTTTCATGGAGGATGTGCTTGGGCTTAAAACGGAAGAAGAAAGCAACCAGGAATTATTAAATGGTGTTATACAGGTGCTGATCGATTTGCGTAAAAAAGCAAGACAAGACAAAAATTATAAGCTATCTGATAAAATCCGCGACGACCTGAAAGCCATGGGCGTCCAGTTAATGGACGGAAAAGACGGAGAAATGAGTTATACCCTTGAATAAAGAAGAGGCCGCGACGTGTTAAAGAAAATTTTCATACTGCCAATTCGTTTGTATCAGCTCACGCTCTCACCACTAATTGGAGCAAATTGTCGTCATACACCCACATGTTCTCAATATGCCATTGAAGCTATTATGGAGTGGGGTGTCATTAAAGGTATTTGGCTTGGGTACGAAAAGAATATCAAGGTGTCATCCCTGGGGTACATTTGGATATGATCCTGTCCCAAAGAAAAAGCACGCCAAACATTGAAGTCTTATATTAGATGTGCTTGCGTGTTTCCGATGAGGAATAATTGCAATCGTTCTCATAGAAATTAATTCAGGGTTGCAATCGTTTCCTGAATTTTGTTGAGCAGAAAAGTTTACATTTAACCCCTCACTTTTTAACCTAGACTATGCCTGATTTTCAAATTAAAAAAACTGCCAAGGCTTATGATGTTTGTATCGTAGGTTCAGGAGCAGGTGGCGGAATGGCCGCTTATGTTCTCGCGAATGCAGGAATTAAAGTTGTGCTCCTCGAAGCTGGCCCATTGTATGATCCAGCAAAGAATGTTACACAATTAAAATGGCCATGGGAGTCGCCACGACGTGGCGCCAGCACGCCTTATAGAAACTTCGGAGATTTTGACGCCGCTTATGGCGGCTGGGAATTAGAGGGAGAACCCTACACGCGGAAAAATGGAACCCGGTTCGACTGGTTTAGATCGCGAATGGTTGGGGGACGAACCAATCACTGGGGAAGAATTTCCTTGCGATTTGGCCCCAAAGATTTCAAACATAAAAGCATTGATGGGCTGGGTGACGACTGGCCCATTGGCTACGACGACGTTGCTCCCTTTTATGATAAAGTAGACCAACTCGTGGGCGTATTCGGATCAAAAGAAAATTTCGAAAACGAACCGAATGGAATTTTTCTTCCGCCGCCAAAGCCACGATTGCATGAACTTTTTATAAAAGATGCGGGCAGCGCGTTGAAGATTCCGGTGATCCCTTCACGCTTATCGATTCTGACAAAACCTATTAATAAAGAGCGCGGTGTTTGTTTCTATTGCAGTCAATGCAACAGAGGATGTACAGTTCATGCCGATTTTTCCTCCTCATCGGTTCTCGTGAAGCCTGCAATTGCCACCGGCAATGTGGACATCATACCGAACGCAATGGCGCGGGAAGTGCTGACCAACGATGAAGGAATTGCTACGGGCATCTCCTTTGTTAATAAAGACGACATGCAGGAATACACGGTGAGCGCCAAAGTAGTAATACTTGCTGCCAGCGCCTGCGAGTCTGCGCGATTGTTGCTGAATTCAAAATCATCGAGAAATCCAAACGGCCTTGCCAATGCAAGCGGTGTCGTAGGCAAATATTTACACGATTCTACCGGTACGGATATGGGCGGAATTCTTCCAAAGCTTATCGGCAGGAAGCGATATAATGAAGATGGTGTTGGTGGAATGCACGTATACACCCCGTGGTGGCTGGATAACAAAAAATTAAATTTCCCCCGTGGATATCATATTGAGTACTATGGCGGAATGGGAATGCCGGGATATGGTTTCGGGTTTGGAATGCAAGGAACGAATGGAAAATATCCAGGCCGCGATGGAAAGATAAAAGACGCCGGGGGATATGGCGCATCTTTAAAAGATGATTATCGCTATTTCTATGGAGCAAGTTTTGGTATGTCGGGCCGCGGAGAAGCCATCGCAAGGGAGGATAACTATTGTGAGATCGATCCGAATACCGTTGACAAATTTGGAATCCCAGTATTGAGGTTCCACTATAAATGGAGTGACCACGAAATTCAGCAGGCAAAACATATGAAAGAAACGTTTGCCGAGATCATCACCAAAACGGGTGGAGTTATTACCTGGGGTAACGATGGAACACCGGAAAACGAATACGGACTAGCGGCGCCTGGACGCATCATCCATGAGGTTGGAACCACGCGGATGGGAAATGATCCCAAAAAATCAGCGCTGAATAAATTCAACCAGGCCCATGATTGCAAAAATTTGTTTATCGTAGATGGCGGACCATTCGTCTCGCAAGCTGATAAAAATCCGACCTGGACTATACTCGCGCTGTCGATGCGTGCATCTGAATACATTATCGACGAATTGAAAAAACAAAATATTTAACGCTAAACACAAAATTTAAATTATACGCTATGGATCGAAGGAAATATTTAAAAACAATGGCGGTAAGTTCCGTGGGAGCAGCAACACTTCTCCAGTCTTGCGAAACGTCGCCTAAGCAGGAAGTTAAAGAAGCCGAAGTTGCCCTCAACTATGATCGTACCGAGGCAGAAAAAATCCGGGAAAAGAAACTTCAAGCTGAAAAATTCTTTGATGATCACGAAATGAAAACGATCACCATCCTGGGCGATATCATTATTCCCAAGGACGAAACGTCCGGAAGCGCGAGCGACGCTGGGGTGCCTGCATTCATAGAATTCATCGTGAAAGACCAACCAAGATATCAGACACCAATGCGCGGTGGACTGAAATGGCTCGACATCCAAAGTCTTAAGCGATTTAATGCTGACTTTGCTTCGTGCACATCTCAGCAGCAAATTGAAATTGTGGATGACATCGCCTTTCCTGAAAAAGCGAAACCTGAATTTCAACAGGGTGTATCATTCTTCAACACGATGCGTGATTTGACCGCCTGTGGATTTTTTACCAGCAAAATAGGTATTAAAGATCTTGGGTATGTAGGTAATACGCCAAACCAATGGGATGGTGTGCCTGCAGATGTATTAGCGCAATATGGTGTTAAGTATGATGAACGAACGTTGGCTGAAAGCGTCAAGTTTGATACCTAGGCTATCCGTTAGAACGTAATGCCCTTGTAACTGGCGTAATGTATACCACGTTTTGAAATTGCTTCACACTTCACACGCAGTCCTTATTTAACCTTTATTAACAATAGAGAAGATACTATGAAAGAGAAAACGACACCACCTGCTGATTCGATATCCAGGAGAAAATTTATCCGGACTGCTGGTCTAACCGCGTCGGCCTTTACCATTGTGCCCCGTTTTGTGCTTGGCGGAACCGGTTATAAAGCGCCGAGCGATATGCTATACGTTGCAGGTATTGGCGTTGGTGGAAAAGGAGAAAGCGACATTGCCAATTTTGCAAAAAGCGGCAAAGCAGAAATTGCCTATCTCTGTGATGTTGATGATCGGCGGGCAGCCAAATCGGTGGCAGCATTCCCGAAAGCCAAGTATTTCAAAGATTATCGTACGATGCTCGACAAGGAGCATAAAAATATCGATGCGGTATCCGTTTCAACTCCGGATCACAACCACGCCGTACAAGCCATGGCAGCAATGCAACTTGGCAAACATGTCTACGTACAGAAACCTTTAACCCATGATATCTATGAAGCACGTATGCTCACCGAAGCCGCAAAGAAATATAAAGTGGTTACGCAGATGGGTAATCAAGGTGCTTCGGGAGATGGTGTTCGTCAGCTAACCGAGTGGTACAACGCTGGCACTATTGGCGACGTGCATACCGTGTACGTTTGGACCAACAGGCCCGTGTGGCCGCAGGGAATTGCGTGGTCCGACAAGACAGCGCCTGTTCCCAAAGAATTAGATTGGGATCTGTGGCTAGGCACTGCACCCTACAAAGAGTTTGTGGAAAAAATAGTTCCATTTAATTGGCGCGGCTGGTGGGACTATGGGACAGGTGCTTTGGGAGATATGGCTTGTCATCTTGTCGAACCTCCATTCCGTGTATTGGGATTAAATTATCCCATCGATGTGACGGCAAGCGTAGGAAGTGTCTATGTGGATGAATTCAAACGAGGTTACTTTCCAGAGAGCTGTCCTCCCTCCTCTCATATCATACTAACCTTTCCAGCACGAAATGGAAAACCTCCCGTGAAAATGCATTGGATGGATGGCGGCATTCAGCCGGAAAGACCAGATGAGCTCGGTGCCAACGAACAAATGGGAGACGGCGGAAACGGAGTAATTTTTGTCGGTACAAAAGGAAAAATGATGTGCGGAACGTATGGTGCGCTCCCCAGCCTGATCCCGACTGCAAGAAATAAAGAAGTATCAGTTCCGCAAACCATAAAACGAGTTCCTAATGGAGCGAACGGACACTATGCGCAATGGGTTGAAGCTTGCATCGCGGGTTATGGCAAAATGGAAGTAAGCTCACCTTTTGAAATTGCCGGTCCGCTGACAGAGACAATTCTCATGGGCAATCTGGCCATTC
The DNA here is from genome assembly GCA_963739105.1 of uncultured Bacteroidota bacterium. GTDB lineage: Bacteria > Bacteroidota > Bacteroidia > Cytophagales > Cyclobacteriaceae > Chryseolinea. The sequence goes on along the minus strand of CAVTZI010000033.1, from coordinate 124,297 downwards.
GCAGCCATGATATTCGTAAACCCAAGCAAGATAAGCCCAATGAATTCGATTATCCGGGACGAAATATCAAATTGTTATGGGACGGAGCAAACATGAAAATAACCAACTTCGATGACGCAAATCAATTTGTTAAGCGTGAATATCGAACTGGCTGGAAACTTTCATAATAGCATTAAACATTAATTCATTACGATTATAATTTTCTTTTATGGCCTTACAGAAAAAAAAGAGAAGCGAAATTAATTCACTCTCCAGGAGGAAGTTTATTAAGAACGCCGGGCTGACCGCCGCTGCATTTAGCATCCTTCCGCGCTTTGTGTTGGGCGGCAAGGGATTTATTCCTCCGAGTGATACCCTGTATATCGCTGGCATCGGAGTTGGCGGGAAGGGTGAAAGCGATCTGACGGGATTCGCTAAAAACCCGAAAGCAAAGATTGCATTCCTCTGTGATGTAGATGACCGCATGGCCGTGAAATCAAAAGCCAATTTTCCGCAGGCGAAATATTACAAAGATTTTCGGGTGATGCTCGATAAGGAGGACAAAGGTATTGATGCTGTATCCGTTTCTACTCCCGATCATACCCATGCCGTTGCAGCGATGGCAGCGATGCAAAGAAGCAAACATGTTTACGTGCAAAAGCCCCTGACGCACTCGATTTATGAAGCCCGAATGCTTGCCGAGGCCGCAAAGAAATACAAGGTCGTAACGCAGATGGGGAATCAATTTGCCTCGGCGGATCACGTGCGCACCGCGAAGGAAATGGTCGATGCTGGATTGATCGGGGATGTGACTAAAGTACTGACATGGACCAACAGACCGGTCTGGCCGCAAGGAATTCCTACGCCAACGGGTAAGCATGATGTACCCAAAGAAGTTGATTGGGAACTTTGGCTGGGTCCGTCGAAATATATTGACTATAATCCGGCCTACCTTCCATTCAACTGGCGAGGATGGTGGCAGTTTGGTACGGGTGCCCTAGGCGACATGGGATGCCATGTCATGGATGCTGCGTTCAGGATCTTGCCCATTGACTTTCCAACCGAAGTGGAATGCAGCTCCACCACAGCATGGTCCGACTTTTTCAAAGAAGCCAACTATGCGGATAGCTGTCCTGCATCCTCCATCATCCACCTCAAATTCCCGCGCAAGGATGGGAAGGGAAACATCAATTTTACCTGGCTGGATGGAGGTCTCCTACCCCAGCGGCCCGAAGAACTTCTGCCGGAAGAACAAATGGGTGGAGGTGGCAATGGTTATATTTTTGAAGGTACAAAGGGGAAACTGATGGGAGATTATAACATGGCGCCTGTATTGCTACCAACATCCCGCATGAAGGAAATAACCATGCCCAAGCCATCGATACCTCGGGTTCCAGGAGCCGAAGCCGGCCACTATACACAATGGGTAGAGGCCTGCATGAAAGGTTATGGCAAAATGGAGGTAAGCTCGCCTTTTGAATATGCAGGGCCATTTACTGAAGCCGTTATAATGGGCAACCTGGCCATACGCAGTTATTCCATGCGAGGTCCTGATGGAAAAGGATACCCTGGCCGCAAAAAACTATTGTGGGATGCCAAGAATATGAAAATAACAAACTTTGATGAAGCAAATCAGTTTGTGAGAGATCAATATCGGGAGGGGTGGACTGTTTGAGTGTAGAGTTAGTAAGTGGTAGTTGGTGAGAGGTAAGGTATTCGGTAAGAGGTAGTTGGTAATGTAGGTAAGTAGGTAAGTGGATCAGGTAATCGGTAATCAATGGTATCGACAGAATCCTGGTAATCCTTAAATCCTACAATCCTGGTCAAATCCTGTAAATCCTGGTCAAAAATAAAGGCCTTGTGAACGTCTATCACAAAGGCCTTTATTCTTTCTTGCAAACCTAAACCCTAACCTAAATCGCAAGAAATCTACTATCCGGGAGTAAAAGTATGGCAGAAAACGCCTCATGACGACCTAAAATGATTATCCGGGAGGTTTGATTTAGTATTCGGCGGGATTATTTAGCAAGTGGATTGGTAGCGGTGTAGTAAGAGGTAATGGAATTAGGCTCTGGTCAAGGTATCAGAACCCTGGTAATTAAATCCTGTAAATCCAGTCAAATCCTGTAAATAAAAGGCTCTGGCATGCCAGAACCTTAAAATCACAACAAAAAACCTTCTTTAATTCTGCTTTACTTTCCAATTCCACATTCCGATCCAGCGAATGAGTTCGTTTTTATTTTGACTGTAAAATCCTTTTGCCAGCATGTCGCGATCTTCAAGGGTTGACGGCGCGAACCAATCCACCGCAACCGATCCAACTGTGCTGTTTACATATATCTTTATGCACTCACTCTTAAATTTTTTCTTACTCATTTGGTCTTTGTTCAAATATTCACTTGTCATCCTAATACAAGCCCGTTCACTGCATGCACACTGATCTTTCGATCAAAAAAACTACTTCGGTAAAAAGTAGACCGAGGTCACCGTCTGGTCAATTCGATTGCCGAATGCCAATTTTGTTTAAAAAAGCTTCTTTCTTTCGTTTAGAGACGTCCAGGGATGTGTCGTTGTTAAGCACCACATAACCGCCCTCCCCTTTCACATATTTTTTTATTGAGTTAATATTGATGAGATACGAATTATGAATGCGGAAAAAATTGTGGTCTGACAACAAATCGTCGTATTCCTTCAATGTTTTGCTTACTAAATATTTTTCTTCGGCTGTAAAAATCTGAGTGTAATTGCTGGACGCCTCGCAGTACAATATGTCACTGATCTTAACAAAGACAAGTCCGTCCAGTGTTGGAAGCGCGATCTTGTAGTTTTCGTTTGAGCCTTGCTTCAGATTCTGAACCAGTTGTGTAAGCCTTCCGGTCATATTATTGCTAACCCGTTTCTCAACCCTTCCTACCGCTTTCTTAAGTTCCTCAATATCAATGGGCTTTAAGAGATAGTCGATCGCTGAAAACTTAAAAGCCTTAATGGCGTACTCCGTGTATGCTGTCGTGAAAATAACTTCAAAATTAATTTCCTTCAGCTTTGTTAAAAGATCAAAACCAGTTTCGCGCTGTAATTGAATATCCAGGAAAACAACATCGGGTGAATGTAACCTAACAGCTTCAGTTGCCTCTGCAATATTCTCGCACAATCCAACAACCTCTACTCCTTCAACAAAATCATGCAAAAGTATCTGTAGATTTTCCCTGGCTTTAGGCTCATCATCAACAATTAGCGCTTTTAACATAGGGTTGGGGTTCCAATATTCAAACGTAAATAAAGCCTGCTTTCTAAGTTGTTTAGAAAACCGAATTTTCTTACATAGCTACCCAAATCTTAACTAAAGTACCGGCCGATTTTTCATCCTCAAACAGATCCCTGATCTCGAACGAAGCCTTTTCCTCCATATTAATGAGTTTGAACCGTTCCTCCGTTAAAATTGTCCCCATCGATTTGTGTTGGGGAAAATTTTGTTGACGCAATTTTCGGGCGGCTTCGCGTCCAATGCCATTATCTTCAATTTCAAATAAGACGGAATCCTCATCCTCACGCACCAAAATTTTCAAGATGCCCTTGGATGGTTTATTATAGAGACCGTGGAGAATCGCATTTTCGACGTACGGTTGTATCAAGAGGGATGGTACCTCTATGTTATCGACTTCCAACGTTGGCGAAACAGAAAGAATAAATTCAAATTTTTCCTCAAATCGTAATAACTCGAGATTCACATAATGTTTCAGAAGTTCAATTTCGTCTGCCAGTTTAACCTTATTATTCACGGAATTCGTTAAAATTCCCCGTATCAGTTTGGAAAATGTCGAAAGATAATTTATGGCGTTCAAGCGATCATTCTTAGCAATAAAAAATTGAATAGAATTCAAGGCGTTAAAAATAAAATGTGGATTCATTACCGAGCGAAGTGCCATCAACTTCAATTCACCAATTGTTTTATTTGCACTCGCCAATTCGCGTTCCTTTTGAATTCGTTCGGTGACATCCTCGGCAAAAATAGACACGCCGGTTATTCCATTCCTACCAACGATTGGGCTAAGCGAGTAATCCATATAACGTTCGCCGATCTGTTGTGATTCTTTAAAAATTTCACCATTTAATGCCCGTTCATATCTTTTGATCCATTTCTTTTGAAGGCGTAGAATTTCAGGGTCGGATTCATCATCCTTCAATATTCTTTCTCCCTGTTTTAATTCAATACCATAAGTGGCTTTAAAATAATTTTTTACAGGTTCATTAAATGCTATCAACGTATAATCTCTGTTGATCGACCACACCAACAAAGTTGTGTTGTTGATGGTCGTATTCAGATTGGCCTCGCTCAACATCAGCTGCTCATTCAAATTCCTTTGATATTGAAGGGCTTTTTCCAATACCTGTTCCCGGGTTCGCTCCCGCGTAATATCCAGCCAACCGCCCAGTGCCCGAATGGCCTTACCGCGCTCATCTCGTATGATTGTGGCCTGGTCCATCATCCATGCGAAACTACCGCCAGTCTTCCGGACCCGGTAAACATCTACAAATCTTCTCGATCGCGAAGCCGTGATATAATCAAAATAACGAAGTACGCGCTCCATGTCTTCCGGATGAATGGACGCCTTCCAGTCATCCACGGTATAATTGTCCTTGTTCAATCCAAAGTCTTCGAGCGCAGTACTACCCGCAAACCAGTTCATTTTCCCTGTGAGAAAATCAAGTTCCCACATAGCAGCATTAGACATCTCCGAAATGAGCTTGAAGCGGGATCGGTCAATTTCCATTGCCGTATGCGTGTTCTCTAACTTGGCCTGCTTGTGCACAACATCCGTTATATCTTTCCAAACGCTGATAACCCTGCTCTGCTTTTCCAGCTTTATCGCGTATAAATTTTTGTTTGTCGAGGATGTGATAATACAATCCAATGGGACTCTTGAATCTGTACTCGTGCTCAAAAAAAATTGTATTCTTATTTCTTAGCGCCTGATTGAAATCTAACACGACCCGACCCCGGTCGTCAGGATGAATTCTCGAAACCCAAAAATCCGCATCGATTATTTCCGGAATATCAAATTTTGCTTTCTGGTCCTGTGAGGCATAACACAGACGATCATCTCCCTGCAGCACCCACACCAACTCCGATGATAATTCGAAAATGGATGATATGATCTGAGGATCTAAATCCGTTTTCAAATGATTCAATCCTTATCCAATCTTTTTAACTTTAAAATTGTTTCTTAAAGAATGTCACAATAGTACAATTTACATGCCGATGCAACGCTGTGCTTCGAATTTAGTAATAAATAACATGACTAAGCTGACAGCTTTCAGCATTCAGCTTACAGCTTGGTGAGAATGAACCGGAAAGTCTGTGCGCAAAGGAAGGTACTCTAATAGTATGCTGTTAGCTGACTACTGAAAGTTGAATGCACATCACCTGACAAAGATTCAAAGAGACGAAACGATTTTGAAAATATTTTTTCCGATTATTACTTATGCCTTCGAACTTTTTCCATTTTAAAAATTCGACACTTCATTATACCACGCTCGGCAACGGACCTCAAAATTTATTTATGTTTCATGGCTTTGGTCAGGACAACAATAGTTACATCGCCCTGTCACACGTGCTCTCCAGCTCAATATACAGCCTATATTTTTGATCTCTATTTTCATGGAGAAAGTCACATGGGGCTATGGCGAGGCACCACTTGAAAAAACTCATTGGAAAGAAACCATTGAGGAATTTCTGAAAGAAAACAGGCGTTCAAAATTTCTCCCTGGCGGGATTTAGTCTGGGCGGTAAATTTGCGCTAGCCACGCTTAGAAGCATTTCCTGAAAAAACGAAAGGAATTATATTGCTGGCGCCTGACGGAATCAAGACAAGCTTCTGGTACAGCCTCGCTACCTATCCTGTTTTTTTTAGAAAAATTTTCAAAAGTATGGTTTATCATCCGGATAGGTTTCACTCCATCGTTAGCGTGTTGCATACCTGGGGCGTGGTGGATAAAGGCCTTCTTAAATTTGCAGAATTTCAGATGAACTCGGAAGAAAAAAGAAGGAGGGTATACCTCTCCTGGGTCGTCTTCCGCCGACTGCGGGTTAACTTGAATGAAGTCGCAGCCTTGATCAATCAGCATCGGATTCCATTGACCGTAATCGTTGGTCAATATGATAAAGTGATCCAACCCAAAAACATGCAGCCATTACTAAAGAAGGTCGATCATTATATCTTCGAGACACCAGAAGTCGGCCACACCGGTCTTATTGCTGAAAGTGGAGGTTACTTCAATAATCTTAAACGCCCTCCTTCAGGACTGAATTATTTCATTTCAAACGAATACGGAACGGCTTCGATTATTTGCAAAATTTCTCTCCAAATCCTCTGAAATGCTTGTATTTTTGCCCCTCAATTTACTCCATCCATGATCCAATTTTTTCGTTCAAAAGTCAACAAGCTCTACGCGGTTGGCATGGCGCAGCCGTTACAAAATTCTGACATCCAAAAACTTACCTGGCTTTTTAGCGGCGCTGAGCCCTTGGCAGAAAAAATTCTGAACGGAAATTTCATCGGACCCCGAAAGGAGATGATCACGCCCTGGAGCACCAACGCTGTGGAAATGACTCAAACGATGGGGATTCAGGGAATTCAGCGCATCGAGGAATTTAAAATTGTTAGCGCTGCGGAGGTCAAATACGACCGGATGCTTGAAGTGCTTTACACCTCTCTTGACCAGCAAGTTTTTACGATCCTGCATGTCCCGGAACCCATACGGGAGGTATCGGATATTGCGTCCTTCAGCAAGTCTGAAGGATTGGCACTAAGTGGCGATGAAGTGCAGTACCTTGAAAATGTAAGTAAACAACTTGGTCGCAAACTTACCGATAGCGAAGTATTCGGATTCTCGCAAGTCAACTCAGAGCACTGCCGTCATAAAATTTTCAATGGGACTTTCATCATCGATGGACAAGAAAAGGAACACACATTATTTCAGTTGATCAAAAAGACCGCGAAAGAAAATCCGAACTTGCTCATTTCGGCTTATAAAGATAACGTCGCCTTTATTAAGGGACCTAGAATTGAACAGTTCGCCCCGGCACGACAAGATGTAGCAGATTATTTTAAAATCGAAGACATCGATTCAGTTATTTCGCTGAAAGCCGAAACCCATAATTTTCCAACAACCGTTGAGCCCTTCAACGGAGCGGCCACTGGCTCGGGTGGAGAAATTCGCGATCGGCTTGCCGGCGGAAAGGGATCCCTTCCACTAGCAGGAACCGCAGTATACATTACCTCCTACCCTCGGCTTGACGGAGATAGGCCCTGGGAGAAAAAATTTGCAGAACGAAGGTGGTTGTATCAGACACCACAAGAAATTTTGACGAAAGCGTCTGATGGAGCCTCTGATTTCGGAAATAAGTTCGGGCAACCCTTGATCTGCGGAAGTGTATTGACCTTCGAACATTTTGAAGGCGATAAAAAATACGGCTTCGATAAGGTGATCATGTTAGCCGGCGGTATCGGATTTGGAAAAGAAAAAGATTCAAAAAAAGAACACCTCAAACCCGGTGATAAAATTGTCCTTCTTGGTGGTGATAACTACCGGATTGGGATGGGCGGCGGTGCAGTATCTTCAGTAGCTACTGGTGAATATGGAAATGCCATTGAGCTGAACGCCATCCAACGTTCCAACCCTGAAATGCAAAAACGGGTGATGAACGCAATCCGTGCAATGGTGGAATCAAATGTAAACCATATTGTATCAATTCACGATCATGGCGCAGGAGGCCACTTGAATTGTCTTTCGGAATTACTGGAAGAAACGGGAGGTGTTGTTCACCTGGATGCACTGCCGATTGGAGACCCTACCTTGTCTGACAAGGAAATCATCAGCAATGAATCACAAGAACGAATGGGATTGGCGATTTCCGATAAGGACGCTCAAACGTTGCAAAAAATTTCAGCCCGCGAACGCGCGCCATTTTATGCTGTTGGCGAGGCGACCGGCGATCATAAGCTCGTCTTCGAGAAAAAAAATCAACGGCAGAAACCATTCGACCTGCAAGTGAACCATCTTTTTGGCTCTTCGCCAAAAACCGTTATCGTAGATACAACGCAAGCCATAGCCTACAAACCTGTCCAATACGAAACAGCAAAAATCCAGGAATATTTAAAACACGTGTTGCAGCTTGAATCGGTCGCTTGTAAAGATTGGCTTACCAACAAAGTTGATCGTTCTGTTTCTGGAAAGGTAGCGACGCAGCAGACCTGTGGACCGATTCAACTTCCACTCAATAATGTTGGTGTTATGGCCTTGGATTTCATCAGCAATAAAGGAATAGCAACATCCATCGGTCATGCACCCGGCGGCTTCGCTAGTCGATCCTGTTTCCGGAAGCAAACTTGCCATTGCCGAAGCACTGACCAATATCATTTGGTCGCCGCTGACGCATGGGCTAAAGGGTGTATCACTCAGTGCAAACTGGATGTGGCCTTCAAAAAATAGCGGAGAGGATTCACGTCTGTATCGCGCCGTTGAGGCCGTAAGCAATTTTGCAATTCATCTCGGCCTTAATATTCCAACCGGAAAAGATTCCTTGTCGATGACGCAGAAATATCCTGATGGTGAAGTGATTTATGCACCGGGCACAGTGATCATTTCGGCTGTAGGCGAAGTGCTCGACATCCGGAAAACAGTTTCACCTGTCATTCAACCGCTGGAAGGCTCTAAACTTATCTACATAGATTTTTCAGGCGACAGCAAAAAACTGGGAGGCAGCAGCTTCGCTCAAATACTAAATCTGCTGGGAGACGAAGTTCCTACAATAAAGGACGATGCATACTTCGTTACCGCTTTCGAAGCAATGCAACAACTGATCAAATCGGATCTGGTTGTAGCTGGTCACGATATTTCCGAAGGCGGACTGATCACTGCGCTTACTGGAAATGTGTTTTGCAAGACCTGATACCGGTCTAACGCTGGATCTTCATGGACTTGGCGATGACCTTATCAAAATCCTTTTCAGCGAAAATCCAGGTGTCGTTTTCCAAACCTCCAAAGAAAATGAAGTTTTATCTTTGCTTTCACAACGGGGTGTCAAGGCGCAAATCTTGGGACATGTTTCCAGCGAACGCAAAATCACCGTTCACTTTGGAATGAATCTTATCAAATTCAATATTGACGAACTGCGCGATGTTTGGTTCCGTACCTCTTATCTTTTAGATGCCAAACAACGGCCCCTCGCCCACGCAGAAAAACGTTATCAGAATTATAAAAAGCAGATCTTGACCTATGACTTCCCCTCTACTTTTAAGGGAACATTCAAGGGGTTCGGTATCGATCCTACGCGACGAACTCCTTCCGGAATAAAAGCAGCGATCATTCGTGAAAAGGGCGTAAACGGTGATCGCGAAATGGCATACACGCTTTATCTCGCTGGCTTCGACGTAAAAGATATTCACATGACCGATCTGGTATCTGGACGCGAAGACTTGTCCGACGTTAGTATGATCGTTTTTGTGGGCGGATTTTCCAACTCAGATGTCCTTGGCTCCGCGAAAGGTTGGGCAGGCGCATTTCTTTACAATCCAAAGGCCAAACAATCGCTTAGCAAATTTTTACAATCGAAAAGATACACTCAGCTTGGGTGTCTGCAACGGTTGTCAGCTGATGATGGAACTTGGTTTGGTGTATCCCGAATGGAAGGATCATCCGCGAATGAATCACAACGGATCCGAAAAATTTGAATCGACATTTGTGAATGTCACGATTCCATCCAACAATTCAGTTTTGCTGAGCAGTATGGCGGGCGCAAGGCTCGGCGTATGGGTGGCGCATGGCGAAGGAAGATTCAAACTTCCCGCTGACAAATCTTTTTTTCAGGTAGCTGCAAAATTTTCTTACGGTGAATATCCCGGGCAATCCGAATGATTCGGATTATGATGTGGCAGCACTTTGTTCGAAAGACGGAAGGCATCTGGCTATTATGCCTCACTTGGAAAGGTCGCTTTTCCCTTGGAATTGGCCGTATTATCCCTCAGATCGAAAAGCAGATCAGATCTCTCCCTGGATGGAACCGTTTGTCAACGCGAAAGCTTGGATAAAAAAACATTTTCAAAATGTCTAACAAAAGGTTCACGCGTAGTGTTGGACCAGAACCTGATTAGGTTTATATTCAACCTTCAGTAAACGAGTTGGTCCTATGAAGAAGATCTACCTAGCCATTATCCTACCCATTTTGCTCGCATCATGCCTGGGCTATAAAGAATTGCCAGTGGAGTATGATTACAGCTACAAAGGAAATTTCAAAAAATATCGAACGTTCGATATTATGAAGCCTGCAGGTCCTGCGGATTCAACAATGACCAATGAAATTATTGAAAAACAAATTGTAGCGCGCATGAAATTTTTGGGCTACAAACAAAACTCAAACAAACCTCACCTCATCGTTGGTTTCAAAATGTTTGACGACAGCTTGAAGTTCAACGGATACATTCAGCCCGAAATTGAAGACTGGGTAAAAAATCAAAATGAGGATATTGAATATGACCCGCAAAAGTTCAATTTAAATCAAGGTACCTTGCTCATTCAATTCTACGACCGACGCCAGAATAGGTCGATTTGGCAAGGTTATGCCACCACTCAATACGGCGCAATCGATTTCCAAAACAGTCGCCACCTGCGCAATGCCGTTATTTCCATCCTGGATAAATATCGCTTCTGGGCAGAAGGATTCATGGATGGTGCTACCGCCACGGCAGACGAAAAAGACCTCTAAAAGTTCGTTTAGGGGTTAAAGTTTCTAAAAAATAGTTCTACATTTGCATCCCAAATTAGGGGTCCCGGGGGTAATTACGGGACTTTTTGTCCGATGGTGTAACTGGCAACACGCCTGATTTTGATTCAGGAAAGTCCAGGTTCGAGCCCTGGTCGGACAACTTAGACCACAGAATCCCGATCGCTATCGGGATTCTGTGTTAAACGTTAATCCGAAAAATTAACGTTTAACCCCGGCCGCTACCTTAATTTGGACTAACGATAATGGAATAAACCATGGCTGTTAAAATTTTCAGCGGAAGAGCAACCATCTATTTGGCCGAAAAGATTGCCAATGCTTATGGCGAAACTTTAGGCGAGGTAGACTATCAACAATTCAGCGATGGTGAGATGTCTCCCTTTTTGGCTGAATCGGTTCGTGGCCATGAAGTATTTATCATCCAGTCGACTTTTGCACCTTCCGACAATTTGATGGAATTGTTGCTCATGATGGATGCCGCCAAACGCGCCAGCGCCGATAGTATTAACGTGGTGATCCCTTATTTTGGATATGCACGCCAGGACCGAAAAGACAAACCCAGGGTTGCAATAGCAGCAAAGCTGATCGCCAATCTTATTTCTGCCGCCGGAGCAACGCGTATCATGGCGTGCGACTTACATGCCGATCAGATTCAAGGATTCTTTGACATTCCGGTTGATCACCTGGATGGTTCCTATATTTTTGTTCCATACCTCAAATCGCTGAAGCTTGCTGATATTATGTTTGCGTCACCCGATGTCGGTGGCATCAAACGTGCGCGCAGTTTTGCGAAATTCTTTGACGCAGAACTGGCGGTTTGCGATAAGTACAGAAAAGAAGCTAATAAAGTAAGCTCGATGCGCCTGATCGGTGAAGTAGAGGGAAAAGATGTAGTGCTCGTTGATGACCTCGTTGATACCGCGGGAACGATCTGCAAAGCCGCTATGCTCTTGAAAGAAAAGGGAGCTAAGTCTGTACGCGCCGTCTGCACACACCCTGTGTTATCTGGAAAGGCTTACGAGAATATCGAAAATTCAGTATTGGAAGAACTTGCAGTATCTGATACCATTCCATTGAAACAGCCAAGCAGCAAGATCAAAGTGCTTACTGTTTCAAATCTATATGCGAAGGCTATTCGCAAGATTCATGACAACGAATCCATTAGCTCGTTGTTTATCAAACTTTAACGTGTAAAATTTTTAACAAAACAATTATAATTATGAAAACCATTGAGATTATAGGGTATCGAAGAGCAAATCTCGGGAAGACTGGATCGCAGAAATTGCGTGACGAAGGACTCGTTCCGTGCGTACTGTACGGAGGAACTGAGCAAATACATTTTCATGCACCGATGATTCTTTTCAGAGATTTGGTGTATACAAATGAAGCTCACTTTGTTCATTTGAACGTTGAAGGTGAAGAATGTCAAGCAATTCTTCAGGAAGTTCAATTTCACCCCGTGAGTGAAGTTATTTTGCACGCTGACTTTTTACGCATCACGGAAAACAGAAAGGTAAAGATGAACATCCCAGCGCGTCTTGTGGGCCAGGCACCTGGTGTTGCCAAGGGTGGAGCGTTGGTTCAAAAGAGATCTTCTCTTAAAGTATACGCGTTTCCAAAAGATATGCCTGATCACATTGATGTGGATGTTTCCGAATTGGATTTCCACCACGCTATTAAAGTTGGTGATATCAAAATTGCCAATCTTGAGTTGGTCGATCCAAGACAAGCTTCTGTAGCCGTTGTGGAAGTACCGCGTGCCGCTAAGATGGCTGCTGAAGAAGCTGCTGCTGCTGCCGCTGCTCCTGCTGAAGCTGCTGCTGCTCCGGGCGCTGCTGCCGCTGCTCCTGCTGCTGGTGCTGAAGCAAAGAAGGAAGGCGCTCCTAAGAAAGAGGAAGGCAAAAAATAATTTTCAAAATACAATCGCATATAAATCCCCTGACACCTTCGTCGGGGGATTTTTTTTAAGTTCGAAGTTTGAAGTTCGAAGTTTGAAGTTGGACACAAATGAAATTTCTTATTACTGGTCTTGGAAATCCCGGCGCGGAGTATGAGCTGACACGGCACAACGTCGGCTTCCTCGTTTTAGATCAGCTGGCCGATAAGCATAGGCGCTTCTTTTGAAATCGACAGGCTGGCAGAGAAAGCAGAATTCAAGTATAAAGGAAGGACCATCCATCTGATCAAGCCGACTACGTTTATGAACCTGAGTGGTAAAGCGATCGCTTACTGGCTTCAGGAATTAAAAATTGAAAAAGAAAATTTATTGGTCGTTGTAGACGATATAGCATTACCATTCGGCAGTTTACGCATGCGAACAAAGGGAAGCTCGGCTGGCCACAACGGTCTTAAAAATATTGAGCTCATGCTTAATGGCCAACAGTATTCACGTCTTCGGGTTGGTGTCGGCGATACCTTCCACAAGGGACAACAGGTGACTATGTTCTCAGCAATTTTACCCAACCTGAATTCGAAACGCTCCCAACCATTATAACAAAAGCGAACGAAATGATTTTGTCGTTTTGTACGATTGGCGCCGAACGTACCATGGGTCTTTTCAACACTTAGCTGAGCGCGAATCATCATCTTGTAGAAAGGTCATTTTTCAATATAGACCTGCACCAATCGCCAGCAAACGATTGTAACTATTGCGTAGCTGGCAAAATGGTGTATCTTAGATGGCCGGAAAAGTGTCTGATATATACGTTAGGGCAGTTCTTTCCTTTAAAGAAACAATCAAATCAAGCGAAGATTTTATTTGCGCAGTGACTCCTTCGTCACCCTGAAAATAATAACCAAAAAGTGAGTCCAGAATACACTTTAAAAAACGGGGCGCCCCGAAAAGCCTAAAGAGTAGGAAAACCAAAACCTAAATTTTATGAATTGGTATCTTTTAGTACTAAAAAAGTACGTTGATTTCAGTGGTAGAGCGAGGAGAAAAGAATATTGGATGTTCATGTTGTTCCATGTAATTTTTGCAGTTGCAGCAGTGATCGTAGACGATTTGATGGGCCTCAGTTTTGACGAATCCGGAGTGGGTCTTGTTTACATACTTTATGCAGTTGCAACATTCCTTCCCGGCTTAGCTGTCAGTGTTAGACGTCTTCATGACATCGGAAAAAGCGGCTGGATGATATTAATCTCATTGATTCCAATCATTGGAGGCATCTGGTTGCTTGTTCTAGCGGTGACCGAAGGCGAACCCAACGCGAATCAGTATGGACCAAATCCTAAACTGGTCGCTGTAGCATAACACAAATTTTCAAAGGAGCCGCCCTGCGGTAGCGCGGCTTCTTTTTTATCTTTCCTAACGCTGCTCTCCTATGGAAAATTTGCCCGGCTACATCAAAGTAGTTTTTGCCCTGACTACATTTCTCACCATCTTCCTTTTTTATCGTGCCACCAAAAAATCAACCCTCACCCTAGGCATTCTTTTTGTTTGGCTGGCATTTCAAAGCTTCATGGGACTTTCCGGTTTTTATACCGATACCAAAACAATCCCTCCGCGATTTTTGCTGTTGATTGGTCCTCCGCTCCTATTCATCATTGCATTATTCCTGACACCCAAAGGAAAAGTATTTTTGGATAGCTTGGATCTAAAAAATCTCACCATCCTTCACACGATCCGGATTCCAGTCGAGATTGTCTTATTCTGGCTATTCTTGCATCATGGTATTCCGGAGTTAATGACTTTTGAAGGGAGAAATTTTGACATCCTTTCCGGAATAACCGCGCCATTGATTTATTACTTCGGATTTGTCAAGTCTCAGCTCAACACGAAAATTCTCATTCTCTGGAATTTGATTTGTTTAGGATTGCTGATCAACATTGTTGCGAATGCAGTGTTGTCGGTGCCTACCGCATTTCAAAAATTCGCATTTGATCAACCTAACGTCGCTATTTTACACTTCCCCTTTGTTTGGTTGCCTGCTTGCGTGGTTCCATTAGTACTCCTTTCCCACCTTGCTGCGTTACGGCAACTACTACATCGTCCCGATAAAAAATAAATATAAAACTCATTTCAAATGAAACACATCATCTTACTTTCAACCACTTTATTGATTATCGCTGGTCAGGTTTTCGCACAAAGTGAAAAAGAGAAAAAAGAAATCGAACAAGAAGTAAAAAAACTTGATGTTGAACACGCAAATGCCGTGTTGCGCGGTGATCTCGCAGCGATGGACAAATACTGGACCGAGGATTTTATTGTCAACAATCCCTTTAATGAAATCGACCACGCTGACAGGATCCGCGATGGCCGAGTGACCTATGCATCTTTTATTCGTGAAAGTGAAGCCATCAAAGTACATGGCAATACCGTTATTGTGATGGGAAAGGAAATTGTCGTCCCCAAAGGAAACTCTCCCCAAGCCGGAAAAACCATTAACCGCCGTTATACCAACATCTGGATGAAACGTGATGGTCAATGGCGATTGATCGCGCGACATGCCAGCGTTATTTGTGATCCCTAATTTTATTTTCCAAAGACAAACGCAACTTAACGTAAATTGAAGGAACAATCTTGTCGGAACGATGGTGACCTGGTTCGAGCGAAAGTTTGATTTTCCTGCAACTCAAAATATCATGCCGTCAATCATAGAGCGATTGGATGGCACTTCGGTACGCGTGCGGCAAAAAATGGAGAGAATAGACCCTTCAATAATCGCTTTAAGATTGAATGGAAAGTGGTCCATTCTCGATCAAATCGGGCATTTGGGTGATCTTGAACCGTTGTGGTCCTGGCAGACTTGATGACATTTTGAATGGTGAAAATGTTATGCGGGCCGCCGACCTCGGAAATACCCTAACGAACGACGCTAACCACAATAGCCGATCATGGCATGAACTTGTTAGAACGATTCGAAAGTTTGCGAAACCTTACCATTCACAGACTGCAAAATTTAAAGGAAGAAGATGCATTCAGGGCGTCCCTCCACCCTCGATTAAAAACTCCCATGCGAACCCTTGACCTGTTTACCTTCGTCGCTGAACACGATGATCATCACCTGGCGACAATAACAGCCCTTGCCAACAAGTTTAAATAATAGCGACGACAGGTTCGTCCGATTGCCACCATTTTCACAATCCCAAAAACGGAATTTGATTCCAATTCAAATCCTTAGCTACTGTTTTTCTCAATTTGTTGCGAATCCTTCGTGAACAAAATCCTCCCTGAATTTTTATTCACGGGTCTGCTTTACCGATAAATAAAAATCTTATTACTTTAAAAGATTAACCTAAACACAGAGTCTATGATTAAATATGCTCACACCAATATCATCACCGATGATTGGAAAAGGCTGGCTGAATTTTACATTAGGGTCTTTGAATGTACTCCCCTTTATCCTGAACGGGATCTTCATGGAGAATGGCTCGAAAGGGCAACCTCCATTAAAAATGCTCACCTGCGCGGAATCCATTTAAGAATGCCAGGATACGACGAGACGCTTGCCTACCATTGAAATTCTTCAGTACGAAAAGAATGAGAATGGACTTGGCTTCGCTAGCTAACCGAAGGGGCTTCAGTCACATCGCTTTTCGGGTCGATGACGTCTCCAGAATTCTTGATCGTGTCCTGCAAAACGGCGGAAGCAGGGTTGGCGAATTGGTCGAAACAGAAGTTGATAATGTTGGCACGCTGACGTTTGTCTATGCAAAGGATATCGACGGTAATATTGTTGAGCTTCAGCAATGGCGTTGATTTGGGAATGTAAGTAGTAAGATGTAAGTGTAAGATGTAAGTGGTAAGTATGTAAGAAGTGGGAGTCATAAACCATTTCTTACAAAAGACTTTGTTGGCTCGAAAGAAATATCAAAGATAAATAACAACGTATTGCCTAGTGATTTTTAGAAAAGCACTGTTATCCGATTTGACCGACATCATGGCGATGCTGGCCAATGATCCGCTTGGCGCACTCCGGGAAGATTTGCAACATCCGGAAAAATATGAACAAGCATTTCACAACATTACTAACGACGACAATCAGGAGTTGATGGTGGTTGAAAATGATGCCGGTGAAATTATCGGCACCTTCCACCTGACGTTCATCCAATACCTCACCCATCAGGGCAGCATTCGAGCACAGATCGAGTCGGTTCGGGTACGGGAAGATCAACGCGGAAAGGGAATCGGAGAAAAAATGTTTCAATGGGCCATCAACCGGGCGAAAGAAAAAGGCGCGCATCTTCTGCAATTAACCAGCGACAAGAAAAGACCAGATGCAATTCGTTTCTATGAGAAATTGGGATTTACAGCTTCTCATGAGGGAATGAAACTTGCTTGTTTGAGGTAGTGTAAATGTAGTTAGTAGTTGGTAAGAAGTAACTGGTGACAGTCAGTGTTCACTCAACTGGTGATGTCTAACGCTTCGTCTATCTGTAGCATCAAAAGCGTCTGCTCCGTAAGTTCGAGGAGCATCTTAAGTTCATTGTAACTTACCACAAACAGGATACAAAGATCACGGGTCGGAATATGAATATCCCGCATATCCGGATCGTCGGTTTCTTGTTTGCATCGTATTACAGCATCATAAATGTATTCGGAAAAATCACTCAGTTGTTGCTGACTGAGAAGAAGGGACACGTTTCCAAAATTCAAATGCACGGCATTGTGACAGGTGCATTTTCGAGTCCAACCAAATTCATTTTGATGATATATTCTTTCAGGGCATTGCATCTCAGAGATATTGTTTGATTGTTTTAGCGATCAAAACTATTGGCACCTCGTCGGCAAAATCAATCGCTTCCAGGAGTGAAAAATTATACCCGGCATAGGGTAACTGCTGTGAGTCTTTCCACTCATTCGTCCTCAGTTTCAACCGCAACCTCAGACTCAAAATTTTATTTCTGTTGCTAACGTAATTTTGTAGAGATGCCCTTGGGTGAATAAACAACCTCTATCTCATCGGTCTGCGGATCGGTAGCACCTGATTCCAGGTATTGATAATCCTGTCTCCAGTCTCATTCGGGTGCAATGTTATAAATGCGCTATGAATTGGGACAACGGTGTTAAAGGTTAAGAGGACCTCACATCTAACTTTGCGTGAATGAACGGAAAGACTTTATAACATATTAATATGAAAAATTTAATATCCGGTATGATAGCCAGCACTTTGGCAATGCTTTTCTGCGGTTGTGAAGAAAATCTTATGATGACCAAGAATTCTGTCGTTAACCTTAAACAGAATGGAGTCAATGAAGGCCCGGGTACATTCACAGAGCATTCAAATGGAGATGATTACCCTTATCCCGAAATCATCCATCAAGTAATAATACCCAACAGTGATAGGTATAATCTTAAAACTTTGGCCTGGAGAATTACCTGGCCAACGTATGCCGATGACGCAGATCCGGAGAAAATCCCCACCATCTGGAGTGGTGATGGCATTTTACATAGCATCGATTACCTCAACAATGAGGATATTCAATAAACAACACTGACAGCTATACGCGAGGCGACCTCCAGTGTTGTAAGTGCGGTCGCGAGTATTTCGTCAAATGAGGTAATAGGGTAATATCCGTGTTCACCAATTTTAAAAAATAGCTTCCAACAATTTATACATTCCATAGAAAGCAGCACCAACAACAATAACAGCCACTAAAGCAATCGCTGCTAAAAGTCCCTTGCCGGATCCCTGATGCTTTCCTTCAAAATAATGTTCCTTCAGAAGTCTGACATTGCGATCATTGGCCCTGTAAAAAATATCAAATACGGTTCCGACCAATGGAATTGCGCCGATAATGGCGTCGAGTGTTGAGTTGAGGATCATTTTGATTACAACCTTACGGCTTGCTCCCTTATTGTACATGGCATAGATCAGCATTCCCGAAACTACATAAGTCATCAGGTCGCCAATAATGGGGAATAAACTCATCATGGGATCAATACCAAACCTGATATTTGTGCCCGGAATCAAAAATCGAGAATCCAACCATTGGGCTAGTCGCTCTATGAATTCCATTTCAGGAATGCTATGATCCTGAATGGGGCGAGCTTTCAGGATTTTTATCTCTGGGTGCAGGGATGTTTTTCGTTTCAAATTTTCAGGAGGTAAACTTTCTAAAAAGTCCTGATGCAAAAAACGTTCCTCTTGGAGAGGAACGTTTTTTTGTTTTTCAGTCAAAACTTTTTTTAACCTAACAACTTACCCAGCAAACCACCCAGACTTTGATTGTTTCTGCTGGTATTCAGTCCGGATATCAGCGACCCCAAGCCCCCCCATCCCACCTGGAAGTCCGCTAGCCACCCGTATTTGTTCTACCTTGAAGCAATCCACCCAAGAGCGCACCGCCTAATCCACCCAAAGCACCGCTTCCTGTTTCCTCACCAAGTGCTCCTCCTGCAAGGCTACCCAGTAACACAGGACCCAGGAATCCAAAGAGACTTTTACCAATGGAACCCATGTCGAAACCGGCATTCGAAAATTTTTGTTCCATGCCGGTTGACTGCAAATAGTCCGGCTTTGCGAACTCTTCCGGGAGAGCGGCCTTCGGTGGCAGCTTTGTTCACAAGCTGATCCAGCACTGAAAATTGTTTTTCATCAATGTTCAAGTATTTTGCCACTTTTTCAATCATTTTTCTTTCATCTTCGGTATAGCTGCCATCCGCTTTTGCCAGCGCAATAAGGTCAGTAATAAGTGAATACCTTAGGAGACTACCTTTTAAAACATCAAGATGTTTTTTCAAATCATTCCCGGAAATGTCTTTAGCAGCTTCCAAAATGTTTTGTTCATCTTCAGCAGAAAGGCCCGCTGCATGAGCAATTTCACGCAGCTGTTCAACTTCTTCATCACTGGCCTCACGGTCAGCGGTTGCAAGTCCCGCAAGCGCACCCAGGTAAGCAACCTTTTCGTGCTCGGCATACTTTGTAAGAAGGGTTTCTGATTGTACTTCCATAAGCTTTTTGTTAGGTGAATTTTTTAGATGTATTAAACCAATCTGGTCAACGATTACGCCTGATAACATCCAGCAAGTTCAATAAGTTTAATAGGGTAGGTCGATTTGTTTCGTTCCAACTCCGTTGCCCATTGCGACAAAATATTTGCAATTGTTGAAAAGAAAGAATAAGATCACATCGAAACACAAAAGAGAAATTTCCAGTAACTTTCGCAAATCGAATTTATCTATCGAAGCAGACGTCAATACATCACGACATGAAAAAATCAAGAAGAGCGTTTTTAAAAGCCACTACACTTACGAGTGCAGCCATCAGCCTTCCTATTTTCAATATTTTGAGCAAACCCGAATTAGGGGATGAAATTATTGGACATGGTAATTTTCGCTATAAGGTTCACAAGGCCTGGGGAAATCTTGATCCCGCAACAACGCCAGTCAAAAACTGTCATGAGATGGTGATGGACAAAAAAGGCAGGCTCATCATGATCACGGACGAAGTAAAAAATAACATCATAATTTATGATAAGTCTGGTAAACTGCTCACAACCTGGGGGCATGAATTTCCCGGTGGGCATGGACTTACTTTATTCGATGAAGGCGGCGAAGAAGTTTTATTCATCTGCGATCCTGAAACCGGTCGGGTTGTAAAAACCACACTGGAAGGAAAAATATTGCTTGAATTGCCCAATCCAAAAAATATCGGAGCATACGAAGCCACGCTAGGCCTACAAGCCTACCGAAACAGCAATTGCTCCTAACGGCGACATTTATGTTGCGGATGGTTATGGCTCACAATACATTCTTCACTTTTCTTCAAAGGGTGAATTGAAAGGAAAATTTGGAGGGCCGGGTGATGGTGATGAAAATTTCAGTACAGCCCATGGCGTCTGTATCGATAGACGCGACAAGAAAAATATCACTTTGCTATGTACATCACGTGCACACAACTCTTTCAAACGATTTACGCTTGATGGAAAATACCTCTCCACCATTTTTTTACCTGGCGCCTATGTTTGCCGGGCTGTTATCGATGAAGGAAATATTTATGCCGGAGTATGTTGGTCACGGCTGCGTTATCTGAACCAAACAGCGAACTCGGGCTTTGTTACGATACTTGATAACAAAGATATCGTGGTGTCTAATCCAGGTGGCACAAAGCCTGAATACAAAAATGGAGCGCTGCAACTCATCGTTCAGAACCAACCCATTTTTAATCATTGTCATGATGTTTGTGTTGACAATGATAAGAACCTTTACGTCTGTCAGTGGAATGCTAACAAAACGTATCCTGTAAAATTGGAACGAGTGTGATGAAGATGCGCTAGATAAGTAGTTGTTGAAATTTAACGCATTCAAGCGGACGCTTGAAGGTAACATAGCACAAGCGCTGTAACTTATACTTCAAAACACTATTTGACTACAATGTTCAAGCGGACGCATTGAAGGTAACATAGCACAAGCGGGACGCTTGCGCTAGTTTTTCACAACCCTACAAGCCCCGACGCTTTTCCCGTTCTGAATACGAATAATATATTGGCCAGCGGGTAGATTATCAAACTTCATCAATATTGCATCGGGTGACTGACCTAATTCAATATTATTCAATCTTTGTCCCATCAGATTCATAATCTCTACTTTTCCACCACCGAGCAAAATCCTGCGTTAGTGCCATGGATATTTCGCTGACAAAAGGATTTGGATAACACGTTAACGTAACATCCTTTTTAACGTCCTCAACACCGGTTACTTCATCCTCAATACGATCGCCAGTCGCAAAATAAACGGCCCATTTAGAAGTTTCAAACAACGTTGTTGCCTCACTCTCTGACGATGAAATCTTATTGCTGTTTAAATTCACAAAACCGGTATGGTATAACTCAATTCCATCCTCGATCGTAAAGGCAACACGAGTGTCATTTTTGTTGAACGAAGGAAATCCCAGTGAAGTGTTAGTAAAAATGACGTCTGTCTCACCAGTCTCGATATTACTGCCAAGAATTAAATATTCATTCGTCGACTCATCGACCATATCAAAGGCCAGGATATAAGGACTCAACTTAGCAAACGTCGGATTACCAATGCTTACACCATCCGGCAAACTTGAAAATAACTTTTCAATTGTCCCATCGCCAAAATCATCGCCGGTTTCATCCCATGCGCGAATGAAATTTACATCCCAATATTCAATATCATTGCCGCTGTTATTTTCGATTCTATTAAAAGCATCATATACAATATACTCACCGGTATAATCCCACTCCAGTGCGTCAGCATACACCGTTCCTCCTGAATTGATTCCATCGGAATACGTTGGATTATACAACGTAAATTCTCCCCATTCCTCGGTGACAAAATCATAGACATAAATCGTGTTATCCTGATTCTCTGTCACAGCAGCCATTCTGTTTCCGTCTTTTGAAACGGCAACGTTAGACCATATCGTCTCATTCTGGACTACAAACTCATCGGGTATTTCACCAGGCGTTGTTACGATGGCATGGATTGTTTTATCGGCTGCAACGAATACAGCAATGCTTCCATCGTCCGTAACGCTTGGCCTACTGATCAATCCGGTTGTCGTGAGCGGATCAACATTTATTAAGGTAGCGTTTGCACGATACAGGGAATTGGCGTTATTCGGATCTGTGTTGTATACCAGCAGGAACTCACCACCAGGGTTTGGCGGCAACGGTTCTTCATAATCACCACCCTGGCCGTCAGTAATCCCAACAGCATCGAAAGCTAACCTGGCTTGCGTAACTTCAGCGGAATTAGCGCCGAATAAATCACCCGCAGCCTTAATTACAGCCAGACGTAAATCAATAAACTGCGATGACTTCGTGAGATAATCATCCAACGCTTTATAAAATATGTCAGCTGCTTTATCTCGTGTTATCGCTTCTGCATATTTGAAAAATGCGTGGTTAACAATACCACTGTTGATGTGAACGCCTCCATTATCCTCATTGCCGGTGTACTTCTCATTCATATGCTTGGGCTGAAAACCGGGTTGGCCTAATGTGGTCCGTCCGTTGTGTGGATCCTCAAGCGAACGCAACGCTCCTGATGGATAGGTTGCCAGCTTTGCCACATCTTCACCAATCGTCCAATCATCAGGATCGATCATGCTGCCAAAAATATCAGCTAGTGATTCATTAATGGCCCCTGACTCACCTTTATATTCGAGGTTTGCCGTATTCTCAATCACACCGTGAGTCATCTCATGACCTGCAACATCCAACCCTCCCGCCAGGGGCTTAAAGCTTACATTGCCATTTCCGTAAAACATCGCTTTTCCATTCCAGAAAGCATTGTCCAGTGGCTGGCCATTTTCAGGATCTGATACGTTGATTAACGACAACATAGTTCCACCTTTTCCATTGATGGAATTGCGATTGTGTTGGGTAAGAAAATACTCGTACGCCTTACCTGCGTTGAAATGCGCGGATACTGCCTTTGCATGATTGGCGTGTATTCCAAACGTTGTTGGCTAGTTGCAACGTGCAGGATAGAAGCATCGTCGCCAAAAGTATTATTCATGTCTACAGTAAGAATTCCTCCGATGGGTTCATCGGGTAGCACAGACGTCCCTGCATTAAACATAGCGCGTGATGCATCCAGCATATAATAGTTGGCACCAACCTGGTATGTGTTTACCGTTCGCGATACTCCATTCAAATCATTTGCTGTCGTTGTCTTAGGGCCATCTACAAAACATACCGTGTTAATGGAACTCAATACGTTACCCGTGTGTGCATCGACAAAATACTCAACACGTTTGTGAATCGAAGGGGAATAAATAACGTGATAGGCCAGAACATGAGACTTAACCAAACTTTTATCTTCATAAATACAGAGCGTCGCTTCCGGTTCCAGATACTGAACTAGCTGTTTCTCCAAGCGTAGTAAGTTGCCTTACCGAAGTTCCTTTTGACACATCTGCTTTTACTTTGCTGATCGCAGCTTGCATTTCAACAGACGGTACTACATCAATGTCTCCGCGCTGGTACGATATACTTTCCGTTGAAAGCTTCCCCTTCACCAAATGAATTTAAGTGAACGATCACCTCTCCTCCATGGACAGGAACACCTTTGTAATTTTGCTGGAGACGGATATGGGTACCATTGTTCTTATCACTCTTTGTCCCTCGAATTGTAAAATTCTCCGTCGCATTCTCCAGGTGAAGCACTGGTGCAAGTTCCTGCAGATAATCATAACAAGCCGTGTAAGTATCCTTTCTTGATAAAAACTCTGGAAGATGCCGTGTTGCGTCGCGTTTCTATAAATGAAGGCTGCCCTTCTTCGGTATGCAAAACGTTATGCAGCTTTTCCTTAGATTGAAAACCAAAGGCCCGGGCATTCTGAAAGATAGGCGCGCTCGTACGGGCCTTGGAAGATGCTCCGCGACGGAGCACTTATTTTGGTCGCGTGTAACGATGAAGTATTTACCGGACTGTTTTTTCTTTTCTTAACATCAAACGCTGTTTGCGCATCTGCTGATGCTTATGTTAAGACAGAAAAGAGAAAGTGTAAAAAGGATCAGGTAGATTTTTTTCATGGTTAGCGTACGGAGTATTTGAAGTTCCAAGTCCAGCCGAACGACAGACTGAAGTTCGCGGTTTAAAACGTTTTTCGAATTAATATTTTTGAAATTCTTATTTTATCGGTTTAAAACTGATACCATTAACACTCGCGAGAACCTCATCATACAATTTTTTAACATCCTCTTGAACTGGATGCTCGGCATCGCCCCACTTAATGGTCCGCACGTTATTGTCTTCCGTGTACGAGATGAAATAGAATAGGTTACCAGGATGATTAAAAGAAGTTGCAGCACTTACCTGATCGGCAACTCGTGTCATCATTTGTTTCGCCTTTGCTTTTTTGATTTTTCCGCAAAGCGAGAATTGCACATCACCAATACCCGTACCCTTGAATACTTTTCCTTCGGGGGTAACCTTGTACATCGTCGTGTGTGCCCGTAAAACCACCGCCACTGCCAAGGGTAATGAATTTATCCTGCGCTGCAGCCGTAAATGAGAAAATGAAAGTTATAAGGGTAAAAAGGTAGATTTTTCGCATGCGGGACAATATTTTGCCGTCGGTAGGCTTTGTTTCTGAGATAGCTTCAACGTCGGGCTTCGTAAAAAGTTCGAAGTTTGAAGTTCGAGGTTCGCAGGTCAGGTTTGAGGCAAGTACCGCAACTTCGAACATCGAACTTCAAACTTCAAACCTCAGAATCTTCAAACTACATAGCCGAATTCACGTTTTAATTATAACCAACCAAGAACTGCAATATGAATAAATACGAGCTCCAGGGAAAAATCAAGTCAACAGGTGTAGCAATTTTATTTTGGTTTTTAATCGGTGCCCACTTTGCTTACTTAGACAAATGGGGTCTTCAAATCTTGTTCTGGCTTACCATTGGTGGATTGGGCGTCTGGTGGTTGATCGAACTTTTTTTAATTCCTGGGAGAGTAGCCACTTACAATGCAACAATCTACAAAATGATTGACGAGATCGATAAAAAGGAAAAGGCGGAAGATCTCGCTAAATACCATGCTATCACGCAACAGGGCAAAAGTTAGCCGCTTCGCACAATTTTGATCGAAACCACCTTCAGGGAGAAGCGTGCAGCCAAATATCTGCTAGACAAATTTCCCTGTAATTAACCCGTAAAAACCAGGTTACTTTTCTCTTTTCTTTCATAAAGGTATATCTAAAGTTATACCACTCTAATTTTTTAATGATGAGTTTGGCAAACGCGTGCCTGGAAAAAGGAAAAAGCTACTTGATTCTATTCTTAGTGTTAATGGTTGCCCTGTGGGTTGTCAATCCCGAGGCAATTGCGAATGATTTGTCCTTTGCGCAGAATTCCGGAAGTTCAGAGACCGATCCCCAATCACAAGGCGCGTCCCAGAATATATGGAAGTGGGTGGCGGGTCTTGCCGCCTTATGCGTGCTCGCCGGTTTCTTATACTACCAAAAGTTCCGCGCCGCAAAAGCTTATTTAGAAGAATTGGAACATCAAAACTTCCTAATCAAAGAACAGAAAGAAGAAATTGAAACTATAAACCAGCAATTAGAAAAACAGATCTTGTTGCGAAAAAAAACGGATGAGACCATAAACTACTTTGCCACTTCTCTTTTTGGAAAAAATACGATAGAGGAGGTTTTATGGGACGTTGCAAAAAATTGTATTTCGAGGTTAGACCTGGTAGACTGTGTCATCTACCTGCTTGATGAGAGCCGGGGTGTGCTGGTTCAAAAAGCAGCGTATGGAAAAAAGAACCCTGAGGAATTTAATATTTATGTACCCATAGAAATACCGTTGGGAAAAGGCATCGTAGGGTCCGTAGCCCAAACGGGGATAGCCGAAATTGTGTCAGACGTATCAGTCGACCCCCGTTATATTGTTGATGATCAGCCTCGCTTGTCCGAACTAGCCGTTCCGTTGTTGGTCAATAACAAAGTAATTGGCGTTATTGATTCAGAACATCCGGAGAGAAATTTTTACAACCAAAGCCATCTGGACGCTCTAACCACAATTGCCTCTATTTGTGCCAGCAAAATTTCGCAAGCCCAGGCAGATGAAAAAATCAAAAAAGCGAGAGAAGCCCAATTCGAGGCTGCGCAAATAAAGAAAGTAGACCAAATGAAATCCCGGTTTTTCGCCAACATTTCCCATGAATTCCGAACACCGCTTCATTTGATTCTGGCCCCACTGCAAAAAAAGCAAAACGTGATTTCCAAGGCTGAGATAGATCTGATGACGCGAAACGCGAAGCGACTCTTACGACTTGTAAATCAATTAATGGATTTGGCGAAAATGGAAGGAGGCCTTTTAAAACCTGACCTGAAAGACATCGCTGTATTTGGGTTTGTAAAGGAAATTGCAAATTCGTTCGTTCCTTTGGCAGAAGCAAAAGCAATAACCTACCACATTGACATACCCGAGTGCGACCTCGTCGTCCAACTTGATCCTGACAAACTTGATAAGATTGTCTATAATCTACTTTCCAATGCATTTAAATTCACGCCTCAAAATGGTACCGTGAGTATCCGGGTAGCGATTGATCATCATAATGAAATACTATTGACGGTTTCGGATAACGGCATCGGCATACCTCACCATCTGCAAGGCAAAATCTTCAATCGCTTTTATCAGGTCGATGCGTCTCAAACCCGGCAATACGAAGGGACGGGAATAGGACTTGCTATCGCCAAAGAGCTGGTTGAGTTATTCAAGGGTACTATTACGGTCAATAGTGCCCTCGGTGAAGGAAGCACCTTTAGCGTTAATCTGCCGGCATATCCTCCATTCGAAAGGGAAACAGATATTCCCGAATCAATTCGCGCGGAAGTCATCGAACGGGAAATGTACCAACCCGAATCGCCGCTGGATTCCATCCCTGATCCAGTGGGACCTGACGATCTTCCGCTCGTTCTTATGGTTGAAGACAACATCGATTTGATTCGGTATGTAAAAAAAGAATTGTCAGAGCAGTTCAACATTGTTGAAGCCAGAAATGGTGAAGAAGGATTGTCCCTTGCGCAAAAGAAAATACCCGACCTCATCGTCAGCGATATCATGATGCCGATCATGGATGGTGTGACATTAATAAAAAATCTCAGAGGGGATGACCGTACAAGCCACATTCCTATTATTTTGTTGACTGCGCGCGATGATGGAGAAATGAAAATCAAGGGATTTGAAATGGGAGCAGAACAATATCTTGTTAAGCCATTTGAAATCGATGAATTATCGGCAAGAATTAAAAGCCTCTTGAGCCAACGGGAAAGATTAAGAAAGAAATATAGCCAGGAATTCACGCTGCAGCCGAGCGACATAACCCTCAAAAACAGGGATATGATTTTTTTAGATAAGCTCGTTAAAATCGTGGAGCAAAACCTTACGAACGAAACATTCGCTGTTGAAGATCTGCAAAACGAAATTGGAATGAGTCGGATGCAACTGCATCGAAAATTAAAGGCATTGACAAACCAATCCACGAGCGACTTCATTCGATCCATCAAATTAAAAAGGGCGGCCCAAATCCTTCGTCAACCAGGAATTCAAATAGCGGAGGCTGCCTACCTTTCGGGATTTAATCACACCTCTTATTTTTCGAAATGCTTCAAAGAACAGTTTGGAATTTTACCTTCTGAGTACGCCAGGAAGGCTGAATAAAAAAATTGCACGATCATTTTCTCAGCATTCATTTCACGAAATCAAAAAAATTGATAACTATGCCAGCGACAAAGTCGCAATGATAATTTTATAAGAAATCCATTTTTCGATCAAGCCAATAAAGTTACAGCATTGCTATTATATGGGAGCATGGTGTTATAAGCAAGGCCACTTCTCAATGTACTTTTGTCCAGAATAGGTGTCAGCCGAATTACCTTTAAAGAGTAGGCGTGGATTTTTTAATTTTTATCAATATGAAAAATTTGAGGTTAGCAGTACTTTACCTGATATCGGTGATGATCATGATTTTTCTTGCAGGTTGTGAAGAAAACTTTATGACCAGAAATCCGCAGACAACGTTTGGTAAAACTTTTGGTGGCGTTGATGAAAGACCCGGAGGGTTCACTGATCATCCCAATGGTGATCGATATCCGTATCCCCATATTATTGAAAAAGTTTATATTCCACGTTACGATCTATTTTCGGACAAAAAATGTTTGGCGTGGAGAATTGAATGGCCCGATTATGACGACGACGCCGACGTCGATATCATACCAACCGTGTTTGCGATGAATGGCGCCCTTAACAGTTTTTACTATTTGAACAACGTTGACCCGGAAAATACTTATAAAACAAAGTTTTCAATTTATTACGAAGATAAAGTCGTAACGTCGGTCGAGATGTGGGATGAACTCGACTATACCTTTAATTCGCCCCCGGAAAGCATGGAACTTGTGCGGTTCGCCAAAGTTGATAAGACCTTGGATGATATTCAATTCTGGGTTGAGGAACGGCCCGACCAATTTGAAAATTACTGGCCTGGCGGAGGTGACACAGAACTTGACTACGTCGAAGGTGATTTCATCATGTATCATCTTACCGACCAAAATCTATACGGAGGAATCCGGATCGCCTCCATGGATCCGCGGATTATTGAGGTCTATCTGGCGGTACCCAATCTTTAAGGTGCTCTGAAATTTTCGTTTTTGTTGGCATGATGCTCCTCGTCTCAGCGTTTTAAGTGACGCTGAGCGGGAGTTATCATTCAATTATTGTGGTCCAAAGGATGTGTTAACATTCACACACTATCTTTTATTATTTTGAACCTGCCACTTACGTCGAAGTGATTTGCATTTCCTGCGTTATCTCCTAACTTTAGCATATAACCAAGTCATGCGACGTCGCACCCGAAGTATGGTCAAATCTATGCTATTGCTATTTGTCGCAGTTGGTGATTTCCGGAATCGCCTACACACAAGGAATGAAAATCGGAGAAGTTCTCATTATGAGTCATCCCAACCTGAACAGCAATACAAAACCAGAAGCATTTCAGGCTTTCACCACAAAAGAAATATTACCCGTATTAAACAAACAAAGTCAAGGAACAACGTACCATCTGTTCAAGGCTGATAGGGGTAAACAAAAGGGTCAGTTCCTTTTAGCCGGCACGGCAGAAAAAATAAATGATCCTAGAGGCACCTTCGTCAAAAGTCCTTTCAATGTTATTTCCTCCTCGAATGGAGGTAAAAGTCTTGGAGATTTTGTCACCAACGCCGAAACGTTTACGGAATACCATCTTATTGGATGGGAAAAAATTAAATCGCTGCCCAACGCAGGTATTCTTGGTATCCATTCGATACAAGTCAAAAAAGAACGGTCTAAGGACTTTGAAAAATTTGTAGTAGATAAGCTCCATCCGGCAGTCAGCCAATTATTTCCAGACATGCAATTGCTCTATTACAAAGCCGTCGCGGGAGAAAATATAGGATCATATATAACGATTTTCACGATCGATTCTCCGGCAGCACGAGATAAGTACTGGCCTGGCGGCAGCCGCAGAAACTGAGATCCTGAAAAAGACTTTCAAACCACTCGAAGGACTGGCAAAAGAACTGGGAACCTATCTTGTTGAAGGCTCCTATCTAGAACCTTCATCAGGTGGTGCCGCAGCATACTGGGAGAGCAAGGTGTGGACGGATTTTGTCCACGTCAACCATCTCAAGTGAACTTAAACTAATTTACTAACCATATCTACTATGAGATTCATCAACGCATTCTTCTTTGTTTTGACAACGATTGGGTTATCGGCCCAGGGTACGGTGCCAAAAGGCTTTACCACTTTGTTTAATGGAAAAGATTTTACCAACTGGAAGGTGCCTGCCGGAGACAATGGTCATTGGAAGATAGTGGATGGTGTAATTGACTACGATGCCGAAAGTGAAGCAACCGATAAAAATCTGTGGTCGGAAAAAACGTATACCAATTTTGAGCTCTATGTGGATTGGCGTATCAAAGAAACGCCGTGGAAAAATCCGAATGTCCCTTTGATCTTACCCAGTGGTCTTCATAAGAAAAATGAAAAAGGCGAGCCAATAACCATGGTGGTACCCGATTCGGATTCTGGAATTCTGCTGCGCGGCGTTGGAAAATGTCAAGCCAATATATGGAACTGGCCCATTGGATCGGGAGAGGTTTATGGCTACAGGATGGATGAAAAAATGCCACCCGAAGTAAGGCGCGGTGTTACGCCAAAAGTAAATGCTGATAAGAACATAGGTGAATGGAATACCTTTAAGATCACTATGAAAGGCGATAGGATGACCGTTGAATTAAATGGAATTGTAGTGATCGAAAACGCATTGCTTCCAGGTTTACCTGCTTCAGGGCCAATTGGGTTACAACATCACGGATCAAAACAAAATGGCGAATGGAACAGTCCGCCGAGTTTGGTTCAGTTCAAGAACATATATATTAAGGAACTTAAGTAGAAGTGTAAGACACGAACTTCGCCACAAAGACTCAAAGTCACTAAGGTTCACAAAGTCTCGAAATGGATCGAGATTCGATCGAGAACCTCGAACCTCAAACTTCAAACCTCGAACTTTAAGGCTTGATCCCAACAAATTTCAAGCATACTGGTTTTTCCACTTGAATCTTTTTCCCGGTTGGTGTCAGTAAGCCTGTTTTCAAATCGCGTTTAAAAACAATTACATCATTGCTATCCTGATTGGCAGCTAATAGAAATTTTCCTGTGGGATCGATAGCAAAATTTCTCGGAATTCTCCCGAGCACGGATTGGCGCCCTACGAAAGTAAGTTTGCCAGCCTTATCAATCGAGTAGATCGCGAGCTCGTTGGCTTCTCCCCGGTTTGAAGCATACAAAAATTTGCCATCCGGCGAAACATGAATATCCGCCGCAGAAACTTTTCCTTTGAAGTCAGGTGCGACCATGGTGATCGTCTGTTTTGGTAGAAGCTTGCCATCGTTGTAATCAAACGCCATGACCGATGCTTCCAATTCGAGTACGAGGTATGCATATTTACCATTCGGGTGAAATGTCAGGTGCCTGGGACCTCCGCCAGGTTTTACCGCGGTGAAGGGCTGCGCTGCCGGACTAAGCGCTTGCTGCTTGGTAACATCAACACGATATTGAAAAACCTTGTCAGCACCCAAATCGGGTACGAGTAAATAACGATCATCCGGTGATAAAACAACGGAGTGGACATGCGGCTTTTCCTGCCGGTCTTTTACGATGCTGCTTCCCTGGTGTTTGATGTTCTGGACATCTGTGCGGAATGATCCATCGGCGTTTAGTGGAATTGAAAGTAAATTTCCGCCGGAATAATTTCCCACAAAAACAAACTTCTTTTTATCATCGACAGAAACATAACAGGGATGATCGCCTTCAGAAGGCACATTATTGATAAATTTTAGCGCTCCTGTCACGGGATTAAAGCTATAGGAATTAACGCCACCATTTCCACCACCTCCCTCGCTCACTGCATAAACATTTTTTCGATCCGCACTGATCGCGAGATAACTGGCATTGACGCTGCTGGTCACTGGCTGGGCAGGCTCGAACGCTCCTGATTCTGTATTGAATTTATATACATAAATACCATTGCTTTTATCCTTATTAGAATAGGTGCCAATAAGCAAGTGGTACTCGTTTGAATTTTGCGCCAATATGGAAGAAAAAAGAAAAAGCATAGATAATAGCAATGTCGTTGACTTCATAAAGTAATAATTTGAGCTGAAGGTGTAAACTTCCGATTTTTTGCGAGAAAAGCACTAACCGCTGATGTATTTTGTGCGGTGTGGTCCTCCACCAATTCGATTAGTTACGCAAATGTGCCTTCTATTGTTCCTTCAACGCATCGACCGGATTGGTTCTGGCTGCTTTTGCCGATTGAATCCCCACGGTAACAATTGAAATCACCAGAATGGATAAAGCAGCCTTTACAAATAAACCTGGCGTAAGATCGATGTGGTAAGCAAACTTTTGCAGCCAGGCTTCAGCTGCGAAGTAACTAAATGGAATCGCAATGATAAAAGCAATGGCGATTAAGATGACATAGGTCTTTCCCAGTTTCACAACCAGAGAAGTTTCGCTTGCACCGAGCACTTTGCGTATGCTGATTTCTTTATACTTCTGACTGGTGCTGTAGACCACTAATCCAAAAAGGCCAAGGCAGGCTACAAGAATGGTAAACCCTGTGAAGAATGAAAACAAAGTTGCAAGCTTCTGTTCCGCCTTATACAATTTGTCAAAATTTTCATCCAGGAATTTGTATTCGAATGGCCAGTCGCTGTTAAACTGCTTCCAAGTGGACTCCAAATGGGCAATGGTCGCAGGTATATCTTCGCCCTTAATGCGCAAGGTAAGCGTCGCTTTTACCAAAGGATAAATATGCAGTACAACGGGCGAAATATTATCCTGCAAACTGTTCAGGTGAATATCTTTTACGACACCGATGACTTTTCCTTCTTTCAAACTATCGGGTGCATCCCAACGATCCCAGGAAAGTTCATGGCCAAGCGCTTGTTTTGGATCGGTATGTCCCAACATTTTCGCAGCGGTCTCGCTGAGAATAAATGCATGCTTTTCGTCCGAAGGAAAATCGCGGGAAAAGTCGCGCCCTGCAATAACTTTGAGGCCCAATGTCTTAATGTAATCATGGTCGATGGTCAGCATCGAGATCGGCATGTTTTTGTCGGTAGCCTTGTCCTTGATACCATCACCGGCATAAGCTTCTCCCGGCAGGCCGTATCCAATGGTCGCATTGATAACGTTTGGATGATTTAAAAACGAATTTTTTGTTGCCTCGGGATTGCGGTCCATATCTCCACGCATATTGATTACCACCAGATTATCCTTCTCAAATCCCATGTCCTTCGTCCTCATAAAAGTATGCTGGTCATTGACCACCAGCGATGCCGTTATCAATACAAAAGAAAGGACAAACTGCAACACCACCAGACCTTGGCGCAACAGCGCCTTTCCGGAATTCCTTCCAGATTCTCTGTTGGATAATATTTGTGCAGGCTTGTAGCGAGAAATGTAAAATGCAGGATATGTTCCGGCAGCAATGCCTACCACGATAGCCATCCCCAACAAAAAAGGAATTAGCAGCGGATTCATGAAGATTACGGTGGGTATATTCTTTTCTGCAAAAGAATTTACGAACGGCAATGTCAATTCTGTGATCACGCACCCAATCACCAGGGCAATCAAAGCAATGATAATCGATTCGCTAATGAACTGGTAGATCAGCTGAATGCGAAAAGCTCCCATAACTTTTCTCACACCCACCTCTTTAACCCGGTTGACGGCGCGGGCTGTCGACAGGTTGATGAAATTGAGAATCGCAATAAGAAGTATAAAAATGGCAGTCGCAGAAAGAATGTAAACGGTTTGGACATTCCCACGGACTGCAATATCCCAAAGCTGATCGTATGCCTTAAGTGCACATCCGTAACTGGCATCAGGTGCGGTATATAATAACTTCCATTCTTCTTGGTCGTTTCCCATGCATGCCGTTTCGCAAAGTCTTCCAGCTTCGCCTCAAGTTTTGGCGCGTCACCCTCCGATTTCAATTTGACGTAAGTATGAAACTGGCTCCAGCCCCACCGTTTCACGCGATCAGGATTTTCATAAGCAAAGCCATCAAGAGATAAAAAATAATTCAATTGCAAATGTGAATGCGCGGGAAAATCTTCGAACACGGCAGTAACCGTATACGTTGTGTCGAATAATTCAATTGCCTGACCCAACGCTGGCTCATCATTAAAATATTTTTTTGCCATTGTCTTGTTGATGGCAATCCCATAAAGTTCCTTCAACGCCGTCTTTCGATCACCTTCCATTACATTCAAACTAAACATATCGAAGATTGTCGGATCGGCATAACCACCTTTGAACTCGGTCAGTTTTTTGTTGCCTGCCTGAAAGAGAACATTATAATTAAAATTCAGGAACCGGGTAGCATATTCTACTTCTGGATATTCTTCCACCAGGGTCGGACCGATCGGTGGCGGAATCATAGCACCTTTTTTTGTCGATCCATCTTCTAAAAAATACTCATTGAATACTCTGAATTTCAACGGAACATCTTCAACGTGCCGGTCAAACTTTAGTTCGTCTGCCACGAATAGTGTAATGATCAAAAAAGTGGCGATGCTGATGGCCATTCCAGCGATGTTGATCGAAGAGAACAGCTTATTTTTCAGGAGATTCCGAATTCCGATGTTCAGATAATTTTTCAGCATGGCGGTGTTTAGCAAAAAGATCAATACCAATGTTGTACCAGAATCTAAATGCACCAATTTATGTCGCCACGACGATTTCTAGTGTATAAAAGTGAACACCGGTGTGTCGCGGATGAACAAAGCACTCAATGGGTATATCCGAAATTTTTCGCTTGGCAATCATGCCCTGCAGCCGAAGCGGAGGCTGGATATGTACGGAGTACATGAAATTTGGTTGCCCGCATTACTCGCGCAATCCGGCAAAACCCTGAACCTAAGGCATGAAAATTACTTTTTTGCTGACAAATTCGTCTTCGGTGAAATATATTCTTAGGTAATAATATCCAGGGGGTAAATTAGAAAAGTCGACATAATTCAGCTGGCTACTAAGAACATGCTGGCCAACTGAATTAAAAAGCTCCTCATGGTGTAGCCTATCGTATTCAATATGAAGAATACCGTTGGTAGGAACAGGATATATTTTAATCGAACTTTCAACTGCCGGAGACACACCCGTACAAATTCCACGATGTAAATTTGTTACTATAACACTATCACATCCTTGTATGCTCGGTAATATATCATAGTAAATACCAGGTTCGGATTGCTGCCTGCCACCGGCAAAATAAGTTTCACCCTCACAAATCGATGCTTCGATAGTCTTTTCATAAAGTGGTAGTATTTTCAGACTTGTGATGATAATACTGTCACAGCCTTGAACCGACTTAATAGTATCGACATAGGAACCCTCTGTTGATTGTAAACTTCCTCCCACAAAATAAGACTCACCCTGGCAAATCGACACCGTGATATTTTTTTCAAACACCGAGACTACGTCTAGTCTGGTGACCACTACACTATCACAGTTATTTTTCGATGTAAAAGTATCTCGATAAGTTCCCGAAGTTGTTTGCAGTGCTCCCCCCGCAAAATAAGACCCTCCTTTACAGATCGATACATTAATCGTTTTCTCACACGCTGGTAAAACTGTCAGTCGGGTAACGACTAGGCTATCGCAACCGAGCTTCGATTTAAACGTGTCACGATAAGTACCTGCCGTTGTTTGTAGTGCTCCGCCAGCAAAATAAGATCGGCCCTGACAGATCGATACGTTAACTGTTTTCTCATATGTTGGTAATACAGTCAGTTTCGTAACGACTACGCTATCACAACCGAGCTTCGATTTAAACGTATCACGATATGTGCCTGCCGTTGTTTGTAGTGCGCCGCCCGCAAAATAAGATCGGCCCTGACAGATCGATATATTAACTGTTTTCTCATAAGTCGGTAGTACAGTTAAGTTGGTAACGACTAGGCTATCGCAACCGAGCTTCGATTTAAATGTATCACGATAAGTACCTGCCGTTGTTTGTAGCGCTCCGCCCACAAAATAAGATCGGCCCTGACAGATCGATACATTAACTGTTTTCTCATATGTTGGCAAAACAGTCAGCCGGGTAACGACAACACTATCACAACCGAGCTTCGATTTAAATGTATCACGATAAGTACCTGCCGTTGTTTGTGGCGCGCCGCCCGCAAAATAAGATCGGCCCTGACAGATCGATACATTAGCTGTTTTCTCATATGTTGGCAAAATAGTCAGTCGGGTTACGACTACACTGTCACAGCCGAGTTTCGAGGTAAATGTATCCAGATAAGTACCCGCGGTTGTTTGTGGCGCGCCACCCGCAAAATAATTATCCCCTTCGCAGATAGAAACATCATTAGACGCAGAAAAAGTGTACTGCTTTGTGAGATTTGCGCAATCAATAGTACACTCTTTAATACTTACGGTATTTATAAAAGGACTGGAATTCAATATCGTTTTCTCATTGCTTGAGAAATGTGTGTTCGGATAATCAATATATCCGGTGAACATGATGTCCGAATAATCACATGTAACAGGCTGCCCATCATCACATCCGGGTGGATGAGCCAATCCAAACGCATGGCCTAGCTCATGACCCAGACCCCCTACGTACCGACAAGGTGAATAAGGCGGTATTACTTCATTACAGATTGGAATCCAGGACTGTCCCACCAACCCTCGTAAATCATTTGCGCCCATTGCTGCTACCCCATTTAGTCCACCACCTTGTTGCATGGGACAAGCGGGCAACGCATCAATATATATGATCCAAAAATTATTTGGATCATTAAAACTTCCACCCGACAGCGCGAATGCATCATTTACAGCATTGAACCAAAATTTCCACTCACCCGCCCAATCTGCATCAGGGTTTGTTGAGTACCAGTTCGTATCATGAGAACTTTTATATACCTCAACGATGGGTTCGGTAAGATTGAAGGTTTTATTATTACCCAGTTGACCTTTATACCATAATTGCAAATGCCTGGCAGCATTCTCAATGCTCAATTTATATTCCGGCCGGGTTGCCTTTTCTGATGGTACCAGATAAACAAAACGTACATATTTTTTAGTATCTGCTTCAACCAATTCTGGTGTGGTACCAGACTTCAGTTGGCGAAGAAGATTTGGGGGTACTCGTTTGTGTAAGCCAGGTTGGAGGGGATTCTGCGCAAGTGCTTGTGTCAAGCAACACATTGAAAGTATTGCTAACGAAATAATTTTCATAAGTTTCCTCATCAAACAACAAAAAGCTTAACAACTATACAATCTGAGAGGATTTTTGAAAGGTATAAAAATAATCGTGATTCATCTATCCATTGCGTTGTAATTATTCTGATTATTTAAACTTATAGGTTACCGTTAGTCCGAATTTTCACAACAAACACAACACACAGAAACACACATCAATTCTTCAACCTCGTGTACCTCTCAATATTCAATCTTTCCACGCCGAGGTTTTCAATTTTCTCTGTTCCTCTTTGTGTTAAAGTGTCGCCCTCGATCTTCACTGTAAATTGAAATGTATTTCCCTCCCATTCGCGGGCATTGCAATATTCCAGATATTCGGTGTACTGATTTCCCTCGAGGGTGTACACGCCGCCACCTGCTGCGAAAGCTGCCGTGGAATCTTTGCCTTTCTTTAAATCATGATTTAAAAAAGCAAAATGCGTTGCATTGATAATCTTGATCATACTTTGATTTCCACTGTAGTCCGTAACAGTTGTGTCACCTTTTTCTATAATCGTACCAGACATTAGCTGCCAGGTCCCCTCCAACGGGCTTGGGTCTTGTTTCTGTGGTGCTGTGTTCTTGTGTGAATCACATGACCATGTAAGGCCGACCAGGAGAGCGCATATAATTCTTATTTTCATAGTGTCAGGATTTATTAGCAAAGGCGATAATGCGATAATTACCTCATTCTTCAAAATGATCACTGTTATTTGGGATTTTCCCATTCGCATCCATGGGACCGCCGCCACTCAGCTTTGTTTGAATTTTTTCACAGAATATCTACATTTAATAGCGTTACAGGCCCACATTGCTATCAATGGATTATTAGTCTCCTCTCGAATTTCATTTGATAGCATTATAATGTAACGCGATACACTAAAACCTAAAACCACCATGCACGCCACTAAATTCATCTTATTGATCCTTCTCTTTTCTCATCTTGCCGTTGCACAAGACAGAAAAAAAGAGATCAAACCAGCGGAAACGAAAATGGAAATCTTTGCTTCAAAGACCGGCACGATCACAAAGTTTGTTGATTTCAAAATGCCTTCGCTGAAATTATTCTTAGGAGAAGTTGCAGAGACAAGGGTGAGAAAAGTAATTGTGGGAAATGAATTGAAATATTTCTATCTCATCGAGAAGGAAAGCAAAAACGCCCACACCACTGCCTCCATTGAATACTCAGATTTGCTGGAAGTCATTAAGGCGTTGGCCACCCTGAAAAGTGAAGCACCGGCTGATCAATCCAGCAAACCTGACTATCTGGAAAATAAATTTGTCACCTCAGATGGTTTTCAGTTAGGATACTATGTAACCGAGGGAAAGGGCAAATGGTATATCAAGTTTGACCGGTACGGTTCAGATAATACAGTTTTTATTAATGATGTTCAGACTATTGAAACCTCTCTCAACGCAGCAAGGAATAAAATTGAAGAAATGAATCATCAAGAGATTACGCATTAAAACGTTCTGACTCACTCCTTACTAAAATTGAATAGCCAGTGTTTTCCATACTTGTCAGTAAGGGAACCATACTTTGCACCCCACGGCATATCGGCAATAGGTTCTGTGATCTTACCTCCTCTGGAAAGTTTTGAAAAAAAAGTGTTCAATTCATTTTCAGTTTTACAGTTGATACAAAGGTGAACCGTGTTTCCCTCGACCGGAGTCTCTCTATTCAGGTCAGAAGCCATTATCAAAATATCACCACTGGTCAAAGTAGAATGTAAGATGTGGTTCTTCATTTCGGGCGGCATTTGTGCCGCCATCGCGGGAAGTTCACCAACCGTTTGAAGAAACAGTTCACCGCCAAGGCAATCCTTGTAAAAATTCATTGCTTCACGGCAATTGTTGGTGTAAGTCAGATAAGGATTTAAGTGTGCCATTGTTTCAAATTTTTATAATAAATGTTTTTTTTGAGCTTAGCAAGGCCGTAAATACCTCGTATTTGGTTCTACAAATCTAATAACCGACAAAGAATTTTAAGGAGGCAAAACCGACGATATACCGGGCTAAATGCGACATGACAAAATTCTATCGTGACTTGAAAACTTCTATGCGTTCGCCCTGGAATGAAGCATTATTTTACAACGTCTACCCAAGAGCGGTAGGGTATATTTAAGAGCCTTCCGTCGATTGCTTCATCTCAATAGCATATGGATAATTTAATTAAGCTTGGTCGATTGAATTATGCCATTGGGCATGGCCGGACTCGGATTACAACAATTCTATTTTCCGGGATTCAGGCCCGTGTTTGTGCCAAGCTGGCCGGAAGGAATGCCCGATCCACAAGTGTTCATTTATTTGAGCAGTTTCTACCTGATTATTTCCAGCCTATTTATTATTTTCAATTTCAGAGCACGAAAAACGAGTCTCTTACTCGGAAGTGTGCTACTGCTTCTGTTTATCGTTGGTCATGTTCCCTTTCTGATTGCCAATAATACGACTTCATTGGGCGGCTGGACGGATGCTTTTAAAATTCTCGCCCTATCGGGCGGAGCATTCGTGATCGCCGGATCGTTTCCTATTTCCAAAAGCCGTCCTGACACTAAACTTTTTCAATCACTTGAAAAGCTAATACCGGTTGGTCGCATATTCTTTGCGATTATGCTGATCGTTTTCGGCATCGATCATTTTCTTTATTACCAATTCGTGCAGACCCTTGTCCCTGCGTGGATACCCTTCCCGTTGTTTTGGACTTACTTTGCCGCAATTGCATTAATTGGGGCAGGCGTTTCTTTTATTTTTATGATTAAGATAAAACTCGTAGGCATCCTGACTGCAATTATGCTTTTCACCTGGTTCCTTATTTTGCATATACCAAGGGCAATCGCTATGCCCGAGGTCGCTAACGGAAACGAATTGACCAGTGTATTTCAGGCGCTGGCTTTTAGCGGAGTTGCCTTAGTGATTGCGTTTACTACTTCGCCATCGGGCAGCTATAGTCTATTCAAAAAAAAATCCATCAGGGCGTCTTGAACCCTGATGGATTTGATGAATAACGAACAGGCTAATTTGCCTCCGTATATTTTTTAAAGTTGTCGAGGATTGCTTGCCACCCGCCGCGCTGCATTTCAATTGGGTTCTCGCTTTCCGGATCGAACGTCTCCGTAACTTTTGTTTCATTTCCATTTTCCGAGAAAACGATTTTTACTTTTCGTCCATCGCCCATCGTGTACTCTATCACTTTATTAGGTTGAACATTGGTATAAACGCCTTCAAAATCAAAGCTAAAACTTCCGTCCTTCGCTGCCATGGTTGTTTTAAATTTGCCATTTGTACGCACATCATTTTCGGAATAGGGTGCATGCCAATCGTCGGACGCAAATGCCCAACCCTTAATATGTTCCGGCTCATTCCAGTATTTCCAGACTTTTTCAACGGGTGCATTGACCAGGGTTTCTACTGTGATCGCGGTTTTTTCTGCTGTTTCCATAATATTTGTTTTTTATTGTGTGATTGGAATTTGTAATTAATTCTATGCTACAAACCTACAATGCGAAACCGACTTTCATGAGGGGTAAAATTGACGTTTTCGCGGGCTAATTGCGACAAACCCCCCTTTTCAAATTTCTTAACGTCGCCGCGATAGCTGCCAGTCCGGACTAATTATTTCAGCAGCAGCTTCTTCAACCTACAAAAAACGTCTTTAACCGGAACCATTTTTTTTGTAATTAACGCTGTGGCAACAAATACAGTCTAAAACTTATTATAAAAGAAATCATTACTTTTCCTTTTCATAATACCACAGATAAAATGACAAAATGTTATTTAGGATTTCTGATAATCTTTCTTTCAATGAACATACAGCTTGCAGCACAAGATTATTTACCATTGTATCCTGATGTAATACCCAATAGTAATAAGACGGCTAACGAAGAAAAGTCCGACCAATGGAATGGCCTGACGATCGTCAGTAAAATTTCAATTCCCACCATTCGGTATTTTCCTGCCCCTGAAAAAAATGCAACAGGAACAGCAGTAATTATATTTCCTGGTGGTGGCTACGAATCCAACTCAATTAGTCACGAAGGGGAGGATGTGGCAAAAAAGTTTAATGAAATTGGTGTCGCCGCGTTTGTGGTGAAATACAGAATTCCGGATGATAAAACCATGCCGGATAAAGAGATCGGTCCCCTTCAGGATGCGCAGCAGGCAATCAAGATCATCCGCGAAAAGGCGGCTACTTATAAAATTGATGCGCATCGAATAGGTGTACTAGGCTTTTCTGCCGGCGGCCACCTTGCGTCAACGTCGGGCACACATTTTAAGGAATCAAAAATTCCAAACGAAAAAAAAACAAACCTTCGTCCGGACTTTATGATTTTGATTTATCCCGTCATCAGTTTTCAAAATGATATCGGTCACCGGGGCTCGCGAGATCAATTGTTGGGAAAAAATCCCACGCCGCAGAAAATCGATCTTTATTCAAACGAGTTGCAGATAACGGCTGAGACTCCCCCAACATTCCTCATACATGCCAGCGATGATGACGTGGTAGTACCTGCCAACAGCGTTAGGTTTTATGAAAATTTATTGAAGCATAAAGTGCAGGCAGAACTTCACATTTATCAACATGGAGGACATGGGTTTGGCTTAAATAACAAAACCACTAAAGATGAATGGTTTTTGAGTTGCAAAAACTGGATGGATAGCAATGGCTGGTTAAAGCCTTTGAATTGATAGCAGCCTTCAACTTGGCGGCGTTTGCTTTTCAGTTTTCGTTTAGGAAAAAAAATTGCAACCCTGGTTTATAAACCTGAAATTACGCTAGCTAGTTAATTTGAATATGTAAATCGTATGGATACAGAAATTTTTGAAAACGTTGATGGATACATCCGCGACCTTGTTGGTGCCGAGGATGAAATTTTAAAAGCCACCTACAATTCGACCAACGAAGCCAATATACCACCGATCAGTGTGTCGGCAAATCAGGGAAAATTTCTGCAGGTTCTGGCTAAAGCCTGTAATGCTAAAAAAATTCTGGAGATCGGAACGCTAGTCGGATACAGCACAATTTGGATGGCGCGCGCGTTGCCCAAAGATGGTAAACTTATTTCCCTTGAGTACGAACCGCTTCACGCACGGGTTGCCAAAAATAATATTGAAAAAGCTGGACTAAGCTCGATCGTGGATATTCGCGTTGGAAAAGCAATTGACCTTCTGCCACAACTTGAAGCAAAAAAAGAAGGTCCGTTTGATATGATCTTTATTGATGCCGATAAACCTCCGTACACGGAATATTTTCAATGGGCGCTGAAACTTTCACGTCCAGGAACATTGATTGTGGCCGATAATGTAATTCGTGATGGTAACGTGATGGATGCCCACTCAACCGATGAAATGGTACAAGGCGCCAGAAGATTTAATGCTTTCCTTGCCAATACTCCTGGCGTAACAGCGACCATTATCCAGACCGTTGGTTCGAAGATGCACGATGGAATGGCACTGGCGGTGGTGAACTAGATAACCTACCTGTTCTCGTTAACAGTTATAATGAACTTTTGAGAGTGTTATATTCTTTGACAATGGCTTCGACATGTTTTCTTGTATATGTTCCATTGTTTATTTTGGCCACTAGTTCCGGCGCATCTTTTAAATACTCCGCCATTTTCTTTTTAAAATTAATGGCGACAGAACGTTCATCATATACTAGTTGATTCTTCTCATTTATCTTTTCGAGGATTACATACTCTGAAATATTCCCCGCACCAAAACCTGTATACTCCAGTGCATAATAGCTGAGGTGGCCATCAACAATAACTTCCACAAACAACTTCTCCACACCAAAATTCAGCTTGAACCTCTTTGGAGACATATTGCTTCGTTCCGATTCGAAATCCCTTCAGCCGATCCGGCGAAAAAGTTTCTACTTTGCTTTTCTCATCCCTTTTAAACTTTATGTCGATCAATACCCGATAAGGAGTCATGTTTTTATTTTTCACTAATCCGGTTAAGGTGTCCCCCTCGATGGTCACAATATAACCTTTTACATATCCTGTTTCCTGGCCCCAGGAAATAAAACAGAATGTGGACGCGAACAGAAATAACAGAC
Source organism: uncultured Bacteroidota bacterium (assembly GCA_963739105.1). GTDB lineage: Bacteria > Bacteroidota > Bacteroidia > Cytophagales > Cyclobacteriaceae > Chryseolinea. Next base: position 81,259 of record CAVTZI010000033.1, on the reverse strand, counting down.
AATCGGAAGTATCTCATTTTTAGTATGTTAAAATGAAGGCCATGCAGTAATTGCATAGCTCACGAGTATTATATGTCTTTATTCTTCAAAAAGTAACTCATCAGAATATACTTTTTATAATTACCGAATACTCAGCATCGCCTTGCCTGCGGGCATCACGCTAACTGAATCGATCGCGATCAAACGGGCGAGCAGTCGATCCAAATAATCAGCACGCACAGGTCCATATCCTTCACTATCCAATCCATGCAAGTTATGAATGAACCATCCTGCAGGTAATTCCAATAACATTTTAATTTGCCTGTCCAGGTGCTCCTCACTGTTTCCAGGACCAAATGCGCCACAGGTTAATTTCTTCTGGCCCTTGTGGGGCATTGCGTTAATGGCGGGGCCGCCCGTTCGAAAGGCCAACACCTGCGTAGCTAACCACGCCTCCAATTCTGGCGTCGACGCATTGTACGGCATATTAAAGATCGCCTCAGCACGTTTTAAATCCTTTCAGGTTTTTTGAAAAATATTCGAGACATAACCACAATGAGATTTTGAGCCTCTTGCAACGGCATCGTGGCTTTATTGGCATGTTTATAACCATGCGGCATAATTTCATGACCCCTGGCTTTTAGTTCGTTCCACAATCCGAAATCTCCTTTTTCGGTAACCTGGTATTCATCGGGGCTTTTAAAATCAGGTAGATGCCCCGTTGCAACAACATTGATGCAAGCGGAAAGTTTATATTTATCAAATATCGATGCTGTAAGCACACTTGATTTTTTAAATCCATCATCAAAACTCAAAGTAATGATATGTCGCTTAGCAGATTGAGCTCCTACAATTCCGGGCATTATAGATGTGACGCCTGCTCCTAGCATCCCGATGAATTGTCTTCGATTGATATCGGTGTTCATGAATTCGATTCTTTTTTTAGCAGAGATAAGATAAAGTAAAATACGAATAATTGCGAAAGGATTTTTAATAGTAGATAAGATGTGATTTGGTGGTTGTGAATGGGTTCCATTCTTTACCACGGAGGCACGGAGGTTCGCGGAGGATTTTATGACATTTAGATATTACTTGCAACTAAGCTTCGATTCCAGGATAGCGCATACATCAACCCTTGCTAAAATTGAGGAGAAAGATTTACCTTTCGATGTCTTTCTGTACAGCCAATTTTCAAAGTTTAATATTTTGTTAACATGATCACCAGAATCGTCCGAATACTTCCCATACTTCTTATTGTCGTCGCCTGTTACAAGAAAGCTCCTGAAATTGTTGAACAGCAGCCGAAGGCAATAAGCGATGATTCGCTGCTGACACTCGTGGAATACAGAACGTTTCAATATTTCTGGGATGGTGCTGAACCGACGTCTGGTGCCGCGCGTGAACGATACCATTCCGACAATATCTATCCAGAGAACGACAAACACATCATCACTTCTGGTGGAACAGGTTTTGGCGTTATGGCAATTCTAGTAGGGATAGAAAGAAATTTTATTACACGTGAACAAGGACTTGAACGCCTTACCAAGCTCGCAGATTGGCTGGAGAAAGCTGATCGTTTTCATGGTGTTTGGCCACACTGGCTCAATGGTGAAACAGGAAAAGTAAAACCTTTTAGTCCCGATGACGATGGAGGTGATTTAGTTGAAACATCGTACCTGCTGCAAGGCTTGCTTTGTGTGCGGGAATATTTCAAAGATGGCAATGAAAAAGAAAAAGCGCTGGCATCAAAAATTGATAAACTCTGGAAGGCAGTTGAATTTGACTGGCATCGACACGGTAAGAACGTTTTGTACTGGCATTGGTCGCCAAAAAATCAGTGGAAAATGAATTTTCCGGTGGAAGGTTATAATGAATGTCTCATCTTGTATGTGCTGGCCGCCGCGTCCCCGACGCACACCATTCCCCCAAAAGTGTATCACGAAGGTTGGGCACGAAAGGGAGGAATGCGAAACGACTCCACGCACGAGCAATACGGATATCACCTGAGTTTGAAGCATAACTTTGCGCCACAATTTGGCGGTCCGCTGTTTTGGTCACATTATTCCTTCTTAGGCCTTGATCCCAGGAATTTGAAGGATGACTACGCCGATTATTGGGAGCACAATACCAACCATACGTTAATCAATCGGCAATACTGCATTGAAAATCCCAAGAAATACAAAGGCTATGGTGAGAATTGTTGGGGACTCACGGCCAGTTATTCCCCGAAAGGTTATGCCGCACATAGTCCCAATGAAGACCTTGGGGTGATTTCCCCAACGGCAGCGTTATCTTCATTTCCATATACTCCGAAAGAATCCATGAAGGTTGTCCGGTATCTCTATGATAGCCTCGGTGACAAGGTATTTGGAGAGTTTGGCTTTTACGACGCTTTCAGCCAGCAGGAAAACTGGTACCCTACCCGTTACCTGGCTATTGATCAGGGGCCCGCTATCGTCATGATCGAAAATCATCGTACAGGATTGTTATGGAAGCTTTTTATGGCCGCACCGGAAATACAGGTGGCAAAAAAGAAGCTGGGTTTTAAGTAAGATTTCAAACTATTAAAAATCAAAAACAACGCAGCACGATCATCCGCTCACACAAAACACTGTTGCGTCTCATGATTGTTTCCCGTATGTTTATTCAAAACTCATAACCTATGAAATCATTCATTGCTTTTGCTGGTGCTCTCACCTTCGTCATTGTTCTTTCAGCCATGAACCGTGCACCTGAATCCGAGGGCTGGATCACGTTGTTTGACGGCAAAACCTTTAATGGATGGAAGGCCGCAGAACATCCTGGAACATTCACTATTGCCGATGGTGCCATTGTAGTATTCGGAGAGCGGGCGCATCTGTTTTATGACGGTCCCATAAAAAATCACGATTTCAAAAATTTTGAATTCAAGGCGCAGGTGATGACTACACCTGGCTCTAATTCGGGAATATTTATTCATACTACTTATCAGGAAACAGGCTGGCCGACCAAAGGGTATGAGATCCAGGTCAACAATACCCATACCGATTGGCGTAAGACCGGAAGTATCTATGCTATTCAAGATGTTAAAGAAGCTCCAGCCAAAGACAATGAATGGTTTACCGAACATATTATTGTGCAGGGTAAAAAGATCACGGTAAAAGTTAATGACAAGGTAATCAACGAATACACCGAGGGAGAAAATGGAAGGTTATCCAGCGGAACTGTCGCATTGCAAGGGCATGATCCGAAGAGCAAAGTTTTTTACAAGGACATTATGATCAAGCCGTTGCCGGATTAGTGGTAATTGGGGTTCTCAGTCAACGTGAGAGTGTAGCATCGATTTTCATCAAGTGATTAATTTGCTGGCATTTCAAATTTGTGATCACATGGTTCCGTGAGGGACTAATGTTGATAGAAAAACAATACATCTGAAATCGAATCCCGTAGGGATGAAATGTTTTTCGAACCATTGTTCATATTCGTCCTGACGGGACTTGGCGCAGCGCTGTCGTTTCTACCAACGTGCCCTACGGGACAATCGTGCAAGGCGTTTCCGAAATTTTGCAATGCCAATTCACCTGCTGTTACATTCGTTCGCCAAACGTTAGCATATTCTCATTAATGTCTTTAATTGAAAAATTCTTTTTGGCCCCAGGGTCTGGGTTCCAATTTTCCGACGTGCATATTACCGGAGGTCTTCTTCAAGGAATCATAAAGTTCTTCGATCCCGGAAACACGGATATAGCACATGCCATCGTTTCGATTCACATCCAGGTCACAGTCAAGGAAAAAATGAAGTTCGATTTCATCGCGGAAGAGCATCAGATAATCGGGATAATCACCTCCCACCTGCCGGAAGTTCAATTTCTCGACGTAAAAAGACTTAGTCGCTTGTAAATCACCGGCGGAAGTTTCGGAATAACAGAATGAAGCTGAGCGGACATATTGAAAATTTTAGAATAAAATAATTTCGAATTGCACCATGAGTTCTCTTCAAAATAATAATAAAAATCAACCGATGCTCATTAAATTGCTTATGCCCACAAACCAAGGTACACTATGACCCTTCGAACCTATCTTTTCTATTTTTTGAGCCTGGTGTTGGTACCGACATTCTCACTGGCTCAACATGAGCATCATCAAGCGCCGCAAAATACTACGGTTAAGGTGGAACCTCAACCTTTCCTTGCGCACGCCATCCGGCTGAATGATGCGCTCTCCTTTTTAGGAAGTGCGCTCTCAAAAGAAGATCAACAGCGTTTGAAAGCACTGCAAAATAAACCGCTAACGGCCGAGACCTCACAGACCATACAAACCATTCTCGATCCTTATTGCTTAGCGGTGGTGCACATCAATCCGGAGGCGCGCGTAAAGGTTACACAAGGCCCGGCGCTGCCCAGATTAATGCAAAATGGATGGACCAGTTTTTTGGTGAAAGTGAAAAATGAAGCAGGCGTTACCGCCAAATTGGAAGCCGAAAGCGCCAATGCACAGCCCGTTTTGCACATGACCTCTTATCCGGTGTTGGAGCATACCAAAACAGAACATTTATTGAATGAAGGACAGGTCGCCAATCGTTTCATCGAACTCCAAATGTATAACAACAGACCGCTTTCGGCCAACCTTTCAGGGCTGGCATTGGAATATGCTGTCGTTCAGATTTACACCAAGGATTCGGGAAAGCGAGAAGCTGAAATTGGCTTCAACATTGGACAAGGCACACAAGACATCGGCTTCCGTTCCAACATCTCTGTTTTATTTAACATCCTTCCGGCAGTAAAAGTAAACTTCCATGTGGAAGATCATGATGGATCTCCGACGATGGCATCTTTTACCATAACCGATGGAATCGAACGCGTCATTGATGAACCTGTAATGGCATCCAATCTAAAAGATGTAGACTACCGGCTTACCACTGCCCAAATGGAATTCAGTCGAGGTAGCGACGTATAAAATTCCCCCGCGGTTAACGGGCATTTATCCTCTGCCGTCCCGGCGTGTCGCAGCCTTTGACGAGTATCCGGATTTTTTCTTTCAGCCACAGATTTACCGTTCACACGGCGAACATGTTCTGTTACCTCCGGGTAAGTTTAATGTCCGGTTTACAAGGGGACCTGAATACCAGATCCAGACCCAAGAGATCATCGTTCCTGAAGGTGCTGATTCCATAACGGTTTCGTTCAAACTGAAACGTTGGGTCGATATGGCAAAGCTTGGATGGTATAGTGCCGATCATCATGTTCATGCTGCAGGATGCAGTCATTACGAAAGTCCGGAAGAAGGTGTAAAACCCGAAGACATGTGGCGCCAGATTGTGGGTGAGGATTTGAATGTGGGAGCAGTTTTGGGATGGGGACCAAGCTGGTATTATCAAAAACAATTTTTTACAGGAAAAACACATCCGCTTTCAACCAAGGAAAATGTTATGCGATATGATATTGAAGTTTCCGGTTTTCCTTCTTCGCATGCCGGTCACGTTGTTTTGCTCAATCTTAAGGAAGATGATTATCCCGGGACCACAAAAATCGAAGAGTGGCCGAGCTGGACCATGCCTGTTTTCAAGTGGGCAAAATCTCAAAATGCCGTTACCGGTTATGCTCATTCAGGCTGGGGATTGGAACCCATTTACAAAACGAAACAGTTACCCAATTATATAATGCCCAAAATGGATGGCATCGGCGCGAACGAATACATTGTCACCGTCACAGAAAATGTCGTTGACTTCTTTAGCGCAGGTGATACGCCACCGCTCATGGGAATTGAATATGTGGTATCATACACTGAATTGTGGATTCAAAACCAGGTTGAGTGGTGAAACAGATTATCCTTGCATCTACGATGAACGTGTAGGTCTTGCGCGCAGTTATTTTAAACCAGAAGACACATTGGATTTTGATAATTATATCACGGCGATAAAAAATGGAAGGTCGTATGTTTCGGAAGGTGGTTCACATATCATTGATTTTTCAGTCAATGGTTTAGAAGCCGGGACAAAAAACAGCGAACTAAAGGTGAAGGAGAATAGCACAGTGAAAATCAACGCCCGTGTTGTTGCATTGCTTCCTGCCGAACAAGATGAAAATGGAGCCATGATCGCACAGCGCGCTGAAGACAAGCAACCTTATTGGAGTATTGAACGAGCACGCATCGGCAAATCAAGAAATGTCCTGTTGAACTTATTGTAAATGGTGAACCTGTTGCTACTACTGAAATCCTCGCTGATGGAAATTGGAAGGATATAAGTTTTAACTATAACATTAAACAATCAAGTTGGATCGCCTTGCGCATCTATCCAAGTTCGCATACCAATCCCGTGTTTGTACTCGTCAATGAGAAGCCAATCCAGGTAAAGAAAAGTGCAAAATGGTGCCGGGAGGCAGTAGATCAGTGCTGGAAAATGAAGAAGGATAACATCCGTGAGACTGAACGCAACGAGGCCTCTGCAGCATATGATAAGGCTCGAGCGATTTATGATAAGATCATCAAAGAATCTTCCGAATAGCAGCGTAAGGATTTCGTACCTACGGCACTAGATCAGATGATAAATCGATTTCTACCAACATTTGATGCCTATGGCATCAGTTACTTGTCCCGTTAGGGACAAAATGTTGGTAGAAGGATTTGTTTGTATACGATAAGTCCCGTAAGGGACGAAATGATCAGTTATGCCGATCAATAAAATTCGTAGGACATGTTGTAAAGATGTTTATTAGGACATATTGCTTTTAACGTTAACGACTATTTCAAATCTGAAGGGCTGATTCCGTACTTTCTTTTAAAAGCAGAGGAAAAATGATTTGGGTTTTTATAGCCAACAGTGCGGGCTACTTCAGTGACTAACAACCCATGATCACGCAGCAATTCCATGGCATGATCCATTCGTAGCTCGCCAATAAATTCAAAAATGCTTCTTCCGAATACTTTCTTGAAAAGGCTCATTAGTTTATTTGTGTTGGTACCGAACTGTCTTGCAAGCGTGGGAAGGCAATGATCTTCCAGGAAATGTTTTTGTCAGATAGTCTTTTAGCTGCTGAATGATCTCAACATCGCGACGGCTGGCAACTGGCTGTTTGAATGCTTCTTCTTTATAAAAAAGAGAGTGCAGATGAATCAGGAGGACTTGAATGATGCTGGTTTCAATCATCATGCATCCAAGTTTTCCTTCCAGCGGACAGTTTAAAATATTTTTTAATGCCTGCTGCTGCGCAAGCGTAATAGCAGAAAAATGATCGCCAATGATTCTTTCTTTCCTGCGGATGCGCGACTTTAACATGTCTGCCCAATGCTGATCATCGGGAAGAAATTCATTGAAATATTCTGATGTATACGATAGATGAATAAAGTGCAGGTCTGTATCGGCTAAGCAGGAATGAAGATATTCATTGTTAGGATCGTACTTAAAATTCTGTGACCAGTTCGTAGGACAAGGGTCCATCAGTTTGTCCCGGCAACGTAGACTTTACATTTCCTTTTAAAAATAGACAACTTCCCAACAAGTCCGTGCCTTCGCCATTTTGGTTGCAGAATACCGCATTGTCCACAATTCTTCCTTCGAACATACGCAATGAAAAATTGGGAAGATACATATCATGAACCTTCACATTCGTAACAGCATGTTCAAACGCCTCATCATTTCCATTTGGAACAGGCAAGAATTTTCCCATGGGAATTGTGGTGGCCTGTGCTGCAGAAAGGAGTTGAATGTTAGGATTGTTAATAGTAGTGCTATTCATTGAAAAGCGCATGTATTTGGGGTTTATACAAGTTCTTTCTTAACAGGGAGTGAGCCCTTTCACGTAAATAGGGTGAATAAGTTTCAAAACAAGTTGAAAAAACGTTTGTAGTGCTGGTTGCACGAAAAATGGTCACGCGTCTGAAATCCTCTTTTTAGCGTACGTCTGAAAATTCGGATGGGCCGTATTTATACCCATCAAAAACATCAAACCAAAATGAAATCAAAACTTTTTAGTGCACTCGTACTAGCCAGTAGTTTCACTTTCTTTAACTGTTCCGGTCCAGTTAAAGCAATCGGAAAGCTGCAGAAAGTAAAACCTGAATCGTCCCAGGAAGAATTAATCGCCCGTGGTAAATATTTAGTAACGATTGGAGCATGTCACGACTGTCATTCTCCTAAGATTTTTACCCCTCACGGTTTTACCCTCGATACTACACGACTGTTATCAGGCCATCCGGCAGATCAAAAAATTCCTGCCATTGTCCAAACGCAAGACTGGGTTCTATTTAATAGCGGACTAACAGCATTCGTTGGCCCCTGGGGTGTATCCTATTCGGCAAACCTTACTCCCGATGACACTGGAATCCGTCACTGGAAGTTTGAGCAATTCGTAACGGCTATTCGGAAAGGTAAATCTAAAGGCCTTGAAGGCAATAGATCTCTGCTTCCTCCAATGCCATGGGAGATGTACAAGAATATGACGGATGAAGATTTGAAATCGGTATTTACTTATCTAAAATCTTTACCTCCAATAAACAACCTGGTACCTGCTCCGGTATCTCCTAACGCCTTAATCTCACAAGCAAAATAATAAACAAAAAACAACTCAACGGCACTAATCATGAGTTGCAAACATCAACACTTAGAACTCCAACACTTCAACACTTTAAAAACATGAAAACATCAATCATCATTTTATCCGCATTAAGTATGACAATTGCATCCTTTAAAACTATCGCTCCAGAAGATCGCATCGCCAAAGCTGATGCCGCTGCTGAGCGTATGGCCACCAGCGTTGTAACCGCATTTCAACATCGTTCTCTCCAGGAGTACACTGCATTTTTCCTTCTGTAGAATCATTTCATAAAATCATGGAAAAGAATTCATCTCTTTATGGCGCGAACTTAGAAGAAGCCAAGGAAGAATTCGAAATGCAATACACAAAGGAAGTTCTCCCGGCATTGAATCAATCCTTCAAAACAATAATTGCGCAAGGCATTAAGGAAGGTATCGATTGGTCAACAATAAAATTGGTCAGCGTTGAATTCAATGAACAATCTCCCGCTGCACCTGCAACCATTACATTTTCATCCAATGGCAAAGAATATCGTCTTGAGTTTGAGAAAACATTGCACATCAACGGCGAATGGAAAGTCAGCCAGTACGTGAAACTTAGTTAATAATTGGAGTCCGTGTTAGTTTTTTGCCAAAGGCATGACCTTTGTCATAATTTTCCCTCCATCAGAGTTCTCCGGGTTTTCCGGAGGCTCTGGTGTGAGGGTTTCTTTTTTAATCCGTTGGATCAAGATTCTTGCTTGAATTTTTTACCACGGAGGCGCGAAGGCGCAGAGTTCGCGGAGTAATTTGGATTTTTAGATTGGCAACATAAGACGGTTCTGCAAAATTGTGAGCGGAATGGAAAATAATTTTCACGCAAAGCTGGAACTTACGCCAGGAAACCCGTCATTCTGAGCTAGAGGCTGAATGCGCGAAGGGCGAGAATCCCGTCGCATATGCTGCGGTGATCAGCAAGATAGGGTCGTCGTAGGCTAAGGTTCGCGGGGATCGATTGGCAACAGTATCCTTCATTCCTGTCAACGGTATTGAACCGCAAAGAGCTAAGGCGCAAAGAGATTCAACATATGCTTTGACAACTCCTTGCGTCTCGCTTTACGGTTTACTTGATTACTTTAATTTTCTAGTCTCATAAACTAGCATTAATTTGAATCTCATTTTGATTAAGACTTATGCGATTCAAAAATAAAGTAGCGCTGGTTACCGGCGGAGGACGCGATATCGGCAAAGCCATTTCCATCAAGCTTGCATCAGAAGGTGCCCATGTTATTGTTAATTACGCTCAATCCGAGGAGGCAGCGCTCCAGACATTGTCGGAGATCAAAGCTGCCGGAGGCGACGCAACAGTCTTCCAAGCTGATCTCACCCGCGCAGCGGAAGTTCAAAAGCTCAGAGACTTTTCCATCGCCACCTTTGGAGATAAGCTGAACATTCTGGTCAACAATGCTGGAGGCATCATCGGCCGTAAAAAAATTTTCGAACAGGATGAAGATTTTTATGATTCAGTGATGAATCTGAATTTCAAATCGCTCTTTTTAGTAACGCATGCTTTTGTAAAATACATTCCCTCGGGCGGATCAATTGTTAACGTCTCATCGCTTGCAGCACGCGACGGTGGCGGTGGAGGCTCCTCACTTTATGCCGCATCGAAAGGCGCTATTACTACCTACACCCGCTCCCTGGCGAAAGAGATCGGCCCTTTTGGCGTTCGTGTTAATGCTGTTTGCCCTGGATTGATCAACACATCCTTTCACGACAAGTTTACGACGAATGAAGTACGGGAAAGGGTGGCTGCAATGACGCCACTTGGAAGAGAAGGTACTGCTGACGAAGTTGCTAATCTCGTTGCTTTCCTTGCGTCCGATGATGCGTCATTTATCACAGGAGCGAATTATGATATTAATGGAGGGGTCGGGGTGTTTTAGGAAGACGTAGACTTCAAGGATTGTCTTTTATGTGCTGGTATCGAAGCCCAAGCCTAGCGACATTCAAAGTTTTCGCATCATTTCTCAACAGCGTCCAGGAACTCTGAGATTGCTCTAATGTTGTCCTCAGGATTGTCATGCATCGTATAGTGGCCGGCATTTTTGAACACAACTAATTTTGAATTTGGTGTCAGACTTTGATAGTATTTTAATGTTTTCGGTGTTGCTGAGTCAAAGTCCCCACAAGTGTACAGCGTAGGAACTTTTATTGAAGACAATTCTTTGGTCCTGTCGTAATTCTTCAAAGTACCCAAAGCAAAAAACTCATTGGATCCCCACATATAATTGTAAACATTCCAGCCTGTAGTCAAATTAGCTGAATCTATATCCGCTGATATCGGCGTCTTCCTTGTGTAGAAGGAATTCGAATAAACAGTAACTGCCTTTGCCAGCACCGCAGAATCCTGAGGGACTCCGTTGATATTATTGTGAAGAATTATTTGAACGCTATCGGGCAAGGTCGATATCAAACTGTCTGCGTCACTCACCCACATGTCGGCGCTCAAACATGGACTTGCCAGGATTAAGCTTTTTACTTTCTGTGGATATTTTAAATAATAGTCCACCCCCAGCATGGTGCCCCAGGAATGTCCGTAGAGATGGACTTTGTCTATTTGTAATGCCGATAACAGTGTGTTTACTTGTTCGACAAAGGTGTCGATCGTCATCAACGTGGTATCCGTTATTGCGTCAGAACGTCCGCAGCCCAGTTGATCAAACGTAATTACCTTCCTGTCTTTACCAAGGGGACTCAAAGGATTTAAGTAATAACTGGGAGTACCTGGGCCACCGTGCAACATGAGAATTGGTGTTTGACTTCCCTGACCCGTAACGCGATACCAAATTTTTCCACCCTTTACATTGACAAACCCTTCTCCGTTTTTGATTTCATTTTGTTTGTCGCAGCTCATGAATAGAATCAGCATTACTCCCCACATAATCAAATTTGTCCGATTCATATTTTTATTCTTTAGCGATTTACCCTAGGAACTTCCAGTCTTGGTCACGGCGTTCATTTGCATTTGCTTTCTTACATTCCCAATCATGTCTCTTTTACAAGCGCCAAACTCCTGAAAGTTTCTTTGGCCTTCCCTCAGAGAAATTCTATTTGCACCGCCTTCATAATCGGGATCCTTCAATTGAATCGGATCATCTTCCCAAACAAACTTCACAAATGTGATACGTTCCATTCGGCCCTTCCTCGAACGTCTTATATCCACAGCATGGACAGGGAAATTTGTCCGCTAACATTTTCTTAATGATGGTTATTAAAACAACACCTTCGACTACTCTTCTTCTTTGCGTTTAAATCCGATTTTACGGATAGATCCTGTCTTCGGATTTAATAGTTCTCTCAAGTATTTAAAGATTAACTTAATATCGCCATCCTGGCTGACTGCTCTTTTTTCAAGCTGTTCTAACTTCAACAAAATATCTTTGTGTGTTAGTAATACCTCCCTAAGTTTCACAAAAATTTCAATGATGCGTATACTCATCTTTATCGCCTGCTCGCTTTTCAACACATTAGCCAACATCAAAACTCCGTGTTCAGTAAAAGCATAAGGTAGGTAACCGCCTAAGTGTTGCCTTGAAGGTATCGCAATATGCGATACCATGTTTTCTACTTCCATTTCAGTAAGCTGGAACATAAAGTTGTCAGGGAACCGCTGCTTGATTCCGTTTTACTTGTTCCCTTAATCTTATTGGCTTTACTCCATACAGTTCAGCGAGATCCCTGTCTAACATTACCTTGTGTATCTCTGATCTGGTAAATCTTATTCATTACTACTTCATCAGAGATGGTAATGCCTTTTGCCATTTGGCTATCGTTTTTGACTTTAAAGTATCTATAAAAATTTGGAGGTCACAAATTGTGACCTCCAAATTTTCCTAACTAAATGGATGGAGCTTGTTGGCCTGTAGTCCGATTTATGGTTCTCCCTTAGCGATGAAGTCGTGAAAATTCCCCATTAGCGACCTTACACTTAATTGACTTTGTTGGTCAAGCGTATTTCACGGTCTTACCCTTGTTCCTAGTTTTGCCGTCATCAAAGACTTAAATTCGTTCAATCGGTTTTGTTTGATGATTTCGTTGAGTGGAAACATTTCCTTCTTATAGTCCGCATAGTTAATACTCATGATGATTCCTGTTCTCATCGAATTATAAACGAAGTAGACACCAATAAAGGGGATTAGTAAGAACAATAACATTTTAACATATCGTTCTGCATGTTCTTTATGCACTAAAATATCAACGGTCCTGATTGTCAAATAAGCACCTACTGTCAAAAGAATCAAACCCAAAAGGAAGATAATCCACGAATTATTTAATTCTTTTCCTTTTCTAATTTTTATCGAGTCAACCTCATTCCATCTGATTGTCTTATAGCTGAAGCCACTTCGCAAGAGATGAATTCCGTTGTCCGAAACAGCAAACTCAGTTGACTGAAATAAATAATTGTTCATAGTTGGTTAGGAATAGGCCAACGAATGTAATAAACCAAAACTATTTCAGCAAGAGCGTCTACGTTCCTATTTCAAGTTGCTTTCTTAGGTCAAGGCGGGAACACTACGTTACAAGGTAAATCTTGCGAGGAGAACTCCTACAAATCCAAAGACGCCACTCACTAATATCATGAAGCTGATGCGCTGTACCGTGTTGGTTTTGAGATTTTGCTCTTTAAATTTTCCAAAGTTTGCCTCTAAAACAATAGCCAATTTCCAACCTATCGTTCCATCAAAAATACCAACAATGAACCCAACCAAAAGTGTCCAATTTAAGGTGGCTATTTGGGATGTATAATAACCAAGCATCGTATAAACTACAAATGATAAAGGCGTCAGGTAGGCATAATTATATTTCCATTTTCTAGAAGTGATCGATCCGAGAACATCAATCGCCGAAATGGCAGCGATCCCAAACCCAAATGACAAAATAAGTTGTTTAATATCTATCACACTACAATGTTTTTATGGTCCTACAAATCTCAAAACCTTCTTCCCCATCAGGGTCACCGGTCTCCGGGACTCTGATGCTTTGAAGGACTTCTTACATAACGAGTGTCTATCCTAAATTTGGTATTATTGTCGAATTAACGACACAATTTTGTTGAACCTCAGCGTCCCGGAAACCGGTGACACTGAGAGGGACATAGGATACGCACAGCAGTAGTTACCTCTCCTTGTAGCTAGACATTATTTTTTTTAAAGTAGCCAGGTCATTTTTTTTATTGCCCAAGTATCCAGAAAGCATAATCTCATACATGTATTTTTTTCCTTTTGTCAAGATATAAATGAAATAGTATTCCTGATTCTCTTTCGTTGTATGAAGTTCAGCCCATTTACATTTAAACTTTTTAATAACCGTGTCTTTTGGACTTAACGCCCAAGTCGCGCCATACTTTGATTTCATTTTAACAAACAGGGTCTCGAAACACAGCTCCGCTGATAACGCTTTATTTAAATTCAATTTGTTCTCTTCCGCCAGGTCATTACATCCATTTGCGAATGCTATTTGTAGTTCATTATCCCGAATAAATGTCGCAAACTCCTCACCTGTTGAGTTTGTTGCGATTGAAGCCATCAGGCAATGAAAACTTGATGCCGTTGGTAGAAATTTTTTTTTGTCCAAACGCAACGACAGCTCCGATGAGGAGAAAAATCAAAAAAACAAACTTCATTTTAAAATCGATTTCATAACTAATCAATCATCTTTTTCTCCCCAGGCTTCAGAATAAAATACCGATCCTTCAACGGCTGCGACAATCTTATTTTCACTTCGTCGGGATATCCTTTAGCCCAAAAACGATTGCCTTCATCTACAGCAATTGTGCTGTGATGCTGAGGAAAAATATAATCGGGACTAAGTGTATTGATCAAGATCACGGACCGGTCAATATACATGTTGTGCTCCGTGGGTGAGAAAAAAAGAACATTGACTTTCTTTAGAAATAAATGATCCTCCAACAAGTAAGAATCCCCTGGCTGTAAAAACGTTTTGCCCCCTATCGTGATCACATAACCACAGTCCTGAAGGTTTGCCTCATAATATACGGCAAAATTCGCGTTGCCATGGATGGCCCTGAGGGCCGCCACTTTCACGCCCTTTACTTCAAATGATTCTCTGGGTTTTGCGATCACGATCCGGTTGTCGGGAATCTTTAACTTCCTGGCTACTGGGAGGCAACTTTCGGGCAGCACAAAGATGCAGGAGGACTTTTCCAGGAGAATCCGGGAAGTGTACTCATTAAAATGATCGCCGTGCGCATGGGTTACAAACGAAACGTCAATTTCCGAAGCCAGTTCTTCGGGCGTGATGGGCGCCGGGGCAATGCGAGAATCATTTTCCAAATACAAATCAGTCGCAACCACTAAATCCCCTGACTTAATAATCCAACTGTTGTGTCCCGCCCACCATACGGCCATTCCATCTTGATGCTTTTTGATGTCGTCGATCATTCTTTTCTCCTGACCATACATCGGCACGGCCTGACAAACCAGGAAGAAAAAAAGCAATACATTTCTCATCTCAAAAAAAACAGAGCAAATCAAACTTTATCAAATTGGGTTAGGTTCAACTTCGGATCCAGTTTCTGATTGGAAGCAATCAACTCATCCCAGGTCATTTCTTTCTTTTGTAAAGCTGATTCCCTTCCTAAAATTGCTGCCAGTGTTGAATCCGCGCCTGACCTCGTTTCATTCAAATATTTCCCAGACACAATACTATCGATGAACGCTTTTTCTTTATTAGGATCGGCATCGTGCAGCGATGAGTCAAAGATTCCTGCCGCTTGTTGTTCCGGCGTTAATTTGCTATCGCCTTTGGCAATTCCTGAATCCCATTGGTTATCGCCTTTGATAAATACGCCCCCACTGTAGTGGGCTTCCGCAAAACCTTTTGTGCCCAGGAACCTGCAACAGACATCACCAAACTGCGGACCTACCTTGGTAGCATGAACGGTGACATTCACATTTCCTGGATATTGGTAAACCACCTGATAGTTGGTCCACACATCGCCAACGGTATAGGCACTCTTATTTCCACCAGTTCCAAGCGCTTGAACAGGATGTCCCTGTAAAGTCCAGTTGCAGACATCGATCATGTGGATGGCCTGATCCAAAATAATATCACCACATAAAGCACGGAAAAGATAATGATTACGAATCCGGAATTCATCATCGCTCACATTCTTCAGATCGTGAAGCCGGGTAGCCGAAGATAAATAATAAAGTTGCCCGTTGACGACATCGCCAATCGCACCTTCCTGAATCTTTTTCACCATTCCAACATAAGGACTGGCATGGCGTATTTGAAAACCTATAACAACACTCTGCTTGCCGTTAAGCTTCTCTCCTGCTTTTACAATTCTGTTGCATCCTGCCACGTCAGTAGAGACCGGCTTTTCACAATACACATGTTTTCCCGCAGCAACGGCAGCCTCCAAAAATTCGGGATGCGTATACGCCGGCGATGAAATCAACACAGCATCAACATCCTTGTTTTCGATAAGTCTAAGGTAGGCTTTGGAGCCCTGATACATATTGGAAGTCTTAATGGCGGGAAATTTTTTGGCAGCATTCTGTTGATTGAAGACAGCACCTGCAGTTTGTAACTGATTGGCAAAAAGATCAGCCATAGCAACAACGACAGTGTTAGTGTGCTGCAACATCGATGTGAGCACCGCGGTACCGCGTGATCCACATCCAATAATTCCGATCCTGACGGCAGAATTAGCTTGCGTGCCAAATACGATGCGGGGCGATAAAATCGTAAAGGCCGAAAGGGCTGCAGCCTGCTTCAAAAATGTTCTTCGTTGAAGTTTTGTCATACATTTATGGTTTGTAGTTGTTTTCAATCAAGGTGACTTCACTAATACTGATAACTGATAACGATAAGTATATACGCTATCAATCAATGGCACTGAAAGTCCAGTTACACATGGACATCAAATCTTCCCTTACAATCTACACAAGTCTTTTGGAATCGACTATAACTTGTCATACAGAAAGTGAAAAATTATAGAGACACAAAACACACTGAATACAGGGCATCGATCCTTCAGGGATTAACTGCCTAAAGTGTAAGCCAATTTCATAAACTTTTTTACTTCAGCATTGAGATCTTCCGGTATTCATCATCCGGAAATGATGGTTGAATTGTTGCTGTCCGGGAACCTGAGCAATCTTTCGAAAGCATAAATTGTCAGGATACGGCTTGTCGAATGGAAATACTACATCCATAAAATTTTTACCCAATTGTATGACATAGGCAATACGTGTTTTTGACGCGATCGCGATCATGGATTTTGTCGGATGTACGGTTATTTTTCCAAGTCGTTGATAAGACTCCACAAAATGCCAGAACAGGGAAACGGTATGTGCGCTTTTATTGGTGAGAAAGTCGGCGAGGACCTTGTCACCACAGGAATGTACCTGGTTCGTATTTTTAAACTGTTGTCCGCATAGAGGGCAAGTCCACATGACCATTAAAATAATGCTTTGGAAATTCATAATAAAGGTTGAATCCTGCGCAAAAATTTCGTCATCGCCGATATGAATGCTTGGAATACTTTGATTAAGCTGTTTTCTTTAGCAGCTTAATCCGTTTCAATACGCAATGGAACTCAGAAAGGTCAATGTTATCCGATATGTAACGCCGCTACGAGAGGGAGGATCACTTCCTGCCATCGTAGAAGCTGACGATGGTTTTTTATACGTCCTCAAGTTTCGTGGAGCGGGCCAGGGAAGCAAAGCATTGATCGCAGAACTGATCGGTGGAGAAATTGCAAGATCTTTGGGATTCAAAGTTCCTGAAATTGTTTTTGCTGATCTCGATAGTGCCTTTGGTCGGATCGAAGGCGACGAGGAAATTCAGGACTTATTAAAAGCAAGCACCGGCCTCAATCTGGGACTGCATTACCTTTCAGGCTCCATAACCTTTGATCCATTGGTTATCCCCGTCTCGCCTTTGCTGGCGTCACAAATTGTCTGGCTCGATTGCCTGTTGATGAACGTGGATCGAACTTCACGAAATCCCAACATGCTCTGGTGGCATAAGGAACTTTGGCTCATTGATCACGGCGCTGGTTTGTACATTCATCACGCCTGGCACGATTGGGATAATAATTCATTCAAACCCTTTCCCATGATTAAGGGCCATGTATTATTGTCAAAAGCAATCGCGCTTGAGGAGGTCAACTTATCGTTCCGTTCTCTGCTTACCAGCGAACGCATCAGGAATATTGTCTCCTTGATTCCTGATGAATGGCTTAATACAGATTCGCATTTTGCTAACGCCCAGGAAAACCGGGACGCATATATCCAATTTTTGGAATCACGACTTAAAAATTCAGATCTTTTCGTAAAAGAAGCACAAGATGCAAGGCAATCACTTATTTGAATACGCCGTCATTCGTATGGTACCGCATGTTGAACGCGAGGAGTTTCTCAACATCGGCATTGTATTGTATTGTGCGCCACAAAAATTTCTCCAGGCAAAATTTGAATTGGACAAAGAAAGACTCAAGGTGCTTTGTGAAAAATTGGATTTTGAAGAGCTCAAGGAGCACATTACATCTTTCGAACGCATCTGCGCCGGTGGCAAAGATGCTGGACCCATTGGAATGTTATCAATACCGGAACGTTTTCGCTGGCTTACCGCGACACGAAGCACCATCCTTCAAACTTCGAAGGTCCACCCGGGGCTGTGTGATGACGCAAGTGAGATGTTGGAGAGGTTGTTTGTGCAGCTGGTTTCCAAGGTTTAATCGGTAATCGGTGATCAGTAATCAGGTAATCGGTAATCCCTGCCTGCCGGCAGTCAGGGGTGGCGCTTTGTAGGGAAGGGTGTATGGAGGTAGTTAGTAGTTAGTAAAATGTCGGTTGGACGTTGGGGATGCTCGGCTTTATGAACATAGAAATCACAAAGGCCCCACTTTCTGAACCTTTGTGGCATCTTTTCGATTAACTTCGGACAGACGTCTTATGATAAATAAGACTTTTCATGATCTCCAGAAAATTATCCGATGTTACATTCAGTTTATTGAAATAATGCTGTGCCCCGGCATTATCCTTTAGTCCCAGGTGGCACAAACCTTTGATTGTAACGAAGCAACTTCGAATGTCCGAAGCAGCTTTGCTGATTATAATGTCGCGTTCGTTACACGCCCGGAGCAAAACGTCATAGTTCAATTCGAGCTCTTGTGTTCGGTCCTTAACTTTTCTATCTAGTAATTGGTTGAGTCTTCGCGTTTGATTGTTAATCTTAACAAGTACCGCTGCGAGGCCTTTGGCTCGAAAGTATATATCACGAAAGGAGTTCGGGGGGAAAATATTAACAAATTAGGAATGGATGATTATTTATGACTCCGAGGCAACACGAAACAAATATTTCAAAGACGATGGTACAGTGACAGAAGAAGGAACAAATGCTTCGAAAAAAATGGACTCGTTAAATAAGGAATTAGAAAAGTTGGGTACCTCCTTCCGAATCAAAATATACGGATTGGGTAGTACAATAACTTAACCGTTTGTTCTAAAAACAAATATTGGAGGTGGTTTCAAAAGAACCACTTTTTTTGCCGTTGCTCGTGGAGATGACTATTTACTATAAATCATCAACAAACAACCATGTACCAGTACAGAAAATTCAATCATGAATTATATCATAAATATGACCTTGTAAAGGCATTAACGTTTAATGGTAAGTTCATCACCGCCAAATAATTAGTTATATTCATTTCATGAAAACAAAATTGGATTCTTTAAGGAAGAAAATGGAAAATCCATCTGCTCTTTCACATATTTGGTTTATAATAAAATGGGGTTTTTAGTTGCTTTGGCGGCTCTGAGTGTCTTGCTTTACTTTATTTCGTTTTTACTTTTTTAAACTGTGTTCTTTCTAGTTATATTGATATATGAAAGACGATAAGCCTTTATTTGCCGTCCTGATCGAATATGGTTCGTATCTTAAGGTTATCACTGACAAAGAACTATGAATTCAAATTGGTATAAGATAATTCAATCAGACGTTGGAGGAGATATTTTACAAGTTCCATTAGTAATGGATGGGATTAATTTTAATGTCATTGGGATGGTGGATTACACCGTACCAAATGAAAAGCAGGCGGTGTTAGATTCGTCTAAATTTGTTCAGAAGGATATACCCGTTCAATTTCAGAATATTAATACCTGGACCATTGATGTCGAACAATTGATAGGTGATATATTAATATTGAACTATTCACCCGACATGATTAAAAAAAAATGGTTCGATGGTTTTATCGAACCAGTTTAGGGTAGTTTGTATTCAAGGTACATCTGCAAAACCCATTTCCTTCTTTGTCGTGTGGCATGGTCACTGCTATCTGGGTAAAAATTTATTTAATTTTTCAACTTCCATAATATAACGTTTATGCTATGCGTATTTGGTTCAAAATGGCAATATAAATTTTTGTGTTGACTGGTACCGGGAGCATTTTGCGGAAGGTCAATTTCAAAATAAAAGTATTCTCCAAATTCGCCCATCTCCACCAGTTTACCATCAAATCCTTCTTTTACTGTCATTTTGTATACTACTAAGTATGCATACCTATAGGATTTTAATTCAACTCCTTTTTATCATCAGTGATCATAGTTTTAGGGTTTGGTTCGACCAATAAGTTATGAAAATTCATCACATTTCGAATTTTATGCAAGGCCAAAATGACTACCTTTTAACCCAATGCCATTCGTACATGAAGGTTTTTAAAATAATTTGTTTTGCCATAATCGTTCTGGCAATAGGTTTTATCGCCAATAGTATCCGTCACCAAACGGTGGAAAACAAATTCGAAGGTGATGTTAGAACGGGAGTGAATACATTTCTGCACGAGTATAACGACCTGTTGGATTCACAAATTGATCAAGTCTTTCACAAAGATTTTTATGCCTTTGATGAAAATAAATTTAAGACAATAGTCACGTTCACAAAAAATGAGACTTTGATATATGTCAGAGAAAAATCCCACGGAATCAATGATTGATTTTTACTTTTCTGAAAAAAATCCAATGCTAAGTTTTTCACGAGGTTAAACATAAAATCCAATTTGCGGATGATTGGACTTTCTACTCCGAATTTTCTAATTCCGGAAGGTGCCAGCAATGGACCTTTATTGGCCTTCATTTTATAAAATCTGGTGGTGTGCCGTTTGGAATAGAAAAAAATAGTTTTGTTGCCGCCAATCGATGTACAATTAATATCTAGAGCAGTTCCTCGCAATGATTCGTTACATACTGTACTACCCGGAATTGCTTTTTTAATTGGCTCTACTAAAATTTCTGACTTCAAGGCAGATTTTAGAGAGTCAGCAGCACCCTATTTTTTCATCTGAAATTATGAATTTGTTCCATACCTCAGAATCATTCCGCCCAATCCCGTATACATCCACTTATCAAACCATTGGCGGAGCAAATTCATTTGAGAAAATCTCAAGCCCTTCTCGGAGTCAAGGAATATACGATGCATGGGAATTGCTAAGGGATTCAGCAAATTTGGTGTCAATTGTTATGAAAAACCGTATTAATAAAAATTATGCTAAACCGGCCTGATTAATGATACCCAATATGAACCAATGGCAGGAGTACTTCTAGTTCCTTTTACAAGTGCGTGGGGATTTATGTTCCAGTGGAGCATAATTAATTCCCTTTTCCTTGTTGTCGTAGTATTCGGAGATAAAAAAATATTTTAAGGCATTAAAAATTAACCCAATGCTTTTTGCAACGGCTATCCAAGGGGGAGGCCGTCACTGCATGGGTTTTTTCAAGAAATGCCGGATACACTTAATGTATTTTATTTTATAATACCCGGGATTATAGCATTCAGTTGCAATCGGGGTATCACATCATAGCCAAGTATCGAAAGGCGTTAAAAAAGAATCCCTCAAAACGAAGAAACTTAAGTAATTTTTTCTGTGTGTTTCGTTTATTCCTTTTTCTTCCATGAAACATAAAAATTTCGTTCTCTTGATCTTTGCTTTTTTTTGCCGTGGATACGTTCCTTGAGTAAATATCGAATAGCAGCAAACGTAACGTTATCCCTTCTCCGTAATAAGTGGCTTTAGCAGGGGTTCAATATTTTTTTGCAGATAAAAACAAAAAAACTCCAAGTCAGAAATTTCTCTGGACTAGCCGCAATAACTCCGAATGATAATCTATTCTCCAACTCTTTGATAAATGGAATTCGGATTCAAAATATCGGAAGATATTATTTACATCGTCCTGTTTTAGAACTGCTTTTAAGTCATCAGGTATATACGATTTCTTACTACGCATTAAAAACTAATTATATTAGTGTATCAAAACTAATCAAATTAGTACTAATAGATATCCATTTTCGTCATAATTTTATAAGAGGGCTACTGAATGTTGTTCAACCATGGCAAAAAATGAATTGCTGGATTTGCCTTTACGACAAGTCTTTAAGGACATCCTTCTCCACAATTCGAGGGTTTTAACCATCCCGCATCAGAAAAAAATTAATGAATACTTGAACCAGTCCAGTAGTTATAAAAACGTTTTATTCACAACCACTTTTGGTTACCGTATTGAATCGAAGGATGAGTTAATCGAATTTTATCAAGGTTTAGACATGAACTCAAGTTTGATACTTAGAAAATCTAAATCCACCCACATCAATGATATAAACCCATGATTGATGAAGATAACCTCATCATAGAGGCTGAAAAACTGCTGGACGAAATTCGGTACTATGGACTGCCAGAAGGTCAATCAGAAATCAAGACGTACAAGACTAATAGAGGACCAGCATATCTATACTCTATTATTGGTCGTTACCGAGTGTAATAGTTTCTCCGTAATAATTTCAAATACATTGCTCCGGGATGATTTACTTAAAACTGCAAAAGACCTTGAAGAATTAACACCGACCATTGAGAACTACGATTTCATTAAAAGGGATATTCAACATATTCTTGATTCACACGCAAGAAGATATACACGCTCGATGATTATAAGGTTATTTGACTATCGTACCACCGAGATAACTTAATCAGGTTTTCCGTTGCTATTATTTGTCGTTCATGGTACGGGATTCACTTACTTTTATATGACCGTTAACCATCATTATATATGAATCCGATTACCCTTCAATTTCAACTTCTGCATGAACTTCTAGTACGAGTCGATGATTATTACCAGATAAACAATGTCATGCCTCGAACTATTCTATTGAGTCCTACAGGTGAATTCCTGAACGTTGAACCACTGGATTTGAAGGTGATTTATAGCAGTGAGGTTCGTCCGTTTGAGGTCGTGGTCTATTAAAATTTAAATAATTTTTACACTTAAAAGTAGTGGTAAATTGGTAGTAATATGCTAGTGGTAAAACCTTAAAATGTTCGATTTTTGGCTAAATTCGAATATTTTTAGTGGTAAATTAGTTTATTAAGTAGCCGGGCAAGAATCGAACCCTGACTTTTTAGCTTATTATGGCTCCGGTATAAACGGTCTCCGGAAGGTTGAAGCAACTTCAATTTTCCATCTCCATCCTCTGCCATCAATACCATTCCTTGAGATTCTATTCCCATCATTTTGCGGGGAGCAAGATTAGCGATCAACGTTACCTGTTTACCAACCATTTCCTCCGGGGAAAAATGCTGGGCAATACCACTCAGCACCGTGCGCTTATCCACACCGGTATCAATGGTCAGCTTCAACAGCTTGTTCGATTTTTCCATTTTTTCAGCCGCCAAAACTTTTCCGATACGGATGTCAAGCTTGGAAAAATCATCAAACGTGATCTCGGGCTTCAGGGGTTTTACTTCCACAGTTGCAGGTTCCATACTTTTCTTTTTATCGTGAAGTTTTTGAAGCTGCCGGGCAATCACATCGTCTTCAATTTTTTCGAATAAAAGCGCCGCCACACCCAATGCATGCCCACCTGCTAATAGCGTATCCGAACCTGCTTTGTCCCAGCTTTGCTTTTCCAGGTTCAGCATGCTGTTGATCTTTTTCGCGCTGAACGGTAAAAATACCTCACCCACGATGCTGAGGTTGGCGGCAATCTGTAAAGCAATGTTAAGGATCGTACCCACGCGTGCCGGATCCGTTTTATATACCTTCCATGGCTCGGTCTCCGCCAGGTATTTATTTCCCAGCCGCGCCAGATCCATCAGCCCAGCCGTTGCTTCCCGGAACCGGTATTGTTCGATGGAAGCTGCAATGGTTTTTGGTAACGCCTTTAACGCCACAAGCACTTCCTGATCGACCGCTTGAAGCTCACCTCGTTCCGGAACCTTGTTGTCAAAATATTTTTGCGTGAGCACCAAGGCCCGGTTTATAAAATTACCCAGGATCGCCACCAGCTCGCTGTTGTTCCTCGCCTGAAAGTCTTTCCAGGTAAACTCGCTGTCTTTCGTCTCAGGAAGATTCGCCAGCAGGCAATACCGCAGCACATCCGGCTTGTCCGGAAAGTCCTCGAGGTACTCGTGCATCTCGATGGACCATCCACGGCTGGTGGACATCTTATCCCCTTCCAGGTTCATGAACTCATTGGCAGGAACATTATCGGGAAGAATAAACTCTCCGTGGGCTTTCAGGATGATGGGAAAGATGATGCAGTGAAAAACGATGTTATCCTTTCCGATGAAATGCACCAGCTTGGTTTCAGGATCTTTCCACCGGGCATTCCAGTCCTCGGCCTTTGCTCCTTTGAAATCGCGCTGAGGTTGCGCATATTTTAATTTTCCGGAACTGACCTCTTCATAAAACGCGCGTGTAGCCGAGACGTATCCGATGGGAGCGTCAAACCACACGTACAATACTTTTCCTTCTGCATCCGGGAAGCGGAACTTTAATACCCCAATCCAGATCGCGGGTCATTGCCCGGGGCTGAAGCCCCGCATCGATCCATGACTTGCATTGTCCGTATACATTCGTCTTCCAGTCGTCAGCGTGTCCTTTCAGTATCCACTCCTGCAGCCATCCCTCATATTTTTCCAGCGGCAAATACCAATGCTTCGTTTCCCGCAGCACGGGCGCCTTACCGGTCAATGTTGATTTGGGATTGATCAGCTCTCGCGGACTTAGTGTTGATCCGCATTTTTCGCATTGATCACCGTAGGCATTCGGATGACCGCACTTGGGACAAGTTCCCACGATGTAGCGATCCGCCAGAAATACCTTGGCTTCATCGTCATAGTACTGCTCCGATACTTCTTCCGTGAGCAGTCCCTTGTTATATAGTGTTAGAAAAATCTCCTGGGAAGTCTCGTGGTGAATTTGTTCACTGGTGCGGTGGTAGATGTCAAAGGCGATCCCCAGCTTTTGAAAACAGTTGAATATCAACGCGTGATACTTGTCGATGATGGCCTGGGATGTCGTGTTTTCTTTCAACGCCTGGTTGGGAATAGCCGTGCCGTGTTCGTCGCTGCCACAAACAAAAAGAACATCCTTTCCGGCAGAACGCAGGTAGCGAACGTAGACGTCGGCAGGGATATAGGCACCGGCCAGGTGGCCGATGTGTTTGGGGCCATTGGCATACGGCAAGGCCGCGGTAACAGTATAACGTTTGAAATTTTTCATAGCTTGAAAGAGGCACTTGATCAGCGCTCAAATATGATAAGAGAAAAGCAGGTAAAAAAATTCCGGACTAGTAGGATGAAACCCTTAAAAACTTTTCCGCTTCCTTATATGGAGAGGCGGGGAAGATGACATAAAACTCCGTATATCCTTCCGGCGTGGTGAGCAGGCCAACCTTGCCACCGATCTTTTCCGTGGCAGTCTTTGTGATGTACAAACCAATGCCCCCGGTCTCCGACCGTTCGGAAGCGCGTGAAAACATCTGGAACAATTTGCCGGGGCTGGATTCGCTGATGCCGATACCGTTATCGATGACGCGCACGATGACCCCGCCTTTCGGCATGCTGTTGATGTGGATCTTCACAAAAGATTTTACCCGGTCGGAATCATTGTAAAACTTGATGGCATTATCGATCAGATTTTCCAGGACGATTCTAACAAGCTCTTTATCAGATTCTATGATCGCGTCGTCATCGATCTGCGGCATGATGAGCAATTCGGCCGGCACGCCTTTCTTGCGTTCGAGCAGCAGCACGTCGCTTACGATGCTTTCAAAGTCGATGCGTTCAACGGTGAGTTTGGAGTTGTTGATCTGGTTGATGATCACGAGACGCGTGAGGATGGTGTTCAATCGTTCCGCCGTGGAATCCAGTTTTTTTAAATAATCCAGGGCGACGGGATCTTGTACATCCATCAGCGCCACGTTGCACATACCTTTCAGGCTGGCGAGCGGACCGCGGATATCGTGTGACGTTTTATAAATAAAATTATCGAGCTCGTCATTTACCTGTTTCAGAGAGCTGTTGGCCCGGGCAAGATCAGCGGTTTTTTTCTCCACCTGGAAGTCAAGCTCTTTGTTCTTATTGGCCAGCTCTTGATTTTTTTCCTGGATAACTTCTTTTGCTTCAGATAGTTTAGCATTGACCCGTTTGATGTTTCGATTTCCAAATTGTAAAACCAATACAAGAAGTCCTGCGAGAAGCACGATCACGGCGCCTGCAATGTTGAGGTCGCGAGATTGTTTTATTACGACTTCATTCGAAGCGATTGTGGCCATATTTTTTCGCTCCTCATATTCAGTTTGAACTTTTGCAATATTTTTTACCAGCTCCTCATCTAAAGATACTATCTTTAAGTCGAATATATTTTTTTTGATATAGTGGCAGCATTCTCATAATCTTTAATTGATTATAGCAATCTCGAAAATTGACGTAAATTTCAATAATAAGTTGAGAATAGCCTGCATTGATGAATTGAGTCCCCACTTTTTCAGCTCCAAATAATAGCCTTTTGCTTATCAAATTCTTTTGTGCTCCAATATTGATTTCACCTAGATAAACGAGATTTTCAGCTTGAAATCTTTATGTCACTGACTCTGGTTGCTAGTCTCGTAGTGATTCTTTAAAATTTCTTTCAGCTTCATCTAATCCTCTTGCACAAAATAAGATACACCTAAGCCAAATTTTCCTTGTATCTATATATTCAGTCTGACAAGTTACCTTTACAAATTGCAAAGTCCCTTTAAGACTAAATTCTTGCCTTCGCGAAATTTCTTCAATTTGATTATAACATAACCCTAAATTTATAGTAGCATATCTAAGGTCGACTGATCGTCACCTGCTTCTTTGTTTATGTCCAATGATCGCGTATAATATTTAATTGCCTGTCTCATAATTTTTAAGCTTATAATAAACTAAACCTATGTTATTGCAGAGTGACACTCAGTTCGAGCCTTATCATCTTCAGCTTCTCTTACAACAAGTGACTTGAAAATTATATTCCAACGCTTTGTCATAATCAGCTTTGAATGTGTAGGCGACGGCGAGGGCATTAAGATTTTCTTATAATCCTCGTTAGTACTCATTTCTTTTTGCTATTGGTGCCAATTTCCGTAAGAATCTCAATTGATTCTTGAAGTCGTCAAATCTTCTCAACATCTGCCCCTTGATTCTTCCCGCCGTTACAATCTGTGCAGTATCACCCAGTTGCATTGGCAATTCAAATGCTTCATCAGTATATCGAAAGGCAATTCGTTGATTATTGATCTCAAAGTATTTCACAGCAAGCTGAACTTTTAATTTCCAAGATTTCATTGCTCATTCCTTGCAGTTTTCAAGAGCATTTAAGCAATGAATCAATACTTCTCTTTGTCTTGTGCATGTTCATGAAAAATTAAAGTCACAACAAAAGATGAAACAGACTGTAAGTTTAGCGGCATTAAAAAAATTATAATACACAGGTGATTAAGAAAATTTTATTATTAAAAAAAATTAAAACAATGCACCAACTTTGAGTTATCAATTTAGTTCGAAAAACAATTTCAAAAAACCTAAACCAATAAGCCATGAAAAAAACTCATCTACATTTTACTAGCTTGCTGCTAGCTACCTCGCTAACTTTTTCAGCTTGCACAGAAGAAGAAGTAAGCCCTCAGACACGAATTAAATGGCGGCGGCGGAGGTTCTGATCCTATGTAATATCAATACTTTACTCAAATTCAAAACAAAACTAAACCTCTTAAACTAAACTACTATGAAAAAATTTATCTACATCCTCGTTATTGGCTGTATCCATTTCACTCTCATTTCACTTCCTGCACTGAAGAAGAAGTAACTCCCACTACTGAATTGAAGAATGGTGGCGGTGGTGGTAGTGATCTCTGACTCATCGTTAATCATTAAATTAATTAATCGATCAAGATATTAAATAAAAATATTATGAAAACTAAATCACTAATACTCATAGCATTCGCAGCCATCATCACTTTATCATTTTCATTTGCTGCTTCTAATCGTTCTGAAAAAATTACTGTAAAAGAAACTGCAACAACTCAAGTTGATCAACACGCAATGAACCAATTGGCGGCTTTATCGCAGAAGACAAACTTTGATTCGAAGGTAGAAGCTAATTCCTTGACAATCTACTCGTAGCATTTGGAATTAGTACTTTGAAAGAACCTTTCAGCATTTGCAGGAAGGGATTGTGCCCGCCAACGATGAAAGCCTTAGCGCTAACGTTTGTGGAAGACTAACAGCTGATAGTTCAGGCAGTTAGGGGCCGGTTAAAGTGATACTTTAACTTTCGACAGAATGCAGGGAAATCTAATATCTGCCGAAAAAAACGGGTTACCTGCGGCGATTTGGGGGTTACGGTTCTAAATAGACCTTTGAATCGACTTGACGAGCAGTTAGCCCGAAAGTTGGGTCGACGAACGGCCAGGACCCCCGCTGAAGAGGGGTTTTCAAAATGTAAGAGGGTACCGTTTATGTCAACTTCTGGAGTGAAATGTGCACTTTTTAAGGAAAACCTTACATCAAAAAATGACCATTTTCGGACTATTTTCTTTATATGCAGGGCGGGGTTTTAGCTCCAATTTTTGAAACATTTCCTGGTCTTTGACCACCCCTGGATTAGGGGTTGTGAGCAGTTTATCACCGGCAAAAATGCTGTTGGCGCCAGCCAAAAAACAGAGGGCCTGCTCTTCCAAACTCATACGAACTCTTCCTGCAGATAACCGTATCATCGTCTTCGGCATAATAATGCGCGCAGTAGCAATCATCCTCACCATCTCCCATACAGAAACCTTCGGCTGATCTTCCAGCGGCGTTCCTTCTATGGGAACTAATGCATTCACCGGCACTGATTCAGGATGTTCCTTCAGGGTCGCAAGCACCTGCAGCATACCAATACGGTCTTCTTCTTTTTCACCCATACCAATGATGCCGCCGGAACACACGGAAATTTTTGCTTCACGCACGTTCTCTAAAGTCTCCAGCCGATCTTCGTAAGTACGGGTGGAAATAATGTCGCCATAAAATTCTTTGCTGGTATCCAGGTTATGATTGTACGCGTACAGCCCGGCATCTTTCAGCTTCTGCGCCTGCTCCGGAGACAGCATGCCTAACGTGCAGCATACTTCCATTCCCATCGTGCTCACGCCTTTCACCATCTCGATCACTTTGTCGAAATCACGGTTGTCGCGCACCTCGCGCCAGGCAGCACCCATGCAGAAACGCGTGCTTCCGTTTTCCTTGGCCTCCATCGCCTTGGTCAATACTTCCTCCACTTCCAGCAGCTTATGCACTTTCACATCCGTGTGATAACGGGCAGCCTGAGGGCAGTAGGCGCAGTCTTCAGGACAGCCGCCGGTTTTTACCGAAAGCAGCGTGCACACCTGAACTTCCTGAGGATCATGAAATTCACGGTGAACAGTGGCCCCCTGATAAATCAGATTCAGGATGGGCTGATTATATATTTCGCTGATCTCTTCTCTTGTCCAGTTGTTGCGTATGACTGTCATGTCGCTGATTAAGTTTTTTGATTATTGAATTTTCAATTCGTAAGGCATCCGGGCTTGTGTTCCCTGAAAGGACTTTACCTGGTTCCAGTATTCATATAAATGATAATACGATCCCAGCTCTTCTTTTAATGTTGTATTTTCTTCCTCCTCGATCTGACTGATGATCTGCTCAACAATTGAAGGCGAGTACTCAGGATAGAAACGAACTTTATAGTCATCAGTAAGGCCTGCGCTTTTTACCGCGATCGCCACAGCATCTTCAAAATTGCCCACAACATCCACCAGCTTACGCTGCATCGCTTGTGAGCCTGTCCAGACTCTTCCTGACGCTACCTTCTTGATGCTGTCGATGGGTACGTCACGGCCTTCAGCAGCTTTTCCCGTAAACGTTTCGTAAACTTCGTCGGTCCGTGTTTGCCAGATGTTTCTTTCCAGCGGCGTGAGCGGCCGGCTCATGGCAAAAAGGTCACCCACTTCACCTGTCTTAAGCTCCTCTGAAGTAATGCCGATCTTGTTGTTTAAAAATCCGCTGGCATCAAACAAGACGCTGAAGATTCCGATCGATCCGGTAATGGTGTGAGGCTGCGCAACAATAGTATCGCAGGCCATCGCCAGGTAGTATCCTCCTGATGCTGCGTAGTCAGACATCGATGCAATCACCGGCTTCGCTTGTGACGCGAGTTTAATTTCACGCCACATGGCATCGGAAGCCTGGAAACTTCCGCCTGGCGAATTGATGCGAACGACGATAGCTTTCACCTCTTCATCTTCGCGGGCTTTTTTCATTTCCTTGATAAAGGTTTCCGATCCGATGATGTTGCTGCCTTTTTCGGATTTTCCAGGAAGAATTGTTCCTTCAGCAACGATGACAGCGATCTCATTTTTTGAAGCCTTGTACGTGGAGAAACTCCTTTTGTATTTTGGATATTTAATAAACTCCAGTTTTTTATCGCCCTCGATACCGACCCGTTTTTTTAATTCCTGTTCTACCTGGTCTACATATAGTAGAGAGTCGACCAATCCGTGCTCCAGCGCGAGCTTCGCGTTTCGCACCAGCATTTTGTCAGCGATCTCGTCGAGCTTTTCGCGGGGAATTTTTCTAGCCTCCGCAACGCGATCCAGAACGTGACCATAAATAGAATTTATCATTTCAGTCAGCTGCAATCGGTTTTCGGGACTCATCTTCTCCAGGAGAAAAGGTTCAACGGCGCTTTTGAATTCGCCTACGCGGAACACTTCGGGCTTGATCTCCAACTTGTCGAACAAGCGTTTGAAGAAACTCACTTCGGCCGTCAGTCCATTGAATTCCAATTCTCCCTCCGGATTCAGATAAATTTTATCAGCTACTGAGGCGAGGTAGTACGCCGACTCTGTCATAAGATCACTGTATACGATCACCCATTTTCCGCTGGTTTTGAAATCAATCAACGCCAGCCTGATCTCTTCGATGACGGTATAACCGGTTGCCGGCAGCGTCACATTCAGATATATACCTTTGATATTATCATCTTCCTTGGCATGCGCAATGGTTTGACGCAGTCGCGCCAGGCCAATGGGTTGTGGCGCTCCTCCACCCAGCACAGAAAAAGGAAACGGAGATTCTTTTTCAATTTCAATGATCGGCACATCCAGATCCAATCGAAGGATGCTGTTTTCCTTAACTTTTATCTCCTCCTCGCCTGTCGCAGAGATGATGGCTACAATCAGGACGCACAAAAGGATCATAGCAACCAATGCGCCTAAGCACGAGGCGAAAAATGCTTTCCAAAAATTCATGGCTCAATTATTTAAGTTTCAAAAGTAAGCAATACTCATTCGAATAAAAAAGTATGTTTGCGATCAAGTACAAGAATGAAAAAGATTACTTTTCTCCTGTTAGGAACCAACCTGGGTGATAGAAAAAAAAATCTCTCGATCGCGCGGAACGCCATTGAAGTTTCTGTGGGAACCATTCTAAAAGCTTCTTCCATTTACCAAACTGCCGCATGGGGAAAAACCGATCAACCTGACTTTCTGAACCAGGCGCTGGAAGTTCAAACCGCGCTATCGCCCGAAGATGTGCTAGCGGAAATTTTGAAAATTGAACACACCATGGGCCGCACGCGGGATCAGCATTGGGGAGAGAGAATTATAGACATCGACATACTGCTTTTTGAAAAAAAAATGATATCGTCATCGGCGCTTAACATCCCTCACCCGCAGCTTCAGAATCGAAGATTTGCACTCGAGCCTTTGGCAGAGATTGCAGGTGATGTGACGCATCCCCTACTTCAACTAACAATTCAAGAGATGTTGGAGCAATGTCCGGATTTATTGGAAGTCCGTCGCATCCTTGATTAGTAATTGGACGGTCAGCATTTGTCCACGACAGAAATGCAGACCAGCACTTGCCAAAATTTTGAACTATAAGCTGGATACCTCAGCAGTCGGAACAATTTTTTTAACCAATCCTTGCAATACTTTTCCGGGACCGCATTCTATAAAAGAGGTAGCGCCATCTTTAGCCATGTTTTGCACCAATTGCGTCCAGCGGACAGGCGCTGTGAGTTGGGCTATGAGATTTTTTTTGATGTCCGATACATTCACCGAAGGCAATGCATTTACATTTTGATATACCGGACAAATAGGTGTGCTGAAAACAGTTTGATCAATAGCATCCGCCAGCTCCTCACGGGCAGGTTCCATTAGTGGAGAATGAAACGCTCCTCCTACCTGAAGGGGTAAAGCGCGTTTCGCACCAGCGGCTTTTAATTTTTCACAGGCGATCTCAATTCCTTTCATCGATCCCGAAATTACCAGTTGGCCCGGACAATTGTAATTGGCAGCCACGACAACCTCATCAATAGACGCACAGATATCTTCGACAACCTTATCGTCCAGTCCGATGATCGCGGCCATGGTTGAAGGATTTTTTTCACAGGCGTGCTGCATGGCAAGCGCTCGTTTTGAAACCAGCTTCAATCCATCTTCGAACGACAATGTCTTATTTGCAACCAATGCCGACAATTCCCCCAGGGAGTGGCCCGCCACCATATCGGGTTTGAATGATTGGGACGTTAACGCTACTGCTACTGAATGAAGAAAGATCGCGGGTTGCGTAACTTTCGTTTGCTTTTGTTCATCGGCAGTGCCATTGAACATCACTTCTGTCAACTTAAAGCCCAGGATATCGTCTGCTTTCCTGAACAAGGCTCGCTGCGTGTGGGTCTGGCATCAAAAATGTCTTTTCCCATTCCTACGAATTGGGCGCCCTGTCCGGGAAAAACATAAGCTCTCATTTGCGATGGTTTGAATTGGTGCTGCAAAAATAATGGAAAAGTTGAAACTTTGATGGCAGCCTTTCGGATCTCGCCGGATAACGACCTGGACTAAACCGTTGCAAAGATTACAAACACCATCGAAAAGAATGAGTATAGGTCTGTGGCTTCCTAACGAATCAGGTGAACCCATCCTTTGATGATTTTAGTTTTGTCGGCTGGAGACAATATCGAATGTCACTTCCGCTACGTAGTAGTAAACTCCAGATGACAATGAGTTGCCGTGTGTTATCCTTTCCATCCCAATCAATGTAGATTGAATTTACTTCATCACGGATTGATCCTTCATAGGAATAAACTTCCTGGCCCCATCGGTTGTAAACCCGGAAAACAACAGACTCCACAAACCGCGCGCACTTCGTCAATGCATCTTCCGATATCTTGCATCCCCTCCTTCTTCACCGGAAAGATTTCGATCGCTATACGCACTGAATAAATCATTGCAGTTGTCACCATTGGGCGTAAACACGTTCGGCAATTCATAATAAGGACAGTTGTCGTTACAAACCGCATCGCTAAGTTCACTTTCGTTCAGTGACCTGTCAACGGCAGAAATCTTATAACAATACGCATACGACGCAACGCTCTTGTCGACATAGAATGTGTCGGTAACAATCCCGGCCTCTGCCAATAACACAAAATCGCCGTCAGCACTTAAGCCCCTGTAAATGCGATATCCCAAGTATATTCGTATCACATCCATCTTCACGGTTGTGTTCCCAATAAATTGTATTTTGAAAAAGATTGGTACCACAATTGTCCTGGTCTGCTAAAAATTCTTCGCAGTTTAATGAATTCACCAGCACCGTCGGCTTACAAGGCGGAATGGTATCGCCCAGCTGAGCACAGATAATTTGAGAAAAGTTTTCCAGGGGTTCGTCAATGGCAGGATTACCATAGCCTCCCCGTGTCATTACACGGTAACAATAGGTTTTGTCAGGCTCCAGAGCACCATGCTGTCCTCTGTCTACAAACATAAAACCGTCAGCCAAAACATCCACTTCATCGATGAGGACCAATTCGCTTTCTGTCGCACCTTCAGGTCCACGATAGATCCTGTGTTTATTAGGGAACGATTGAATCTGATTTGACCAGGGAACACAGGCATTCCAATTTAATTGGATGCTGCCAACCTGCGATTGCGCAGTAAGACGAACCGAAGACGCTGGAAATGATGAACCAACCGGGAGGTTGTTTGATGAATATGCGAAGACACTATAATTGTATACGTTGTCCTCCGTATTGAGACCTTTGTCCAGAAAGGTAGTATCGGTGAGGTTGTTGGCCACCAGCACAGAATCGGTGCCGCGCGCACAACCAATCGCCCGGTACAACGCATAGCGATAGGGTGGTGGAAACTGCACCGGATCTGCCTCAAAGGGTCTTCGCCAGCTCACCCTGATCTGACCTGCGGCCAGGTCAGTCTTTTCAACTGAGACATGCGTCATGATGGGAACATCGGCTAAGATAGGACCTATACAGGTATCCTTGGAAACATAACTTTCACCACCCTTCGGCAGTGGAAAAACTGCCACCAACCGATAACAATAACGCGCACCAGGCGCCGAGACCTTTGCCTCCATTGGTATCGATATAACTCGTTATAGGGACCAGGTTGCTGTCTTTGATTCCAACTTCAGCGACAAGTTCGTATCCCAATCCTGGAGGCATGCCCGTCTGACAATTATCAGGTTCGAAAGGAGATCCATCAACTTTTCTCCACACCTGCATCGTTTCTGCGCCCTGGCAGACATAGGGATCCCATTCGAGTTCAGTGGACCGGTTGGTTAAATTCAATTCGGCAGCTTCCCACTCTGGAGGTGGCCCCACAACGGTGATGAACCATGTCTTAAACGTAACCAGTTTGGGTCCATTAGGTGGATCATCAGTGATTTTGAAAACTACCTGGTAGGGTTGCTCCTTAACATGAACACACTCTGTCTTCCATTGAAATTTTAGTTCTGCCGGTGGTACCGACGGTTGGAAATCATTTACGCCTGGAACAGGTGAATAAGTTGCCGGCGATTGATTGGAGGGAAAATTAAAAATCTCAGAGTAAGGCTTCGATCTTAACGTCATCATTGTCGGGATCAATCCCAAAAATTGTTTCGTTTAGAATCGTTCCTGCAACGACACAGGTATCGGGCGGCAATATCAAATCGGGTCTTTCATTATCACAATCATCAACCAGAATTTGCATGTCGCGCCTGCACATAACCAAGTTGAACCCATTGGCCATTTTTAAAGCGCCATTCGATGATGTGAAAAGCGATATTATATTCGCCAATAGCGCCAGGAGCATCCCAGGTAATGGTTCCTGTAATAGAATCTATTGAAAACGTCGGTGGACCTGTTCCTTCCTCATTCGCATTATTGTAGTTATTATAAAACTTGGAGTTGTTAGGATCCTTGTAGTTAATAACCTCGGTGCGTCTGTCGCTGTATGGAACTACTAATTCGTAACTCAGTCTGTCGCCATCGGGATCAAACGCGCCGGGATTATGAGTCCATGCGACACCAGGGCAAGCGTGATCGATGGGAGGTATCTGTAGCTTGGGTGTGTTGTTACATCCCAGAAACGCATCGATCTTAATAACGGTCTCCAGGTAAAATGTAGTGTTAATCGAGCCATCCATGTTCAACACGCCCTCGTTGCGATTGGGCTCGCGGTAGCTGATTACATAAGTACCGGTAGAGGGATAGGTATGAAATGTCGTATACGATGCAGTTGCAACCGTACCCTCAGCATCCAAATCGGGTCTAGGTGTGTTTTCAATTTTGGAACTAATTCCCAGGTACCGTCGCCAAAATTAAGAACCTCGCCTTCACCACCGAAGCGCACCGGCGATCCTGTATTTGTATAAACAGTGACGGTTATCTTAAATGTACGACTGCTGCAATTCTCCCTTTCAACAATGATTTCGCCTGCCCTTAAATGCGTTGCCTGGGATTCAATCACTATAAAAAAAGTGAACAGCATGGCGACGAAAACAATTCGCCATACGATTGCTCACAGCACAGTGACCTGTTTTGTATCCATAAAATTGCAAACAGACAACGCTGCACTTTTAATAATAGTCTGAGAAGACTTAAATATTTTTTACCAGACTTGATAATACTTCGAGAGATAATCAGCAACTATCTACAACTTTTGGCTTTTTCTAATTGCTCCTGAGGAGATTTGAGTCCCTTTTCAAACACTCATTGCGACTGCTGTACGGAATGCAGGAGATTGATGTCGTACTGTCTTATAGTTCAATAAATCTTTCCTTAAGTTCTGGAGTGGGGATCATGCAGCTATCCTTCTTACCAAAAATTCTGTAACGATTTGCCGCCACAACGTTGTAACCCGCATCACGGAAAAATTTGGGAAGAATCTTAAACGCCTTCAATAATTTCCACGGCCCGCCCAAATGAGTTTGCAATGTGTAAAGCGGCGTCGCTTCGTTGAAAGTGCTGACATCGTTGTCGATGACGACAATGCTGTGCAGTAAATCGGGATCTATATTAAATTGTTTGAGTATGGATCGTCCCGACATCAGATTGAAGGGAAGCAAACTTGAATTTTGCTTTCGGATCTCGCCGGATAATAAACTGAACAACCCCGTTGCAAAGATTACAAACACCATCGAAGAGAATGAGTACAGGTCTGTGGCTTCCTAACGAATCAGGTGAACCCATCCTTTGATGATTTTAGTTTTGTCGGATGGAAACGATATCGAACGTCACTTCCGCTACGTAGTAGTAAACTCCAGATGGCAGTTGGTTGCCGTTGTTGTCCCTTCCATCCCAGTCAATGTAGATTGAATTTACTTCGTCACTGATTGATCCTTCGTAGGAATAAACTTCCTGACCCCATCGATTGTAAACCCTGAAAAACAACAGACTCGACAAAGCGCGCACATTTCGTCAATGCATCTTCTGAGAGTCTTGCATCCCCTCCTTCTTCACCGGAGAGACTTCGATCGCTATAGGCGCTGAATAAATCATTGCAGTTGTCGCCGTTGGGGGTAAACACATTCGGCAATTCATAATAAGGACAGTTGTCGTTACAAACCGCATCGCTAAGTTCACTTTCGTTCAGTGACCTGTCAACTGCGGATATCTTATAACAATACGCATACGACGAGACGCTTT
Organism: uncultured Bacteroidota bacterium; assembly: GCA_963739105.1. Classification (GTDB taxonomy): domain Bacteria; phylum Bacteroidota; class Bacteroidia; order Cytophagales; family Cyclobacteriaceae; genus Chryseolinea. Next base: position 44,452 of record CAVTZI010000033.1, on the reverse strand, counting down.
TGTCGACATAGAATGTGTCGGTAACAATCCCGGCATCTTCCAATAATACAAAATCGCCATCGGCACTTAAACTCCTGTAAATGCGATACCCAAGTATATTCGTATCGCATCCAGCTTCACGGTTGTGTTCCCAATAAATTGTATTTTGAAAAAGATTGCTGCCACAATTGTCCTGGTCTGCTAAAAATTCTTCACAGTTTAATGAATTCACCAGTACCGTCGGCTTACAAGGCGGAATCGTATCGCCCAACTGAGCGCAGATAATTTGTGAAAAGTTTTGCAGGGGTTCGATCAATAGCAGGATTACCATAGCCTCCACGTGTCATTACACGGTAGCAATAAGTTTTGTCTTGTTCCAGGGCACCTTTTTGTCCCCGGTCTACGTAACATAAAGCCGTCGGCCAAAACATCCACGCTATCAATCAGGACCAGTTCGCTTTCGGTGGCGTCTTCAGGTCCGCGATAGATTATGTGCTTACTTGGGAACGTTTGAATCTGATTTGACCACGGAACGAAAGGCATTCCAATTTAACTGAATACTGCCAACCTGCGATTGCGCTGTAAGCCGGACGGAAGACGCTGGAAAAGATGAACCAACCTCGATGTTGTTTGATGCATATGCAGTTACACTATAATTGTATACGTTGTCCTCAGTATTGAGACCAGTTGTCCAGGAAGGTAGTATCGGGAGCGGTGAGGTTGTTGGCCACCAGCACCGAATCGCCTCCGCGTGCAAAACCAATCGCCCTGTACAACGCATAGCGATAGGGTGGTGGAAACTGTCCCGGATCTGCCTCAAAGGGTCTTTGCCATCTCACCCTGATCTGCCCTGTGGTCAAGGTCAGTCTTTTCAACTGAGACATGCGTCATGATGGGAACATCGGCGAAAATTGGGCCTACGCAAGTATCCTTGGAAACATAACTTTCACCACCCTTCGGCAGTGGAAAAACTGCCACCAACCGATAACAATAACGCGCACCAGGAGCCAGACCTTTACCACCATTGTTATCGATATAACTCGTTATAGGAACCAGGTTGCTGTCCTTGATTCCAACTTCCGTAACAAGTTCATATCCTAATCCTGGAGGCATGCCGGTTTGACAATTATCAGGTTCGAAAGGAGATCCGTCAACTTTTCTCCATACCTGCATCGTTTCAGCGCCCTGGCAGAAATAGGGATCCCATTCGAGTTCAGTAGACCGGTTGGTTAAATTCAATTCGGCAGCTTCCCACTCTGGAGGTGGTCCCACAACGGTGATGAACCATGTCTTAAACGTAACCAGTTTAGGTCCATTGGGCGGATCATCAGTGATTTTGAAAACTACCTGATAGGGTTGTTCCTTAACATGAACACACTCTGTTTTCCATTGGAATTTTAGTTCTGCCGGCAGGTTGAGGTCGAAAATCATTTACGCCTAGGAACAGGTGAATAAGTTGCCGGCGATTGATTGGAGGGAAAATTAAAAATCTCGGAGTAAGCTTCGATCTTAACATTATCATTGTCGGGATCAATACCCAAAAATTGTTTCGTTTAAAATCGTTCCTGCAACCACACAGGTATCGGGCGGCAATATCAAATCGGGTCTTTCATTATCACAATCATCAACCAGAATTTGCATGTCGCGTCTGACATATCCCATTTGAACCCATTGGCCATTTTTAAAGCGCCATTCGATGATGTGAAAAGCGATATTATATTCGCCAATAGCGCCGGGAGCATCCCAGGTAATGGTTCCTGTAACAGGATCTATTGAAAACGTCGGCTGGACCTGTTCCTTCCTCATTCGCATTATTGAAGTTATTATAAAACTTGGAGTTGTTTGGATCCTTGTAGTTAATAACCTCAGTGCGTCTGTCGCTGTATGGAACTACTAATTCGTAACTCAGTCTATCTCCATCGGGATCAAAAGCTCCAGGATTATGCGTCCATGCAACACCAGGGCAAGCGTGATCGATGGGCGGTATCAGGAGCTTCGGTGTGTTGTTACATCCGAGAAACGCATCGATCTTAATAACGGTCTCCAGGTAAAATGTTGTGTTAACCGAAGCATCCATGTTCAACACGCCTTCGTTGCGATTGGGTTCGCGGTAGCTGATAATATAAGTACCAGTAGAGGGATAGGTATGAAAGGTAGTGTACGATGCAGTTGCAACCGTACCTTCAGCATCCAAATCGGGTCTGTGGGGTATTTTCAGTTTCCGGAACTAATTCCCAGGTACCGTCACCAAAGTTTAGAATGTCTTGCTCGCCACCAAATCGTACGGTTGATCCTGTATTTGTATAAACCGTGACGGTTATCTTAAATGTGCGACTGCTGCAGTTCTGCCTTTCAACGATGATATCGCCTGCCCTTAAATGCGTTGCCTGCGATTCAATCACTATAAAAAAAGTGAACAGCATAGTGACGAAAACAAATCGCCATACATTGCTCACAGCAGGAGACAGCTTCATACCAATGCGGTAAAGTTTCTAATCAACATTCACAGAGCGATAAAGTTACAATATATAACCTTGTTTTGTATCCGGAAAATTCCCTTAAAGTAACGCGGAACATTTAATATTCGTCTGAAATTGCGGAAATCTTTTATACTTGTCGCTGAATCGGCTACAGCGACTACCTTTCGTGAGAAATCAGCAACAATCCACAGCCTCCACGGGATTTTGTGGTTCAACAGTTTTATCATTTTGTTGGCAATTATACCACCGACTTGCATCTCAAATTTTGAATCGCCAGGATCAGATCTTTACTAGGCGAGAAAACAATTTTATAAATCCACGATGAAGTCGCCGGAAGTATCTTACTTAATAATCGCTTGCTTACCTTTGGTACCTAAAATCACCACCGGTATGCGTATTGTAGGCGAGATTCCACATGATGTCTGTAAGATTACCCTATTCTCCTGGAATAATCGCTACCTGATTAAGCTTGAATTGGGTTTATTGGAACAAACCTTTAAAGTCAATCAATTTGATATAACATCGGAGGCCGAACTTTACAAAATTGTAGATGATTCGTTTATCAAGGAAGCTATAAACCGTTTCCAGGATATGGATAATAGCCTTCAATTGGCCCAGGAAAGGCTATAATTACCAGCATTGCTGGATTTTGTTTTATTTTGCAGCCCCCATGGAAGTAGTCGAGAAGAAAAATAAGAACAAACAATATAAACCCATCCTGGACGGTATACCTGATTGGCCGGTATACCAGCTTAGTAAAAACAGGAAAGAGTTCATTGAGGAGGTGGCGCAGAAGACCTTTGCGCACATTAAAAAAAACCGGCCTTCACCAAAGCAAATTATCGACGAGATTCAGGCTACGGTATATCGCGAACAGCAGCGGATGAAGCGCAATCGCTGGCGAGTTGACCCTGCGGATGAGCCCAAGTTCTGGAGCACGATCAAAAATGAAGTTGTAGCGCTTTCGACAAAGACTCCTGAAGAATCGGAAGCGAAGGCTGATGAAATTCTTTACCGCATAGTTTTTCGGTATGCTAACGAAATCGCTGGAAACTTTAAAGCAACCTCGTACCGGCTTACACGCGAAATTATAAAGTTCTGGTTTGCGCGATTGCTGAATGGCGCGCGTGTAAAAAAATTCGGTGCCTTCTTCCGTAACCGCTATTCACTGCGTGATAAAATTCACATTGTTGGAAAAGTAGGACAACTTCGTAAGCTCGCCAAGGAAGGAACGATCGTGATGGTTCCCACGCATTTCAGCAACCTTGATTCAATTCTCATAGGTTGGATCATCCATTCACTCGGATTACCGGCCTTTATATATGGAGCAGGATTGAACCTTTTCAATATTAAGATCTTCGCTTACTTCATGAATAGCCTCGGGGCATATAAAGTAGATCGGAGGAAAAAAAATGCTCCCTACCTGGAGACATTGAAATTCTATTCGATGCTCGCCGTTCAAAAAGGAGCGCACAGTATTTTCTTTCCAGGAGGAACGAGGTCTCGTTCCGGAAAGACTGGAAAAGCAATTAAAACTCGGACTGTTGAGCTCTACGATCGAGGCACAACGTAATTTGTACCTGGAAACTCCTGCTCGGTGAACCCGTTCGCAAAATTTTCATCGTACCTGTTACCCTCAATTATCATTTCGTTCTGGAGGCCCCTGATCTTATTGACGACTATCTTTCTTCCAAGGGACAAGACCGCTACCTTCCCGAACAAGACAAGTACGGAAGCTGGCAGCTACTGCAGTTTCTCTTCAAGTTTTTTACAAAAGGATCCAATATCTCTGTATCCATTGGTCCGGGACTTGATATTATCGGAAACCATGTGAATGATGCGGGCAACAGCCTTGATGCGCATGGAAGAATTATAGATACCCGTGACTATTTCATTTCCAACGGTACGGTTACTATTGACAAGCAACGCGAGGATGAATATACCCGGATGCTGAGTCAGAAGATTGTTTCCGAATATTATCGCATCAATCGTGTTTTCGCCAGTCATCTTGTTGCTTTTGTTGCCTTTGAATTGTGGCAAAAAAAACATCCTAACCTGGACCTGTTTGGATTGCTTACGCCTGCCAGAAGAAGACCAGGAAATAAAATATGAAGAGTTCCGTGCGGCCTGCAAGCGCGTCAGAAAAGAAATCTATAGACTGAAAGCTGAAAACAAAATATATCATGCTACCCACCTGAAAGGTAAGATTGATCTGGTGATCCGGCACGGACTTGATAACGTTGGCATATTTCACCTGAAGCGGCCGTTGCTCATAGATAAGGATGGTAATATTATCACAAAAGATTTCAGCACCCTTTATTATTATCATAACAGGCTGGTAGGTTATGACCTTGAAAAGTTTGTCTGAAAAGGATAAACCGATTGGCGTAATCGGTGCAGGAAACTTTGGTAGCGTAATCGCTAACCTACTGGCCCGTCAACGTAACGTACTGCTTTATGCCCGCAATGCAACTGTCGTAGAACACATTCTCTCCAAAAGGGAAAATCGTGGGTATAAAATGCATGAGCGAATTACACCTACGAACAACCTTTCCGCTATTGCCGAGCAATGTGATATCATTTTTCCCATCGTCCCATCTGCACACTTTCGCTCGATGATGAAAGAACTTTCACCCTACCTCCATCCCTATCACTTACTGATTCATGGCACCAAAGGCTTTGACGTCATGTTGCCCGACGGCCAAACAATTGATACCATGGCGAAGCTCAACCGCAGCATGGTCAAGACGATGAGTGAAGTGATCGTAGAAGAAAGTGTCGTAGCACGTGTAGGATGCCTGGCAGGTCCCAACCTGGCAAGAGAGTTAGCGGAAGGCCACCCTGCGGCTACTGTAATTGCCAGTCATTTTAATGAAGTGATCAACGTGGGTAAAAGGCTTCTGAGGAATGATCATTTCCAGGTATATGGTAACAATGACCTCGTCGGCGTTGAACTTGCGGGCGTTTTAAAAAATGTAATTGCCATTGCAGCAGGAGCGCTTAGCGGAATGGGATATGGTGAAAACGCCAAAGGACTATTAATCAGCAGGGGTATGGTTGAAATGGTTTACCTCGGCAGGGCGCTGGGTGGTAACACCAAAGCTTTTTTGGGAATTGCAGGAATTGGAGATTTAGCAACCACATGCAATAGTTCGCTAAGCCGGAATTTTAATGTTGGATTCAGGCTAGCACAAGGCGAGACATTGGAAAATATTTTAGCCAGTACAGATGAAATCGCGGAAGGAATAAACACGGTTCAAATCGCTAAAAAATGCGCAGACTATTATAAAGTTCGGGCACCAATTACTTCAACCCTCTATCACGTCCTGTTCGAAGAGATGACCGTAAAGCGAGCATTAGAACATTTGATGCGCTACCCGCTCAATGTTGACATTGACTTCCTCACGGAATAAAACAATCTTTAGAGCAATATCTCGCGGACATTATCCCTTATTTTCGCCGCTAATTCATCCAGTGGCAAATCATTGATATCACGGCCAAACGGATCTTCAATTTCCTCCGCGATGAGCTCCACGCTCAAAAGTACGAATGAAATCAAAACAACTATCGCTACTGTCAAGTAACCGGATTGTGTAGCAAAACCAAACGGCAAGGTCATGATGTAAATAAAAATAAATTTTTTAACGTACATCATATACGAATACGGAATTGGAGTATGCTTTATTCGCTCACAAGCGCCGAGAATATCAATAAAATCTTTTAGCTCCTTATCCAGGTTGATGAGATGATCTCCTGTGATCTTTTTTTGCACGATAAAGATCGTTTACTCTTTGATACATCAATGCTGCGATGCGGTTGGGCTTGTGTTTGTATTTTTTCAGATCGTTGATCAACGTTTCATCGGGTGGCGGATCGAGTTCTGCGAATTGTACACCGCCTCTAAGATTTTCTTTTGCTGAAAAAACAAAATTGGAGATCATTTTATAAAACCAGTCCCGTTCTTCATGATTCTCCCGGCTGATATACGCGCCTAATTTCATAGCAAAATTCCGCGTGCTGTTCACCAATCCTCCCCATAATCTCCTTCCTTCCCACCATCGGTCGTAGGCGGTGTTGGTTCGAAAAACCAAAAATAACCCCAAGACAATACCCAACAGTGAATGCATGGCGACAGTGGGCTGAAAATCAGCCTTGTGCATTCGGAAATAGTGCAGCACGACGTAACAAACGATCGTCGAATAAACAGCCATAAAAATCAGGGCTGGCAATAACTTCCTCATCACCCTGCGGCTATAAGAGTGAAAAATCAGGGCAAACCATTGCTTGGGATTGTACATTACCATATTTCAGGCGTATTTTCTGCAATAACTCTATTCAAACATATATTTGCAATACCGGCTTATGAAGAGTTTCATCTGCTATGCCGCTCGACAGGCGATTGCCACACCATAATTTTAATCCTGCTTGATTGAGATTTATTTTATCGCTTATCTTTCCGGTCTCAAACTTCGTTTTTCATGAAAAGGAACATTCTAAGACTTTTTTTTACTGCATTTATTCTACTGTTGTTTACAAACGCATACACGCAGGATTTTTTCGTAACGCTGCAAGGGGATACTATTAGAGGAGAAATCAAACCGCTTACGTATGGATCAGAACGAAAGGTTCAAGTAACCGAACCTGGTAAAAAGAAAGTTATCTATCCTTTTTTTAAAGTTAAGGCGTATTCTCTTAATGGTGACATTTATCAACCGGTAAAAGGACCCAATGGATACACGTTCATGAAACTTATAAAGGCAGGATACTTGTCAATTCTTTCATTTCAAGCAGAAAATCAAACCACTTACGATGGATTGTGGCTCTTAAAAAAAGATGGCGACGGAATTGAAGTGCCCAATCTCACCTTTGAAAAGGGAATGAAAAAATTTCTTGACGATTGTCCTGCACTGGTGAAAAAAATTGACAATGATGTCTTAAATAAAAAAGACTTGCATCAAATTGTTGACGAGTACAACGCGTGCATGACCAACCCGGCTCCTGTGGAGGAGAAACCAATCGCTGCACAACCGGCAAAAAGTCTCGCCGCCTGGGATGCCTTGGAGAATAAGGTAAAATCTCAGCCTGATTTCCCTGAAAAAAACAATGCTCTGGACATGATCAGCGAAATCAAAGGCAAAATTTCCACCAATCAAAAGGTTCCTAACTTCTTGATCGAAGGTTTGAAGAGCAGCCTAAATCAGGATGTGTTTAAAGCTGAGTTGGATAATGCGCTGAAAGAGATCAATTAGTGGTCAGTCGAAGGCGCGCTGCCAGAAATCGAATGACGGATTCAACTTTAGCTTTGTTTCGAAGCAATACGAAAGCGCTGCACACTGCAACCAATACGGCCAGAAAAAAAAGATAGCCCCCATCGCCTTGAACAGAAATACCAAGCTTGGTCAGGTGCATTCCTATCGCGCCCAACATTAGGCCCAGTGCCAGGCCGCCTCCAAACCATGCAGTCTTATTAAACAGCAGTAAAGCCGCGGCAACAAGTTCCAATATTCCAATACCGATCCTACCCCAGGGCTCCATGCCTACCGTTGTAAATATGTAGATCGATTCCGCTGCCCCGGAGAACTTAAAGAAGAGGGTCTGCGCAAGAATAATGACGGATATTAGCCGGGCGGACCAATACAAGGATAGCGATACTTTTTCCATGATGTTTGATGTTTTATGCAGCAAACATATCGGACTGATGAAAAAGAAAATGTCACGCCGTTGACAGACCGGCAATTTTCAGGAAATAAAGGAGTCAAGGTTCCAGGGCTTCGAATTGTCATGAAAAATGTGCCCGTCAGAAACCGTTAAGGGTGAATCGATATTATTTTGATAAATGGCACCCGTACCCAGCCCTTGCGGAAGGCTTATCTGTGTGACTCGCCGTATACTGACAGATTGCATTTAAACCAACATTCGACTCCAACGCGGAGGTTATCCACCAACCAATTCCCATACTTGTCGCCAGATCGATCCATTCCTCACAGCCGCTGATTCCGCCGTGCAACGTGGGCTTGAGAATAATGTAAGCGAGGCTGAAGATCTTTCAATAGTTTTCGTTTGCTATCAATCAGCTGATGACGAATAAGCTCCTCGTCCAAGGCTATTGGTATCGGTGATTTTTTACAAAGGGTTCGCATTTCAGCTTGTCCTTCTTTGATCGGCTGCTCGATGGAATGGATATCAAATTTGCTCAACAGCTGTAGTTTTGATAAAGCTTCCGTCTGGGCGAAATGCTCCGTTGGCATCCAGTCGTATCGTAACATCGCTGGACGGATAATGTCCTCTGATCTCGCGCAGCACATCGCATTCCTCTTCAAAATCCAGCCCTCCTATTTTTAGTTTGATACATCGAAATCCCTGAGCAACTTTTTTATGCACTTGCTCGACCATTTCATTGGATTTTCCCATCCATATCAATCCATTTATTGGAATTGGCTTTCCTGATAAGAAATCATTGTGAAAGATAATACGCTTGCCACCATGTTGCAGGTCCAGCCAAGCTGTTTCTACACCGAACCTGATCGCTGGAAAATCTGGAGACACAATTTTTTCTAAACTGCTTGGCTATTATTGAAGGATTGGAATGCTCTGGTCCTTTCGGACTTGAAGTCATTTATGTCGGCAACAACCTTGTCCAACACGCCTTCAAAATCATTTGTCGCATCCAGGCTTAGACCCGGCAGAGGGCCGCATTCGCCGATGCCAAAGCTGCTGGGATTTCGTTCATCCCATAATTTAATAAACCATGAGACCTTGTCCTCCATTCAGTCCGCGAGAGGTCCTTGCCTTAAAATTAAATTCAAAAACCTTTTTGAAATATGATGCCCGAAGCTGCATAAAAAATCGAATGCCGAAAATAACGTTTTAGAATTAACTTTGAACTTTTTAATAGCATGAAGATCGATGTCGATGACTACACATACAACCTGCCGCAGGAAAGGATTGCTCAATATCCGTTGGCCCAACGCGATCAATCAAAACTTCTGGTCTACGATCAAGGCACAATCCACGCATGAACAATTCACGAACCTTGCCGAACATTTGCCAGCAGGGTCGTCACTGTTTTTTAATCAGACGAAAGTAATCCCGGCACGCCTCCTTTTTCAAAAAGAAACCGGTGCAGTGATTGAGATCTTTTTGCTCGCACCGTTAACACCGTCTTCGCTGTTGCTTGGAAGTGATGCAATCTACCAACACTTGCTCCTGGAAATGTGCGATAGGAAATCTAAAACGCTGGACCAATAACACATCACTTTCAATTAAGATCGGAGAAATCGATCTGGAAGCAACCTTGCAAGAACGTCACGAGAACGTGGTCCGATTTACATGGAATGGCGAATTTACATTTGGCGAAATTTTACAACGCATAGGAAATACGCCGCTACCACCCTACCTGAAAAGAAATGCCGAAGAACTTGACAAAGAACGATATCAAACTATCTACTCCGCCCACGAAGGCGCAGTAGCGGCGCCAACCGCCGGCTTGCATTTTACGCCAGCAGTATTTGAATCGCTAAAGAAAAAAAATATCTCGACTGACTTTGTTACACTTCATGTAAGCGCTGGAACTTTCTTACCGATCAAGGTTAAAAATGCACTGGAGCATCCAATGCACCAGGAACAAGTCGTTATCAGCCGGGAAAATATTGAAAATCTCTTAAAGGCCACAAATGTGGTTGCCGTTGGCACAACCTCTCTTCGTACGTTGGAAAGTCTCTACTGGTACGGCGTAAAATTAATTCAAGACCCCAAGTCGACATTTCGATATTTCACAACAGGATCCCTATACACAAAATGAATTACCCGCAACTGCTTCGCTCTTTCCGCTGTCTTGAAGTATATGGACGAGAACAATAAAAATAGCATTACTGGTGAAACTTCGATTTATATTGTACCTGGTTATACATTTAGAGTATGCCAGTCCCTGATCACAAATTTCCACCAGCCAGGATCAACCCTGATCCTATTGGTAGCGGCGTTTATTGGAGAAGATTGGAAAAAGATTTATGGGGAAGCCCTAGTAATGGATACAGGTTTTTGAGTTATGGCGATAGTTCATTGTTGATTCCAAAGGAAGTCCGATGGGGAAATAGTCGTACAACGGCTCGTGTTTATGGAACGTGCATGCGAGTTTTCGAAGCTCATCCTGTCCACTTGGCCGAACTAGATGCTCAGATAAGCTTATTTCGTCTGAACTACGTCACCCGCAGCTGGCATAAACATCTTGTTGGCCGCATCGTGTAACGTTCACTATATGTTGTCAGTACCAGTATACGTATCTAGTCATATCGCATTAATAACTTGTCCTGGAGTAGTTCCTTTTTAGTCTTTATTGGCCTTAGTTTCATAATTGTCAAATTTTGTTCGCGTCTATCTTGTCATAATCTCTATGAGTTCCAATGAATCGTATCCACATCATTTGGTAGTGGAAATTGATTCTTATAATGGCCTGTAAAGCCCAGTTTTTCAATTATAAAAGTTCATCGCCGATTCTGTCCGAAACAACTGTCTTGGTAAGAACGAGCTTTTTGTCTATTGCACCTTTGTAAATCAGATTTCTCAAAAGCTCTGAATTTTTAACTTCTGTTGACTTTTCCATTTCAGTAAAATTTGAATTGTGTTTGCAAAGGTGTCAAGTCAGTGCGCCAAACTGTGTCGCGGTAAATTTTTCCTTTATTTTTTCTGCATACCTTTTTGTGTTACGCCAAGTGCTACGTGGGCTATGGAAAATAACTTTAAGTCCACTCAAATTTATTTTTGAAAATCAATCGGCGAATTTATCTAAAGTGCTGCATATTGTTCCATGAGGCGAATATGTCTAAGTGACGTTTTCGTCTTTTTCTCAACCAAAATATCTTTTACACTTTTATCTCCAAGTCTTCTGGGTTCTTGACTTGAGGCTAACACTGTTAATATCCACCGCCCAAATGATTAAAAATAAATTACGTGCAAAAAGTCTTAAAAGAACCGCTCTCACTAGGATTAACTGCAATCGCTAACCTATAACGCCCATCATCCATTTGCCAAAGCTAACTCCCTTAATCGAATCCTTCGCAATATATAGAAGCAACCCAGTTAACATAACCACTTTCAACATAATTCGCTGTACAATATCTGGATTAAATATTTATTGAATTTCTTAATATCTGACGTAATCTCATTTGGACTTAAGTATTTTACTTCCATAAAAACAATTTTGTCTGATAGATCTATGATTACGTCTGGTTCTGTTCTTTTCGAAGGTGTTTCATTAAAGGATTCAGAGATTTTAATAAACCTGTCGATTAGTTCAGATTCATTATCTATATTATTAATTTTTGTTCCCCACAAATAAATATCAAATTGTGTCTCCGCGCTATCAATATTCAATAACTTTAATAAATCAGCATATTTGTTCGTAACAACAAAGTATTTAAAAAAACTCCAAGTCAAAGCATCTTCTGAGGTTGCAAAGCCAAATTTATCTTTCTTGTTTTTGCGATTGAATGTTTTAATTGATTTCTTTAACGAATTATCTAGACCATCCCTAAGTAATTCCGGAATATTGTCAAGATGATTTTTGTAGATAACCGTTCGATTATCTTTTGCATTTGAAAAACCTACTTCACATTTATCGCAACTTCTAATTCAATGTAAATTTAAAGATTCCATTATTAGGAGCATACTACAAGCAAAAGCCAGGTTTTATTCAACCTTCCAGCATTGCAATCTGTAAATTCCAGCGTTGGGGCAATTCAGTCCGAGTTAAATCGTCACTTACGTCTAGTAAGCTTGTTTTTTCCACTAGTCTGGTCCTTCGCAAAAGTGAATATCCATGTTAAAATAATTGATAATGCGTATAAAACTGACTTTCCTCATATTAGGTCACTCATTTATAAGTTCAAGTATTTATGATTTAGCAGTCACACCCACACAACCTAATAAACGAATGTCGTTTACCACTATAACAAGTAAACGTATTTCGTTTATTTTTCTTTTGTCTCCTTATCCTAACTTGTTCTCAAAGACTCGGCGGTATGAAACTACCTGTGATTGTTTACTATGGTTTTCGCTCCAAACATTAATTCTTGGCTGCGAGAGCATTCAAATCGACAATGTTTACCTCCACTCTTCTCCCTTCTTCTTTTGTCGACGTTTGATCTTTTGTGGCACCGTATCCTTTGGCCACAATCCTTCGCCTGACAATTCCTTTATGATTGATGTAATCCAATACTGAGATGGCGCGTTTGTTGGAAAGATCGCGATTTAATTCTTCCGTTCCTTCTGCGGAAGCAAAACCCAAAATTTCAACGCCAAGGCCCGGATACTTATTCAGCTCTGAAAGAATAGCATCGAGCTGACTGTTATATTGCGCTTTCAAGTCGCTCTTACCGGCATCAAAATAAATCTTTGCAGATTTTGCCAGCGCCCCTTTGTCAAATGTCGCGGCTTTTGGTTGCTCCTTTTGTTTTTTTATTTCGTCCTTCACCATAAAAGTAGGCAATGAAAAAATAGTTTTACCGCCTACATTTTTTTGCTCAAACTTGCTTTCATCGCTTTCATCATAATAATAAGTTCGGGTAGCCACTTCTATCCTCGAATTTTGTTTCTCATCAAAATTTACATCCTCAATTGGATTCTTCATTTCGATCAGATCCGTCAAGTAATTTATACCTTCTTTATCCTGTGAGGAGATGAGATCCAGCATCATATCATAAACATCTACCCCTCCACCCTGCACCAATTTCGCCTCATGTGTCTTGCGTAAGTCAGCCTTGACATCCTGATCTGTATCATAGAAAGCGTTCTTCACTTGCACTTCCTGACCCACCACAACATCGAATTGCCGAATTGTTTTAAGGTTGATCATTTGATACAATTCATAAAAATAGGTTTGGTTTGGTATATTGATGTTCAGCGTGTATGGCAGAAAACCTTCGGATTCTATTACCATATCGTAATCTTTCGCTGGTGGTAAAATAACAAGGTAATTTCCCGTTACAGGATCGGGATCATAAACGAAATCAAGTTTTTTATTTGTCTTGTTATCAATCAAATAAATTTTAGTAGGCATTGGTTTGCCCGTTTCAGCATTTAGAATTTTTCCTTTGATCATGGTCAAAGGAATATCTGCCGATTCCGCCGGCATGTCGATATAATAAATATCCTGACCACCCATTCCACCCTTGCGATCCGAGGAAAAATATCCCCGTGTTCCATCAGCGAGCAATGTGAAGTAATTATCATTTACGGTGGTATTCACCGGATATCCCATGTTTTCAGGATTGCTCCACTTGGTGCCCACTAACCGTGTAACAAAAATATCGCGGCCACCCATCGTGTTATGACCATCGGAAGTAAAAAATAATGTTTTTTGATCAGGGTGGATAAACGGAGCATCCTCATTTGCCTTTGTATTAACTTCAGGCCCGAGGTTAACGGGCGGGCCCCACGATCCATTCGCCAGCATCGTTGTTTTATAAATATCCAAACCTCCTTGCCCATTACCACGGTCGCTGGCGAAATAAATTGTTTTTCCATCGGGCGTAATACTTGCCGTCGACTCAAGGAATTTAGGAGTATTAATAGTTGGTGTAATCAAGCTTGGCCTTGACCATGTTTCTCCAGCTTTGGTTATCTGAAAGAGACTTCCCGGATCGGTTGATCCGCCCATGAAGATCAGCATTTTTTGTCCATCTGCAGCAATACCAGCAGTCCCTACGTTGTAATCGTGTGCTACTGGAACAACTTTCGGCTCCGTCCATCCACCTGAATTATTGTAGGTGATATATATTTCCTCGATGAATTTATCACCGGTTCGTGTTTTACCAGTATTTGGTCTGAGCGCAGTGAATGCCATGACACTCTCATCCGCCGACAATACCGGATTATACTCGGTATACTTGGAATTGATAATGGAATTGAAATGATGCACCGTAAAGTCGCGCGGCACGGACATCAGCGCAACGGCGTTGTGACACGTTTGAATGGCTTCATCGGCCATGGCCATTGCCTTCTTATCAGCTTTGCTGCTAGCCTCGCGGAACTTGTTAAAATTTTCTAACGCTTTTTGAATATTTTCATCTTTGAGGTAGATCGAGCCAAGATCGTAATACAGCGATGGAGGCATACCTTTTCCGTTGGCGAGGGCAAATTCAAAGTACGGTATCGCCTTGATCTGATTGTCTGTTTCTTCAGATTTCAGGTAACACACGCCGGTCTTGTAATGCACCATAGGATCCTTTTCACCAGCCTGCTATTGCCTCTAAAAATTTACCCAATGCCATGTCATAACTCCTAACGCTAAAAAAACGATCTGCATCAGCCAATGACTTACTTCCTTGGGCAAACCCTGAAGTCAAGGAAACAAGGAATATAAACCACAGAATATGAGCACTTTTCATCATGGTAAATCGAATTTTAATTCAATACTACAAAAAGATGAGCCATATGAATGTTGATATTCGCTCCTAATCTTACAAGTGCTTTATGGATTTAAAAATTTGACATAGCTTCATGTTTTATTTTGAAATAAAACCTAAACTACACACCAGGGTCGCCTTTTTTCATGTATGAATTAACTCGATATGAGGACCATATCGCTTAAGCACGTACTCGATATTATGACCAAACTAACCTAAAGACAAAATTTGAATCCAGCGTAAGATGTCTTGCTTTGAAAGCAATTTGATGACGATTATTCTTCAGGGTTGTCACCAATAATCGGATAAATTGACTTCGACAATACGCTTTAATTAATATGAATAACTCATGGCTTTAGATATTGACATCCTTATTGTTTTTGCAGACGCTGACAATGAGCCTTCTGGTAACAGTGAGGCAGGCTGGGTGTCGCAATTCAAAAAGTTCCTGGAGTTCATGCTCAATCAGGTGTTGACTCAAAAACCAAAAATTTTACTCAAGGGAGAATATGACACCATGACTTCGCCAATGCTGGATAATGTCGCGGTTCTCATTCCAGTTTTATCCGATGCCTTTGTAAAGTCGACCACGTGTGTTGAACATTTGTCTCGCTTTAGTGAAGCCACTAAGAACGCATCCGCATAGAATTTTTAAGGTTGGTAAATTTCCAGTAGCGCTCAACGAACAACCTGAATTATTGCGACCGCTAATTGGCCATGATTTGTATCAACTTGATCCCGATTCAAGTGAAATCAAAGAGTATTCAAGTTATTTTAGCCCGGGTGCAGAGCGTCAATACTGGATGGAAATAGTAGACTTAAGCTATGATATCGCCGAAATACTATTTCAACTTAAGCAGGGCTCATCGGACCCGGTCGTAAAGAATTTATTTAACCCTAAGATCGTATATCTGGCCGAAGTAGGTCATGACCTGTCCGTTCAACGAAACATTATCAGGCGCGAGTTACAACGGAATGGATATACTGTATTACCGACCCAAGCATTGCCGAGCGCTTCAAGCGAAATAGAAAGGATTGTCAGGAGGGATCTCGAAGATTGTAGTATGTCAATTCACTTGATTGGAAACAATTATGGTGAGATACCGGAGAACGGTTCGCGTTCTGTGGCAGACCTTCAACATGTGATTGCTGCGGAAAAAAGTCAGGAAGCGAGTAAGAAAAATGCAACGTTCCAACGGTTAATCTGGATCTCCCCGAATCTGTCCCTTACGAGTGAGCGACAAAAGGGGTTTATTGAAACAATTAAACGTGACGTTGAATTACAAGAAGGAGCAGAAATTCTGGAAACTCCACTGGAAGATTTCAAAAATATTATACGGGAAGAACTCCTCGAATCAATCGACCGAAAAGGCGTCAAAGAAACAGGAGGTCGCGCTATTTATCTACTTTATGAGAAGGAGGACCACGATGAGGTTAAGCCTTATGTTGACGTGATCGAAAAATGTGGTTTTCATGTACTAATACCAACATTCAATGGAGAACTGCTGGAGCAACGCATAAAACATATGGAAAACTTACGTGCTCTTGATGCTGCTATCATTTATAAAGGCAAAACAAACGAACAATGGGTTCGTATGAAAGCGTTGGATATCATGAAGGCACCAGGCTTTGGAAGGAAAAAACCGATTGTCGCTAAAGCAATTTTGGCACCCCATGATGGTATCGCCAACAAAGAAACCTTGAAAAACCAAAATTTTCGTTTTATCGAAGGCGACTCCGCCCGGTCGCCCGAATCGTTGAAATCATTCCTGTTAGAATTTACCAGCTAAGTTTCCTCGATTTATCGCAACCAGTGGAAAATATATTTTCGTGACAATAAAATGTAACGTCCATTAGGACGTTGAGGCGCTTGGTCGTCGACAAGCATAACGCTCTAAGTGATAGTTGCGGACGTCAAACTTTAACCTGCTTTTATAATTAGGGGTGGCTTTGGAGGATACTATTACTTGTTCTATTTTTAGAGCTTAATCTTAAATGTTTAATGGAAATTTTCCTTCATCCAGAGGCCTGGATCGCTTTAGTTACCCTGACGTTTTTTGAAGTTGTTTTAGGTATCGACAATATCATTTTTATTTCCATTGTTTCTAACCGACTCCCCGTAGAAATACGTTCAAAGACCCGCAACATGGGCCTGATCCTCGCGATGGTTGTGAGAATACTCCTGCTGCTTACCATTACCTGGGTCATGAAGTTCAAAGAAACTTTATTCACCATTCCCGGCACGCTAATTTTCCAGGAGCCAATGCCGATCAGCGGACGAGATTTGATTCTTATTTTCGGCGGACTCTTTTTAATTGCTAAGAGTACGCGTGAAATCAATCATGAAATGGAAGGTGAAGAGGAAGCCATGGAACCAGCGAGCGGAAAAGCTAACGTCGTTGGTATCATCGTTCAAATTATTCTGCTGGATATCATCTTTTCGTTCGACTCAATTCTAACAGCAGTAGGACTAACCGACCAAGTCCTTATCATGATCATCGCGGTGGTTCTTTCCATTGGGATCATGATTATTTTTTCGGGAGCCATCAGCGGATTCATAAACAAGCACCCTTCGATGGAAGTACTGGCACTGGGATTTTTGATTTTGATTGGCTTTATGTTATTTCTGGAAGGACTACACAAGGAAGTTCCCAAAGGATATATTTACTTTGCTATTGTATTTTCACTGTTGATTGAAATGGTGAACATACGGGTGAGAAACCGGCGAAAAAAAGCTAAAGAAGAATTCCATGAATGACGATGACACTTCGATACCCCATCGGCAAATTTGCTCCACAAGAATCGTATACAGACGCCGAAGTGAAATCCAATATTGCAAGAATCGAAAGGATTCCAGCGGAAGTGGAAAAGCTTATCAGTAAATTCACTTCAAGTCATTGGGAAACACCATACCGTGATGGCGGATGGACTGCCAGGCAGGTCGTGCATCACATGGCCGATAGTCATCTGAATGCCTACATGCGATTTAAATGGACGCTCACTGAATCTACGCCATTAATAAAAGCGTATGATGAAAAAGCCTGGGCAGAGACTCCTGAAACAAAACTTGATCCTGTAATTTCGATTTCTTTTCTAAAAGCACACCATGTAAAATGGACTGCATTAATGAAGCTTATCAAGCCGGAGGATCTAAAGAAAGAATTTATCCATCCCGATACTAAAAAGCATGTTCCCCTCGACAGGCTCATCGCGCTTTATGCATGGCATGGTGAACACCACCTGGGACATCTTAAAATTATTGCAGGAAAAGCATAGGGTTAAAACCATAACGTTGAATTATAAGCGACCATCGTTACTTTTCTCGGGACACCTGGAAACAATTTACCCCGCGCTTTTTAGAAATGTCGAGCTTAATTACCAGCGTGAAAGAATTGCTACCCCCGATGATGATTTTCTTGACCTTGATTGGCTTAGGCAAGGGTCAAAAAAATTAATCATTATCTCTCATGGACTTGAGGGGAATTCCAGTCGCGCGTACATGAAAGGAATGGCAAAGGCTTTCTCTGGAAAAGGATTTGATGTGATCGCCTGGAACTTCCGAGGCTGCAGTGACGAAATGAACAAGCAGCTGCGCTTCTATCACAGCGGTGCAACGGATGATCTGGAGTCCGTGGTACTACATGCACAACGAAATGGTTACACGGAAATTTCCTTAATTGGTTTTAGTCTTGGCGGAAATCTCACACTAAAATACCTGGGAGAAAGAAATCCGCATTCAGAAATTAAGAGGGCGGTTGTTTTTTCCACGCCACTGGACCTTTATACCAGCTGTCTGAAAATTTCCAAGCCTGGTAATATGGTTTACTCCAGGCGTTTTTTAAAGAGTCTGAAAAATAAAGTGATCCAAAAATCAAAAGTGATTGCGGGCCTCGATCTGAAAGGCATTGAAAAAATTAACACGTTGATGAGTTTTGATGACCGATATACTGCACCCCTTCACGGATTTCACAATGCAATGGACTATTACAATAAATGCAGCTCCATTCATTTTATTGAATCCATCTCGATTCCAACACTTATTGTCAACGCACAGAATGACCCTTTTTTAAGTGAACTGTGCTATCCCATAAGCACATTGAGGAATCACACTTATGTAAAATTTGAAAATCCACAGCACGGAGGGCACGTTGGTTTCGCTCAATTCAATAAAAATGGTTTATATTGGTCGGAAGAGCGCGCACTCTCCTTTTTGACAACCGATATTTAAGGGCAGCCCTCAGTTTATGATCGAGCGTTACAGTATCACAGCATCTCCCGCGAAAATTGAACAACGATTCGGTACCGATGTTCTGGATACATATGCCCCAAATTTTAATGCCGCCCCTACTCAACTGCTGCCGGTAATTACTGCATCGTCCTCGGGTGTTTCTACATTTTATTGGGGTACTTCGCCCGAATGGTCAAAAAATAAAACGCTGAGTGAAAAAATCATTAATATACACGCTGAGTCCATTCTCGAAAAACCCGTACTAAAAAAAGGAATGATGAAAAATCGTTGCCTGATTCCGGCGGATGGGTTTTATGCGTGGAAAAAAGTTGGGAAAAAAAACTTCCATACCCTATCGGCTCGTAACCAACGATCAGGAATTATTTTCATTTGCCGGAATATGGGAAGAATTTGAGGACACCGATGGAAATGAATTTCATACCTTTTCGATCATTACCACTGAGTCCTCGGGGATTGTGGCCACCATACACGAGCGCATGCCCGTGATATTTACCAAAGACAACGAAGAGATCTGGTTGGACAATCATAGTAGTGAAAATGATTTGATGAAGATTCTGGTTCCTTATGCACCTGATCGAATGAATCATTATCCGGTTTCGCCGAGAATTAATAACGCGAATATGAATGTTCCATCGCTGATCATTCCAACGCCGCCAGCAGATCAGTTTGGTAACTTGACTTTGTTTGATTAACACCTTCTAACTTTCCGAAAGTTTGAAACAACTTCCCGAAAGTTATACAACTTCCCGAAAGTTTGAAACTTTCGGGAAGTTTTAACGAGAAAGATCAATTAAAAGTTCTAAATTCTGACCTTTATGAATAGCTTCTTTCTATCACTATTCCTCTTCAGCTTTTTCCAACCCTTGCAAAAGGAACCAAAATTTCAGTCGCAGGTAATTGATGACAATGTTGCGATCGGATATGGTCTGGCAATTGGCGATGTAGACGGAGATCGAAAACCTGATATCTTATTAGCCGATAAGAAACAATTCGTTTGGTATCGCAATGGCGACTGGAAACGATTTGTAATGGTCGATAATTTAACGCGCATCGGATAATGTATGCATTGCTGCCCGAGACATTGATGGGGACGGAAAAGTCGAAGTAGCGGTTGGAGCACAATGGAATCCAGGCGAAACCTCTGATTCTGCCAAATCGGGATCCGTCCATTTCCTTATCAGACCTCGTGACCCAACGCAGTCGTGGACTCCTGTAAACTTTATCATGAGCCCACGATTCACAGAATGCGATGGGTGAAAACAGAAGGAAACAAATTTCAATTGATCGTACTGCCACTTCATGGCGTGGGAAATAAAAATGGCGAAGGTGAACCTGTCAATGTGCTTGCGTATGAAATGCCCAAGAATCCAAGCATGCCCTGGAAGCATTGGAGTATTGATCACTCCATGCATCTAACCCATAATTTTGATGTGGTTCCTGACGGCAAGCGCGAACTGCTTTATATCGGTGGCAAAGAAGGCATCAAGGTATTGGCTTTTGAAAAAGGAAAGTGGTCTCCCATTTCAACAGGGGAATGGTTTGTTCAGGGCGAAAGTTTTGGAGAAGTCAGGGTTGGACGGCCGTCAGAAAATTTCGTAGTCGGAATTCAACCGATGCACGGAAACCAACTTACCGTATATTCCGGAAAAATAAGAAGGTGCCGCGGAACGTACTGACTACTGCTCTGAATCAAGGGCATGCCCTTGCAAGTGCATGATTTGCTTGGAACTGGCCAGGATCAAATTGTCGTCGGTTGGCGCGAGCCGGATGCAGAGAAAAAAACAGGCATCAAGTTGTTCATGTCTACAGAATCAGGAAAATCAATGGAAGGATTTTTGGATTGATGATAACGGAATTGCCTGCGAAGATTTACAATTAGCAGATCTTGATGGCGATGGAAAAAAAGATATTATTGCCGCCGGAAGAGCAACACACAATTTGAAAATCTACTGGAACAAAAATTAGAGGCTAATTTTTTACTCCCTGCTTCGCAGCTTTCTTTCTTCTTTCGCGGATAACTTCAATCACCGGGGGTAACACGGAAACGAGAATGATTCCGAAAATCACGTAGGTAAAATTATCCTTTATCACAGGCAGGCCACCAAAGAAATAACCCAAGAATAGAAAACTTGAAACCCAGGCTATTCCTCCTACTACATTGTAGGTGGCAAATCTCAGATAGCTCATCGTTCCGATTCCTGCCACGAAGGGAGCAAAGGTTCTGATAATGGGAATAAAACGCGCATAGATAATTGTTTTTCCCCCATGTTTATAATAAAACTCTTGCGTTCTTTCAAGATATTCTTTCTTCAGGAATCTATACTTACCGCTAAATGCCTTGTGCCCAATGAATTTTCCTACGTGATAGTTGACAAGGTCACCTAAAATAGCAGCGACAATTAACAAGAGACAGGTCACCACGATATTCATATTGCTGTCGGGTTTTGCAATAATGGCCCCGGCAGCAAACAGAAGAGAATCCCCGGGCAAAAAAGGTGTAACGACCAAACCGGTCTCCGCAAAAATGATCAGAAAAAGAATCAGGTAGGTCCAGGTTTTGTAGTTACTAACAATTTCTACCAGGTGCTGGTCAATATGAAGTATAAAATCGATGAGGGTTTTAATCAGTTCCAAAGTCTATAATTTCGTGTTAAACAATTCAATTCAAGAGTGGCTATGCTTTCATTGGTTTTCCCTCAAAAACAATTGAGGAGGCTGCAATTTATTTGTCGTTAGCGCTAACAATCTTATGGTGAAGGCAGCCCTGGTTAAAAAATATTTTGCGTGGTTAGAATGATTCAACATCTTCCTCCTCGGCATCTTCCTTCACAGCGTCCTTCTCGGGTTCTGCAGTGGCATCAGCTATCGGGTTTCTTTTCTCTTTTTTTCTTTTTTGGTTTTTCCGCTGGTACGGCTTCGTCCAATGGAGCCTCGTCTTTCTTTTTCTTTTTAAACAATCCCTTTTTCTCGGCAGGTTGCGCAGCCCTTATTGAATCTTGCTGATGTTGTTCAATGGAATCATTTTCAACGTAGTCAAAATCGTCGCTTGCCTTAGGCTGTGTGTGCTCGGTGGTATCGATCTCCTCCTTCTCTTTCTTCTTGAACAGGTTCTTGAAGAATGCAAAGAAACCAGCTTTCTTTTTTACGTTCTTGGAGCCATTGGCCTCTGCTTCTTTCTGGGCGGACTGCTGAAGTTGAGATAATCTCACGTCTGGCAAAACCAAACTGTTACGGAGATACCACATGTAGTTATCCTGCTCGACATTAAACCGGACATCTTGTACCACGTATTCAGGGGTTTCAGAAACATATCTTCCAGTTGCTTCGTCAAATTTCAGGCTGTCAGGAAAATTATATTTAAGCAACCGAAGTTCTTTGTCTTTAGTGATCACATAAACACTGTCAGCATAGGTTTGCGAAGTATCCTGTGGCACATCTTCGATGTAAGTGCTGTCTATGACAGAACGGGCCGCCAAATCCAGCTCGGCACCTGGCACTACGCCATCCTCGCCCTCTTCGCCCTCCATTTCAGCAATAAGGTCATCCTTCCCCATGATCAGGGAATCAGGTACCACCGGATTTACAGGCTTCATTGCGACCGTCTGCATCATCCTAAGCTTTTTCCGATAGGAAATAGGCTCCGCAATCAAATATTTGGTTTTGCTGGCCATCAAGATCTTAGGGGTGGAATCCTCCTGGAAATAGCTAAACCGCTTACGAAGTTCGTTTTTATCGTAAATAAAGGCGCTTTGATATGCAGGGCATATCATACGCTGTGTGCAGGCGCTTAAGAGCAGGCTAAGACTTAATAAAACAAAAAATGGCCTGGCCATGAAAAGGGTAAATCAAGCAAAAATAATGATTTAAATAGAATTAATCCCAAAACTGGAGTTTTGTAACCACCTGACAGTCAAATTACATAGATTCTAACGCCCGTTTCTCGTTTTTAGTGAGTCCAGATGCCACTAAATCGTACGAATGGTCGATCCATTGCTTTAAAAGCCTATCGGGAATTGACCCATCGATCAGGACTGTAATCCAATGTTTTTTGTTCATATGATAGCCCGGCTGCACGGCGGCGTATCGTTCGCGCAATTCAACCCCTTTTTCAGGGTCAACTTTAAGGTTAACGCTTTCAAAATGTTCAACGCCTGCAAGGGCGAACATTTTACCCATGACTTTGTAAACCAATACACTTTCACCAAAAGGAAATTCTTCTGTTACCCCCTTGTGCGAAAGGCAATATGACCTGTACGACTCAATATCCACTTTTTAGAGGAATCTTCGAAGGACGATATATATAACGCCTAAAAGGAAGACAATGATAGAGATTTTGTTAATGCCATGCATCATCCGGATATTGACATCAGAGGGCCGGGAAGGATCCTTTTTTCGAAAAAAATAGCCACCAACTTCTCCTAATTGAAAGAACTGTTTAATGCCTTTCTTTTGTTCACTACTGTCCGATGGATGTTGGGATGTTTTTTGTTCTTCCATGTTTACGAATCTCCATTACTTCTTGGCCCATTAATAGCTGGTTCAATCCAGTCACCGTTCTCGCGAATAAGGTTGATCAATTCATCCACTGCTTTCGCAGTTGGAACATTTTTCCGCACCACTTCTTTTCCTTTATACAGGGTAATTCTTCCAGGTCCGGAACCCACGTAGCCATAATCAGCATCCGCCATCTCACCTGGACCATTAACAATACAACCCATAATTCCGATTTTAATTCCCTTTAAGTGACTTGTTCGTGAACGAATCTTTCCAGTCGTTTCCTGTAAATCGAAAAGTGTTCTTCCGCACGACGGGCAGGAAATATATTCTGTTTTGGAAATACGCGTTCTCGTAGCCTGTAAAATATTAAATGCCGTTTCATTAACCATCTTATCAGAACCACAATTTTCGGCTGCAATAAAAATTCCATCGCCAAGGCCATCGACTAACAATCCTCCAAAATCGGTAGCAGCATACAATTGCAATTGCTCGGCCGTAAGATTCTGATACGCTCTTCCGATAACCACGGGCACATCGCACCCTTTATTCATCAATGTTACAAAAAGTCTTCGCTGCTCAGCCATACCGTGACCGTTGTAAGTATCGATAAACAACACTGCAGTTTTATCATTTTTTAACTTGTCGATCAGATCATCCTGAACGTCTGGCAACAACGCATAAATGAAATTTAACACAGGAGATTGTTCTACGCCAGTGAGATATTTTTCAGCTCGTATAAATGGATAGGCGCGTTCCTGATCCTTTTGCATTAGCCAGGTTTTGTGATTATAGATTAAACCTAGCGTACCAGGAATCTCAAAATCAATTTTTTGATCCCCCAGGAAAATATAGTCACAAGCCATGTCAGCGATATTCCATTTATCCAATGGAACAGAGTATTGATAGCCCAACGCAAAAAGAGAAGCTTGTGTGATTTTTTCTTTTGCGGTAAAGTCAGCGACAACACGAGGGATATGGTGCTCGCCACCAAAATTCAAAACCTCGCGTGTTTTTCTCCTATTATATTCGAACGGATTTATCGGATAATGATCAATGGGCGGAATGGGATCATGAGGGATTCGTTTCTCATAGCGGTTCGCAAGTTCATAAGCGACCGGGACTTCCGCTTCGGGCTCCTCTGTAAGCGAGACACGAATGGTATCGCCCAAACCATCTTCGAGCAAAGTTCCAATACCAACTGAGGATTTTATTCTGCCATCTTCTCCATCGCCAGCCTCGGTCACACCGAGATGTAATGGATAAGGTTTCAATCCTTCTTCATCCATTTTTTGCACCAGCAAGCGATAGGCCTGCACCATCACCTGAGGATTGCTGGACTTCATCGACAGTACAATATTGTAATAACGTTCGTCCTCACATATTCTCAAGAATTCCAATGCGGATTCTACCATTCCAATGGGACTATCGCCATACCGGCTCATGATACGATCGGAAAGAGAACCATGATTTGTACCAACGCGCATGGCTGTACCGTACTCTTTACAAATCCTGACCAGCGGAATGAATTTTTCACGTATGCGGTCCAACTCAGCCTGATAAGAAGCCTCCGTGTAATCGATCGTCTCAAATCTTTTTTTGTCAGCATAATTGCCTGGATTTATACGAACCTTTTCCACCAGTCGCGCGGCGAGTTCTGCTGCATTGGGAGTAAAATGAATATCTGCTACTAACGGCGCATTATATCCACGCTTCCTCAATTCCTTTTTTATGACTTCGAGATTCTGCGCTTCTTTTATGCTGGGTGCCGTTATCCGAACATATTCGCATCCTGCCTGGATCATCCGGATGGATTGTTCCACTGAGCCAGCCGTATCCATGGTATCGATTGTAGTCATGGATTGTATCCGAATGGGATTGTCTCCCCCCATGGCTACGTCGCCAATTTTCACCTCAATTGTTTTTCTGCGACTGTAGCTTATCAGGCTATTGCAATATTGCTTTAAGGAGGCGATTTGAGAATTCACAGCTTAATCTTTGGTGTAAAATTACTGGAAAAAGTCCACAGTCCGGGGGCGGTCGTCGACAGATTTTAGCGAAGCAAACGGAAGCGCCGATCACATCAAATATCCCCTAACTGAGGCCTGATGATAATCTCTTCTATAACGCTTCGGTCAGAAAGCGTATAAGTGGCATAAATAGCATCGGCGATGTCTTCGACCTTCATAAAACGTTCATCGGGCAAATTAGTACCCTCCCAACTTGCCGTTTTCGTGGCGCCGGCAATAACGGCTGTAACACGAATCCCAAATTCTTTGAGTTCTTCCCTCAGGCATTTTGAAAATCCCAGCAAAGCAAATTTTGAGATAGCGTAGGAACCCCCATTAGGGTAAGCTTTAATGCTGGCAATAGAACACATATTAAAAATATGTCCGGCTCTTTTGGTAATCATTTCGGCAGCAAGACCGCGTGTCGTGTGGTAGGCACTGTAAACATTGGCGTTGATCATTTTCTCCAGGGTATCTTCCGGTTCCGTTACAATTTGTCCCGGCAGGAAATATCCCGCGTTGTTAACCAGTACATCAATCGGTCGTTGAAGCATTCTGACAAATTCACAAAATCCTTTCGTTTGATTTTTATCCGAGAGATCCGCCTGTCTGAATAAAAACGTTGGTCGATGGATTTAATTTATGAAGCGTTGTCTTTAGCAACTCAAGTTCCTGCTGATTACGGGAGCAGGTAACGATATCAAAATCATGTTGAGAAAATTTTTCAATGATAGCCTTGCCTATACCCTTAGTCCCTCCTGTAACGACAATGAGTTTATTCATGAACTTTATTTGTGAATTTTTTGGGTATCTTTCGCAAGGTAATAATTGCTCTCGTTTAATGCATCTATGATCAAGGAGATTGGAAAGTATTTCATGTTTCTCGGAAACCTGTTCACCAACCGCGAAACTTTCAAAACTTATTATAAACTTGTTTTAGAAGAGTGCATCAGCATCGGGCTGGGATCACTTTTTTTGGTGGCGCTGGTATCTACGTTCATGGGAGCAGTAACTACAGTGCAGACTGCTTATAATATGGTGAGCGATTTTATTCCCGACTATGTGATCTCGCAGGTAGTTCGCGAAATGATTGTTCTGGAACTAGCACCAACGATCATCGCTGTTATCTATGCTGGTAAAGTCGGATCCAGTATGGCTGGGGGGTTGGGTACGATGAGAATTACCGAACAAATCGACGCCCTGGAAGTAATGGGGATCAACTCGATATCATACCTCGTACTTCCGAAAATTGTCGCGTCTATCATGATGTATCCGTTGCTGGTAATAATCGCCGGAGTCTGTGGCATGTTAGGGGGTTATCTGGCAGGCACGCTTACAGGTATCATCACACCTACTGATTACGTCTATGGTTTGCGTTCCAGTTACAATGAGTTTACGGTTATATTTGCGCTCATTAAATCCGTTGTATTTGCATTTTTAGTCGCTTCAATCTCTTCCTATAAAGGGTACTACACGCAGGGAGGAGCGCTTGAAGTCGGGGTTTCTACGACCCAGGCGGTAACAACAAGCGTTATTGCTGTTTTGATAGCAGATTATTTATTGGCCCAACTTCTCCTTGCGAAATGATCAAGATCCAGAATATAACAAAATCATTTGGCGACAAGCTTGTGTTAAGCGAGGTCAGCGGGGTTTTTGAAAAGGGAAAACCGAATCTGATTATTGGGGCCAGCGGTACGGGTAAAAGTGTTTTGCTAAAATGCATTGTTGGACTAATAAAACCCGATCATGGCCAGACTTTTTATGATGGCAGAGACTTCTATGACAGCGATCGAACCACTAAAACTGAGATCCGGAGGGAAATGGGAATGTTGTTTCAGGGTGGTGCGCTCTTTGATTCAAAAACGGTAGAACAAAATGTGAGATTCCCGCTGGATGTTCTCACTCAAATGTCAAGATCTGAAAAGACTGATCGCGTTAATTTTTGTTTGAAACGTGTTGGGCTTGAAAATGTAAACTCAAAAATGCCTTCCGAAATCAGTGGAGGTATGAAGAAGCGCGTGGGTATTGCACGAGCCATTGTAAATAATCCGAATTATTTATTTTGCGATGAACCGAACTCCGGGTTGGATCCACAGACTTCCATCTTGATTGATGAACTTATACAGGATATTTCGGAAGACCTCGATATCACAACTATTGTCGTTACTCACGACATGAATTCCGTGATGGGTATTGGCGAACGGATCATGTTTATTTATAAAGGACAAAATGTTTGGGTGGGCACCAATAAAGACATTACCCATTCCGGCGTAAAAGAACTCGATGACTTTGTTTTTGCAAACAAGGTGATGAATAGTTTGAGAGACAAGTAGAAACTCAAACCTTCACAAATACAGCCGAAGCGTTGTGCCCTCCAAATCCAAAAGTGTTGCTCAGTGCAACCCTGATATCTTGTTTTCTGTTTTTGCCTAAAACAATGTTCAATCCTTCGGGCAGGCCCGGATCAATATGTTGTGTGTTAATGGTCGGCGGAATGATGCCTTCGTGAACCGCCTTGATACAGATGATAGCTTCAATTGCACCGGCACCGCCAAGCAAGTGCCCGGTCGCTGATTTTGTAGCGCTGATCAAAAGTTTTTTTCTATGCTCGCCAAAAAATTTGAAAACAGCCTTCATTTCACTTTCATCTCCCACAGGAGTGGAAGTAGCATGGGGGTTTAGGTAGTCGACATCTTCGGGTTTCAGATTTCCATCTTCGAGCGCCCATTTCATTCCCAGCATAGCGCCTAAACCTTCAGGGTGTGTAGCGGTCAGGTGATAGGCATCCGCGGACATTCCACCTCCCGCCACTTCTGCATAGATTCTTGCACCACGTTTCATTGCGTGTTCATACTCCTCCAGGATCAGCGAACCGGCTCCCTCCCCCATCACAAATCCATCGCGGTCAACATCAAAAGGACGTGAAGCTGTTTGTGGACTATCGTTCCGGGTCGACAACGCTTTAAGTGCCCCAAAACCTCCAACACCGGCTTCATTAACCGCGGCTTCCGAACCACCGGCTACGATAATATCCGCTTTATTCCACCGGATGTAATTCATAGCATCAATAATAGCTGTTGTCGATGTTGCGCAAGCCGATACCGTTGTGAAGTTTAAACCCATAAACCCGTGCTTCATGGCAATCCATCCCGGAAGCGATGTCAACAATGACTTTCGGAATAAAGTAAGGATTGATTCGTGGAGTACCATCCCCTCGTGCGTATTCCATGATTTCCTGTTGGAAGGTGTAAAAGCCACCGTTCCCCGAACCCCAAATAACGCCGACGCGCGTTTTATCAATTTTGTCCAACGCCAGGCCTGAATCTTTTAGGGCTTCCTCGGTAGTTACCAACGCATATTGAGCGAACGGATCCATTTTCCTTATCTCTGCTTTTTCAAAGTGATTCAACGGATCGTAATTTTTCACCTCGCAAGCAAATTTCGTTTTAAACTTGGTTGTATCGAATTTGGTGATGGGTGCAGCCCCACTCTTACCCCCTATTAAATTATTCCAAAACTCCTGGACGGAATTGCCCAGTGGCGTTATTGCCCCTATACCAGTGACGACTACTCTGCGTTGTTGCATAATTTTACTTGCTGATTTGATCTAAAATCTTTTTACAATGTTGAACAATGATATCCATGGGCTCCCGCGAGCGTTCTACGCGCGAAAACATTAACGCCCCTTCTACCGCACAGAAAAAAGTATAGGCGATTTCTGCAGGATCAATATCCTGGCGAAATTCATTTTTCTCTATTCCTTGCTGGATTAAATTCTGTATGAAACCAATGGTATGGTGTAATTCCTTTACCACCACCCGGCGCATAGATGTACGGTGATCGTCTACTTCAATAGCGGTATTGAGCAAAGGACATCCGCCGGGTATCGGAGGGCTAAATACATAGTTGGAATAAAAACTCAAAAGGGCGATCAACTGCTCCTTGCACGTCAATGCACCACTAAGTTCCTGCTTCACCACTTCCCGGACTTTTGCAATGGAATACTGGAAAGCCTCCAGCGCCATTTCCTCTTTGTCCTGAAAATTTCCATACAACGCCCCCTTTGTAAGACCCGTGGCCGCAGTCAATTCGGCCAATGAAGTGCCGTGGAATCCTTTTCGGTTAAACAATGGTGCAGTTTTTTCAAGGATATGCTGGCGCGTTTTATCAGCCTTGGTCATGGCGCCAAAGGTAGCAAAATATACCGATTGGTATATTTTATTTGCAAAAAAATGATAGCATTATGCGGCAAAAAAAAAAGGCAGGCTCGAATTACGGTTCGAGGCCTGCCTAACCCAACCAAACTATAGACGAATATTAACCTACAACGAGATGAAATCTTATACTTATCAAATAGCAATCATCTGCTGCATGAAAGCCTTTTGAACGAATTCAACTGAATTTTTTGCCTCGCATTTGCGCAGAAGATTTTTACGATGTGTCTCTACAGTGTGGTGACTAATGTTCAACTTGGAAGCAATTTCCTTCGTGGTAAGCCCGGAGGATACGAGGGCGAGCACTTCTTTTTCTTTAAATGTGAAAGCATTCATGGGGATAGAGGTTAAATTTTGTGCGCTAATAAATTTTACGGTCTTTATGGAAAGGAAGGCAGGATGTAACCCAACGTCTAGAACTTTTTTTAAAAAAAATTTATAACCTGGCAATTTCCTGTTACTCATCCTATGCATCCGGGTCCTTTTTCATCGAATTCCCGCTTTTCTGCGAAAAAAACCTAACTTTAAATGTCTTTGAGTTGGCTTTCAAAAATTATAACCCGAATGGGTTACAAATCCCATCGTTTTACATTAAGACCGTGATCATGATAAGTGGTGAGGCCATACCAAGTGAAATCATACAAAAAATTCGTTCCGGAGGGCAGACTGAGCTAGGAATGATTTATGAAGAATACAGAAGTGAGTTTCTTCAATGGATTACGAAAGAATACGATTGTTCGCTGGACGATGGAAAAGACATGTATCAATTAACAATCTTGATATTTTACGATAACATCAAACGAGGAAAACTGGAACACCTGGTAAGCAGCATTAAGACCTATCTGTTTGGAATCGGGAAAAATCTTGCAAAAGATAATATGCGAAAAGAGAAAAAATTCATACCGATCAACCAGGAAAAATGGATTAAAGAATACCTTATTGACGAACCGCAGCAAAACCTTGATGAAAACATATTCTCGCTAGCGAAAAGGGCCCTGGAGAAACTGGGCCAGCCGTGCCAGCGCCTGATTGAACTCTTCTATTATGAGAATAAAAATATGCAAGAGATAACGGACGCAATGCAATATAAAAACCCTGAAACAGCTAAAAATCAAAAATGCAAATGCATGGCTAGATTACGCAAGCTTGTTGATGAGGAAATTCAATTAAACTCAACCATCGCAAAGAATGAAACCTACTGAACACGATATTACTTTAATGGAACGATATTTCGATTCGGAACTAAGTGTGGAGGAGATGGCCACGTTCTCTGCCCGTTTACAACACGATGAAATATTCAGGTCATTAGTCGAGCGTGAAAAAATAATTATTGGCGCCATTCGCAACCAAGGTTTGCTGGATAATCTTCACTATCTGAAAAGTGTCGAGGAAAAAATTCAGGGGAATCATGCTCATCCTTCTTTTGCACGCGTCAGGACGTGGTACTATTATGCTGCGGCTGCAGTTGTTGCGCTTCTTATTGCAGTCAAGGTGCTTCTTCCCGGGCAACAAAACACTGACGATCTATTCGCTGAGTACTTTACGCCTTATCCAAACGTTTTCGAACCGACCGTTCGTGGAACAGACATGACCACAAAGAGGACCGAAGCTTTCCAGGCCTATGAAAAGAAAAATTATCAGCAAGCCGCCCTCCTCTTCAATGAACTATTGGCAGCAAAAAAAGAATCTGAAATATTATTCTTGCTTGGCAATACAAACTTAATGTTGGGGCAAGTCACCGAAGCCAAAGAAAATTTCGTTACTTTAATTAACGAATTTGATGACATGGATTTGCAGGCCAAATGGTATTTAAGTCTTTGTTATTTAAAAAGTGATGACCGGGAGAATGCGCGAAAAATGTTGAGGGAGTTGGGAGAGTCAGAAATTTCGTATGCATCGAAAGCGAAAGAATTGCTCGAAAAAGTAGATTAACCTCTCCAATACAATGGCAAAAAAAGAAATGATTGAATCCAAACGAACGACAGCCAGACCAAATCAATTTCACGCTAAAAGTAACTGCAACAAACCTTCCAGTCGACGATGACAATTTCAAAATCAAACTCTCCATGGATTTCGGGTCGGAATTTATGTCCGACTTAGTGGCGCGAGATATCAGCCCCAATTTTAATGCTAGAAAGGTTCGCAACATCTTAAAATTCATTTCGCAGGATGTCATTAGAAAAGTAATAGAGTTTATATATTTTAAAGAGGAGTATGTCGAAAATGGCAAACCTGCCAAAGTGATGCGCAATCCGGAGATTGATAGAATCTACCTGGAACGATCGAAATATAGAGCCAAGAAGCCACTCTCCTCAAAACCGGGACTTAAAGATGAAGAGAATAGGATCGCGAAAGTGGTAGATGCGCTCATCGAAAATGATAAACGGACGATTCACATCAACGAAAAAAGTATAGCCAATATAAGATTTGAACATCTCAGCCCTGGAGTATTATCCGTAAATGTGCAGAAAATAGTGAATGGCGATATGCCTCCTCCACGGTAGTCTATACAGTTTTTCTTTGTCGTATAAAAAAAATCAGTAACGCTAACAAACTAATTGAGGCGATTACGAGATAGGTCATTTTGCCTGTTTCAAATACTTTCCCCAGAGACCCATACGCAACTAACGGCGCCCATACAAAGGGGTCTGCGGTTAACTCGTCGGCGGATGTTAAATAATTTAATTTTGCCTGGCGTAACGCGTGATCAATGGTAGCTCCTGCTAAAAGCTGTGCATAGAATGCATTCATTAGATCTTTAGAAGCCTGGTCGTTTACTTTCCAAAGGCTCATCAAAATATTCTCACAGCCAGAATAAGTAAATGCACTAGCCATGCTGATCATACCCTCACCTTTGTAATCCTTTCCCAGTCCTGATTCACAAGCAGTCAGGACGGCCATTAATGCTTTTAGTTTCAATCCGTATAACTCATAGGCATGCAGTTCACCATCGTCTATAGAATCATGATTCGATTTAAAATACAGACTGGCACCAAAGGTCTTTTTTGTGTTACCTCTTCCGTGAATCGCGAGGTGTATAATATCGAAATTCGGCGACATCGTTTTAAAATTTGCTTCGGTGGCCTCATCCCCGACCAAAAATTTTCCGCTATTAAAATGTTGCTGCAATAATTCCAGCTCCTCTCTGCTGCCAGCAATGTCAACCAACTCAGAATTGCGAATGTCTCCGCCGGTAAATCCGACTGCCAAAAGGGTTGGCTTTCCATCACTTCTTTTTGCCTTAACGGCAAGGGTGGCGGCAGAGTACGCATAACCGATGTTGAAAGATTTTATCATGTACTTCAACGAACGATAATCAACGTTTCTATTGATAGGTTTTTCTTCCAACAGAATTTCAAATGGCACCTGACTTAGGGGACCATCTGGTATTATCTGAAGATGTTGCGCACCA
The DNA here is from genome assembly GCA_963739105.1 of uncultured Bacteroidota bacterium. Classification (GTDB taxonomy): domain Bacteria; phylum Bacteroidota; class Bacteroidia; order Cytophagales; family Cyclobacteriaceae; genus Chryseolinea. The sequence continues at coordinate 11,211 of CAVTZI010000033.1, read as the reverse complement.
GAAATTATTTTTTTAAACGGGCCAATTAACGTTTGATATAACTGAAAGGCACTGGTGGTAAAATTTTGATACTCCTCATAGTTCATACTTGAATGAGTTCTGTCAAAATGGGCCAAAAGTAAATGCGCATAATTCGCAATTTCATCGGGCTTACCGATTCTTTCGAATAAAACGCCGTCTTTGAAGATCCCTAACCCGTACACCCACTCCTTTCCCCAAAAGTATTCCAATATGACTTTGTCACCCTGGACGATCAGCTTATCCAGATTTTTTAATGTAGCTGGATGATAACCATACTTGACATTAAAATAACCAGGATATTTTTCCTCAATACTTAATTTGCAGGATTGAATCTGCTTGTCAAGGTCAACGATTTCTGAATGGAGTTTTGATATACTTTCTGAATTGTTGTTCTTCTCCGATTCGGTAGCAAGGTTATCCTGTGCCGCCAGCAATTTTCTTCTAAGCTCAGTGTGAATATTAAATAAACTATCCTTGCGATTAATTTGCAAGGTGCGTTCGGTTTCCTCTAACGCTTCGGCTATGGTTCTAGCCTTGCTCCTTTCAAAATACTGAAATGCAAGCATAAATAAGCTGTCGTCATTGATAATTCGATGTTGTTCGTATAACAATGAAATAATATCCTCGTAAATTTCATAGTTTGTTTGCAAAAACTCCCGCTTGGCTTCTTGCATATCAAGCATATTTCTTTCGTGAGACAAGAGTTTCTCGGACAGCCGCAGACATTTTATGGCATTATGCCAATAGGAGGTATCTCCAAAATTTAAAAATTTTTGCTTAAAGGCCGAGGCCTTTTTTGCCAATACTCGGTAAGCATGATACTTAAATCCAATAATATCTTCAGACGGATTGTCTTCAACTTTTTCAGCGTGAAACGAAGGGATATATGCTATTAACCCTTTCTGATAATAAACAAGCGCTGAGTCGTAATTTTTTTTCCGAAGGTGATAGTCCCCAAATATGATGAACGATTCTGAAGCCTGCAGGCTCTTCATCATGCCTGATGACTCGAACTCGTTAAAAAGTTCGTCCCTTGTTTTATAGAAGTTTTTTTCATCCTCCTTTAACCCATAAGTTTCTCCCATGAGCTGAAGGAGATATACCAGCAGATTGGAGCTTACATTTTCTTTTTTATAGATAACATAAGCTTTCGAAAAGCTTTCTATTGCATCATCATAGGAAGAATCATTTTTAAAGGTTTCACCTAACCCTTGATAGTACCAAGCTAAGGTTTTTGAGTCTTGCGTTTGCTTATTAAGAGCAATGGCAATTTGATAATGTTTTTTTGCCATCGTTGATTCCCCCATGTCTCTGTAAATGCCTGCGATAACACCGTTTGTCATTTCCTGGTAAATACTTTTCTTCAGTTTTTTTGCGATATCTAACGTTTTACTGCCATAAGAAAGAGCCTTTTCAAAATCCCTCTGCGACCTGTTCGTTGTGGCTAAGCTGTAGTAATTTCCAAATAGCACCTTCCAATCCTGGAAGTCAATTGATTCCCGGAGTTGTAAAGCTTTTTCATAGGCATTCTCCGCTTCCAAAAAATCGCTTTTTCTATACTTGTGGATGTCACCGATGCCGTGGTAACAATTAGCGATCTGTTCAGTGCTATCCCCCCCTAGCGATGTCCAGATTCGTTGAGCCATTTTATAATGGTAGATTGGTAGATCGATCTTATTTGTTAATCGGCGGTAAAATTCGCCAGCATTAAAATGAAGCTTAGCGACAGCATTCGTTTTTTCTGAAGCCTCTGGATTTTTGAGTGCTTCTTTCGTCCAATTAAAGACCACATTTTGTTTTTCTTCACCGAGACCAAAACTTAGGGACGCCAGTTCGTTAGCGCTTTGCATGTAGATATCCCATTCCTTATTTTCCTGCGACAAACGCAGCGCCCTTTCAAGAAGTTGGAAAGATTTGCCTGGGTCTTTTTTCTTCAATGAAACCCCCGAATTGTAAAAGGAAAGGGCAGAATTTTGTGCTTGCGAAAAAGCATGGAAATGCAAACTGGCAATGATGGTAAAAACGAAAAATCTTTTGATGAAGAGGGTCATTTACATCCCTGAATATAGGGATGTAACACCTGAATTTGATTATGGTTAATGGTAAATGGCTGTATTAAAGGGGAATTGATTTTTGGGTCTTGACTCATCCCCTCAAACTTATTCCTGAGCTATAAATCCAGGTTCACGCAAAGCTCGCAAAGGCTAATGCATGAGGCCGCAAAAAAGGACGAACCATTTACGAGACTCTTTAAAGGCGAGACACTAACGTCTCACAACGATTTTAATTCACCGCATCGGCGTTGTAACCTTTCCAACCATATAGTAACACAACCAAAAAGCAAAAACAAGGAAGAATAAAGGATTGCTGAATACCAATCTCTATCCGCCATGTAGCCCATTACCGGCGGTAATATTGCACCACCAACAATAGCCATTATAATGAAAGACGAGCCCAAGCTTCGTATATTCGCCTAATCTTTTACGCCAAAGCAAAAATTGTCGGGAACATTATTGACATGAAGAAATTGATTGCCAAGATCGCATACACGGCAACTTTCCCCTCTGCAAAAACTCCGCGTCAGGCATAGAGCGCCGCCGCCAGCGCGTACAATGTAAGCAGTTTATGGTCTTTAATAAAAGTCATAAGCACACGTTCCCAAAAATCCTGCCTACAACAAATAAAGATGTGCCTATCGCCAAAAAATTTTGCGAAGCAACTTCCTTCGAAGTTCCTGGTAATATTTCAATAACATAATCGATGGTAATGCCCCAGATCCCAGCTTGAGCTCCAACATAAAATAATTGAGCGATGACGGCGTAAGTAAGATGTCTTTTCTTAAAAATTGCTTTGTCAAATTTGAGCGATGCTCCCTTTGCAGGTTCGGGCATTCGAGTTAAATAAAAGCAAAATGCAACCAATAAAACCACACCAGCAATCATCATGTAGGGTAGTATTACGGCGTCCGCGGCTTGCTGCTTTTCAGCAAGCGTCGTCATCGCACCTTCATTACCAGCAAAAATAAAACGTCCTGCAACCATGGCCCAACCACCAATGCAACGTCCATTAAAGGATTGAGAAAAATTCAACCGTTGAACCGATGTTTCTGGTTTTCCTAAGAATTGTAACGTATGGGTTAGCCGCTGTTTCCAAAAAAGCAAGTCCACTCGCGATGATGTATAGATGCAACAAGAAAAAAACCAAACGTCAACAAATTTGCAGCTGGTATGAATAGCAATGCACCGATAGCATACAAGACTAGTCCCAGCAGAATTCCTTTTTTATAGCTGTACCGTTCCATGAAAAACCCAGCGGGAATGGCGATGGTGAAATAACCAAAATAAAATGCAGTTTCAACAAATAATGGCCTGCGCCCTGCTGATCTCAAACACAGGTTGAAAATGCGCGATCAGCGCAGAGTTCAAAATGTTTGCCATTCCCCAAAGAAAAAACAAACTCGTTACGAGAATGAATGGAAGCAGGTAAGACTTATTGCTGTCGATACTTTCCGCGGACCGCACGGCTTCAGTGGTAGGAATAGGCATGGTTGTAAGTTTTGAAAAATTCTAAATATAAATCACGGTACGGCTAACCCTTGGCAACTTGTTTTTGTTCACCAAGACCTTCAATACCCAATTCAATAACATCTCCGGACTTGATAAATATCGGAGGTTTAAATCCCAGCCCTACCCCTGCAGGTGTACCTGTAGAAATAACATCACCTGGCAGCATGGTCATGAATTGACTGATATAACTCACCAGCTTGGGCACTTCAAAAATCATATCGTCAGTATTATTATCCTGCATCATCTTTCCATTGACCTTAAGCCACATATGCAGACTATTATAATTTGCAAGCTCATCTTTCGTAACGAGGTATGGCCCCATCGGCGCGAATGTATCGCAGCTTTTTCCCTTGACCCACTGACCATTGCGTTCCAATTGAAATTCGCGCTCACTGTAATCGTTGTGCAGACAAAATCCGGCAACGTAATCCATGGAATCTTTTTCTTCAACATAGGAAGCTTTCTTTCCGATCACAACAGCCAACTCAACTTCCCAATCGGTCTTCACACTTTTTCGAGGAATTATCAGATCATCATTCGGACCACACAAAGCAGTCGTCGACTTAAAGAAAAGAATTGGTTCCTTTGGCAACGGCATATTGGATTCCAGTGCATGCTTGGTGTAATTCAGTCCAACGCAGATAATCTTTGACGGCCTGGTAAAGGGGGCACCTATCCGAACTCCCGCTTTTACCTTCGGAAGCTTGGAAGCATTCTCCGCTACCCATTTGCTTAAGCGCTGAAGTCCGTCTGTTTCAAAGAACTTTTCTCCATAATCTTCACCAAAGGAAGATGCATCCAGGATCTCATTGTTCACTAAAAGTCCGGGCTTTTCTTTCCCTGCTTCACCAAATCGTAATAATTTCATAGGTTTTTATTTTGGTCTAAAGGTTCACGCAAAGGCCGCAAAAGAATGCGGCAAAGTGCGCAAAGTTTTTTTTTATTTCTAATTATAAATCGCAAATGGTCCAACCTTCGCTAGTCGGTGCTTCATCGCAGGATCTAACTGTTTAATTTAACAAAGCCACCGTCAATCGGATAATCAGTGCCCGTCACAAACCCTGCCTCGTCGGAGCATAAATACAACGCCAGGGCTGCTATTTCCTCCGGTCTCCCCATGCGTCCGATCGGTTGAGTCTTCGATAATTTTTCAAACATTTCTTTTTCCTGGCCCGGATAGTTTTTACTCAAAAAACCATCGACAAAAGCCGTATGCACGCGGGCTGGTGAAATACTGTTGCAACGAATATTATCCTTGATATAATCCTTCGCAACCGACAAAGTCATGGATAGCAAAGCACCTTTGCTCATGGAATAAGCAAAACGATCTGCGATGCCGAGACTCCCGGCAATGGAAGCCACGTTCAAAATTACACCTCCACCCTGTTTTTTCATCTGCCCAATTGCTCCAGCCATAGCGTTATACACGCCCTTGACATTCACTTTAAAAATACGGTCAAAATCCTCTTCCGAAGTATTGTCCAGCCGGCCGATATGTGAAATACCTGCGCAGTTTACCAGGATATCAAGACGATCAAATTGCGCTGCAATGGATGAAAGTACCTCTTTCACCTGGGCTTGATCCGCTACATTGCAAGCATGAGATTTCGCTATTCCTCCTTTTGAAATGATCTGCTTTACGGTCTCTTCTCCGGTAGCAGTATTTAATTCAAGGATATTGACATTGGCCCCTTGTGCCGCAAACATTTCGGCAATAGCCTTACCTATGCCACTACCGCCTCCTGTAATTGCCACAATTTTCCTATGGAGATTAAACATGACCCAAAAATAATATTAGTGTGTATGGCTGTTCAAGAAACTATCCCACTCGCCTGCCTGGCCATTTAAATGGTCTTTTAAGAAGATAGCATACGAAGGTTTATAAGGTTTTTTCCGGAGCGACATGTTTGCTTCTTCAGGAGTGTAATCTCCTTTTTTTGCATTGCATTTTTTACAGGCAGCCACGAGGTTCATCCAGGTATCTCCGCCCCCTTTGCTCTAGGCACAACGTGATCAATGGTAAGGTCTCTTCGCGTTCCACAATATTGACACTCGAAATTATCGCGTTTAAATATATTTTGCCGGGTAAGATTAACGCCCTTGTAGGGGGCGTTAACATATCGATTCAACCGGATGACAGATGGCATCGGGAAACTTTGGGTCACAGAATGCAATCTGTGACCATTCGCTGGTCTGACCAATTCGCTCTTTTTTAAAAAAACAAGAATAAAGGCGCGTTCCACTGAGCAAACCATCAGCGGACTATTATCCTGATTTAGCACCAATACCCTGCTGTTCATGATGGTAAGATATAACCAATCTTGCTAACAACAAAGGCGTTTTGGTTCGAGGTTCGAGGTTTCAGGTTCGAAGTTTGAGGTTTGAGGATATTCGAACGCCGAATATCGCAATGTTACTGAATTGTCGAACGACGCTTGGCTGCTGAATATCCGATCGACATTCGACATTCGAATATTCACTCTGTTCGAATATTAATGAATTACTCACTGAGTAATCGAGCGTCCTAAAAACATTCAACAATTGCGACTAATTTAGCGCATTCGAACCTTGAGTTGAAGATTCGAAGTTTGAGGTTGAGTGTTGTCGAGAACTTCGAACTAAACTCGAACACTCAAACTTTATTCCGTTAAGATTCTGCGAAGATGTGATAGTTGGTGGGTGTAAATTTTATTTTCCAGATTGAGGATACCTTCTTCGTTGAGGTGATCAACTCTAACGCGCCCTGAAGCATGAATGATTTTATCCTGCTCCAGCAAAATGCCCACATGATTGATCTTATCATCTTTACTTTTAAAGAAAGCTAAGTCCCCGGGTTTCGCATCATGTATTTCACTGACTGGTTTTCCCTGTGTGGCTTGTTGTCCCGAATCTCTCAGGAGACGGTATCCGCAAATTTTAAAAACCATTTGCGTAAACCCCGAACAATCAACCCCAAAGGTGCTTTTACCTCCCCACAGGTAAGGCGAATTAAGATACTTCACTGCGGTGGTACGCAAGAATTCAAATTCCCTTTTTTGTCCCAGATTTTTTGCTTCGCCGATGAAAGCAAATTGTTCCTCCATTTTAAAAAGTTCAGAGCTTGAAATGGGTATCATACTTCCCATCAAAATAATCTGGCGGCTTTTGTTATACAAGATACTGGACGTTACGTCCGTGGTGATCTTAAACTCGGCGTGATTGAGATATTCAAAATATTCCTTTGAAATGGCATGATGCTGTTTTTCATCGATCCATCCTTCGTATTGATCAAAATGAGCCCTAACCTTAACCACTTACGGTCACTGGTCTGATCGATGATCTCATAGTGGTCGCCAAAAAGAAGTTGCGTTACCTGCTCAGTTTTATCTGACGATTCAGCCCGTACAGGTACAACGCTGAGACGGCAAACACCATATTCCAAAATTTCCATGCCAGGGGGAAAATTAATAATTTATTTCAATTTCAAACGACTAAGTTCACGTTTTGCATCTCGCTCCTTAATCGTATTTCTTTTGTCGAAAACTTTCTTTCCCCGCGCAACTGCAATTTCTAATTTCGCTAAACCTCTATCATTAATAAATAACCGGGTCGGTACCAGGGTAAGTCCCTTTTCCTCAACTTTTCCTTCCAACTTTTTAAGTTCAGATCGCTTCAACAGCAATTTTCTTTCTCGGGTAGCCTCATGATTGTAATGTGTACCCTGCGCATATGGGGTAATATTTATACCCTTTACAAACAATTCATTATTGTTCAAATAGCAATAACCATCCTGGAGGTTTGCTTTTCCTTCCCGAATGGATTTTATCTCCGTCCCAGTCAGCACCATGCCCGCAACATATTTGTCAAGCAACTCATATTCGAATCCTGCCTGCTTGTTTCTTATATTAATATCATTTGAAAAACGTTGTTTCATTAATGTGTTGAAGTGTTGGGGTTCTATGTGTTGAGGTTTACGATAGGGGTCGTTGCGCATTGGCCTTAAATATCTTACTAATAGCAGGAACCATCAAAGCCTTTTGTCATATTCTATTCCTTAATATTGGGATTGTTCACAATGGCATACGGGCTAAGGGTACAACATCCAATGGGCAAAACTGTCCTTTCAAAAATTTATAATGCGCGGCCATTGCAATCATGGCGGCATTATCCGTGCAATATTGAAATGCCGGGATAAAAATATTCCATCCCAACGACTCACCCACTGATTGTAACCTGTTTCGCAATCCGGTGTTGGCTGATACGCCACCCGCAATGGCAATGGTTTTGATACCTGTCTGGATACTGGCTTGCTGCAGCCGGTTTAGCAGCATATTTACCAGCGTAGATTGAATACTTGCGCAGATGTCGTGAAGGTTTTGCTCGACAAAAGCAGGGTTCTTTTTGCTTTCGTCGCGCAGGAAATACAAAAATGCGGTCTTGATCCCACTAAATGAGAAGTCAAGGCCTGGCATACTCGTTTCGGGGAATTTAAACGCTTTCGGGTTCCCACTTTGTGCATATTGGTCAATAAGCGGACCGCCGGGATAGGGAAGTCCCATTATTTTGGCGGCTTTGTCAAACGCCTCCCCCACTGCATCGTCCTGTGTTTGACCGATCACTTCCATGTCCAGGTAGTCCCTTACTAGCACGATTTGTGTATGACCTCCACTGACGGTGAGGCATAAGAATGGAAACGAAGGTTTGGGGTCGTCGATAAAATGAGCCAGCACATGTGCCTGCATATGATTGACTTCGATTAGGGGAATGTTCAATCCTAATGCCAGGCCTTTCGCATAAGAAACCCCAACGAGGAGCGATCCCATCAGTCCCGGGCCACGGGTGAACGCAACGGCATTTAAATCTGTTTTGACAATACCTGAATTGTCAATGGCTTCGTGCACGGTAGCAACGATGTTTTGTTGATGCGCCCGTGGAGGCCAACTCAGGAACAACCCCCCCGTATTTTCGGTGTATGACCTGTGTGGCGATAATATTATTAAGTACCTTGCCGTTTCTAATGACAGAAGCAGACGTCTCATCGCACGAAGACTCAATGGCAAGTATAATGGGACTCATGTGTTGACAAATGAAATGGCAAGTTATTAAAATTAGGATACAGAAAGTACTGGCTTACACCGTCACGGCTGTCCTTTTCCTTTTGATATCTGCCTTTCTGATCCTGCAAATTCCACCAGTTCAAAACTATTTTATTGGCAAATTCCTGAAGGATTTTACACAAGTCACCGGGTTCACCACGACGATAAAGAGCTTTCGTATGCTTTGGTTTGACCGGCTTGAACTCCAGGATGTTTCCGTGTTCGATCCGGCCAACAATCAAATGATCAGGGCCGGTGAGATCCTGATCAATTTCAAACTTTCACAACTTTGGGAAAACAAGAATGTAAACATCGACGGTGTTTTTGTCGATAGTGCGCACGTATTGGTCACCAAGATCAATGAGTCTGACACGTCTCGCGACTTGAACATGAATGTTTTCATTTACAGGATCAACCAGGGATACTCTTCAGGTTCGGGTGGCGGTGGCGGTAAACCTCCGAAGATCAATATCGGCGAGGCCTTTGTTAACCGCAGCCAGTTCACCTATATCAATCAGGATCGGGATTCAATACGCTTCGGGGTTTGACTATAATCACTTTTCACTTTCTGTCGATGAAGGACAGCTCAGCAGTTTTGTAATCCTTGGTGATACGACCGAATTCAACGTCAGCACCCTCATTGCAGAAGACCTCGAATCAAAATTCAGGGTGAAACAAATTTCAACGTTTTTTCGGGTTTGTCAAAAATCGATGGAGTTTACAGGACTTAACGTTCAGGCTGGTGAAAGCATTATCTCAGACACCGTGCTGTTTACCTATAACCGCTTACCAGACCTCAATGATTTTGTTAGAAAGGTAAAAATTCATGCGCGCCTGAAGAACACGTTGGTCTATCCAAAGGATCTGGCATTTTTTATTGATGGCGTTGAAGCAATGGAACAACCGTTTCGGGTCGATGGACTTTTTAATGGGGGCGTTAACAACTTTAAGTTCTCGGATATGAAAGTTGATATTGGCAAATCGCACTTGCGCGGGGCGATCGATATGGACGGACTTCCCAACATCACAGAAACGTTCATGAACATCAACCTGAAAAATTCCACGGTGGATCCGAATGACCTGTCTTTTCTTTTCAATGAGAACACGATGAGCCGCTTACTCCCTATGGGTATGTTATCGATGGATGGACAGTTTTTAGGATACACGACCGACTTTGTCGCTAACGGAAAGTTTACCGGCAGATTGGGCGCTATCAATTCGGATATAAACTTTAAAGTCAATGAAAAAAATTTCGATCGTTCGGAATACAGTGGAAGACTTTCGCTTACCAAATTTGATCTGGGACGATACCTCAACGATACCGTCACGTTTCAAAAAGTGAGCATGGATGGAAGAGTAAAAGGATCAGGCCTTACGCAACACACAGCAGACTTCCAATTGAATGGTAAGGTTTATTCCCTTGGCTATAAGAGGTACGATTATAAGAACATTAACACCAACGCGCGCCTCGCGTCGGAACGGATCAATGGTTTTGTTGAAATTGATGATCCCAATCTTCAGTTTAAAGGAAATGGTTTTGTGGACCTGCGCGAAGGCAAAAGCATTATACAGGTTCAAGCCTCTCTGGATACAGCATATCTGCATAATCTCAACCTTACGAGGGATAAAATTTTTCTTAAGACTGAAATAATCGCAGACATAAAAGGGTTGTCGTTGGATTCTTTAATAGGAACGGCAGATCTGAAAAATTTTAGAATTGACTACAACGATGAATCATTGAGTCTTGAAAATATCAGTCTCAATTCTCAACACAGACTTAATAACAGGCGGCTGCTATTGGAAACTTCGCTGGCGGATCTCGAGGTTACGGGCGATTACTATTTCTCGGATCTTTACAATGACATTGAAATGTTATCGACTGAAATTGCCTTGAATATCGAAAATGATGCGGGTAAGACAGCCTATTACTATACAAACAAAACTTATGTTCCTAAGACCTATCAGGCCGATATAAAGATAAAATTAAGGGACGTTAAGCCATTGGCTTCCTTGCTCGGGGTAAATTTCAGTCTTTCGCCCGACGTTGCCATTGAAGGCAGTTTTACCAGTGGACGTACCGCCATCTTCCAGGCATTTACAAGATTTGATTCACTTCAATATGAAAACACGTTGTTTCTTAATAGTGAACTTGAACTTACAGCGTCTAAAATTTCCGACAGCACCAGCGTGCTGGCGATGGCTTCTTTTAATTCCGAAAACCAATCCATCGGAACGCATCTTAAAACAAAAAACCTTTTAGCGGAAGGCATCTGGAACCGTAGTCACATCGAGTTTGGATTGGATGCAGACCAAGTCAACCAATCGAACAATATACGGGTGAAAGGCGCTGTTGATTTCTTATCCGACAGTACAAGAATTACCCTGGCTCCTTCAGCATTAAAACTGTTGGAACGGGAATGGAGTTTTCGGGAAGGAAATTTTATAAAAATAAAAAACAGCGGCTGGCGATTTAATCAACTCGAGCTCGTCAATGGTCACCAATCTATCGCCGTGAACGGAATAGTTTCGGAAAATCCTTCACACTTGGT
>CAVTZI010000032.1:0-44210 GCA_963739105.1 uncultured Bacteroidota bacterium | reverse complement strand
TGATAAAAATAATTATAAAGAAACCGTCGTAAAAGATGGCCACGTTAACTTATCAGAAGTGCTGGAGAATTAATCTGCATTTCGGCTATTCATGCCGCATTTAAGAAATGGCCGTTGCACGAAAGTGCGGCGGCCATTTTGTTTGGTATATTAGATCGTTATGTTTTAGAGATCAGTTACATTTGGGGCACTACTCAACATGAAAAAAATACTCGTATCCATCCTGTTTCTTTCTGTCCTATCAGGCTGTAAAAACGACCGTGAAATGAATAAACAGAAGCTAAAAATTCCTTCTGGGGGGTACTCAACCCCAGAAAATTATAGCGGTATGAGTTTGGTTTGGCGCGATGAATTTGAAGGCAACAACCTTAATCCCTCAGATTGGAAGCATGAGACCGGCGGCAGCGGATGGGGCAATAATGAATTGGAATATTATCAGGAAAAAAATACCGCTGTCCATGACGGGTACCTCATCATCACGGCAGAAAAAGAAAATGTTGGTGGAAAGAATTATACTTCATCTCGAATCATAACGCAGGGAAAAAAAGAATTTCAATACGGACGCGTTGACATCCGTGCTCTTTTACCTAGCGGGCAAGGAATTTGGCCAGCACTATGGATGTTGGGCGGTAATGCTACAACGGTCGGTTGGCCGGCCTGCGGGGAAATCGACATCATGGAAATGATAGGTGGTGCAGGAAAAGACAATACCGTCCATGGGACTGCACATTGGGATAACAAGGGAAGCCATGCTTCTTTTGGTGGAAAGCTTTCGCTTGCCCCTCCTAAAATCCTCGCAGATGAATTTCACGTTTTTTCAATTGTATGGACTCCGACATCCATCACATGGTATCTAGATGATGTCCAATATGAGGTAATCGACACGACCCCTTCCGACCTTAGTGAATTTCAAAGTAACTTTTATTTTATTTTCAATGTAGCTGTCGGCGGCAACTGGCCCGGTAACCCTGATGCAACAACGACATTTCCCCAGCGAATGATCGTTGACTATATCCGAATATTTCAGAATAACTAGTTGGAGTTATTTTGTGATCGTGGCAAACCTTTTGAAAATTTGTATATCGGATAGCCAAACTCATGTGTTTCTCCCTTGAGTACAAATCCATTTCGATTCATACGTTGCAAGAAAGGTTCATACTGCAGTACATAATGACCACACGTTTTCGATCCGCATTTCTTTAACTCGCCATTGTAAACAAACTCATCTCGAATGTAAAGGCTTCCATCAGGCTTAAGGTTCCTATATAAGTCAGTAAGCATTGAATCGAGCTCCTCTATCACATGCATCGTCGCGTTGCTGAAGATCACGTCAAACGTATTTTCTGGCAAGTTTGTCTGGGTTGGTGTGCCAATGATGTAGCGAAAAGAATTTGTCTTTTGTATTGAACTTCCCCGAAGTTTGGAATAATAACGTAGGACCTTATTCAAGTTACGTTCGTTAAGGCAATTATCATCGATGTCGTTCAGATAAAACGTTACGCTGTCAAGAAAGACAGCCATCGCAGCGTCATAATATCCGCTAGAAGCTCCTATGTCTGCGAATACAACGCCAGGCTTCAGTCCTAAAAATTCATTTTGTCTTTTGAATACCTGTATCCCCTCCTTGTCCAGCACAGGGCCGCACGGGTATGGACGAAAAATGGAAGAGCAACTAAGAACGAGAAAAGCAACCAGAATAGTAAAAACCGCTTTCATGCCTCATTAAACGAATAGACGCTCGATTTCGTATCCGGCGACAACTTAATCGTGCGTATTGGTTTGTTCGATCAATTAATTTGCTGACGGAACTGTAAAATAAAAGACTGAGCCTTTACCCTCTTCACTCTCCACCCAAAGTCGTCCGCCATTCTTTTCAACAAAGTCCTTACAAAGTATAAGTCCGAGCCCGGTACCTTTTTCGTCGGCCGTTCCTTTTGTTGTATGTTTTGCATCGATTCGGAAAAGCTTATCGATTACCTCGCGGCTCATGCCTACGCCTGTGTCGGCAATGGAGACGAGAACATGATCCTTCCTTTGCCTGGTCGCCAATTTTATTAAACCACCTTCGGGCGTAAATTTTATAGAATTGGAAATCAGGTTACGCACGACTGTACTGAGGGATTGTCTGTGCGCGTTAACCCTGACCGACGCATTCGAGTCATCAAGGATACTGATCTTTTTATTTTGTGCCTGGGTACGGAGCAATCCTTTATTCTCTTTTATCAATACGTTCAAATCAAATGCCTCTGGCGCAAATTCGATATTGCCCGTCTGGGATCGTGACCATTCCAGTAAATTATTAAGCAATGCCAACAGGTTTTTCAATGACTTATCAAAATCCTTGGCAAGCATTTGAATTTCTTCTTTGCTAAGTCTATCGGTGTGATTGATCAAGAGGCCGGAAAAGGACGTGAGCGAATTGAGAGGCCCCTTCAAATCATGACCAATGATAGAAAAGAACTTATCCTTCGTAGCATTGAGTTCCTGAAGCTGTTCATTCTGATGATTTACTTTTTCATTTATCTCTTGCAATTTGCTATGCGCGCGTTGCTTTACCTTGTATAAGTTGAGGATAAGGGCTACGATCACCAGACCAAATCCAAGGAGACTTATGAGTAAATTCCTAAGGTTTTTCTGTGCTGTCAGTTGTCGCTCACGTTTGGCTCGCTCCACTTCAAGAACTTCGATCTGAGATTCTTTCGTGTCAATGACGTATCGGCTTTGAGATTCCAACAGACGTTGATCATTTTTTTGATTTTGGATAAAGTCACTTACCACAACAAATCTTTCCCTGTTTTTTAACGCTTCATCCAATTCATCAAGTGCCTTATGGCAAAGGCTCAAATAGTCATAACTTTTTTGCTGCTGCTCCAGGTCTTGCGCCTTCAGTGCCGATTGCAGTCCGGAATTTAAATTAGCGATGGCTTCGTTAAATTTTCTCTCCTGATAGTATAAAAACCCGATATTGTTGAACGTTTCCGCCATCCCCTTTTCATCGTTTAGACCCTGGCGAATTTTCAACGCCAGTCTATGATTGGCCAGCGCTCTGCCATCATTTTTCATCCGACGGTATAACTCTCCGATTTCATTAAGGGAAACCGCTTCCTTGGCTTTATCCTTTAACGACCGGCGTATAGCGAGTGCGCGACGGTGTGTTTGCAGAGAACGATTGTAAATCCCCTGGGTGCTGTAAATATGGGCGATATTGAATAAGGCTTGAGCCTCTGCTTTTGGATTCTCAATTACATCTTTTTTCTGTAGTACCTGCTCATAATCCTTGAATGCATCTAACATCTTTCCCTCGGAAGCTTTGATCTCTCCAAGTTCATTTAAGATGAGCACCTCAACAAACGGATTGTTTAGGCTAGCATTAAATGCCAAGGCCTGCTCTAACAATTGCTGGCTCTTGTTATAATTTCCAACTTCTTCGAATACTTCGGCCATTGCCAGGTACGTAAATACCCGTTGTTCCTGTAGATCGAGGGAATCTTCAATTGCGAGGCACCGGATGAGAAAATCCATAGCCACCTCGTAATCGTTGGTCCGGGTCAGGTGAATAAGCGCCAGTTCCTTTAACGACTTAGCCTGTTGTTCGGCATCCTTAGCCTTGATGGCCCGATTCAGGTTGTAAGTTTTTTGTTTTAGTATTTCGTCGACAGACTTGCCTTCCTTGTTCTCAAAGAATTCCTCATACCAGGCAACGTTGGGATCCTGCATTCCAATAACTGGAATGGTGCCTACCAAAAGAATAACCGCTAAAAAAATCAACTTCGCAGCAAACGACATCAACAGGTTTTTTGCAAAAATCTGCAAATAACCTATATTTTAAATGGCCGTTTCTGTCTTTACCCTATTGGCGCTGCGAGATTACATTAGGCAATTTTAACGGTAATTGCCCGGAAAAATATTGATTGGAACCTTTGAATCAGCCTGAATTTTGCAGAAAACTATGTTCTTTTAACGAAATTTCAGTCGCTGCCGGAACTTTCAAGGTCCCTGAGTATTTTGTTAACGTCCTCTTCGGTTGTTGTTAATTTCAGTTTGCAGATCCGGATAAGCTGGGTCGCCCGTTTAACCTTCTCCGATAACTCATCTACAGAAATTTCACCGTTTTCAATTTCTGAAACGATGCGCTGAAGCTCTTCATATGCTTCCGTATAATTAGTCGTATCATTCATATTATTTGATTTACCAGAGGTATTTACTTCACTCTCGACTTTACCTTCCGCTAAAACGGTTGTGATCTTATCGGCAGGTTTAACCTCTGTGTAACTTTTTAATGCTTTTCCATTGTACAATGTTATTGAAAATCCCCGTTTCAATATGTTAATGGGATCGAGGATCCTGACATTTTTTTCGATTCCCTCGAGTTTCTCTTTTTCACTTTCCAGGAAGTGAGCAGGAAAGGCTTTTGTTTCGCCGGCAAAAATTTCCAATTGCTTTTGGTTATTCGATAACAGTGTGGCTATTGCTTCAAGAATTTCGTGCCTCAGCCCGTTTAACGACTGGCTCTTGCCTCTAATCAGGAATTTAGAACCCCGCGAAACAGTTTCAGATTGATTCTTAATTTCCATCCGGCACCTTAATAATTTTCCGTTGGTTACGGAACGAAAATATTTCATGAAATTTTTGAACCTCAGTTTCTCGTCCAGGAGCATTCGCTTGGCACGGTCGACCATAATTTCTTCACCCTTTTTTATTGGAAGAGCATAATCGTGAAACTTCTGAATTAAAAAATCAGCGAGTTCTGTTGGCGTGATTGCATTCTTATAAGAGACCATTTCAGCAACTGTTTCATTTGTTGAATGACCAATCCCTGTCAAAACCGGAATTGGAAAAAGTGCGATCTCTTTTGCCAGTTCATAATTGTTATAGGAGGATAATCCAACATCCCCACCCCCCCCTCGTATTATCGCGACGACATCAAAATGTTTTGTTACCTTTTTTATGCGCTTAAGCTGATTGCAAATTGAAGCGATGGATTTTTCGCCCTGAAGCAAAGAAGGAAAAAGAAATCTAAAAAATTTATAACCCCATTGATTGTTTTCAATGATGTTCAGGAAATCTGAATAGCCCTTACTCGTCTCCACGGATATAATAGCAATTCGTTGTGGGAGTACCGGCAGTTTCAAACTTTTGTTGGTATTGAAGATCCCTTCCCGGCGAAGTCTTTCCAAGCTGTCTTGTCTTTCTTTTTCAAGTTCACCAAGGGAGAAACCTGGATCAATATCGAGGATCCGAAGGCTCAAGCCATGCGATGGATCAAAACTTATGGTGGCACAGAAGAGTATTTTTATTCCGTCCTTCAAAGGTTCCTTTAATACTTTCAAAAAATTTTGATTAATTCGATCGAAATCGCTTTTCCAGATATTCGCTTTCATTTGTGCGATCACTTTTCCATTGGTTTTCTCCACCAACTCCGGATAACAATGACCAGAATGCGAATAATGATTTAATTTATTCATTTCAGCTTTGACCCAGAACACACTCTTATAGCGTTCTTCGATTGTCTTCTGAATGCTGGTCGCAACTTCGAACAGGGAAAATACTCGTCTTTCGTTGATCGTTTCTGGCATTGTTTGTCGGTTGGGTTTTTGAATGATCCTTTTCGCGAAAATGTAAATTTAAGGATTGAAGATGGATCTCACTCCAATATTCACCACTATCAAAACAGTCAATAGAATTATGGTTACAAGGATCTTAAAATTACGATTTCGGGTGGCTGGTAATGCGTTCAACTGCAATCGAGATGAGAGCGCTGGGAACTCCTAGCAGAAAAAGATACCCGAAAGACAATTGGTCTTGTTGCAAATAAAACTGCAACAATACCTTAAATCCCTGGAGCAGGATACTGAAATAAATTATGAACCATAAAGCCTGATAATTTGGGCGCGGTGACTTACTGTTCGGGTTATCCATAAATCGCTAAAAATTTTATTTGGCGATCTTGTTAATTCTTTTAATGAGTGATTTTTTTCCCCGCGCATCACCCAATACCTGCCAGATCATTACCCCAGAAGCCTTATCCATAGCAAGTTCAGTTTTCCGCTCAATAGTAGGCATACCGTTATAATAGAGAATCATACCATCCGGCATTGTCCATTGATCAACGGCTTCAGATCCCTTAAACGTTTCGACAATTTTTTTATAATTCATACTGATGGCCTTTGAAGTGAGTTGAGGGCCATAGCCATATCCATAGAACGGAACGCCTAAGGTCATTTTATCTTTTGGTATTTTCCGAACGACGCCAAAATACTCGAGGTCTTCAACAGCATGCTCGTAGGCGGCATGAGGGCCAGGTTTTTCAGGCCGCCACGGCCCAGTCCGATCGTAGCTCATGACATTCACAAAATCGTATTGTGCCAGTGCAAGGTCTGTGAACTGATCTTTATAATAGATGGCTACCGCTGCGGTTATTAATTTATTGTGTTTACGAAGTGCTGCTGCCAGCTCGACAACAAATTTTTCATAGTATAAATCGATGTCGCTTCCTTCCAGGTCAACATCAATCCCGTCAAGATTGTATTTCAGAACTTCACCAACCAAGTTGTCAATCAGCTTTCCACGGTTATCGTCGTTGAGGAGATATTTGTATTGGGGTTGTTTGCTTCCACCTCCAATGGAAAACAGGACTTTTATATTTCTTTGATGTGCGGCCGCGACAAAACGCGCCAGGCCTGAAAGGTCACGGGTGAAATTTCCGAGGGAATCCGGATTCAGGAACCATAAATTGACATGCGTGAGTCGCTTCAAAGTCGATTTATCAACATCAGACATGGCGGCATTTAATGAGTAATAGCCAACCACCTTAAATGGCGTTTTCTGAGCTTCTCCCCTAACGATCACTATTGCATAAATGCAAACGAGTAAAAATAATTTCGCGCGCATCGATGATGATTATAGTTTGAGGCGAATGCCCAATCGTATCAGACCACCCGTAATAACCGCGCAAAGTATGGCAAATAAAAATGACTTAATTAACCCTAGGCCTCCCGTTAATAGGACATCTGGAAGATGAAAGCCAATCAACCGTGTAAAGGCATAGGCGAAGTACGGAATAAGATAACAAAGCAGGGTGTCTGTTCCCGCCGGGCGGATGATGTTAAACCAGTTTGCTTTTTTATAAACGTCAGCTATCCAGTAAACGACCAGAAAGGCAAGAATCGTGAAGGCACTGCAGAGAAACAACCATGCTGGCGTAGCACCTAGCTTTGCCAGTCCCCAATACGGTCTGGTCACAATGGATAAAACAATCAGAACAACGGAAAACGTAAAGAGCACCAGGGTAAGTCCTTTGTTATCGTCCTTGTCCCTGTAATGTTGAAAGATCATCGAAGTCAATACGCCACCCATGGTAAGGCCGGCGAGCGTTCCTCCTAAAATCGCGTTCGGAATAAAATGCAGAAAGTCAGGAACCAGGCCAGCATGGTACAGCATGCTTAACAAGGCGAAGAAGATCCATCCTCTGAACACCACATAAAAATTGTTTCTTGCAAAAACAGTTATCAATCCACTCGCCAGATAAGCCCATCCAATCAAACCTAAAATACCCCACCATTGTGGTCCGAAGCCATGAACAGCATCATCTTCACCGCCACGATAAAGGATGGCCAAAATTATTAATGCAATCACGGCAGCCCCTTTCAATAAATAGACCACTGTCTTCTTCGAGGTTATTAGGATAGGTATTCCAAAGCAGTATAAAACACAAGCAGCAGATCGAGTTCCACAATGGACGGGACATGCCGGTAGCCTCGGCGTTAATCGACTCCCCATTGACCAAAAATACGCCCATCACCAGCAGGGCGATGCTTCGAACCAAAACGTGTTTTACGAGTTGCCAGTCGGTATCACCCTTCTTTCTCCTATTGTTGATCGCATAGGGCAAAGAAAGGCCCACGATAAAAAGGAAGGCAGGAAACACAACGTCTGCTAATCCGATCCCATCTACACCTCGATCCACATGTCCGAGCCATGCAGGAATGTCTTTTAGCGACCAAAGGTCATTGACAAAGATCATGAGGACCATGTTCAATGCTCGTAAAATATCGATCGAGGCGATATGCACCTTCTTTGTATCCAGAGAAGTTGATGGAATCGCCGGATCGTTTATAGTTTTTATGGTTGCTTGCGGTATCATTTCGGTTTTGCAGCGTTGGACGTTGTGCTCGGTGCATCCCATGCGGGTCGTGAAATTCCATTCAGGTCATAAACAACTTTGCCTTCCCGAATGGTAAGCTCACACTGTAATTTCTGATCTCCCTGCATACTAAATCCACCCGAATCGATATATCCGAATTTTCCCTTGAGCAACGAAAAAATTGCCACGTCAGCCACTGCTCCAGTCGAGATATGACCGAGGTCTTCCTGGTGGATTACCTTCGCGGGAAGCCAGGTCGAAGCAGCGATCACCTGCTGAAGATTCATCCCTATGTTCAAAAACTTTGACATAACGTTAAGCTGATCTTTCATTCCCGCATTCATGCTGCCGGTATGCAGATCTGTACTGATGGTGTTTGGAATGAACCCACTTTTTAAAGCTGGAATTGCCTGAGAGAAACGAAAACTTCCACCTCCATGACCCACATCGAAAACAATTCCATTTTTTTGTGCTTCGACAACAAAGGGACGGATTTTGCCTTGTGAATCGACAATCGCTTCACGGCTCGTCAATTCGGCAAACGTGTGGGTAAAGATGTCTCCGGGCCGAAGATGTTTTGTAAATAGTTCCTGAATCGACAATGGTGGATTGTTACCCCCAAAGTCAATCATTACCGGAACGTTGGCAATTTTTCCAGCCGCTACTGCGCGATCTACCGGATCCCATTCTCCCCCCACGTAATGGGCTACTTTAATCCCCACGATTATTTCCTTATGCTGCTTAACCACCATCGCCGTCATCTTTGAATCCATGTCGCTTAGATTCTGTTCATAAGCACCACCGCGCATTCCTTCACCGACAATGTTCAAAAAAGAAAGTACCCGTGTCTTTGCATGATCAATAGTTTGTGTCTTAAATGCATCAAATGTTTTCCACCCGGCTCCGCCTGCGTCGACTACTGTTGTAACGCCAGCCTTAAACGTAAAGCCATCGGGCGGAAGCGCTTCCAACCCGTTCCCCAAATAATGATCAGGCTCGGTTCCAAAAAAATTATGAGAATGCATATCGATAAGTCCGGGCGTTACATACATTCCCTTTGCATCAATAACCTGGGCTGCTTTTTTTACATCGATATTTTTTGCAACTGCGACAACTTTAGCATCCAGAATTGCTACGTCCATCAGGTCATTGATGTTGTTCTTTGGATCGATCACGTGTCCTCCTTTTATAAGAATGGAATATTCCTGTGCGATAGTTAATACGGAACAAATCAGGAGAAATGAGAGTAAGACCAGCTTTATCATGAGAAAAGATTTTAAAGTTTTGACGCCCACATTCGCAGACGGGTTTAATATTGTCAACATCTACCGACCTGTCAACGGTACTAGACGTACGCGATACAATCGATCTCTACCAATGAATCGCCGGGCACTCCACCGTATACTGCAACCGTTGTACGTACGGGAGGTTTACTTCCGAAGCGGCCTTTATAAGCTTCGTTCATTGCTTTGTAGTCATTGAGGTCATGGAGAAACACACTGCATTTTAATACCTTCTGCATGGAAGATCCGGCTTTTTCCAGTTCTTTTTCGAGTTCGTCCAACACGTGTTTGGTATGGGAGGTGATATCACCATCAAAGTGCGCTCCTTTACCTGCTATAAATACAAGGTTCCCAAGTCTTGTTGATCCTGAAAACAGCGGGACATCCTGATCATCCTTTACTACGTTGAAGACTTCCTTTTCAACCGCGGTATTGGTTTTTGCTTGTGCTGCCACGCCTATTCCTGTAAAGGCTGCAATAGAGGCAAACATCTTTTTTAGCGTTGATCTTCTTTGTTCTTTCATGAGATGAGATTTTAGATTTTAGATTTTAGATTTTAGATTATGTAGTACCAATCATTATACAGTTGCCTTGCTCAACTCCTCTTTAAGCCGGTTAGCCACAATTTTTTCCTGACCAGGCTTTAACATAAAGACAGTAACATTCACGGTATTCTCCGTTCCTCCACCCAATTCGATGGAGGGATTTGCATTTCGCAGCGATTCCCGCAATTCTTTATCAGATATTTTTACTTTGCTTGCATCCCACGAAATGCGAAGTGTTGGGGTGTGATTACCCAGCGGTGGAACATGAATCTCAGTTGTAACACCGGGTATTTTTTTTATCGTGTTTTCGATATAAGCAATGTTGGTCTCCCACGCTGCCCATTCCTTATCGTGATCCTGGTTGATATATTTTTCAAGTGCCACGTACATGCCGAAGATTTCCTCTTTGTTTATTTTCATGCCGCGACCAATGTTGAATCCTCGTGGGGGCATATGTAACCTCGCGGCGGCAATGATATCCTTTTTTCCCATCAGCAATCCGGCGCTCTGTGGACCCCGCATTGCTTTACCCCCCGATATCACAACAAAGTCAAATCCCATATCATTAAATTTCCAAAGATTAGAAACGGGAGGAACATCTGCGGCAATGTCAATGGATGTCGGTATGCCGTGCTTTTTTCCTAGCGCAACCCATTCCTCGTGTTGGATTTTCCCTTTATCCGATTCGATGTGCAGAAAATGCATGAGGGCCGTTTTTTCATTCACAGCTTTAGCAACGTCTTCCGCCGTTTCGACTAAAACAACTTTACATCCGGTGTTTGTTAACGCCTGATTGTAAACAATGTCGTGGCTCTTCTGACAGATAACCTCCGATTTCATTAATGTATATGCAAGGTGAGGCAGTGCCTTCACTTTTTTTTCATCCATACCGGTAAGGATACCCGCTAATCCCAATGTCATTGCGGAAAAAGCGCCAGAGGTTACGACGGCCGCCTCCGAATGCACAAGTTTGGCAATCCTCTCTCCCACTTTGTCTTGAACTTCATCCAGCAAACAAAAATCTTTTGCTGTTGAATTGATTGCTTCCAGTACTTCGTCGTGCATGAGTGAGCCGGTCATATAGGTTAGTGTACCTGCCGCATTGATGAATGTTCGTACACCAAGTTCTTTGAACAGATCGCGCTTCGGTGTTTTAGCAGCTGCAAAGGCAGCTGTAAACGGAACCGTGCTCACCAGACTTCCCACCAAAGGAAATGTCGTTAAGCGTTGTATTAACTTTCTTCGGTTAAGCATATACGTGGTGATCAATGATGAATGAAATATGAACTGTTTAAGTTATTATTTTCATCGGACTTGTAAAGGAATAATTTCCTTTTTTAGATGAAAGGCTTGCACAGATGTCGCACACGGCACACGATCTTTCCGATAAATTTTGGGCCGCGTACTAAGGATGGCAATTTGGAAAAAAATGAAAATTTGATGAAATCACGTTCCCATCGAATTCAAGTTAACCACATGAAAAGAATTTTCACAGTTATCGTGTTAGCCGTTATGTGCCCCCTGGCACACGCTCAAAAAGCTAAAAACGATTGATCACCAGGCAACACAACAAACGAAGGCTTTATATGAAAACCTTGGCGAACTATCCAAACATCATACTCTTTTTGGACATCAGCATGCCACGGAATATGGACATGGCTGGGCTGGTGAAAAAGATCGGTCGGACGTAAAATCGGTGACCGGGTCACATCCGGCCGTCATCGGTGTAGATTTCAGCGGATTTTCCGGCAGACCCGATGAAGCAATCAGGAAGGCAAAAGAAGAACTCAGGAAAAATGTTGTTGACACCTATAACCGTGGTGGAGTTACTACCGTCGCCTGGCATTTTTCCAATCCGGTTTCGAAAGGCGGATTTTATTGGGTAGACTCCCTTTCGTTACCCGCCGTAAAATACATTATCCCTGGAGGCGAAGCACACGAAAAATATAAACAGATCCTCAAAGGCATTGGAGAATGGGCTAACAGTGTGAAAGGTGCTGACGGCAATCTCGTTCCCATGATCTTTCGTCCGTATCATGAATTTGATGGAGGCTGGTTCTGGTGGGGCAAACCACATTGCTCCAAAGAGGAGTTTATTTCACTCTGGCGCTTTACCGTATCCTATTTAAGAGACAGTCTGAATGTGCACAATTTTATTTATGCCTTTTCGCCGGACAATAAATTTATCACCGAGGCGCAATTTTTAGAGCGCTACCCGGGAGATGAGTGGGTTGACATGGTCGGCATGGACAACTATGGAGATATGGGCAGGAATCGTTATAGCCTGGATACTGCCGCGTTAAAGCTTAAGATCATTTCTGATTATGCCTTGAAAGCCGGAAAGCTTGCAGCCTTTACAGAGACAGGCTTGGAGTCGATTCCGAATCCAACGTGGTGGACTGAAACACTTTTAAAAGTGATGAAAGCAGATCCTGCCATTCGCCTTAGTTATGTTTTAGTCTGGCGTAACGATCAACGGAGCCCGACGCATTACTACGCACCTTATCCTGGTCATAGTAGCGTACCCGATTTCATGAAATTCTACCATGACCCGTATACATTGTTTGAAAAAGACTTAAAAGATATCTATAAGAAAAAGTGATTTAGAAAACATATCGCACTAAGGAATGGCCTGACGATTCCGGAAATGGCGACAACCTCAACACTCAGAACTTCAACACTCCAACACTTTCTCCATGAAAATCAAGAACTATACATCGTACCAAGTACCGCCCCGGTGGCTATTTCTAAAAATTGAGACCGATGAAGGTATTGTCGGCTGGGGAGAACCCGTAATCGAAGGTAAGGCTTCCACCGTCAAGGCCGCAGTAGATGAAATGATGGAATACCTCATTGGAAAAGATCCCATGAACATAGAAGATCATTGGAACGTGCTTTACCGAGGCGGCTTTTATCGCGGAGGACCTATTTTGATGAGCGCCATCGCTGGAATAGATCAGGCGTTATGGGATATCAAAGGTAAATTTTACAATGCTCCTATCCATCAGCTTATAGGGGGAAAAGCGAGAGATACCATGAAAGTGTACTCCTGGATTGGTGGGGACCGACCGGCAGAAGTGGGCCTGGCTGCAAAACAAATTATAAGTCATGGTTTTAAAGCCGTCAAAATGAATGCGACTGAGGAATTACAATATGTAGATTCCTATAAAAAAATTGACGACGCCATAAAAAGAATTGCTGCGGTTAGGGAGGCCGTTGGCCCTGATGTTGGTATCGGCATCGATTTCCATGGAAGAGTTCACAAGCCGATGGCAAAGGTGTTGGCAAAAGAACTAGAACCATTTCATCCGATGTTTATTGAGGAACCTGTGCTTCCGGAAAATAACGAAGCCCTTCGGGAAATCGCCAATCACGTTTCCATTCCCATCGCAACGGGTGAGAGAATGTTCTCCCGGTGGCAATTCAAAAGTCTTTTGACCGATGGGTATGTGGATATTATTCAACCGGATTTATCGCATGCCGGTGGAATCACTGAATGCAAAAAAATAATTTCCATGGCTGAGGCATTTGATGTCGCAGCAGCACCACACTGTCCATTAGGACCAATTGCATTGGCAGCCTGCCTGCAAGTCGATGCCACGTGTCATAATGCCTTTATTCAGGAACAAAGTTTAGGGATACACTATAATCAAGGCAGCGACCTGCTGGATTATCTTTCTGACAAAACGGTTTTCAAATTTAATGATGGGTTTGTCAAAATACCAGAAGGTCCGGGACTTGGACTCAACATTGATGAAGAGCATGTCAAAAAAATGGCAGCAATCGGACATAACTGGAAAAATCCAGTCTGGAGGCATACAGATAATAGCGTGGCAGAGTGGTAATACAATCCCTCCCGGTCTGGCAATTGATATGGTCGTTATTCGTATCTCAAAGATTGCGCAGGGTTTGTGCGTGCCGCCTTTAATGTGTGAATGCTTACCGTGAGAAGGGCGATAGCAATTACCACCAGACTGGGAATGGCAAATATCCACCACGTTAATGAAATCCGATAAGCGAAGTCGGCAAGCCAGGCATCCATGATCCACCAGGCTGCCGGTACAGACAAAACGATGGCGATCAACATGAGTAGAATATAATCTTTGCTTACCAGGGTAAGAATACCTGTTACGGAAGCGCCCAACACCTTGCGCACACCGATCTCCTTAGTGCGCTGTATGGCAGTCAGGGATGACAATCCAAAAAGGCCGAGACAAGCGATAAAGATCGCGAGTGACGAGAATATGCCAAATACTTTACCAAATTGTTGATCGGCCTGATACTGCTGATTATAACGATCATCAAGAAAATAATGGATAAATGGATTTCCAGGAAACACAGCTTTCCACGTTTCTTCGAATTTGACCAAGGATTCTTTGACGCGATTTGGATCAAACTTGATCGAATACAGGCCACCAGGGGCTGCGTTGTAACGGAAGATAAGGGGCTCGTAGGCTTTCTTCAGGGATTCCTGGTGATAATTTTTGACAACACCCACAATTCGGAAAGTATCGCCCCAGAAAAAAATCTGATCGTTTAATGCATCCTCCGGCTTCTTAAAGCCCATTAAGCGGTACGCAGATTCATTGATCAGCACATTTTCATATTCATTTGTGCTCTCGCCGGAAAAAGCTCGTCCGGCTATTGCTTTCAAACCGTATAAAGGCATAAAATCATGGTCCATCATTATTATGCGATATTGTTTAGCCTCACGCCTCCGATTGACTTAGCCGACGTATGCCGCCAGCATTCCAACCCGGTTGTCGCCCTGGGACTTCTGTTGACGCCGTCACAGCAACCACTTCCGGATATTGTTGAATCTGTTGCTTAAAGACTTGAAATTTTTGTTGGTACGTGGAGTCAGTTACCGATGGCGATTGAATAACCAAAGTCTGATCTATATTTACACCCAGCGCCTGCTCCTGCATGAAACGTATCTGGCGATACACTGTAAAGGTTCCTACGATAAGTGTAATGGAGCAGATGAACTGGACGATCACCATGCCCTTGCGAAAGTTTACGCCCGCGCTGGTATTTTTGAATCTGCCTTTTAAAACATCGACAGGTCTGTACGATGACAACACAAATGCAGGATAAATTCCTGATAGCAATGCTCCACCAAAAATCAGCGCCCCGATCCACACCCAAAATAAATTTTGTTTGAATAACAGGTAACCAAGTTGTCTACCCGTTAAGTCACTAAAAGAAGGCGTCAACAAAATTACCAGGACTATAGAAATTAATACTGCTATGGTATTCAGCAACACCGACTCAAAGAGAAACTGCCTGATCAACTGTCCCCGAAAGCCACCCATCACTTTGCGTACGCCAACTTCGCGCGCACGTTCAATGGATTTTGCTGTTGATAGATTAATGTAATTGATCCAGGCAATGACTAAAATCAGGATAGCAACGATCGACAAAAAATAAGCAGACTGCCGATTGCCATTTGGCTTGAACTCAAACATAAAATTCGAGTCCAGGTGGATATCGGTGATGGGTTGCATTTGAAATTTGATGCCAGCATTGAAACGTTTCATTTCCTCCCCAGCTTGCTTTTCAGCAAGCGCCGGAATTTTAGCCTCCACATCTTTTACATTCGCATTCTCATTCAACAACACGTAGGTCATAAAACCATCCCACGACCACGACAACATTGGATCGTTCTGCAATTTAATAAGCGACTCAAAAGACATTAATGCATTGATCTGCATGTGAGTATTGGCTGGTAAATCTTCAAATACGCCAGTGACTTGATAGTCCTCCCTACCATTGTTTTTTAAAATTTTACCGACAGGATCTTCATTGCCAAAGTATTTTTTAGCAAGCGACTGCGACAGCACAATTTTGAATGGATCCTTCAGAACAGTAGAATCCTCCCCTGCCAATAACTTGACAGAAAAAATTTTGAAGAAATCCTCTGTGAAAAATATACGTCCTCCTCTTTAAAATACACGTCACCATTCGATAGCATTGCCCCTGTTCCCCTGAGGCGCACATAGCTTTCTACCTCCGGAAAATTTGCTTTCATGTCAGGACCGATGCCTGCACAACCCGCAGCCCACCGCGTAGCGAGTTCACCATTCTCATAACGATCCTGCTGCATCCGAAAGATTCGCGCCTTTTTTTCATGAAAATCATCATAGCTGAATTCGTGCATTACATACTGTGTAATCAGCATGCATGCCATCATGCCTATGGCAAGGCCAAGTACGTTGATGAATGTGAATACTTTGTTACGGGAGACGTAACGCAACACGGAGGTTAGGTAGTTTTTCAGCATGGTATTATCTTAAGACAAATAAAATACTTTCACAAATCCAAAGGGTTACAAAAAGATGCAGCGAAAACAAATTTAGTTGCATCGATCACCAAATTATTCATAACGCAATGATTTCACTGGATTTGCTATTGCGGCAGAAATTGATTGATAACTCACGGTAATCAAGGCAATTAAGGTCGTTACGACTGCAGCTATTATAAAAATCCAAAAGGTGATGTCAACATGAAATGCGAAAAGGCTGAGCCATTCATTCATTAATACCCACACGACAGGCACAGCGATCAGGTTCGCGATCACCACTAATTTTAGAAAATCCTTTGAGAGAAGTAAAAATATATTGGAAACGGAAGACCCGAGCACTTTTCGGATCCCGATTTCCTTTGTACGTTGTGACGCTGTGAAGGAAGCTAAACCGAAGAGGCCCAACGAAGCCACAAAAATGGCAAGCATGGCAAAGAATCCAAATACTTGCCCAAATTGCTGATCACCTTTGTATTGGCGATTGAAAAAAGTATCCAGGAAAAAATAATCGAACGGATTACCAGGAAACACCTGTGAATATTTTTCTTTAGCATAGGCCAATGTTTGCCCCAGATCCGAAGTCTCAACCTTTAAGCTGTAATAGGCATGACCCCGCGGTGCCAATTGAAACGCGGTTTGACGAAAGTCATTCTTTAAACCTTCCTGATGGTAGTTTTCCACGACACCCACAACGGTCAGGGTATCCCCACCAATCCTTACAAAGGCACCAACCGTTTCTTCGGGGTTTTTAAATCCTAATACTTCCACTGACCGCCTGTTCAGAACTACGCTAGCGCTATCCGCCGTAAACTGAGGTGAAAATACCCTACCAGCAATAAGAACATTTCCATAAGTATTAAAAAAATCGTAGTCGACGCCCATCCGGTACATAATGATTGAGGGGATCTCCTGATCACCGCCAATGCGTTTTGCTCCGTTTGTCCAGTAAATTAAATTACCAGGCACCTCAGTAGATCCCGCCATTTTCTTAACAGAAGGGTGTCGGAGCAATTCATTTTTTAATGTCGTGAATTTTTCAGGATAGGAACTGGCGTCATCGAGCACACCTGGAGAATGTATTACCAACATCTGATTAATATCAATACCCAATGAACGGTTTTGCATGAAGCGTAATTGCTTATAGACAATCAGCGTTCCTGCTATAAGTGCAACTGAAGCAACAAACTGAAATACCACCAAACTTTTTCTCAACACAAGTCCCTCTTTCGAACCCTTCATCGCTCCTTTCAATACTTTCGCAGGCTGATAGGAAGACAATACCAAAGCAGGATAAATTCCTGAAAGCATAGAACCAACCAAATACAAAAGAGATAGCACAGACCAGAAATACGTGTCACTCAAAATACTATTCGTCAAAGATTTTCCTGACAGCGCGTTAAAAAATGGGATGGAGATCACTAACAAACCAATCGAAACGAACACAGCTAAAAAATTTATGATAAACGCTTCACCAACGAATTGAAATGCCAGCTGCGCGCGTGCTGCTCCGATGGACTTTCGTACACCGACTTCTTTAGCCCGTTCCACCGCACGCGCGGTGGCCAGGTTGATATA
Source organism: uncultured Bacteroidota bacterium (assembly GCA_963739105.1). Lineage (GTDB taxonomy): Bacteria > Bacteroidota > Bacteroidia > Cytophagales > Cyclobacteriaceae > Chryseolinea. The sequence continues at coordinate 26,360 of CAVTZI010000032.1, read as the reverse complement.
ATTGACCCAGGCAATAAGGAGAATTCCAAGGGCAATGATCGTTAAAAAGTAAACCGACTGTCCATTGCCGTTGACACCTGCTTCTTGAATTAAATCCGAATAAAGGTGGATATCGGGCAAGTGTTGAAGTGATAATTTAATTTTCGCTGAATCGCCTTCCGCACCGTGTTTCTTTATAAACTGGGGGAACTTACCTTCCAACTGTTTTGCATCAGCACCAGGTTTAAGCTGGATGTAGTTAAAGAAGTCATACCATCCCCAATTTTCTTCCCAATCTTTGTTGGTCATTTCGGGCCAGAGTTTTGGATAGGTGGTATACGAAAACAGGAAGTTAATTTTGAGGTGAGAATTCTCCGGAGATCGAAGGACACCCGTGATCTCATATTCTTCATTGTTACCAAATCTTATCCGCTTACCAATCGGGCTTTGGGATCCGAAATATTTTTGCGCAGTTTTCTCTTCGACGACTGCGGTATTCGGTTCTTTCAACGCCGTCCGCATGTCTCCCGCGACCAAAGGATAGGAGAACATTTCAAAAAAACTCTGATCGGCATTGAAAATATTATCTTCTTTGATGCTGATGTCTTCATACCTGATAACACCTCCGCCATACCTCGGATACAAACGACAGAAATTTTCTACTTCCCCATAATCTGCCTTAAGCGCGGGACCTACTTTATTAAAAACCGATGCACATTGAAAGATAAGGTCGCGGTCCCGATAACGATCATACTGTACGCGATAGATGTTCTTGCCCATGCTCGTGAAAATCGTCATAGCTCAATTCATCCTTTACGTATTGAAGAATGAGCAGGCTTGCTGCGAGACCTATGGATAAACCAAGAATGTTTAACAGTGTAAAGCCCTTGCGTTTTGAAATACTGCGCCAGGTGGTAAGCAGATAATTTTTTAACATTTCGGTTTGGTATCCACCAAAAATAAACAATCGGAATGCCATTGGAGGAAACAGCGCTTTTTTCTAAAATTTTGAAGGAAAGACCCTTTCGGAATTATCTGGAACCGAACGCCACTGCCCGCCAGCGGACAATTCGCTTAGGCTGAGGTGTGATTTGTATGATTGGTATGATTTGTCCTTTCAAGTTTTCGGCTGACTTCCCGAATGATATCGTCCAGCTCCCTTGCAGAGACTTGAAGTCGTGAAATGATTTCTTCGCGCTCGTGATTTAACTCTTTCACTTTTACTAAGTCTACCAATCCAAGAATTCTAGCTAACGGCCCCCTTACCTCATGCGCGGTAAAGAAGGCATACTCCACGAGTTTTTGATTCTGCATTCTAATTTCCTCTGTACGTTGTTGCACCTTTTCTTCCAAATTCTCATTGAGCTTGTTGATCTCGAGATTTAAGGCTTGCAAAGTTTTCCTGGCGCTCTTGTTATTTTCATTAAGCCCATAAAGCTTATAACCGAAAAGTGTGACCAAAATCAATACCGCTGAAACGCCGATGATGGCTACATACTGTCGTTGAATTTGATCTTCTTTAAAGGAGAGCATTTGTTCCTTCTTTTCAAATTCATACAACATTTGTGTGGTCGCGATTTGTTGGGATTTCTGGCTGTCAAAAATTTCGCGCTCAAGCACACTGGCTTCTTTGGTATAATAAAGGGAGGAATCCAGGTTATCAACTTCTGAAAAGTATTCCGCCAGATATCTACTGGATTCCATTTCGTTTATTTTGTTATTCTTTCCCTGCGCTAACACCAATGCCCTTCTTAAATAAAGGTAGGACGAATCAAGGCGGTTTGCTTCCAGGTAGAGTCTACCGAGATGCTTATTGGCTTCTATGATTTGAATATGATCATTTGCCTTCGCTGCCGTTCGGATGGTTTCGTAATAGTACCCTGAAGCATAGGGCCAGTTTTTCAATTGATGATACATTTTTCCCAGTTGTAACATCGCGTGACTGATACCCCAATAGTCATTTAAAAGGCGATATCGATTCAGTGCATCTTTTCCAAACTCCAATCCCTTTTTTACAACCTTTTGTTTCATATAAATCTCGGCGAGGGCCAAAATAACTTTCGCAACGCCAAGGCTATCTCCGATTTCACGCTTTAGATTTAATGATTTGTTAGAAAGGGTATACGCTTTATCGATCTCTTCACGCGCCGTAAAAACGATCGCCATGTTGTTCAGAACATCTGATTGTCCAATTTTGTCATCAGTGGCTTCGTATAGCCTCAACGCTTCATACAAGTACTCAATGGCCTTGTCATGTTCACCTTTGACATAGTAGGTAGACCCTAAGATTTTATAGCCTTCGGCAAGCCCGGAATGATAGTTTGCTTCACGCGAATGGCCAATAGCCTGGGTGGCATATTTTTCGGCTTCATCTATGGAAATTAATGTGTAGGCTGACGCTAGGTTATTGAGCAAGTCAATACGCCGCGGACCTGTCTCAATTGACGGCAGGGCGTGCAAAAGGGAATCTAGCTCGCGGTTAGCTTGAGCCTGAGACACCGAAAACCAAAAGACAATGGACCAAAAAAATATGGCAGTTCTTTCCATTCTAAAAAGTAAGCCAACATAGCGAAAATGCTAACGTTTGCCTAAAATAATTCTTTAGCTATACGGTAAATGGGGTCGGATTTCCCCATGCTATAAAAATGCAACGTCGGCACATTGTGTTTTATCAGCTCTTTTGACTGTTTTATGCACCATTCTATGCCTATTTCCTTTGCTGCCACGTTATCCTTGCATTTTTCAACCTCTTCCGACAGTTCCTCTGGAATATCTATATGAAACGCCTTGGGCAAAATGGTTAGCTGCCCCTTCCCCGTCAGCGGCTTTATTCCTGGAATAATTGGAACATTGATACCCGCTTTCCTGCATTCATCCACAAATTCAAAATATTTTTGATTATTAAAAAACATTTGTGTCACAATATATTCGGCGCCAAGATCCACTTTCAACTTAAGGTATTTCAAATCGGCCTTTAAGTTCGGAGCAGAAAAATGTTTTTCAGGGTATCCCGCAACTCCCACGCAAAACGCCAGTCGGCGACGTATTCTGCAACTCGTCGTCTAGATAAAGGCCTTTATTCATTTTTACGACCTGTTCAAGCAACTCTGAAGCGAACTTATATCCATCCGGTTCAGCAATAAACCTGGATTCAGTTTTAATTGCATCGCCCTGGAGAACCAATATATTGTCGATACCAAGAAAATGAAGGTCTATTAATGCATTTTCAGTTTCTTCCCGCGAAAATCCTCCACAAATAATGTGGGGCACGGTATCGATTTTATAGTTGTTTTGGATTGCCGCGCAAATCCCGACAGTTCCCGGTCTTTTACGCGTCGTTCTTTTTTCGAGGAGGCCACTTGCCATTTTTTTGTAAACGTATTCCTCACGATGATACGTAACGTCAATAAAAGGAGGTTTGAATTCCATTAACGGATCAATATTGTCGAATAACGATCTGATATTCTCTCCTTTTAAAGGCGGAAGAATTTCAATGGTAAATAACGTTCTGCCGTTTGCTTTTTTGAGGTGTTCGCAGACCTTCATTGTGCTTCGCGTGTTTACGTGTTTGGGTGTTTAGGTGTTTGTGTTTCGCGTTTAATCAAGTATCGAATCAAGGCAAGGGTCAGTGCTCTTACTTCATCGGCCTTGTTTTGAAGCGCTTAATCTTGTCAACCTCAAGATAGTTCAAATCCAATAGCACATATAAAATGCTTTTTACTTCAGATGCTGAATTGCTCGCAGTATCGAGATATCGAATAAATTCCTTGCTACTATATTTTCCAAAACCCTCTGCTATATTGTTCATCGCTGATAGCGCCGCACGCTTAAGCTGGCTCCTCGTATCATAGTCCTTGGCAAGCTTTCCATACTCAGCTATTAAATAAATCTCTTTAACAAGTCTGCGCGCCTCCTGCCAGCAACGTAAATCCTCAAACCTTTCTACTTTACTCATAACATTAAATTATATCAGCTAACGTAAACACCTAAACACTTAAACACCTAAACACATCCTCAAAGATCGTAAGACAAATTCGGGCTTAGCCATTTTTCTGCCTCCTCTAGGGTCATGCCTTTTCGTTGTGCGTATTCGGTGACCTGGTCTTTTTCAATTTTACCGAGGCCAAAATATTTTGAATTAGGATTCGCAAAATAAAAACCGCTGACGGACGAAGCAGGGTACATCGCGAAGGATTCTGTCAATTTGATTCCGACTTTCTCTGCATCGAGGACGTTAAACAAAATTCCTTTCTCCGTATGGTCAGGACAAGCTGGATATCCAGGTGCCGGACGGATACCGATATATTTTTCCGCGATCAAGTCGTCGTTATTCAATTTTTCATCTGGAATGTAACCCCACAGCTCCTGCCGTACTTTGGCATGCAAACATTCTGCAAAAGCTTCTGCTAATCGGTCAGCAAGGGCTTTCACCATGATATCGGAATAGTCGTCTTGCTTTTCTTTATACTTAGCCAAAAGTTTTTCAATACCGATCCCGGCTGTGACAGCAAACATCCCCATATAATCCTGACGGCCAGAATTTGCGGGAGCAATAAAATCAGCAAGACAAAAGTTTGGCAAATTTTGAGCCTTTTTATTTTGCTGTCGAAGGAAATGGAATGTTGTGAATGGTTCTTCACCTTCACGCCTGGATAATTTTACATCGTCTGACTCGGTTCTGGAAGCAGCGTAAAATCCAATGACCCCGTTAGCCTGAAGGCTGCGAGCTTGAATGATCTGGTCCAACATTTTTTGAGCATCGTCAAACAATCGTTTGGCCTCGGTGCCGACAACGGCATCGTTGAAGATCCCAGGATAACGACCTGCCAACATCCACGTTTGGAAGAAGGGAGTCCAGTCGATGAATTTTCTGATTTCTTCGAGCGGAAAATTGATGAACGATTTATTGCCAAGAAATTTAGGTTTTGTAATTGGCGTTTCCTTCCAGTCGATTTTTACCTGGTTGGCGCGGGCCTCCGATAACGGTATGTAATGCTTTTGTTCCTTACGTTTTTCATAGTCTTCCCGCAATTTTGCATACTCATCCTTGAATCTTCCTTTAATATTCTTAAACGTATCTGGATTGATGAACTCACTTGCTACAGGCACACTGCGAGACGCATCCAGTACGTGTACAACGGGTCCACTATAGACTGGATCAATTTTCACTGCCGTATGAATACGTGAAGTTGTGGCACCGCCAATCAACAATGGCATTTCCATTTTTTCACGTTGCATTTCTTTAGCCATGTGAACCATTTCGTCCAGCGAAGGTGTGATCAATCCACTAAGTCCGATCATGTTCACTTTTTCCCTTTTGGCTGCTTCAATAATTTTTTCAGAAGGAACCATCACGCCAAGGTCAACCACTTCATAATTATTGCAGGCCAGCACAACGCCAACAATATTTTTTCCGATATCGTGGACATCGCCCTTGACAGTGGCCATTAAAATTTTGGCTGCCGGTTTATCGACTCCACCATTTCTCCTTTTTTCTTCCTCCAAATATGGCGTGAGATATGCGACAGACTTTTTCATCACCCGCGCACTTTTTACAACCTGTGGCAGAAACATTTTACCTGCTCCAAACAAATCACCCACGACATTCATACCCGCCATCAAAGGCCCTTCGATAACAGTCAACGGACTTCCATATTTCTGACGCGCTTCTTCCGTATCCTGATCGATAAAGTCGATCACCCCTTTTACCAACGCGTGGGTAATACGTTCTTCGATTGTTCCCTTTCTCCACTCATCATCCAATTCCTTTTTCTTTGCTGACCCTTTTACAGTTTCTGCAAATTCAAGCAAACGCTCCGTCGCATCATCCCTTCTGTTCAGCAACACATCCTCAACACGTTCCAGTAAATTCTTATCGATGTCATCGTATACCTCCAGCATGCTAGGGTTCACAATACCCATATCCATTCCTTCCTTGATGGCATGATATAAAAATGCTGTATGCATCGCCTCCCGCACTTTTTGATTTCCGCGGAAGCTAAACGATACGTTGCTAACGCCTCCACTAACATGGGCATGTGGAAGATTTTCACGAATCCACCTGGCAGCACGGAAAAAATCAATGGCATAATTCCGATGTTCTTCGATGCCAGTTGCAACCGGAAAAATATTGGGATCAAAAATGATGTCTTCAGGAGCGAACTTGACTTCGTTGACGAGAATATCATATGCGCGCTTACAAATTGATATTCTTCGCTCATAAGTATCAGCCTGCCCGTCCTCGTCAAATGCCATTACCACAACGGCAGCCCCATACCGTTTTACCAATTTAGCCTGGCGGATAAATTCTTCAACACCAGCCTTCATGCTGATGGAGTTTACTATGCCTTTCCCCTGGAGACATTTAAGGCCTGCTTCGATCACATGCCATTTGGAGGAATCCACCATGACGGGCACCCGAGCGATTTCCGGTTCAGAAGCCATTAGGTTCAAAAATTTCACCATAGCTGCCTCTGAATCGAGCATCCCTTCGTCCATGTTTACGTCGATAACCTGAGCGCCGCCCCGTACCTGATCAAGGGCCACCTCTAATGCCTCATCGAACTTATCCTCTTTAATAAGCTTCAAGAATTTGGCAGAACCCGTAACATTGGTTCGTTCCCCGATGTTTACAAAATTTGATTGTTTCGTTATTTCGACGGCCTCGAGGCCACTTAATTTGAGTGTGTTTTGATTCATAATTATTTCCAAAGTCCATCGTCGATTTGTCCATCGACGATAGTTCATTAGTCACGGGTTAAATTTAATTGCGTTTCGAAGTGCTTGAATTCCTTTAACAAGATCGGTCAACATAAATGCCATCGGTGTTTACTGACTATCGACCATGGACAATTGACGATTGACTACTCTCGGTTGATACTTGGCAGCCAGCGATGCGATGACTTTAATATGTTCAGGAGTAGTGCCACAGCATCCGCCGAGCATATTGACCAAACCCTCTTTCAAGAACTCTTCAACTTGTGCGCCCATTTGTTCGGGCGTTTCATCATATTGACCAAATTCGTTAGGCAGACCTGCATTTGGGTAAGCGCTTACAAAAAATGGAGCGTTGTCACTTAAGCACTTGCAAGTAGGGACGCAGCATTGATGCTCCTAATGCACAATTCAATCCAATGCTTAGCAATGGCACGTGTGAGACCGAAATTAAAAACGCTTCGGTCGTCTGGCCCGACAATGTTCTTCCACTGGCATCAGTAATGGTGCCTGATACCATTACCGGTACAGACTTTCCCGTTTCTTCAAACAGTTCCTGAATTGCAAACAAAGCTGCTTTAACATTTAACGTGTCAATAATAGTTTCAAGCAATAAAAAGTCGACACCGCCGTCAAGCAACGCCTGGGCTTGTTGTTTGAAAGCCTCTTTAAGCTGATCGAATGTTATCGCGCGATACCCTGGATTATTAACATCAGGAGAGAGAGAGGCTGTTTTGTTGGTAGGGCCCATTGCGCCAGCCACAAACCGGGGTTTGTGGGGCTCCGATGATGTAAATTCGTTCGGCCACTTCCTTGGCTATTTTAGCGGACAAGTAGTTCAAGTCGTACACAGCATCCTCCAAATGATAGTCAGCCTGCGCTATGGTTGTTCCACTGAAGGTGTTTGTCTCTACGATATCCGCGCCAGCCTGAAAGTACTGACGGTGAATTTCTTTAATAATATCGGGACGTGTAATAGAAAGGAGATCATTATTACCTTTCAAAGGGTATCGATGGTCCTTGAATCGTTCGCCGCGGAAATCTTCTTCTGTTAAAGTGTGTCGTTGAATCATGGTACCCATGGCGCCATCGATCACGAGAATTCTCTCTTTTAATATGTCTTCGATTTTCATAGACTCTCTTGTTTCAAATGTGCTTCCAGAGAGCCCGGTGTATGGGGTTACTTATCTTTTCCGCCAACTGGCGAATGGGATTTAGCACAACACCCCTGTTCGAAACGGGATAGGATGCTAAGACGTCACGGGGCCCAAACCCTCGGTCTTTCTGGATAAGCACCACAAATAAAACTAATAGAACTGAAATATAAAAATGGTCACAGGCTCGATCGGAAGATTGCAAGATTTGAAGATTGAAAACCTAGAAGATTACAACCCGGAGCGCCTCTTGCAAACGAATTAGAAAGCTCAAAAGTCGGTAACTACTTCACGTAACAAAAGTTTGAACAAACTTTGATAGTTTTGTGGGGTGCTGGAATCATCCGAAACAGCATGCACCCTTAAATTGTTAAGACGCCATTGAAACTCGCTGCAATCGACATCGGCTCAAACGCAATCCGCTTTCAGATCTCCACGGTGCTTGACAATGCTCCTCAAATACTGTTTAAAAAATTAGAATACGTCCGCTTTCCACTTCGATTGGGGCATGACGTGTTCAGTACGGGACGTATCAGCAAAAAGAGTGCTGAGAAGTTCAAAAAACTGATGAAAGCGTTTCGCCTGCTTATTGAATTGTATGAAGTAGATGACTACATGTTTTGTGCTACGTCTGCCATGCGGGAGTCGGAAAATGGTGCGGATCTAGTCACAGAAGTTCAAGAGCAAATCGGTATATACATCCATGTCATTGACGGGAATAGGGAGGCTGAATTTATTAATCGCGCCATTACCTCTTACTTGTCCACCAAAACGTATTTACATATTGATGTGGGCGGAGGAAGCACTGAACTCAACTTGTACGTCGGTGGAAAAAAAATAAGGACACGTTCTTTCAAGGTTGGCTCGGTGCGGGTGCTTGAGCATAACGACTCCCCTATCATGTGGGAAGATATGGAACATTGGGTTCGAGAAAATATTAAAAAGAGTTACGGAAAGGTAACAGCAGTGGGTACCGGCGGAAACATCAGCAAAATATTTGACCTCGCATTATCCAAACCTGGCAAAACAATTTCGATTAAGAAAGTCAAGCAAATTCGGGACATGATCGACAGCTATTCGATTGAGCAACGGATCTATAAGTTGCAAATGAATCCTGACCGGGCCGATGTTATTATTCCAGCAAGCAATATTTATCTTAAGGTAATGGAGTGGGCACACGCAGCTAGCATACTAGTACCGGAAGTTGGCTTAAAGGATGGAATTATTTTTCATCTGTACGAAAAAAATGTACTTCAGAAAAAAATAGAATTCTAACGCTTGTTTAATTTTCTTTTGTCGACTGTGCTCTTACCTTTCTTTCTTTCTTCGGTCTTGAGATCCACAAGGTAGGAAAGAGAAATTCTAAAACCCTGATTTCTTGATTTGAGCGGATCATAGAAATAAGTATCTAAAAAATTACCATCCGATTTCGCCAGGTAAGTGTGCCCTAGTTCATAACGAATCGAAAACATAAATCGTTGTTTATACCATGGCTCGAAAACCATTCCAGCCATTAGGTTAAGACCAAGCTGGAGTCTGTTCGGACTCTCTACACGCATTTCATCAGGCGCTTGTTCACTCGTCAGATTTACTGAATTTTATTTTATACGACAATTCACCAAGATTAGCTTCTTCCAAATCAGTATTATAAAGTTTACCCTTTCCCCCTAACCAATAGCTTATGTTGGGTCCGATTCCTAAGAAATATTTAAACTCTTTACTCTTTCCAATTTTTCCTCTAAAATCAACGGTATAGTTAATGGGCATGTCGATGTAATTATAACGAGCAGAATTTTTTAACATGCCATCTAACTTGCCGTTCAACACCCTTCCCTTTAGTAGAGTACAGCAATGACGTATGAAGAAAAAAACGGTTACGAACTTTAAATGCAAGGTGACCACCTACATGAAATCCGGGCACGGGACTCATTTTATAAACCTCTTTCAGGTCTTTGTCTCGAAACGATGTCCATGAGTAGTTCACACCTACTTCAGGTCCAACAAGTAATTGAGAAAATGAAGGGACGTTAAGAATTAAAACTAATCCCAGAGCGAAGTAAAGAGTTTTCACAAAAAATTGGTAAAGAGTCTAAAAAATTACATCACTATTAATTCACTATGATCAAGGTAGGTAAGCACCTGCACCGATAAAAATAAAAAACGATGTATATTCGCCAGTTCCTGTAAATGACTTTTTAAACGGGATAATTGTTCACTGGCAGACTGTTGCTATTTTTTTAACGATAAGGTGTCGAAACACCTGTTGCTTTAAAGTGACTTTTAGCCTTGAGTCGTAATTAATGCGTGTGAATGCGCTATTTTTTTAACTTCATTATATCATCCATTCTATTTTTGTGCTGCATCGCATCTACGTGCATCGCATGCTCAAAATTTTCCTGTTTACAATAGTTATCTACGTCAATCCATTTTTATACAATCCAGCGGAAGCGCTAACCGAATATACCCAAATTTTTGCATTACATCGACAACAATGGATGAATATCGAAGGAGCTCCTACAGTCTCAGCACTAACATTTAACACATTAATGAATGATTCGCGTGCCGGCGTGGGTGGAAAATTTTCCAACTATAAACGAGGTCTATTGAATACATCGGATGTTAGCTCTATCCTACGCCTATGGCATTCCAATGGGTCAAAAAAACTGGCTTTTTCTAGGGCTTTCCGGAGGAGTAATCACCAATTCGATAGATGTGACGAAGGTAACTGACCCCAACGATCCCGCCATCGCAAATTACTTATCTAACAATATACAACCTGCGGCAGGTTTCGGAGCACTTTACAGATCGGGCTCAGGTTTAAATTTAGGACTCTCATTTCCGCAACTATTTCCGAACGTTTATAACGCCGAAGCAAGCTTTAGCAACACAACAGTATCGCCAGCTGACAATGTATTTGTAACAATTTATTACAAGCGAAAAGTACAAAGCAAAATTGTCAATCGTAAGCAAGGCGGCTTAAATAGAAAGGTGAAAACGCAGGAGGCAATTGCACCGCTCGAATTTTATTTCAACTATAAGTATTCAAAATACGGCAATAGCCAATTTGAATTTCTCGGGAAACTTAATCTAACGCAAAATTTCTGGCTAGGTGGCTCATACCGGTTACCCTATGGGTTTACTGGAAATTTAGGCATTAATACCCAGCGATTTATACTAGGATATTCTTATGAACCTGGTAATCAGCCCCAGAATGGCTTTTCACAAGGTTCACACGAAGTAATTCTTGGGCTTAAGTTAGGAAGTCTGAAAAAATTCAAGCGAGCCGCGCCAGTACTGCGATCGACGCTCACGAAGGCCCCTACGGAAAAGCATACGGCTCGATTCCAGGACACTGTTGAAGATCCTGACCAAATCAATAAGGACCAAAACGCCGGAAAGAAAAAGTATTTCGTGGTAATCAAAATATTCAATGACTTTACGGCTGCCGATAACTTCAAAAAGAAATTAATCGTGGAAAAATTCAATGCAGAGATTTTTTACAATCCTCAGGATAAGAAATATTACGTCCATGTGCTTGAAGCAGCGAAGGCCTCAGAGGCGCAAGAGGAGATTAGAAATCTAAAAACCTATACCAAACTAAAAGACGCACGTCTATTGGTTGTTACAACCGACAAGTGACCTTAAAACGGGGTTACATTGATCCCGACTTAACGGATTTAGTACTATGAACAGAATACAACTATCTACTATGCGTGCTGTGTGCATTTTTACTTTCGTGATAAGCACAGCGCTGGTTTCGCTGGCCCAAAAACCTGAAATTAGTTCGGTTGACAAGCGGGCCGGTCACATGGAAGAAGTTGTAACAATCAAAGGCGCCTTCTTTGGAACAGACGCTACCAAACTGGCTGTAACCTTCGGAGCATCAAAAGCACAAATCGTTTCTCTTACAGATCAAATCATTGAGGTAAAGGTACCTGCCGGGACAACTTATAACGATATCACTGTAACAAACCTCACGACCGGTCTTTCGGGATATTCGGAAAATCAATTCTTGTTGAATTACAACGGAACAGCTGGATTTGCTCTCAGCAACCTGCAAGGACAGTTCAATTTTCCGGCAGGCGCACCAGCATCAGAGGGACTCTATGACCTCTGCATGTGTGATTTTGATGGTGATAAAAAAGTAGACGTTGCAACCGCCAACGACAACTATAAATACATCAATATTTATCCCAACGGGTCGACGGTGGGAACGATCGCGTTTCCAAGCAAGATTGCCGTTAACATAGCCTCTCTTTCACTACACATTAAATGCGGTGACTTAAATGGCGACGGGAAACCAGATCTTGTTGCCACTGAAAGCGGAACTACAGATAAAGTATTTATTCTAAAAAACGGAAGTACCGGCATCGGGAATTTTACCTTTTCACCGCCATCAACGGTTACACTAACAGGCAAGCGGCCGAAACGTATTGAAATTGCGGATCTCGATCTGGATGGTAAACCGGAAGTTTTAATCACTTCCCAGGGAAGCAACTCGGTTACCGCATTGGTGAACCAAAGCACATTGGCTTCAATATCGTTTTCACCAGCGCCGCCGATAGATATTTTTATACCGGGCGCAGTGAGCACAGAAGGACTTGCTGCAGAAGACCTTAATGGTGATGGTTTAGTCGAGATCGTCACCAGTCAATTTCAGACTAACTCGAACGTCTATGTGATCGAAAATAAAAGTTCACCAGGGTCAATTTTAACAGGTGATATTAAAACGCTTACAGTAGGCACACCGATAAAAAATATTCGAATAGGCGATCTTGACGGCGACGGAAAGCCAGACATAGCTTTCACCCAACTTATTTCCTCCAGCATTGGTACCTTCTTGAATCAAAGCACGGCCACGCTTGCCTTTGGTACACTAAAATCTTTTGAAACAGATGTTACACCGTGGGGAATTGACTTTGGTGACCTTGATGGCGATGGGAAAATCGATATAGCTGCGGCATCGTTAACAAAAAAATCACTGACAATCTTAAACAATAAAAGCAGCGCTGGAAACCTGGCCTTTAACAAACTGATTCAACCAACGACCTATATCAACCGTCATATTGCTGTTATTGATGTGGATACCGATGGCAAGCCGGATATTGTTTTTACCAGTATCGACGATAACAACCTGAACATTCCCGCATCGAAAGTGTCCGTGTTCAGAAACAAAAGTTGTATGGTCCCCAAGATTACACCAGAAGGTCCAGTGCATGTTTGCGCGGGACTTCCACTGGTGCTTAAAGCTACCTTCGGAGGAGGCGCCACTTATGAATGGACCAATACGACTACAAGTATCACCGTAACAGGTACGGCTGAATATACCCCTACCGTTTCCGGTGACTATGTTGTCAAAGCGATTTCAGAAAGCAACACTTGCAGTGAAATTTCCAACACGGTAAAGGTTACGATATCACCTGGAACCGCTGGCGATCCGCTTCCTACTAACGATGGGCCTGTATGCGTAGGTCAGACTTTGAATCTCAAAATTTCAAATGATCTCGGTGCCGGATTTACATACGAATGGTCTGGTCCCGATAATTATTCTGGTTCAGGCTTAACGCCACCTCCCGTTACCAATTTCAGATTGGTAAACGCAGGAAAATATTATGTTGATGTAAAAGCCGCCAGCGGCTGCGTGGCCAGGCGAGAATCGACACTGGTAGAAGCGATCGACATGCCAGAATTCAAAGTCGGGTTTACGGGTTCAGATGTTATCTGTTCGGGTAATATTAAATCAACTCAATGTTGTACCGAACAGTTCCGGGTTTACCTATCAATGGTACGAAAAAACTTCAGGCATTATTTCCGGAGCCACATCCCCGACGTATACGATTGGTGCTTCCGGAGAATATTACTATACAGCAACCTCTACGACGCCAAGCTGCTCAAGTGTGACTTCTGCGAGCGCGAAACTTAACGTAGTGACCTTACCGGTAGTGGCATTCAGTATGCCAAGTTCTGCCTGCAAAGGTGCGGAAGTAAGTTTCACTAATCAGTCCACCTTTGATAGCCAGGCTACGCCAAATTATGCGTGGAACTTTGGTGATGGCGGTGTATCAAATGAGAAAGATCCTAAACATATTTACACCACCACTGGGTCATTTTCAGTAAAACTTACAGTAAGCTATAGCGGGAATGCCTGTCCGACAACCATTACAAATCCTCCTTTAACTATTACAGATGCGCCTGCCGCGGTTATTACAACCGACTTGAACAAATCCGAAATATGTCCGGGCGAAACGCTGGTACTGCTGGTTAATGGAACCTTTACGTCATATCTATGGAGTACCGGTGCGACAACGCCTACGCTACCCATTCAAGAAGCAGGTAACTATAGCGTCACCGTCAAAGCTACAAATGGATGCGAATTGAAAGCAACAAAGGAGATCACAGATCTTCCCGCACCAGAGATCACAATCCAGGCAAAACCGGAAATTATTGATGAAGGACAAAGCGTTCAATTGGAAGCATCAGGCCTCGAAACCTATAGCTGGACGCCGGCAGAATCATTGACTGATCCTTCCCTTCCAAATCCAGTGGCCATGCCGTTGATGTCGGTTACTTACACGGTAACAGGAAAGGACAACAATGATTGCAAAGGCACGGCAAGTATAGATGTCAAAGTGCGAGGAGAAGCTATTGTCAAAAAATTAAAACCGGAGAACTTCTTTTCCCCTAATGAAGATCTATTTAGTCCTTACTGGAAAGTTGACAAAATTGATGAGTACCCGCAATGTGAAGTAGCAGTTTACGACGATAAAGGAGTCAAAGTGTTTGGTGCCAAGCCGTATATGAATGACTGGGATGGTTCCTTTAATGGAAAAAGATTACCGGATGGAGTTTACTACTACATCATACGTTGTGAAGGTGAAGAAAGTGCGCCCAGATCGGGAAGCATAACGTTGTTACGTTGAAATTAACTTCAAAAACGAATATTTTTTTAATTGGTATATGTTTTGTAAGCCCGGAGATTTTTTCGAACGTAAGTCAAAACTTACACGCAAGGTTACAAACGCTTATCACATAAAATAAACCCCTTGAATAGTATCAACTTGTCGGAAGTTGCTTTACTCTAACTTGACTTGATTTTATGAAAAGGTTTCTTTACGCTATCCTACTACTGTGCATAACCGTATGCGCAACGGTATCATCCTACGCACAGGCAACGGAAATTTGTGCCAACAGCATCGATGATGATGGCGACGGATTCATTGACTGCTTTGACGGAGAATGTGCGAAAGAAGTAGTTTGTACCGGAGGGTATATTGGAAATGACCTTAATTGTGAAGCAAAACCTTCTGAGTTCCCCAAATTCTCATTAGCACTTGAATCAGCGTCAGAGAATGGAACAGCCAATCACTTAGGACGCGCTGTTGTTGGTGACTTAGATCGAGATGGTATCCCTGAGATGGTCACTATAAACCGTTATTCAAAGAAAATCTTCATCCTAAATGGCGAGAATATTGCCGGGGTAAATACAATTCAAAAACAACTTACAGTAAGCTACTCCCCTGCATATGAGGATATTGCAATCGCAAACATTGATAATGATAATTGTGCCGAAATATTTGTCTTAAGTACGTCTTGGAAACTTTACTCTTACGACTGCAATCTGACCAAGAACTGGGAGGTTCAATTGAGCGGCGACCCAGGTACCATAGGACTTGCCGACTTTAACGCGGATGGAAAAGTCGAAATATACGCGCGCAATGCTATTTACAATGCGCATGATGGAACTGCAATAGTGGCCCCCACAGCGACTTGGAAAGATTACAACGGTGGGCCTGTTGCTGTTGATATCCTTAATGATGCTACAAAAAATGCACACTTACCTTCAGATGCTATCAAGGATGATAATCTAGAATTAGTTTGTGGTGGTACAATTTTTAGTGTAAACATCGGTGCGGGAACCATCAACGCAGAGAAAACAATTCCAAACTATGGTAAAAAAGTAGACAGCGACGCAACCAGCATCGCTGATTTTAATTTCGATGGATCCCTTGACGTCATTGCTTCCGGAAGAAATACAACAGATAATAATACCACGATTTTCTTTTGGGATGTGAAGACCAACGTGGTAACAACCTATTCGGATCCAATGCCAGGGGACTTTACCATCCAGGCGTGTCCTACAAAGACCGGGAAATATTATCAGAATGGTTGGCACCAGGGAACGGGTAGAGTCAACATCGCCGACCTGGACGGTGATGGAAAGCTCAACCTGGCTTATGTCTCGGGTAAATTCTTATATGCCTTAAAAGAAGATATGACGTTGCTCTGGAAGGTAACGGTGAACGAGGAAACGTCAGGTAATACAGGTTGTACACTTTTCGACTTTAATGGCGATGGGCAATCCGAAATTGTATACCGCGATGAGAAGTTCATCTATATCATCAATGGTACCAATGGATCTGTGTTTACACAGCAACCCTGCGTTTCGCGTACGAACCGCGAGTATCCAATCGTCGCCGACGTGGATGCCGACGGTAATACCGAACTTTGTGTTACCTGCCGTACGGTGGATTTTATACAAAATGGAACAATCACTGATCCGACAGATCCCAACTATTTTGTTGCAGACCAAGCAAACTTCTGCAACATCAACAATGCAGAATTCTCTCAAGTACGAGTATTCAGATCAGGTGCTGAACCTTGGGTTCCAGCACGACGTGTTTGGAATCAACACGGTTACTTTAACGTCAATGTTAATGACAACTTAACCATTCCGAGAATCCAGCAAAAACATCATCTCGTGTTTTCTGAAAATGTCTGTACGGTTGGAAAAAATCGTCCACTGAATAGTTTCTTAAATCAATCTCCTTACCTGAATTCATTGGGATGTCCGAAATATGCTTCTCCCGATTTAGCCTATGTTCAGAACTCGCTTACTGTTAACCTCCTACATGTCCGAATAAGGATTTTACGATTTCATTTCAGATCACCAACCTGGGAGACGTTTCACTCAGCGGAACTGTCCCGATTACGTTTTACAACGGTGACCCTAGACAGCAGGTGCAACAAAGCTCAACACGATAAATGTTATCCTGAATACCTTTAAGGTGGCAACGTACAGTCAATAACCAATGCTACCGTAAATGGTCCTGGTTCTCCATTTATATTGTACATCGTTTTGAATGATGGAGGTACAACAGTACCTACACCCATCAAGCTTCCAAACACGAATTTTATAGAATGTAACTATGCTAACAATATTCTATCAGGCCCGGTAAATCCTTTGCCTGTTTCACTGACGGCGCTGAAAGTGCAGGACAATTATAAATGTTCACCAAGCGCCTCTCCTGATAATGGAGCTGTACGCGCCTTTATACCCAATGGGGCCGTTGAAAATGTAACTGATTATAATTTTTACTGGTCGATTGGAAATACAGCAAAACCGGTAGGATCAACTGATCATACCGGCGCAACCTATACTGGTCGTCCTGCCGGCACTTATACTGTTTATGCGATCCATAAAACAGCAAATTGTGCGTCTGAAGCAAAATCGGTTGTGGTAGGTAAAGTAAATTCAACTGTTGACGTCGATATTGTTCTGGAAAATCCATACGACAATTGTAAAAACCCGAATGCTAAACTGCGCGCCGAAGTAAATGGAGATAAAACAGGTAGTAACGTAGGCAATATACCTTCACGTGGTATAAAGGAAATGATATTTTTGGAGATCTGGTAGGGAATAGCCACGTCAAGGCAGGTCTTGATCCATTACCTTACACTGTCTTGGTAAAAGATAAAGTCACAGGATGTCAGACCATCGAGTCTTTCACCATTCCTGATCAAACGGTAAAACCTGTGCCACGGTTACAAAAACGGATGCTACCTGTTTGGCAACAGCGCTTGGAAGTGCATCAGCGAACGTTGGTGGGACAACAGCCGGATACACCTTTGAATGGTCTGATGGCAACAATGTGAAGCCGTTGCCAAATTTTACAGGCGCAACTTATAATAACCTTCCTGCCGGACAATATACGGTAGTGGCTACACGCAATTCTACTAAATGTAGCTCCGCTCCTGTTACGATCACGATTACGACCACAGCTCCTCCCGTTGTGACAACAACTGTTGTATCACCTCAAACCTCATGTGATCCGAATCAATCCAATGGGTCAGCTTCGGCTGCTGTAGGCGGCGTGACTGCTGGTTATACTTTTGAATGGTTCAAAGGACAAAATACTTTGCTTGCTAATCGTATTTCAACAACCAGTCTGGCTACTGGCTTAAAATCGGAACTCCTTATACTGTAAAGGCAACGAGCATTGCCACCGGATGTTCTGATACGGAAGAAGTGACTATTCCTTTTGCGGTGGTTACTCCTACCATCGCACTTGCGTCATCATCGAATACCACGCAATGCGTACCTGCTAATGGATCGATCACTGTTTCTGTAAGTCCGGGAACGCCAGCAGACTATACATTTTCCTGGTATAATGGTAACGGGTGTAAAAGTCACGCCTGACTTTTCAGATACTGATGAAACCCTTAGTGGCCTGCCAGCCGGAACCTATACAGTTAAAGGCAATTTTCAATTCGCGTCATTGTGAAACTGCACCATTAACGGTTACGATCAATAATAATTCACCTACTATAACTTTTAATCCAACCAATATCATCCGACCAAGCGATTGTAATGACAATCACGGAGAAATAACGGTTGCAGTATCCGCTCCTGGGAACACATTAGGATTTGACTTTGAATGGCGAATGGGTCAGGCACCTTTTTCCGGACCAGCGCTTACAACGGTATCCCACACTTCAACTACAAGTACCGCAACATCATTGATGACCGGTATTTATACCTTGATCGCCACAAACCGCCAAACTGGATGTTCAGCTTCAGAAATCTTTAGTCTTCCGTTTGATGATGCGCAAGTATTGACTTTCCAAAGCAAGCTGAATGTCGACAACTGCGTACCTGGCAACAATGGATTTATTGAAGTTAGACTTACACCTACCGCCGGGCTATGTTGATAGTGACTATCGCATCGATGTTTATGAAGGCAAGAACGACCTTGGCGCCGCAGCACCGGTATTTTCATCGGCTAATGGTGTCGGTACTCAAGCACTTTATAATTGGTCAGGTTTAGAGCCGAAGTTCTACACATTCGTTGCTGTGACCACTAATCCCGCACGCGCTACATTTAATTGCCGTTCAGTGCCCGTAACGGTAGAAATACAACAGCAAACTGTCGAACCCGGTATTTACAGCTAATCCATCCGTGAACAACGTGAACTGTATGGGTGCAACAGGCACAGGTCAGCTTTCATAAACATTACAAATCCTGCAGACTACTCGTTTGCATGGCATGTAGGCACTGATGCATCTCACCCCTGTGTTTTCAACAGCAGTGCACCGGCTACGAACCTTGTTGCGGGAAAATACACGGTCGATGTCACTAAAAATTCAGGAACTTCAGCAGGATGTTTTTCAACTGCGACCTATGAAATATTCGATGATCTTCCGGTTATTTCAATTGCCGCTACAGACATCACTGTCACCGACATCGTTGCATGTAACGCCATGAATGCGGGTACCGCAACCGTGAACTTTGTCACTGAATCAGGAAGTGCAGGCACCTGTCGCGAACTATGACTTCGAATGGTACACTTCTAGTGGGTCGGGGCCACAACTTATCGGGGTTGACAACCAACGTGCTTTCAAATCAAGCTGCCGGCACTTATTATGTAAAAGCGATCAATAAGGTAAGTCATTGTAGTGCAGGCGAATTGATTGAATTTAACATTCTCGATAAAACAATGAATACCGTGGGTGTGGATCTAATTTCTTTTGTCATCCCAACACAATGTTTAAAACCTTCCAACATTACTGGTTCCCTTGAAGTTTTGGCGAACGGAAATGGCGCAAGCTACACGTATACCTGGTACGCCGGACAAACGACAGCAGGTCCCCGTTAACGACAGGTGCACTCGCTCAAAATCTTGCTGCTGGCTTTTACACGGTTAATGTATTGAACAATACTACACAATGCGATGTAACAGAAACGTATGAACTGCCGCTGGACATCATGCCAATTTCAATGACCGCGTCAGCAGAACCGCTTACGGTCTGTATCGATACACAAAAAGACGGAAGTGTATTTGCCACTGTAACCAATGGAAGCAAAAACGACTATACCTATAACTGGTACCTGGAACTGTAAAGGCCACCGAAGACTTTACAAGCACGCCACTCGCACCGGTCAGTCGGCCTCGGAGTAGGAAACTATATTGTGAGAATCACTGACCTGATGGACGCTGCTTGCGTAACTTCAGATACTGTTCGTGTTGACGACGGAAGGATTTATCCCATTGCTACCGCCGAGCCCCTTGCACCGGTTACCATTTGTGACCCTGCGCGCCCGGACGGAGTGGCAGCTGCCAATGTTGGTGGTGACATTATCTATCATCAATTTGACTGGTTCAATAACGCACCGCCTACTGGAGCGCCTTTCTTCACCGGATCGCATGCCTCAAGTCTGCAAGCAGGGTTATACTCGATCATCGCAACCAACGTCGTGAGCGGATGTTCCGATACGACACAAGTAAACATTGATATTATGCAACTGCCAATTCCGATGCCTCAAATTGAAATTCTTTCGATGGTGACGAGTTGTATCTCAGACAATGGAGCCCTTTCAGCATCAGTTGATGGAAATACCAGCTGATTATGTTTTTGATTGGTATATTGGAACGGTTGAAAAAAGCACTCCTGATTTCGTCGGAGAAATCTATGATAGCCTGGCGGTTGGACCATATTCTGTTACTGCGACGAGCAGGATCACGGGTTGTAAATCGCCGATTGCTACAGAAGAAATAATTCATGAACCTAAATACCCTGACTTTAGTGTCACAACGGTGCCGACAGTATGTCGTGAAGACTCAAGTGAACCGGCAACAGGTTTTGCAGCCCTGTTCATGACAAATAGCGTTGACACAGATTCGATCATCTGGAGAATGAACGGCGCTTTGATTGCCACTGGTCCACTTGTCACAGGTCTTGATGCAGGATTTTATGATGTCACTGTCATTTCATCCTTGGGTTGCGAGACCACGAAGACCTTTGAGGTGAAGACCGAAATCCATCCTTTCAACGGCGTATCCAGAAACAATGATGGTCAAAATGATATTTTCCATATCAACTGTATTGAAAGTTTCCCTTCCAACATGGTGAAGATCTTTAACAGAGCTGGTACAATGGTCTACGAGGCGGAAGGGTATGATAACAACGGAACTTTCTTTGACGGCCAATCGAACAGAGGTATAAGTGTGATGGGAACTGTGCTGCCTGGTGGAACATATTTTTACATCATCGACAAACGCGATGGCTCTAAGCCGATCGCTGGCTATCTGGAAATTGTAAACTAAAAGTCATATGACTACGACTCGAAAGAGCATTTTTTTAACTGCATTTCTCACACTGGTAATTGTTGTGCACGGGCTTGCACAGCAATACCCGGTGTTTACACAGTACTACTTCAATGAGCTTGTGATAAATCCCGCATATGCCGGTAGTCAGGTTCAATTGAGTCTTACTGCAATGTATCGGAATCAATGGGTAAACTTCCCTGGCGCGCCCAAAACCTTTAGCATTAGTGGTCACACAGCGCTTGCAAAAAACAAAGTTGGTGTTGGCCTCCTGGTCAACCATGATGAGATCGGTAGTTACAAGAATGAACACATTTATGCGAACTATGCCTATAAAATTCATTTTCAGAATTCAACGCTGGCCATGGGCCTTCAGGCGGGAATTAATTTACTAGGCGCTGATTACAGCAAACTCGATTTGCAAACTCCAGGCGACGCAGCATTTTACAATATCTTGAATGTTGTAAAACCGAATTTTGGAGCGGGTCTGTTTTATAGCAAAAAGAATTTCTTTGTCGGATTCTCAGTTCCTTTTATTCTCAATAATAAGATTGCTAACAATGTCGAAGGATTGTTGGGTCAGCTTAAAGGAAGCTCGTTATTATTTCCTTCGTGCTGGTGCAGTGTTACCGTTGGACAGACTTAATAAAGTAAAGATCAATCCTTCTATTTTGATACGTCAGCAGGAAGGTCAGCCGTTGAGCGTCGATATCAACACTGCATTTATTTTCTACGATGTATTCAGTGCCGGAGTTTCATATCGCACGGGAGATTCCTTTATATCCTTTATCGACTTAAAGATCAGTGAGAAATTTCACTTCGGATACTCTTACGACTGGACCCAATCAGATCTGAATCGTTTTTCAAATGGAACACATGAGTTCATGCTAAATTACCGTACCCGGATCAGAGGGGTGCATAAGAATCCGGAGTGCCCTCATTACTATAGCTACAGGTAGTTGGTTTAAGTAGGTAATCGGTAATCGGTAATCGGTAATCGGTAGCTGTTATTGCAATTGCGCAATTCTAATGGTAAGTGGTGCTAGTTAGATGGTAAGAGGTAAGAGGTAAGATGTAGTTGGTGAGCATGATCGCAGTATCGCTACAAAGGAATCCGGAATCTTCACGCGTTGAAAATGCCACGAAGACAGCTAAGCCACAAAGTTTCACAAAGTCGAGAATCAACTGCCAACTCATACTAACTAGACCTACTAACAACACTGTACCTACGAAGCGCCACCGATTACCGATTACTGATTACTGATTACCGATTACGACTAAAGCAACTTAGCGTCCATCACAATCTCCCTCGTCACGTGATAAAACTCTTTGTGAATATTAAAGGGTGGCTGACCGTCTTGTTTTTTGACGTAAGTGCCATCCTCCTTCATGATGTAGGCATTCTGATTGTCCTTTAAATTGTAACGAAGGTTATTGATTGCCTGCTTCTTTAATATTTCTTCGTCGAGTAAAAAAAGTGATTCAATTCGGCGGTCAAAGCTGCGAACCATGGCATCGGCGCTACCAATATAAACTTTGGGATTGCCAGCATTGTGAAAATAATAAATTCGCGAATGTTCAAGATATTCGCCAACGATGGAAATTACTTCAATATTTTCGCTTAGTCCTTTTCTGCCCGGTCGAAGGCAACACATGCCGCGCACTACAAGTTTAATCTTTACGCCAGCCTTTGAAGCTTCATAAAGCTCATCGATAAATTCTTTGTCCTGAAACGAATTCAATTTGATCACGACACCCGAGGGAATTCCATTTCGCGCATTTTCTGCTTCACGTTTTACAAGATTACAAAGCTGTATTCGCATATCCCGCGGCGACGTGATCAGATTCCGATAGGTAGAGGGTTGGGAATGCCCTGTGATTACATTAAAAAATTCAGAAACATCATTGGCATAAACCTCTTTCGTGGTCAGCAAGCCGATGTCGACATATAACCTTGATGTGGATTCATTGTAATTTCCGCTGGAAAGATGAACATAACGGTATACTTTGTCTTCTTCCTCTTTTCGAACTATCAAAAGTAGTTTAGTGTGTGTTTTTAAACTGCTAACACCATAAATGACAAAACATCCTGCTTTCTGCAATCGCTGAGCTTCCCGTAAATTGTTTTCTTCATCAAATCGCGCCTTCACTTCAAATAACACCGAAACGTGCTTTCCATTTTCCGCGGCTTTGAGCAACGCAGAGGTTATGCGCGATTCTCTGGCAACGCGATAAATGGTTATTTTAATAGACAACACATCTGGATCATCCGCTGCTTTTTCCACCAGCTCCAGTACTGGCTCCATGGAATTGTAGGGATGATGCAGCAAAATATCCCTTTCCTTCAGCACTTCAAAAAGGTCGCGCGTACCATGCTCTGGAAAATTCAATGGCTTGATCGGCTCAGGTAGATGTGCGCGTTTGGCTTTGAATTCCTTATGACCTATGATCTGGAGCAACCCGGAAAAATCGATCATGCTCTCCGACGGCGTGTAAAATATATTGTGCTCGTCCAAATCCCATTGGATGCGTAGAAGTCGCATCATCCATGGGTCCGGATTCGCTTCCACCTCCATCCGCACTACCCTGCCTGTTCTTCTTGTCTTTAATTTAACGCGTAAGTCTTCCAGAAAATTTGATTCGATATCTTCGCTCTCCTCCAATGTAAAATCTCCATTTCGATTGATCCGGAATAAATTTGTGCTAATGATTTCGACGTTCCGGAAAAGCGTGTGAACATTGTTCCGGATGATCTCTTCTATTGGAACGAATTGAAGCGTCTCACCGTCCCACAATTCATAAAATCTCGGAAGATTTTGCGGAACCTGAATAAAAGAAACTTTTTGCTGATTTTGGTTTTCAGTTGGATTTCTTGACACCACACCCAGCAAAAGCCTGTTGTTCATTAAAATCGGAAAAGTATGATAGCTATCAAAGACCATCGGCGTTAACATCGGAAAGATGGTCTTGTTAAAATAATCGTTTACCTTTTGCGTATTCTCGACCGACAACTCATCATAACAAACAATAGCAAAGCCGTTATTAAGGAATAACGGGCGCAAGTGATTGTCGTAGTATTCACTTTGAGTCGCGGCAAAACTTCTTGGTCTCGTTAAGCAACAGAATTCTAAACGGCTCTTCCCGCAATCCACTGTAATCAAATCGTTCCTTGCCGTAGTCAATGTAGTTGTACAGACTTCCTAGCCGGATCGTACAAAATTCATCTAAATTTGAAGAGGTTATGGAGAGGAATTTCAACCGGTCGAAAATACTTCGATCAGTATGCTTAGCCTGATCGAGAACACGATAATTAAACTTCATCCAGCTTAGATCACGGCTTATATAATTACTTTCCTCAATCTGGTGAGCAATTTTTTCTTCTGCTAATACATCCTCCATAGAACTCCGCTAAAAATAAAAACTAAATATCAACGCGGGCATACTTTGCATTTTTCTCAATGAACTCTCTGCGAGGCGCAACTTCGTCGCCCATAAGCATGGAAAACAAGTGATCTGCCTCTGCTGCGGATTCTATACTGACTTGCTTTAATGAACGTTTAGCGGGATCCATCGTTGTTGTCCACAATTGCTCCGGATTCATTTCTCCAAGACCTTTGTAACGTTGCACGCCAACGGAATCCTCTTTTCCTCCTGCTAACTCTTTCACGATAGCTTCACGTTCTTCCTCCGTCCAGCAATAGCGTTCCTCACGCCCCTTCTTTACCAAATAAAGCGGTGGAAGCGCAATGTACACGTAACCATTCTCAATTAAGTCTTTCATGTACCGGAAGAAAAAAGTAAGGATCAACGTACGAATATGACTTCCATCCACATCGGCATCGGTCATAATAATAACTTTATGATACCGAAGCTTGTTCATGTTCAGCGCCTTGTCATCTTCCGGCGTTCCAAAGCTCACGCCCAAAGCCGTGATCATGTTCTTGATTTCTTCGTTGTCGTAAATCCGATGCTCCTGTGCTTTTTCAACATTTAAGATCTTTCCGCGAAGTGGAAGTATCGCCTGAAAGTTCCTGTCTCTTCCCTGTTTCGCTGAACCACCTGCGGAATCACCTTCCACCAAATATAATTCGCAAATGCTAGGATCAGCGCTGGAGCAATCTGCAAGTTTTCCAGGAAGTCCAGTACCCGACAAAACATTTTTTCGCTGCACCATTTCACGTGCTTTCCGCGCCGCATGGCGTGCCTGTGCAGCAAGTATTACTTTGTTGACAATAAGTCTTGGCCTCGCGAGGATTTTCCTCAAGATAATTTTGCAACGCTTCACCTACTGCCTGATCTACCGCACCCATAACATCGGAGTTCCCAAGCTTGGTTTTGGTTTGACCTTCAAACTGAGGTTCTGCCACCTTTACAGAGATTACGGATGTGAGTCCTTCGCGGAAATCATCACCACTGATATCAATTTTTACTTTCTCCAGCAGCCCTGATTTATCGGCATAAGTTTTTAATGTTCGTGTCAATGCTCTGCGAAATCCAGCAACGTGCGTTCCACCTTCGTGTGTATTGATGTTGTTTACATACGAAACAAGATTTTCACTAAACGACGTGTTGTAGCTCATTGCTACCTGAATAGGGATTTCCCCTTTATCATTTTCAATGTAGATCGGCTCCGGATAAGTTTCTCACGGGTTGAATCAATGTATTCCACAAATTCCCGCAGACCTCCTTCGGAGAAAAATTCATCGCGCCGCGGCTCACCCTTTTCATCCTTCTCGCGAAGGTCCGTCAGAGAAATTCGGATCCTGGGATTTAAGAACGACAGCTCCCGAAGGCGGGTCGCGATCGTCTCGTAGTTGTACATCGTGACCGGGAAAATCTGTTTGTCAGGCAAAAAGTGTACCGTCGTGCCCTTCTTGTCTGACGGTCCGACTACTCGAACCGAATACTTTGGAATACCACGTTCATATTCCTGTTCAAATGTTTTTCCTTCTCGGTAAACGGTAACATGCAGCATTTCGGATAATGCATTCACACACGAAACACCAACACCGTGCAGACCCCGGAAACTTTGTACGTATTTTTATCAAATTTACCGCCTGCGTGCAATACGGTCATTACCACTTCCAGGGCTGATCGTTTTTCCTTCTCGTGCATGTCGGTAGGAATACC
>CAVTZI010000031.1:0-100968 GCA_963739105.1 uncultured Bacteroidota bacterium | reverse complement strand
GTATACTTTAGCCAATACTACGCAACTTTAATACCCGTATCTTTAAGAGATTCCCGGGTAGCGGCTATTCCTTCTTCATCTGTGATGATAATGTCAACGGAAGAAAGCGGGCAGATAAAAAACGCTTCGGCGGTATTTATTCTTTCATGGGGAGTGATTGCTATAACCTGCTTCGATACTTCCACGATCGCTTTTTTCACCTCACTCTCCTCATAGTTGATGGTGGTCACCCCTATGGTGGGGTGAATGCTGCAGATGCCCATGAAGTAGATATCGGCCCTTATATTCCGGAAGAACCGGATCGTATCATGACCGATGGAGGTAAAGGCACTCTTATATAAACGCCCTCCGGCAAACAGTACTTCAATATTAGGATGCGATTCCAAAACACTTACAACGGGAAAGCTATTTGTTACCACGGTAATCTGGAGATCGGGCGGAAGGATACTGGCGATAGCGAGAGCCGTAGTTCCGCCATCAAAAACCACCACCTGCCCGGGATGTAACAACCCCAGTGCTTTTTCTGCAATAATTTTCTTCTCATCGCTTTTGTAGTGCAACCTGTCCTGGAAATGATGAGGAGTCGGTGAATGTGGAATCGCGCCTCCACGGACAGCCTTCAATAATCCCTGGTCAGTAAGCTCCTTTAAGTCTCTTCGTACCGTATATTCTGAAATACCGAGTTCTTTACTTAAGGTCTTAAGGGTGACTTTCTGATCCTCCGAGAGTTTACCAAGAATGTATTGAAACCGCTCTTCTTTAAGCATGTTGCAATATTACGGCGTTTTGTGGCATGAAAGGCGCGTTTTTGCATTTAGAATCCAAATTATTACTTAAATATTGCAATAATTTGCAATATTTAAATATATTTATTGCATATTATTGCACAATGATACAGATTATTGTTAGAAAAATAAGCAGCGGTTTAAGCCGGCGACTATTGTTAATCAATGCGGAAACGTGCCCTGCCTACAGAGAAAAGCATTTTGCAACAATCTGTTTCCCCGCAGGCAAACCGCAGAAGTGTGAGCGTATTCTTTTTTTTGCATGGGCTGTGCTTTGCCAGCTGGGCCTCCCGAATCCCCACGATACAATCAGAGCTCAACCTTAGCGCATCGTCACTTGGAACGATACTGTTTGCACTTCCCCTCGGATTTTTCATTTCGCTTGCGTTTGCCGGATGGCTTATCGCCAAAATCGGAAGCAAAAAAGCGGTTGTTCTTTCATCGACGCTGTATAGCATGTCACTTGTCGGTATAGGGTTTTCAACCTCTCCCCTACAGGTTGCTGCGAGCTTACTCCTTTTCGGATTCTTTGCTAATCTGCTGAACATTTCAGTCAATACCCAGGCCGTTGCAGTCGAGGACTTATACCAGAAAAGATTGATGGCAACTTTTCACGGTCTTTGGAGCGTTGCGGGTTTCGCCGGCGCAGCACTTGGTACCTGGATGATTGGGAAGAGCGTGCCCCCGCTTCAGCATTTTATTTTCGTTTGTCTTTTCGTTCTTATCGCAATCGCCATTTCTGCTTTTTATCTGGTAGAAAAAGATAAGCATACCGATAAAAAAAGTCCCATTCTTGCGTTGCCCGATAAATCACTGCTGGGACTGGGCCTCATTGCTTTTTGTTCCATGATGGTGGAAGGTGCAATGTTCGACTGGAGCGGAGTGTACTTTATAGATGTAATACACGTCAACAGCGAATTAACGGGAATGGGTTATACAACTTTTATGATTGCTATGGCGGGGATGCGTTTTCTTGCCGATGCATTGGCAGGACGTTTTGGATTAAGACGAATTCTTCAGACCAGTGGAATGCTTGCCACGATAGGATTACTTCTGGCTGTTATACTACCACAACTCGTACCCTCGTTACTCGGATTCCTTTTGATAGGTATGGGTGTCTCATCCGTTGTGCCCATGGTCTATAGTGCTGCCGGAAAATCAAAAACCATGAGTGCAGGAATGGCTATTACAGCAGTTTCATCCCTGGGATTTATAGGATTTCTCATCGGCCCACCCTTAATAGGATTTA
This sequence comes from uncultured Bacteroidota bacterium, assembly GCA_963739105.1. Lineage (GTDB taxonomy): Bacteria > Bacteroidota > Bacteroidia > Cytophagales > Cyclobacteriaceae > Chryseolinea. Next base: position 98,934 of record CAVTZI010000031.1, on the reverse strand, counting down.
TTGCAGATGCTTCAAGCCTGAGAGGTTCTTTTCTCGCGCTCACCATCATGTCGGGTGCAGTGGTTGTCATTTCATCTCTTTTACGCAGGCAGCACAATAACTAAGGCAATTCCCGGTATACATGCAACATTACTTTTGACAATTAGGAAAGCCGCTAAATATTAATGCAACGCGAATTTTTCAAGTTTACTCCTTTGTTCTTGCGTAAGTGGCTGTCCATTTATCCTGAAAGTTCGTGGAAACGAGCCGATAATGCCACCTAAGACCGCAGCCTGGCAATGCACCAACAATGGCACCGCCCGCAGCAGAAGTTCCTGCACCAAAATCCACGCAATCCACTCCCTCGCATTCCTCCACTCAGTAACAGCCCCCACAATTAGCTCCAACGACAGCTCCTGTTGCTATGACCTATCAAGATTCCTCTACCCACGGATGCTTTCCTCTTTGTTTTTATATGTTTTACATCTCGGGTTCGAATGACCACAGTATCCTTTCCATCAAGTATCGATCTTCCTTTTCACGAGCGGCATTAGTACAATGGTGGTGTCACTAACTAAATACAAAACGCCCTTTGCCCGGGTATCATCGATCATGGCAACGTGCGGGCAATATAGACTTATAGGAATGGATATTATTTCAGTTCTGCGCAATGGCACTGATCACAGGTTATTGCGAACATTGTGAGCAACAACACCGATTTATTAAGCAAACAGATTGAACATAGTTACAATAATCACGCTCTTATCAGGGAAGATAAATCATTCTTTCTCAATGATAGTAGCAAGGTAAGAAAAGTTACGACTTTATTCGGAGTTTTTACTTCGCAATTATGAATGTGGCGTTCGTACTGATGAAAAATAGTTCTGCTGTTTGGTTCCCATCCCGACATTAATACATGGTAGAATCTCTCTCGGCGGTAAGTTGTTTATCGGTTGGTTGTGGTATCTAGTCCATGATTTTCCAGACTGAATTTGAATTCTTCCTGTAGATGGTAAGAAAACATCTGAAATCGTGTTCTTCAATTTGCCGGACAACAGCGTAGTGAACGTATGCCTCTTCCTCATATAAAAACCCACGCTTCTCATCACAAATGCAAACATATTCTCCATCAGCTGTCTTCCACCGGTAGTGAATAGCGAAACGGAAATTATCCGGCCGGTAATCTCTGGAACTCATTACGTTTTCCATTTGCTCATAGCACATCCTGACAGATCTGGCATCATCCGGATGGATAAGGGTGAAAACTTCCTCCGGCGTGAGACTCATTATTCGTGTATGTGTGTATCCTAAAATATGCTCGCAGTTCCGACTGACGTAGGCAACTCCAGGATGATGAATTTTACTAAGCATCAGGACTGCGTCAGGATAGAAATTTGCCAGGAATTCCGCCGTTGCCAAAACATTGTCACCAGCATGACTGGAAAAATCAATAAAACGAAGGTTCCGATCTCCGGACACAACTTTCTTGAACGCCTTCCTGATCTGATATTCTTCCGTCATGATTCAAAATTAGTGCAATTGACCTATGGAAAGAAAAACGGAATGTCACTTATTTTGTAAAAACAAAATAATGCCCATATGACGACTAATTTGAGCTTATTAATTGCTTTGACAGGACTAAGTGCTGGTTTAGGGTTTGCCAATGCTGTTGGCTACATACCCACCATGGAAGGCACGGCTGTCATTCACCCGGTTCATTTTGGCAGCATGTTGACCATTACTTTCGGAAACGAATGCCTTTCTTCGGTAATAGAATTTTATTATCCTTTATTATCAGCTTCTGTATTGATGCGCAACGAGAGGAGATATGGAAAAGCTGGTCGCTAAGAATTGAAGTTTAATTTTACTGCGGAGCCGCGATGAACTCAAAGTTTTGCTGAAGGCTTCTCGATTCACGCGAAACTTTGAGCCTGCGCCTTGTGTTAAGGGCATTTCTTTCAACCCGGAATCTCGACATCACACTGGTACCAATCCATGCCTTACGGCATCCCAGTGTTCATTGACCATAGACGGGTGATCTGAAGCGCTGTTCTCGACTCGCAGAAGGCAAATAAATCCACTTGCGCTTATAATCGTAAATCTCAAAATTGATCACATTGAACATGTAACTCCGACCAGCCATTTCGCTTTCGACACTTCTTCATCAGGCGTTTCATTAGTAAAATAGTGCTACGTATAGTGAGCAACGTGTTAAATATTTCCACGTCTATAAAAATAAATTTGCTTGAGGTGATCAGCCGAATTACCTTCCATTCGAGGCCATTTTGAAGTTATCAGATGATGACAAACATTGATCCCACTGAGACGATTATAGGTTAGCTATCAATTAACGGTAAGACTATCTGAATGAGTAAATCCAAATCCCTGGCCATCAACTACAGAAAGTTGATGTGACAGAAACATCGTAGTATTTTTTTTCATTCTACACATTCCCTGTTTTCCATGATACCCAAATAGGTGATTGTATCTCGGTTTTGCAGCACCTTATTTTGTCACGCCGGCACGTAAAAAAAATTCTTCGACAATTGAAATTCATAAAAGCAACATTTTGCTTTATGGCTTCTGCGTGCGAAGAAATGATTTTAAAAATTTCACATTTTGAATGTAAACAAAACAGTTATGCAAGTCTATCTTAGTAATATTGAATGCAATGAAGAAACAGATGAATTGTCTTCTGCCGATGAACCCTATGTACTCGTTACTGCCGTTAATCTAGCCGGTCCCATCCCGGCTTATGATGTCATCAGATATGGTCCGTTTGATGATGTCGATGAAGATGAAATACATTACGCCCCGGGCCGAAGCCAATCCTTTTGGGGTATCAATGGCAATTCTGCACCCTTAGACGATCCGGAGAAGGCGATTTTTTTAGTCTCGCTTTTAGAACACGATGCTGGTCGTCCAGGAACGTTACAAGGAATTGTGAAGGGAATTGTTGCGAGTTCTGTCTTAGGCAGCCTCACGCTGGATCGCGACAGCAAGGTTAACAAACTGATGCGCGACGTTAGCTCCGCGCTGGGCACGCCCAGTGGAGCTTCTCTTGATCAGGATGATACAATCGGTGGACCGGTGGAACTAAAATTCTCGCGGGATGAATTGATGCGAGCAGAAGCCGGACAAACAATAACAAAAACATTATCCTTTGAGGGAGAAGGCGCGAGCTACAACGTGACATTCGAAGCGCGAAATGTTGCGTGGCGTCAATTTGAATTAGCGCCGGGAACTGCATCACAAAACGCCGGCATTGCATCCGTGTCCCGAATTCCAGGGAGCATGGAGATATGGTGGATTGAAGCGAATGGTTCTGTGCAAAGCGCTTATTGGTATGAAGGAATACAATGGCAAAGATATGAGTTGGCTCCGGCAGGGAGTGCTTCAAGCAACGGTGGAATTACCGCTGTTTCGCGAATCCCCAATAGCATGGAAGTTTGGTGGATTGGACCGGACGGCTCGGTGCAGAGCGCATTTTGGTATGAAGGAGCACAATGGCAGCGGTACATGTTGGCACCAGCCGGCAGTGCCTCGACGAATGGCGCGATTACCGCCGTCTCGCGCATACCCAATAGCATGGAAGTATGGTGGGTTGGACCCAATGGTTCCGTGCAAGATGCCTTCTGGTATGAGGGCGGGCAATGGCAGCGATTCGAACTTGCTCCTGCAAATAGTGCTTCGACCGATGGAGCAATCACGGCGGTTTCTCGCATAAGCAACAGCATGGAAGTCTGGTGGATTGGGCCAATGGTTCTGTGCAAGATGCTTTCTGGTACGAGGGCGGGCAATGGCAGCGATTCGAACTTGCTCCTGCAAATAGTGCTTCAACGAATGGAGCGATCACGGCGGTCTCACGCATACCCGCCAGCATGGAGGTGTGGTGGATTGGACCTAACGGTGATGTACAAGATGCCTTCTGGTACGAAGGCGGACAATGGCAGCGGTTTGAGCTTGCTCCTGGAGGCAGTGCGGCAACAAATGGTGGAATTACAGCAGTTTCACGCATACCAAATAGCATGGAGATATGGTGGATTGGACCCAACGGTTCTGTGCAAGATGCCTTCTGGTACGAGGGCGGACAATGGATACGTTTCGAGCTCGCTTCTGCAGGTAACGGTTCAGGCAACGGTATCACTGCTGTCTCACGCATTCCCCAGAGCATGGAAGTATGGTGGACTCATCCTAACGGTTCAATACAGGATGCGTTTTGGTATGAATAATTTTAGGTGGCTGCTCAAGTCAGCAGCAATCATAAGTTGTCGTGTCGGCGACGGCGCTATGTAATTCAGATACTATTTCTAAACATAACGATAAGTATATTGATCTGCGATTTTAAATGTCATCCACTGCTGGGTGAGGCTAAGATTTACAGCCACAAATAAAAAAATCGGATGATTAGTATACTTGTCGTTTTGACCTTTTTATGAATGCAAAGGTGTGCAGCACCGACGCGTGATCTTCTGAGTTCGTCAAAAAGATTTTTATCTGATCAACCTTACTGGTCGCTGATCTTAAAGACATCCAATGTTTGCCGATCCAGATTTCTAATTCTCCTGCATACTTCAAAACCTTCTCTGGATCCTTCATCATTCGTGTTTCCTTCGATGGTATGAAATTTTTTATCATCGACTCCCGTGACGATACCGGTGTGTGTCCAATCCTGTGGCGTCCGTCTCACTAAAAAAATATCACCTTTCTTGACAAATGCCGACGGATTATTCTTAATGTTTTCATAAGTCAACAGGTTGCCTTTTTGCCGTCCATGTATTCCCACAACATCACAACTGTAGGTATGAGGCATGACGAGCGTAAAGAGCTGACCCGTACCGGCAAATGCCTGGTCAAGAATCATCTGCACAAACCCCAAGCACCAGGCCCATTTTTGACCTTCGTTGCCATCCATATAGGCCCGCACCCAAGGCCCCTGGTTCGAATTGTATAATTCCCTTGGTTGATTGTTCAAATGTTGTTCCGCGTAGGCAACGATACGATCGCGCAATGGATCGACCTGTATTTTCGTGAATGCCTTGATCATCGGCTCTGCCAGTTTACCGAATGTAAGACTTCCGACAACACCATCAGGTTTTAAATTATGTTTTTGCTGAAAGACCTTAATAATTTCATGTGTTTGAGGTCCGAAGTCACCATCAACGGTAACGATATGCTTCCAGCTCAGGTCCACACTCCGCCATAAGTTAATCCATTCCTGAACCTTCTGAACTTCCATTCCTTGTGAATTTAGCCGGACAACATTTTGAATGTTGATCTCTTTGAGAAAATGTTCCTTTATCATAGCTATAAATTGGATTTGACTTCTTCGGCAAACGTCCTGATGGTTTTGGAAAATTTATCCAACGGTCCCAGCTCTTCTGTTCTTCGTGTTTTATTTTCCATCACATGAATGATAACAACCTTTTCATCATCCCTTATTTTCTTAAGCGCCACATTGTAAACTTCTTTTTTTCGGCCTTTATCCTTCAATTCCTTCACCTGGGCTGTATCGGGATCCATATTGATGATATCGAAACGAAAGTCGGGGGGATAATAAGGTTTCATGCGCAGACTATCGGCATAATAGAATCGGTACTGGATGCCGGTTATTTCCTGAACTGTGTCCCAAAGGACAATTGGCTTTTTGTCGAACATTATCGAATCACCCGACACCAAAAGCGACTTTGCATCTGTTGAATAGAGCCCAGGCATTTGCACGCTCTCTTTGGATAGGGCGTCGAGTGTTCCGTGATATTCAGCAATAAAATCTCCGACTCGTAAACCAAAGGGAATCTCCTTCAGTGACTTCGGTAGATAACGACGGGTTATGTTTACTTTGTTTCAACTTTCCGCGCATTGCCAGCAGGGTAGCAAGATCGGTGCTGTCGATGTGAAAACTGTCTTTTAGTATTCGCGCCGCGCCAAGTGAATAGTAAGAGAATGAAAAGTTTTTCTGGATGAAGGGGAGTTTCTTGAGTCTTGTTATGAACTGACCCAAAAATCTAAGTTCTCGCTCGCGCACTTCCCGCGATTGAATTGAGTCTATTTGCTGCCTTTTATTTTTATAAAATTTTTCGATAGCCAGTGCCTCATGTATTGTTATCAGGGTGTCGGATGCTATTGTCTCGTAAATTTCCTGATGCGGGATGTCGTGGAATTCAACGCTCAGGTCGGGTTCATCCAGCAAAAGGGAAAAAAAGCTTTTCAATGCGTCGTTGCCATTTTCCTGAGCCCGTTTCAAAATTTCTATACCTGCCTGCTGCAACAACTTTTCTTTGCATAGCTTCTTGACTTCTTTGGCATCCTCGAAGTTAACCTGGCCGGTGTACTTCACGAGCTCGAATCCTTTTACTTTTCTTTCGGGAATAAACCACGGGTTAATGTCTTTGTCCAATATCACCGGCGTGAGTCCATAAAAGTGAACCACTTTACTTGCCTTGTCAAAGACAAAATTGCTCTCATCAAATTGATTGAACCTGAATCCAGCTTTAACCCAACCACGACCGATGAAAACGATGTTCTTTCTTTTATTTGGACCCGTTTCGACAACTTTCTCCGTGAGCATCGAGTAAGTCTGATGAAACTCTTCGACGTAAGGCGGAATAGAGTCGAGATATCGGTCGATCTCATCCTGAATTTTATCCGGTCCGTCCTTTTTATAAACCTTTTCAATCCTGTCTTTTTCATCATCGATCTCATCAAAGAAGTTTTTCAGTATCCTCGTCTCCAAGTCCTGATCGACTTTTTGTTTACGCGCGTCGTAGATGCGCTCCAGGCTTCTTCGCAAGTATCTTGTACCAAGAAATGCAATGAATTTTTGGTAGGTCTCTTCTTTTTGCGGCGTATCGTCAATTTTTGCCTTAGCGCTAACGACTGCTTCGTTCACTTTTTTTCTAGGCCTGTTACTGAGCTCTTGTTTCAGATTTAAGTACATCTCTTCCGCAAAGAACTGTGTTTCATCTACTGGCGGTTCTGTCAATTTAAATTCTTTCCAGGATGCAATCACTTCTCCGTAGTACTCTGCAGTGACGAGTTCCCCGATCTCACGTATACTAGTAACCAGCGTTGCTGTCTGTCTCAGTTTTCGCGTGTTGAAAATGTCGAAGGGATCCCAAAATGTAAATGCAAGAATCGCAGCGACCACGATAACGCAGTCCAGCAAAAGCTTCCAGTTACGAATAAAAAAGACTATCATTCTTCCGGCTTTATTTCAGGAATCAAGACTTCTGACTTTCTTAAAATCAATGTAGATTTCTTTATAGCCCAGTGCGCGCAGCATGGTTTCGAGCATCAAGGCAGTTTTCTTTTCCGTTATTGAAACAATATTCAGGTATTTCAAATTATTCCGTATATCGCTTTCGGCATCCTGGAAAAAATCTTCCTGATCGCTAAGCGTGATCTTGTTCATAAATGCATTACCAGAGATAAGACTATCTCTTTTGAAATTTTCCGCAGGGTACGAAAAGTTAATTACTTCAACGGGCGGTAACATCAGCGATATTTTTGATCCTTCGATTGCGACATCTTTTTCCTGTAACTTTTCCAGGTCAATTCCCGCCTTAATAATTGCTTTCGAATACGCTATGAATTGGGCGTCGTTCAGTTTCACCAACCAGACCAATTTTCTTTTTTTTACACCGAATACGATCTTATCAATGTTGAATTCCGTTGTAGAAAGTTTAGAGGCCTTCTTAATTTTACCGACAACGTACCCGTTGTCTTTTTTGCAACTTCCCAACAGTATGCACAGGGCAAAAAAGATATAGGTAGTGGATTTCATTGGCGTCTGACTATTTCATCGGATTGATTGGCACTATCGCTTCATTATCGCCCGGCGCTACCGGAGGACCAGGAGGAGGTGTTGGCTGAGTCAGCTTCCGCTGGTGGTGTGGTAGGTGTTGGTTCCATCGGATTAATCTGTTCGATTGGTTTATCAGCGGGATTTGGTGGAGTCGGATTCTTCAAAGTAACCCCAGATAACGTGGGAGCTGTGGGCGGAGTAGTACCTGCGACACTTGCTGCCAATGCATTTCCTCTGTCAGATTTGTTAGGTTGCAGGTATTCGAGCGCACGGGTCCCGAAATAAAATGCGATCATCATCAGAAATGCTGTTTTGAAAAATTCGTATTGATCGCGGATTACCGCCTGGCATTCAGTGCAATCTTTTGATCCAATACTCATGATCAGCATACTGATCGACCCAAACAATAAAGTGAACGCAATCATGCCCCGAACCGTACCTGGTGGAAGGCCGAAGGTCTGATCTGCGTATGGATTAAATCTTGGCTCTTCCTTAATCTCGTCCTCCGAATAATACTCACCCCGACTTTTTTTTCGCTTGTTCTCCTCAATGCGTTCCCATTCCTCTTCTGTGATACCTAAGTTGATATTGTAAAAGTAAACGCCCCACATAAAGTACCCCAGGAATACACACGCCCAAAGAATGATCACAGCCATAGCAATGGAATGGAAGGCAGAATTTTGAAGGGCATAAACACCCCAAACGCCAATAAGAATAAGGGCAACGATGATCCCACATATACCATAAAAGAAAATCTTGTACATGGAATTTCGTTCACTCTTCGCAGGTACCATCTCTTTTTTGTTTTTGTTGATAGCCATGCGCGCTATTTCAGCGGTAAGAGCAATAGCAAATATTATCCAGTTCGTTTTGTCTCGCGGGTCGGAAACAATGAGGATAATGGAAATCAGTACCAGCACGACGGCAACATATTGCCAGACTCCCATAAGGATAGTTTTTCTGCTCATGCGTTCGGATTGTTTTCAGAATTGTTGAAGGATTTAAAAAAATTATTGACTCTGGAGATGATCCCACGTGCCAATGCGATCATCGGACCTATCAAGCCTACCACCCACAGCCAGGCCCGCTCCAATAGATCAGGACGATAAATTGCAAATACAATGGTTAATGTGATCAGGGCAATAAGCACTACCACAATGAAATGTTTCACAGCAGCACAATTAGGTTGGATCAAAGGAAGCAAAAAAAAACCCATCCTTTCCATCACTGTTTTAAGTGATAGAAACAGACGGGCTCTCGATCTAAGTTAGATAGGCAGATACAGATTAGCAATATGTTGAAGCAATAAATTTTTGCGAAATCACAACTAACGCTGTCATGACCTTGCAAAGCTTGAATCAGTTTTTTCGAAAAACAGACCAAGCTTCATCCGTGGGCGTGGCAAGCAATGACCGCCACAGGCTTTCAATTAAGGATAACGTTAATCTATATTTTTTCAGATGCGCTTTGCCATCCTTACAGCGCGATAGGCATCAGAACAATTCTCCCTCCAATCGTTCAACTAATTTTTTTAATTCCTTAATGGCTTTTATATCCTTTTCATTAATTGCTCTGTTAATGGCGCTGAGAATCATACCCTTTATTCTCCGAAGTTTATCATTTTTATCTAAAAATGCAGGCTCTAAGTTTAGCTCTTCGTGAGGGCCTGCTATTTTTTTCTGTTCGAAATTCTTCAAATCCACCTCTACTTCGGCGAGAACCTCCTCCTTTATAGCCTTTGCTTTATTAAATAGATCGGCTTCGTTTTTAATTGTGATACGATCGGCATTCTTAGCGTCCGATAATGCCTGCACATCGCTTTTTTTAACTTTTGCCTCCGCGGTCAAAATTTTAGTCTTTAATTTAGGATTCGTCCTTCCCACAATATTTAAACCTTCGGCAAACTTGGCGTCTCTCTTTATCGTGCTTTCGCTTACATGAAAAAATTTAGCTACAACTCCTGACGTCGAAGTTTCAATTTGACCTTTCGATTTCACATTGTCATAACCTCCTTTCTTCTTCTTTAAAGTGAGATACTTCAGACCCCGATAATAACTCATTTGATCGGGCGTTAAATTTCGTCTGCCCATTTGATTATCGATCATCCAGAGTTTGGCTTCTTCTATGCTGCCGAACTTTATCTTTTTTACCTTAAATGGAATGTCATTCTTCTGACAAATCTTAAACCGGTTATGCCCGTCGACAAGCACCAATTGATCATCCGTTTTCTCCCAAACGATAAGCGGCTCACGGCATCCTTCATTTATTATGCTTTTTTCTCAAGAGAAAAAGTTCCTCCTCTCCCAGAGGAATAATATGTTCACGGAGTTCTTTGAGAATCGTAACAGCGTGATCAATGCTTAACATTTATTTGGTCAGTTCTGTCAAAAGAATGTATTCTTTAATTAAATTTCATTCAACAATCCCTCTATGTTGTCCGAAAATTTAAATTTATTGCCGCTGCGAAAGAATTTTTTTTCCAAACAATTTAATTTGACGCTAAATTTTTATCCTAACGGCGCTATCAATGGGAGGTTATATCCATTTGCAGAATTTGGTAGCATTTCAATGGAAGTCATCGGTCTGTATTCTATAATTAACTCGAATTGCGTGTTGTCTTTTTTCTGCGAATTCCGAGATCCGAATCTGATTTCGAAAGCACTCATTTCGTACTTGGGAGAAATCCTGACCTACGACGACAAGAACGAATGCCTCATTCTCCGATGGTTAATGATTCAGGATACTCCAGGTTCCCAGGTCTTCGATAGAGATATTGAGATACTGTTCAATTCCAGGCATCGCGATGGTGTTGTTGAAACAAGAAAAGTAAAGCGTTATATCCGTAATCATTCCCTTCAAATGATTATTTAATTCTCGGCTCTTTAAGATGCCCGAAAAAAATCACTGGAAGACGGTATTGGAATTATCTCGAAAGGATGGTATCATTCATCCAAAGAGCGTAACGAAACGTTGGCGTTGCAAAACTTTTCCTCGGTTAAAAAAATAAATATAGATTAACTATGTATCCACAAAATGCATTCAATCTCATCACGAGAATCGCTGAAGGCAAAGTAGCGGCATTAGAAAAGATATTAGACGCCATACAAAAGGAGGACGTTGAAACCAACACTTATTTTCCTTTTATAAGGATTACTACAATCCACTTTGCGAGGTTTGTAATACTCGACAAAATAATGGAAAACGGAAAGGAAAAATTTCCAGCGTATCTCGTGCTTTCTACTAACTATGATGGTGATCTTGACAATCACCTCGCAGACATTATTGCCAATACCAAAACGAACAACGGGTTCGACACTATCTTTAGCTGTTGCGAAAAATTTCCCCAGGGAAATGTTACCGACGCACAAAGGCTCAAATTCTTAAAAGAAGGATTTAACCACCGTCCATACTTCTATCGCGGAATATGGGGAAGGACTGTCGGTCAGATCAACAGGGAACAAGCGGCCAGGGATACTATTCAGGATTTTTTAGACAAGAATCACGTGAAAGACCTTCCACCTGAAGAGATCAAGTTCCGGATTTTAGAAAACCTTAAAAGCGCAAATCATAAGATAGAGTCGTGAAACCGTTCCGCCACCTAAGCCCACTGGCGTCCTTTTGATATTAGCACTCTTCGCACTTATTCTATTATATACCATTTTCTATGGATTATATTATCTCGGTGGTGCCATCGGTTCATACGAAGTAAAGTTCTTCATTCCTCCTGTCCTCCACTTTTCTTTGATCACTCTTGTGACGTGCTTTATCATTTTAGTCATCGTGTTCATCGTCATTCTTCGTTTCAAAGAAACGCGTGATCAGCAGATCGATATACTCTACGATCCCAACGTTGAAACAAAATCCATGAAGCATGATGAAGACCAGATTGTTCAAAATCAGCTCACGCATCTCGTTGAATTAAAGCCAGGATGGTTCAGGTTATTTTCCCTTAAGCTCGTGCTTTTTCTCGTGGAGACTGCTGCGATTTATTATTACAATAAGGGTAAACTTGGAAGGATACCTACGATTCATTTTGCCCGATGGATCATTATTGACGGCGGAAAGAGACTGCTTTTCTTCAGCAACTACGATGGCAGCTGGGAAAATTACCTGGGAGATTTCATCGATAAGGCATCCGTTGGTCTCACCGGTGTATGGAGTAACACCATTGAATTTCCCAAATCGAAGTTATTATTTGGTAAAGGAGCAACAGACGAGCAACGCTTCAAATCATGGACACGAAAATACCAGATTCCAACACAGGTGTGGTACAGCGCTCACAAACATCTGACTGTAGAAAATATTAATAACAACAGCGCTATTATCAAGGGGCTAAATGAAAACCTGAAAGGAAAAGAATTGACGGAATGGTTATTAAAACTTTAAAAAAATGTATACAATAAAAAACGAAGACCGCGAGGATATTCAGGGGCTACTCATTTATGGGTACGCTCGCCTCAAAGCAGCCTGTTATGTATTTTTTACAATTGAAGACAGAAACATATTTAAGAAATGGTTGAAAGAATCTGGATTTCAGAACGGCGTTAAAAGTCCGCTGGAATATTGCATGAACATCGCCTTTACTGTCCAAGGCCTTAAAACAATGATTGGTTCACAGCCGATCTCCAAAGAAACTGGCTTTGACCTCGCTTTCACAGAAGGCATGGACACAGAACACAGAAATAGAATTCTGGGAGATTATGATTTAAATAGTCCTGGTAATTGGAAATGGGGAAACAAGGATGACCACTTAACCCATGGCGTCCTTATGCTTTTTGCCAAAGATGAAAGCACGCTTGAAGGCCTTTACAAAAAAGAGTTTGAAAGTTTTAAGACTGGTGGTGTTCGCGAACGATACAAGATCAACAGCATTGGTTTGCCCGATAATAAAGAACACTTCGGCTTTACTGATGGAATCAGTCAGCCTGTGATGCGGGGTCTTGACTTCCTGTCGAGAGAAGACAATTATGTTAATCCGGGAGAATTTATCCTGGGCCATTTGAACGAATATGATAAGTATCCAGTAAGTCCAACGTTTGGAGATTTTAAATTCGGAAAAAATGGAAGCTATATGGTGTTACGGGAGATTGAGCAAGATGTCAAAAAATTCTGGAAAACAATTTGCAGTTTCACGGGAAATGCCAATGGCACCAACCCCATTAAAATTGCGTCAGAGATGTTAGGGCGCTGGCCTAATGGAATTCCACTCGTCTATACCGAAACAGAAGAAGAAGCCATTCGATTGAAGAACGAAAAAGCTGAAGAGCTTCGTCAGAATCCCAATGAAATGGGAGAAGGAAAAGGAAAAAAAACCTACGATGATATCTTACTTAAATGACTTTAACTATTATCAAAATGATCCGAAGGGGCTAAAATGTCCGCTGGGCTCGCACGTGAGAAGGGCAAATCCGAAAGACAGCGCAAATGATGATCCCAGCAATCCAAATCGAGTATCGAACAGGCACAGAATGCTTCGAAGAGGAAGACCCTATGGAAAACCGTTTGTAGAGACGATGGAAATCCGGGATATTATTAAATCCCTGGATAAAAATGACAATGAATCCAGAGGATTGAATTTTATTTGTTTTAATACGGACATAAAAAGGCAATTTGAATTCGTTCAGCAAACCTGGCTCAATAACATTAAATTCCTGGGACTTTACGATGAAGTAGATCCGATTGCAGGTGTACGGGGGAAGAAGAATAAAATACTTCCTAATCAGTTCACTGAGGCAGCGTGCCCGATAAGAAACAGATATAATGAAATACCTACTTTTATAACAATAAAGGGAGGCTCATACTTTTTTTTCCCGGGTTTCAAAGCACTTGAATACATGTGGAAATGATTCACATGGAAAAATTAGGCTCAATCATGGCCTCAAATAAAACATCCATTTTCTTTTATTCGCTGGTCATCGCGACCGTTGCTAATTCCTGGGATTATTTTATTGGGTAAAGCTTGTCGACAACGGGTTCCTCATGCTGGGAATTGCAATTATTACAATTGGTCTACTGGCCGAACGCATCGCTGTCTACTTACTTATTCATGCCATATGGGTCCAACGCCACCGCATAAAAAACTAATACTGAATCTTTTTCTCGCGGGCATTGGTGAAACTATTGCATGGCTCGTATGGCTTTTCCTCGCCGACGGTACGTTGGGTCTATTGTGGGCGTCTGTATTGCTTGGTGTTATCTTGCTGTTCGAACATAGCATTCAATTCGGATTCATTATGCAAAGCTCTTACTTCACACACGTAACGGATCCTATGACTATTGTTTTTTCAGCTGTTGAGGGAGCAGTCGCTTTCTTCTGGCTTTACTTCGTAAGAACTGATCACGAGTTTTGGGGCGCCGTCATATTATTCGTGGGCTTACAGTCGAACATATTATCCAGGGTTCGCAATCGGGACGGAGAAGCCGACTGTTAGCAGCGCGTAGCGCCGCCGGACAAACTATTGGACTTAAGTTCTTCAACTCTCCCAGAAAATTGGTAGCTCATTCTTGGAAACCAACTATTTTTTACAACACGCACTTCGATTTCTCAAATATTTCTTAGCTTGGATATGTGGAGCCCATCACATTGCCTTCTTTTAACGGAAAGGTGAGTGATGGGCTTTTAATTTATCAGAGCTGTACGCCAACGCTATCACTGCAACTTGCTCTTTTTATTTAGAAAATTTGCGCATAGCTCAATTGTGATCGAATCAACAAGACCCCGTAAAATCATGTTAACAAAGTGGACAGTACTCAACTATTTGGCAAATCGCTACGGCAAACTGGATAGTATCATTGATCAGGATGAGAAGCGATTGAAGATGGCACGTGACGGAGAAATCAAAATTGAAAGTCTGGAGACTAATCCAGTGAGATACGCTCAACGTCAGGCAAGAACCTTTACACCGGAATTTGGCACCGAGCGTATTCTTGGCGTTGAAGATTTCCAGGATGTTATCATTCTGGAAAAGATGCGAAAACAGAGCAAAGCTGTTTGCAGACTAACAAGAAGAGGGGATGCCATTGGTACTGGTTTTCTTATTGCCGAATCCCTCATCATTACTAATCATCATGTCATCACCGACGTCGCCGATGCTATGGACATGGTTGCTGAATTTGACTATGAACTAAATCCGTCCCTTACAGTAGGCCAAAAAACCTCTTTCAGGTTGACACCTCAGAAATTTTTTCTCACCTCAAGCCTGGAGCAAGATCCGAATGTAGCCAATTCAGGGCTGGACTTTACCATTATTGGAATTGAGGAGACCAGCTTAGATGGCAAGCCGATATCGCAATATGATCCACTGTACTTAGATGGTAATCTGGGAAAAATAATTAAAGGCGAATGTTGTGTCGTGATACAGCATCCAGGTGGACGCCCAAAAAAAATTGTTCTCACGGGAAATGCATTTTTTTCAGAAACCACCACGAGACTAATTTATGAGTCCGACACACTTCCCGGGTCGTCTGGTGCAGCGGTTATCGCACTTGGTACCGGCGAACTTATTGCCCTTCACCATAGCGGCCTTCCGCGAACAGACAGTCAGAATCGAATTCTTACCAAATCAGGTGACGTTGCAACGAACAATACCGATGATGACGATATTGACTGGATTGCCAACGAAGGAATAAAAATAAGTTGTATCGTAAATGCTATCCGAACCAGCCAACTGAAACAAGAATGGGAAGCGTTTCGTGCTGCGTTACTGAAGCCCACAGAAAAAATAGCGGATAGCCTAAAAAGTCGCGTAAACAACCCAGATCCTATCGTCAAGGGTCCAACGGGAATAACACCGCCAGCTCCTCCTAACGCAACACCTCCACCGAAAGCAGACAACGCTATGCAACAATCCAATTTCATTCTTATCACCAACCACAACCCGGAGAATATTTCCAGAATAGAAACCATTCTAAGAGCGCAGTATCAAACGCCCGTGAACCTTTCGCTCGCAATGCCGGGTATCGCCACGCCAGGGCATTCCGAAATGTTTACGGTTAAGCTCCCCGTTAGCGAAAATGTACATCAAGCAGCTTTAAACTTGACGCATATCCCAGGGGTTGAATTTGCAGAAGCGGATATTCCTCTTGCGCTCAATGCAGATCCGCAGGCCACGACGCCGTCAGATCGAGGGCCGCAACGAGTCGGCAATTGTAGATGATGGCCTTGGCGCCTGGGATGAAGAGGAATTTTTAATCAATTATGAAAATAAAAGCATTTACGTTAAAGGTAAAACGCCGGATGAGTACAGAAAATGGAACTGGCAAGCGACTGGATTTGATAAGGCGTTGGCGGGAAACAACGTAGCCTCCCCGCGGGAAAAAGGTGTCAGAATTGTACAGTTCGACACCGGATATTCAAATCATCTGAAAATAAAAAATGGATTTGACTATGAGCAGGACTTTAGTTTCCTGTCAAATACCGACGACGCCCTTGATCCTCAAACATTGGGAATCCTTAAATTCCCTGGACACGGCACGCGAACGGGCAGTATATTAATAGGCGAATCAAATGCTCTTTTATTGCACGAGGGTAACGAAGGCCTCTTGTCACCAGACAACTTCAAACTCGTTCCTTATCGGATTGCAGAAAGTGTAATATTAATCAATCGTCAACTCGAACTTGCAGCAGCCCTGGATCGGGCGTTGGTTCAGGGATTTGATATTATAACCATGAGTTTGGGGCTTGCGCCAACGATTACTACGGCGAAACTTGCCAAGCTTGCGTATGATCGTGGCGTGATCTGGTGTTGTGCCGCCGGAAATCAAGTTAAAGCTGTTGTAGCACCCGCAGTTTTTCCGGGTACGATCGCTGTAGCTGCGTCCAATCCTCTTGACGAACCCTGGAAAGGCTCAGGTCGTGGAGACACGGTCGACATTACAGCCCCCGGTCAAGATGTATACATACCGATTTGGAATAAAAACAAGGAAGAAGATTTTTCCTACGGAAACGGAACAAGTTATTCAGCGCCCCATGTTGCAGCGGCTGCGGCCTATTGGCTCGCTAAACATCATGATGCACTAAACGCGCCAGATTATGCCGGCTGGAAGAGAGTTGAGGCTTTCCGGCAAGCACTCTACGCGTCGGCCCGGGATAAGAAAAAATTGCCAAGAGGATTTGGCAAAGGTTTTTTGGACGTAGAAAAACTCTTAAGCGTTCCATTGACCCCTGCCAGGAAATTACAATATGCATACAACCATTACAATGAAAATGCATTTCTGGCAACGCTTCAGGGATATGCAGAATTGGTTAAATCATTATGGAACTCCTTACATGGCATGTTTGGTAGCAGTCGTAACGAGGCGATTTTTTCTGCACCATCGTTAAGTCCTTTTTCCCAGGCACTGGAAAAAACATTGCTGAGGATAGAATTCAAGGCTACAGAATCCGGCGCAAACTACCAGTTGGAAGATCTACGATCGCGTTACAACGAGGTCAATAACGTTATCTTAAAATCCATTAAATAATCCAAGCCATGAAAAATACTTTTGATTTTCATTTTCATCTTTTATTCAAACATTATATGACCGAAGGGTTTGACCCGAAGGACAATGTAACAACCAGCGGCATCGCTAAAATTTTGAACGAAGTGATGGGGGGAACGTTTGACAGCCAATCATCGCCCAAACAAATATCAGAAAGCAGCTTGTTTGTAGGAGTGACCAGTATTCTTAGCATGGAGCACGCATTTGTAAATCGTATCTCGAAATTAGCACAGACACTTCCATTTAGATGGAGCTATGTCGACAAAATCAAAAATGGAGAAACCAGTTATTACGATGATTTCATAGTTCAAATAAACGAATGCTTGAATGCTCACGCATGGCTGAAGGGCGCCCCATTCAACATAGATTTTTTGAACCGCGGACGATGACGTGTGGAAAGCGAAGACACTCGCTGATATTGAAGCCAGTTTAATTAAGGGAGAGAGGCGTTATTTTGCTTTCTCTATTGAGGGGGGCCATAACCTATCTAACGCGCCGATCCACCAAAATATTCCTTCACTCAATCCAGAACTTCAGTTACGGGAGCTTCAGGATCGGACGGATGTGGACTTTATATCCATTAATCTTTGCCACCTGAGCTACATCCCCGAACAAACGCTCGGGGGATTTTGTCAGGGTCTTAAATAAGCTTACCAACCTTGCCTTTAAAAGTGAAGACTTTTGTCCTAAGGCAACGCTTGGGATAACAGAGCGAGGCAAGAAAGTTATCCAACAAGCTTTAACCCATCACACGAAACCTGTCCTGATCGATGTAAAGCACATGAGTGTGTACTCGCGTTTTCATTATTATCGCATTCGTGAAAAACTAATTACTGAATTTCCGGATGTTTCCAGGCTACCCGTTATGACGTCTCATACCGGGTTTTGCTTTAGGAACCTCGGCGATTTTATTCGCAAAAAATCGTTCCGTTCAACCAAGGAAACGAGTGAAGGCTATACGGTCACGCTAATTGAAAGTGAAAATATTCGAATTGGCAAAACAAATGACCTCATTAACAAAGGACTTTTCGGCAATCCCTGGACGATTAATTTATTTGATGAAGAGATTACGGAGATTATGAGAAGCAACGGGATGATCGGAATAAGTTTGGATCAGCGAATTCTGGGCGCTGCAGGAATTCTTCCTGACAGCATTCGAGATCCACATTTTGAAGGCGAAATTATTGCACAGCCAGAGTGGGAAAGGATGTTCAGAGATGGGCAACTACCTACGGTCGAAAGATTACCAGAAGGGCTTGCACCCTCTCGAGAGGAAAGACATGCAATGATCTTATGCCTGCATCTGATTCATGCCGTTAGAGTCGGCTACGCCACCCTCGCATGGTCGGGAGACTCATCGCCTTGGGATCACCTTTGCATAGGCTCGGACTTCGACGGTCTCATAAACCCTATTAATGTAGTGACGAATGTGACGGATGTTCACAAGCTTAGAGACCATCTTTTACAATATCTTCCGCAGGCCGAGAAAACACTCCCATTTTATCAAGACACAAAGGCGCTTAAGCGATTAGATAATGGGGCTATCGACAGAAATTATATGGAAGCTGTCGTTGACAAATTTATGTTTGGTAATGGGGTAAAATTTATTGCGCGGTTCTTGAGGAACTGGAGTTAGTCGCAAATTTCCTTTTCAACCGTTCACTTTTTTTTAAACGATCTTTATAGTAATAAAAATAAAAAGTTGCTTCGAAAAGGCGTGTCCTTAAACCTTTTCGAAGCAACCTATAATCGAACTTTTCGACGATGCGCTCAACTAGGCTTCAAGGTATTCGACGATTCCAATGGTGGATTTCGTGCCTTTAAAAGTAACTACGGAAACCTCCTTCAACTATATATTAAAGAGCCTTGGAATCGTAAGTCAGAAGAAGACTATATTCGTGAGAACGCCATTTTCTGCATAAAGGAACGCTGTGATAGAAAACAATAGCGGTGCTCTGCAATTTTTAGCGTGAGGTCGTCGGGAAAAAAGTTTCTACTCAATTCAGCGTAATTTGAAGGTCTTGACTTCGGCGTCGTTGATGCCAAAAATAATTTTGTCACCGATTGGAATAATACTTCTCACGTCACCAACAACGTTTAATCCCGAGCGCGGTTGAGGCATGTATGAAAAATTTCCAGCACCATCATTAAGCAAAACCAATCCTCTGTTGGCATCTGAGTTCCCCAGCCTGACCCTTGCCTTCGATTCATTCCCTCCCATAACCACATCGTTATCGCCGTCTTTGTCAACGTCCACAGAAGCAAAGGCGTAAATAGGCGAGAATTGCACTTCAACCGGAAGATCTTTCATCTTGAAACTACTTCCCTTGATTTTCAAAATACATCGTACTCAACACCTCCGCTTCAAGTTTCGTAGCATTCTGCAATTCCTCCTTTTTGAAAATTGTCTCTAGTGTTGCGTTCGCGTATTGCGTGTAATCTGTAAATCTCGGCTTGAGAAAATTCACCTGGCCTAATGCTTCATCGCGGCTGGCATAGGGAAAAGATTGTTCGCCGATATAGTAACAAAAGAATGGATCAACTTGACCATCCATGTTAAAATCCTTATACACTAATGTAGCCGGACGAGTGGATGAAACTCGAAACTGATTGTTCAGCCCATAATTTCCGGCCATAAAATCTACATCTCCATCTTTATCAAAATCTTCTGCGACGATACAGTTCCACCATCCTTTAGTGGATGTTGAAAGCCATTTGTCAGACGCATCCAACAGCTGATTATTCGTATTAATAAATATTTTAATTGGCGTCCATTCACCTACTACAATTAAATCTTGCGCTCCATCTTTATTAATATCGGTTGCAACTGCATCACAAACCATCCCTAAATTTGCCTGATGGAAAATGTTGCGTTGTTTTATCCGTAAAATTTCCCTTTCCATCGTTTATTAATACAATACTCTGTGACGCGATTGGATAACTTCCAGGAGTCAGGCGAGTTCCAATAAATAAGTCAAAGTCGTTATCATTATCAACATCAAGGGGAACCACACAAGAGCCGGCAAGTGTTTCTTCCGGTAGGCTGGAAGCTGAGCGTGTGAAATTTGACCGGCCATCATTCAAATATAAACGGTCCTGAAGCAAGGGATCTTTTTCACTAAAGAGGTATCCACCGCTTACTACATATAAGTCCAAATCGCCATCCTGATCGGCATCAAAAAAGATAGCATCTTCATCTTGAAAGTCTTTATCTTTTTCAAAAGCTGAGTTCTTTTTCGCTTTAAATGACCCACCTTGTCCTTGCAAAAACAATGCACCGGGTTGATGCCGCGCACCACATATATAAATATCTTCGAGACCATCCCCGTTCACGTCGCCCTTTGCCATTTTCGGACCGGAGTAAGAGTACATTTTAGGAAGTAACAATTGTCGTTTGAAATCATTGGTATCAGCCGCATCATGCTTCCAATCCAATACGTTAGTCTCTTCAAACAGTGGCTTTACAACGGTAGGGTAAGCGTAAATTGTTCCTGCGTCTTCATATCGTGGAGTTATCGTATTCTTTACAGAAACATTCTTCATTAACTCCGTTTTATTATCAGGCCAAATAACTCGAATCGAGTCAACCACACTTTGATTTGATAAGCCAAATGTCAATGGCACATACATGGATGATTGAAATCCTCTGACCGAAGAAAACTGCTTGATATTGAATATCTCCTGAGTCATATACAATTACCTTTGCGCCTTCAATTATCTTTTTAGGATTGGATTTTCGGAGATCAACTTTTAAAAAATTAGCCTTTCTATTTTCGCTGGTGGTATTTCTATAAAGAACAGATTTTTCATTCATAGTATTGATTAACAGATCCAGGTCTCCGTCATTATCCAGGTCAGCATAGGCTGCGCCATTCGATTTAAACAATCTGGAAATACCCCACTCTTCTGATTTTTTTGTAAACGTCAGGTCACCATTGTTCTTAAAAAGAAAATTACCAACCTGAATTGAAGGCATTTGACCAATTATTTGGTTTACATCGGGTGCAATACCCGTCTGACGAGATTTGAGCCTCTCATCAACGGTATACTTCAGGAATTGCATGTTGGTATAATCCTTTTCATATCCATTGCTGACAAAAAGATCTTTCCAACCATCGCCATCAAAATCGGCAAACAAGGAAGACCAACTCCAATCTGTGTTTGAAATTCCCATCAGCTGGCCGATCTCGGAAAATGTACCGTCGCCATTATTCAGCTGCAACATGTTACGCATCGATTGGTGATGAAACCCAGAATTGATGAGTATCCTGTATTTATCATAATTATCATCTCCAGACGAAAGTTTAATACGTTCATTACTTTCAGGAAGCATGTCGAGCGTAAAAATATCTGGCAATGCATCGTTATTTACATCGGCTATATCAGAACCCATAGAGAAAAGTGAGACATGCCCTGTGGCTTCGCGTATCGCATTCTTAAACGTTCCGTCCTGATTATTTATATACAGATAATCTTCCTCGTTAAAGTCGTTGGATACATATACATCGGGCCATCCATCCTCATTAATATCCGAGACCGCCAATCCTAAACCAAAACTCAAAAGATTATTAATGATGCCTGCCTTTTCAGAAACATCGCTGAACTTGCCTTGATTATTTTGATAAAGCTTACTTTGAAATTTAGATCCTTTTTGCTTTTTGAAATTCACCAGCATATTGTTGAATCCGGCATACTTCGGCAATGAATGATTCAATACAAATAGATCGAGATCTCCATCTTTGTCGTAATCAAAGAAAGCAGCATGGGTTGAATACGAATTATCTGCCACGCCAAACTCATCCGCTTTTTCTGTAAAAGTCAGATCACCATTATTTATGAAGAGAAGATTTTTCCGGAGCACTGAATCGGCCATTGCAGAGCGGCACACATAGATATCCATCCATCCATCCTGGTTTACATCGGCCATTAACACACCCGTCTTCCAGCCTTCTGCCGCCTTGACGCCTGCCTTCTCCGTAATATCTTCAAATTGAAAATTTCCTTTATTTAAATAGAGTCGATTAGGTACACTATTTCCCGAAAAATAAACATCCTCCAAACCATCATTATTAATATCGCCCACGGCTACACCGCCACCGTTGAAATAATAGGGATAATTCAAAACATGATTTTCCTGATCCTGTATTACTTTGTTTTCGAAATCAATACCCGTTGTTTCCGCAAGCTGCTCTTCAAAAAGCTTTTGTTCAGTTTTTTTTGAACAACTAAACACAATTAATGGCGCAAGGATAACGCAAATTATTCTAAGCATAAATTCAAGGAAAAAGCAATACCCAATCTTAAGTAAAAGATAATTTAATATTAATTGTTCGAAAGTATTCGGAAATCATGGCTCCATTATGAAAACAAAAGGGTCAGTATAAATCTGACCCTTTTGTTTTATGAAATATGAATTATCTATCTATAACGTCTATCAATTCTTATCCCACCACAGTGGCGTTGTTATTTTATCCGGTCCGTTGAGCAAGGTATCTGCAGCTTTGCTAACCTCTGCACCATTGGATATTTTCTCATCATTAATGAAAGGAATCCTCCTAATCCAATTGGTAGCTGGATTGGCTGGTGTGGAAGGCAGATCCGGATTGTCAGAGTTTGCAACGGGATAAAGTTTAAACGCACCACTGCGTCTAATGTCTGCCCACGCTTCCACTCCTTCCGGATATAAGCGCTAACCACTTTTGCAATGTGATCTGCTCCTTCTGCACATCTGGTGTCGCTCCAAAAAGAACAGGGACATCGGTTAACGGCGGCGAATTAAGAAAATCACCGGGTGCTACCGGAGTACTTGTGCTGTTGATATAAGCGGTAATGACAGCATCATCCGTAATACCCCACTGCAGCATTGAATTCCGGATACCGTTTTCATAGTGAGACTTTGCCGTTCCACCACCCATATTCCAACCTAATAAAATACCTTCTGCTTTAAGAAAGTCTGCTTCAGCAGTGGCCATCACATTTGATGGCGTCTCCAGACCAGTAGTTGAATTCCAACGGTCACCGTGGTGCGAATTGGCATCCGCCTTATTAAGAGGAGCTGCCATATCTGCTGATGTAAGACCATTCCTCAAGCCTTCATAGTCGCCAGTTGTTTTAGCAGGAAGAAAATAGATGGGCATGCGTGGGTCGTCGTATCCTTTTAAAACAGACTCCATCGCCGCACTCATTCTGAATTCATTCCAATCCATGATAGACAAACCGTTAAAGTCATCACCTTTCTTTGTTCTGACAATGAGGGCATCATCTCCAGGGCTTGTGGTAAGTGTGCCGGAAGCGGCTGCTTTCTCACCTTCTGTTTTAGCCCGTGCAGGCTCCACGTTGGATATTCTCACCGCCAAACGCAGGCGAAGCGTATTTGCAAATTTTTTCCATTTGTTCAAGGTCACCTTTATAAATCAAATCATAATCAATAAATATTGCATTTGCCTCCTGGAAACTTATCTAACGTGCTCACTACGCTATCCAGCCTTAGAAACAAGTCATCATAGATTACATCCTGAGCATCATACGGAACTCCAAGCGCCGCAATACCAGCGCTCTTATAGGGAACGGGGCCCCATGTGTCAGTCAACCGGTGAAATGTATAAACCCACATGATGTTAGCAAGCGCATGTTCAGCAGAAGCAGGGTCTGTTTCAGCTAAAATTGTCTGCAATTGAGGCACTACTTCGGTGTAAATAGGATTCCATGCCGCACGTATCCAATCCATTCGGATCACCAGGCGATCGGAAGGAAAATAGGTCGTTGTATTGGCAAAGTACTGACAATACTGGTCGTGAAAAAGATTCTGCGCGATCTGATAATTCCAGCCATTATTCGTTGCCGTGGATTGGGCCTTTGAAAAAAGAAAAGGTATCTGGGAAGGTCTCTAACACCGAAATTTTATTCTTGTTGGTGTTGATGTCGTCATAATCATCTGTACACGACATGGCCAACACGATGCTACACAAAAGTGCAACACTGCCGAATTTTTTTAGAATGAATATATATTTTTTCATATACTGTTCGATTTTTTTTTAAAATGTAAGCTGCAGGTTAACACCAATGCTTCGGGTTGATGGTAACGTACCATAAGAGATACCTTGCCAGTTACCATTACCCAACGACATGTCTGGATCAAAAGACATCTTACGCCTTCCAAGTCCTGGAATGGACAGTTCCGAGCTTCCTCTGTAAAGGAAGAACAAGTTACGGGCAACAAGAGAAAGTCTTGCGGACTTAATCGCAAATGAACTTGGTACTGGAATAGAGTATCCCACGGAAAGTTCACGAACTCTGAAATTTGTCGCATCATAAGTGAAGAACTCTGCCGAACCATAACGTCCACCTGATGCGGTTGTCCAGAAAGCCTGAGCATTTATCGTCGCATTAACTGGATTTCCCTCTGTATTCACTCCACCTAAATTCCAACCTCCTTCGCGGAAATTAGCTGTTACCCCAGGGGCACCGTTGTAGGCCAGCAATTGCTCAGTTCCATCCATGATAGTACCACCAATTCGGCCATCTATCAACAGGCGAACTGAAAAATCTTTATAGCTAAACAAGTTGGTCAAGCCCAGTGTTGCTTTTGGATTGAAATTACCGATAACAGCCTGGTCCCCTGTTGTAATAGAAGACAGCGGACGTCCGGCTGGAGTAACCAAGGGAGTTCCATCGGAAGAGTGGCTTACAAACTTACCATCGTCGTCATAAACATCCGCAGTATTCATCCAGAAGAAACCCAACATGTCACCGAAGCTCTCGCCTTCCCTGATTACGGGAGTTGCAGACCGGCCAAAGCCATGAATCCACTACCAGAAATTCCTTCACCGTCTCCGTTAATTCGACAACTTTATTCCTGTTCATACCAAGGTTGAATGCAATGTCCCAGGTTAAATCAGATTTTATTGGTGTTGCATTCAATACTAATTCAAGACCCTTGTTTTGAATATCACCGGCATTGATGTATTGACTGGAGAAGCCAGTGCCAACGGGGAGATTAACCCTTAACAATTGGTTAATTGAATTGCTCTTATAAACTGTAAACTGAAATCCCAAACGGTTTTCCAAAAACTTTGCATCGATGCCAAATTCCAGGTTCTTAACAATTTCTGGTTTTAAATCGGGAATAGCTTTTGTTGGATCTCTGAAAATAAATCCATGTCCGGCACCCTGAGCATAAGTGTAGGTATTGAACCTTAGCTGAGGTCTACCACCATTACCAACTTCAGCATAGTTACCGCTAAGTTTCAAGAAAGAAATCGCTTCTGGCAACGTAACCATGTCTGAAATAATTGCAGAAAGACCTACAGAAGGATAGCTAAAGTTATAAGGGGAAGGGAGACGGGAATCCCACTCTGTACGCAAACTTGCATCAAGGAAAATTGATTCTTTAAATGCCAGGTTTATCTGACCATATACAGACTGTGTCTGAACCTGAGATGCCTCCTGCGTGATAGCTTGGATTGGTTGCAAAATTCAAACTAAAAACGTTAGTACGTTCAGACCATTTGCATTATTATAGACAACTTGCATACTTATTATCCTGCAAAATTGCACCTACGCGATAATCAATTTTAAGGTCGTCAGTGATATTGTTATTCCCTTCTAAGATTAAGTCAAACCATTTTTGCGTTACATCGATTCTGGCTAGTACGGAAGGCCCCACCAGGCGCCGTGAGGCCAACTGTTTTGTCATAAAAAATTCTTTCCTGGTCATCCATAATCTTATCAAGGTTGGCACGTCCACTTACATGTAACCAATCTGTAATATCATACTTCAGCGAAACGAAGCCCATCACGCGATCACGAATTTCATTTGTTTCGGTGCGATTTACAATCCAATATGGGTTTTGATATAGGGCTGGGTTTATAACGGGGTACGGCGCAGGGACTATCGAACCCAAATTATTGATTGTTTCGAAATTTTTTGCATCGTCAAGACTAACGTTACGTGGGATCTGATAGATAGATGTTGGAGGGCTAAGTGCAGATTCACCGGTTTCATATTTGCTATCAATATCCTGAGCTGATGTATGTGATCTTAGCATCCGTTGAAAATTTCTTGCTGATCTGGTTAGATAACCTCAAGTTGAAAGTGTATGACGGTTCAGATCATTTCTTGGCAGAATACCCTTGACGTTATTGTTGGTATATGACAAATAGGTTTGCATTTTTTCTGAACCTCCTGATACACCGATCGAGTTGTTCCATCTTACGCCTGTTCTGAAAAAGTCTTTAACGTTATCGGGTTGTGCAGAATATGAACGTTGTTCACCGTTATAGGCAGTAAATGACTGACCTTCCATTTTGGCGCCCCAGCTTTCGCCTGACTTTCCATTGAGCACGCCTGAGTTTCCCTGACCATATGTGTTTTGGAAATCGGGAAGAACAAAAGCCTTTTCTGAGATAACACCAGAATTTATGGTTACAGAAATTCTATCCTTTGTTCCTTTTTTAGTTGTAATCAGAATTACACCATTTCCAGCCTGACTACCATAAAGCGCAGCCGCAGAAGCACCGCGTAAGATCGTCATGGATTCAATATCATCGGGATTAATGTTAGAAGCACCATCTGTTCCCTGCAAACCTCCAAAGTCGCTGGTAATGGTACCGTTGGTTCCATTGGTAATGGGAACACCGTCGACCACGATCAATGCATTATTGGTTCCCTGGATTGAACGATTTCCACGTAACACTATTCTTGCTCCGCTGCCGGGGCCACCTGAACCTTGAGTGATGACCGCATTGGCAACCTTACCTTGCAAAGAATTCAGGACGTTGTTTGCATCTCTCACTTCCGTTAACTGCGCTGGTTTTACCTGTTGCGTAGCATATACCAGTGTCTTTGTTTCGCGGGGAATACCCAATGCAGTTACAACAACCTCGCTTAATTGCGTGGCGTCTTCCGCTAAGGTAACGTCAATTACCGTTCGAGTTCCCACGACAATTCTTGGGTAGCATAACCAATAAATGAAAATACTAAAACGTCATCATCATCCGCTACATTGATTGGCATATTTCCCATCTGTATCTGTAGTCGTTCCGATCGCTCGTACCCTTTTCCGACATTGACACACCAGGCATGGCAGCTCCATCTGGGTCGCTTACCGTTCCAGACACCGCATATGAGCGCTGACACAATTGTTGCCTGTTTCCGGAACGTTTCCTCGGAAGTTGAGTTGCGAAGACTGGTCTTAGTACGATACGTTTCCTACTACTTTATAATTTATTTCCGTGCCAAGTAGCTGTGGCCAGCACTTCAGCAAGTTCAACTTCTTTTAAATGAAGGCTAACTCTTCTTCTGGTCTTCTATTAATTCCGGACTATAAGCAAACTTTACTTTAGTCTGTTCAGTGATGAGTATAAGCGCATGTGTGAAATTCTTCACTTTCGATGTCGATCGTAACCTTTCGGCTTAATATCTCCTGACCCATAGTATCCACGGCGTTTGCAAATGCTATAGAAAAGGAAGTCAGGACAATATGAATCAAAGTAATTCTCATAAGAAACAAGAGAGTCTCTTGATTCAGTTTAGGTTTATTCATATATTGAATTGTTTTTGTTTTTTAAAAAAGGGCAAAAACTATGGTGTCCCGCCTAAGGCGGGATGCCGAAAACGCCGGCAATGTTGCAATCATTATCGGCGTGCTTTTTTATAGGCAGTATCCGTCTTATTTCATAGGCATTGTTGGATTAAGGTTTAACATTTATTGATTGGCACCCATTAGCTTCAATGACGATGGACGCATCATTTTCCATTTTATAGGTTCCGCCCAAGGCATTGCAAACAATTTCCAATTGGTCAAAGAGTCCTTCACCTTCGATTACATCGGATGTTAAGGTGCAATCGGATAAAGACTCCTGATCAAACCGGATATCAACTCCATAACTTTCGGTTAGCGCTTTGAGAATAACACAACCGACTCATTGACATAACTATCTTTAATAGTAGCTTGTTCCTTAATTACCTGAGGTTCCTCCACAATTTTCTTGACCACAACATGCTCGTTCCGTTTGTAAATCGCCTGTTGATTAGGCGTTAGAGTAATCTCTTGTATTTTTTTATCAGGCACATCATTACTAACAGAATTTGCCATCACGGAAACCTTTCCGGTTTTCACAGCAACAACAATTTCCTTCTCTCCTTGTTTCGCTTTGATGCGAAAACTGGTACCCAATACTTTAGTAGTGACTTCATTCGCATAGACAAGAAAAGGATGGGAAGCATCTTTGGTCACTTCAAAAAAAGCATCACCGGAAAGATAGACTTCCCGGGAGTTCAAAAATTTTTCGTTATAACGGACTTCACCTCCAGGCTCAAGAATTACAGTGCTTCCATCTTGAAGGGTCAACTTTTGTGCGGTAGTTCCCGAATTGAACACCTTAATGATTTCGGCGCTTAGACTGCTTTCCATGACTATTTTGTCGGGAGCGGAAGTCTTCCACGGATACGCAAATAGTCCTGCAACAACGAGTATAATAAATGCCGCTGCATACGGAAGGACAATACGATAACTACCATTAGACTTCTTCAATTGCCCACGTTGCATATCAATATGAAGCCGTCCTTTATCCAAGGATGCGTTCTTTCTCAGAATTGACTGAAATATTTCCTCCCCTTTAGCGCTCATTTCAAAATCCGGCAATTCCCGAGCACGTAGTCGGTCGGATAATGTTTGCGCGATCTTGTCCTTAACAGCTTGTTCTATGCGACCTTCCTGAATCAACTTCAAGACCTCAGAACGCTCTTCTTCAGAGACCTTATTTTCAAAATATCGCTCAATTAAATCTTCAATGCGGCTCAAAATATGAATGTAAATGGGTTGAACATAAAGTACCCTATGATCAAAGAGTCTTTATGGGGTGCTGAGGGTGTAGTCGATGTTAAAAAAAAATTAACGATGGAAATCGATGGCAACATCATTCTAGAATAACATAAATGAAATTCTAATAACAAATAAGCAAGGCATAGAACAAATAGCTGCTTAAGTGGGGCAGAAGATAATGGCGTATGGACCGGAGTGCCTTAGCCATGTGTGTTTTTACTGTGAGGTGGGAAATCTTAAGCTGTGCAGCAATATCTTTGTGGCTTAAACCTTCCACTTTCGCCATGTGAAAAATCTGCTTTTGTTGTGATGGCAATAATCCCGCGGCGTGTTGTATCAACTGAGCATATTGCTGATCAAGAATTGAATCATTCATCGGAATTTTCCTCCTGCATACGTTCTGCCGACCAATGATTTTTAACTGTTTTCTCGAACGCCATCTTACGCAGTGTTTTATAGGTTAAGTTTTTGGCCATTGTTATCAGATAATATTCAAGATTAATAACCTCTTTAAAATTAGCCCGGTTGTTCCACAGCGTTGTAAATATTTCCTGGACAATGTCTTCTGCTACCTCCGGCGATTTTGTATATCGTTTGACCGTTTTGTAGATACTCAGCCAATAGCGATCATAAATTTGTTTGAAGGCCGATTCATTTCCCTCCGTAAGTTGTTGCAAAACCTCGTTTGGTCGATATAGATGATTCGGGGACATGACCTATAGTGTATTAGTCATTTAATTAAGAAAAAAAATCATGAAATTCTTGCTGACTATAATTCAAGTTATATCGAAAATTTTGGAAAAAGAAACAGGAAGGCAAAAGAAATGAAATGAGTTGCCACCTAAAACGTACAAATGAATTCTGTATGCTTAAAAAAACTACGTATAGGGTTTTTCAATCCATTGCATATACTCATCAAAGTTCTAAACGCATCATCACTAATGTTGCTCTTTACTTTTTTTAATATCCGAGCTTGTTCAGAAACCCTTTGCTTTGTGTGTGTGTCTTATTTGTCCGCATCCTGTCGCTAAGTTCAGAAACACCATGAATTCTTGACGTAACACATTCGAAAAAGTTTAATTTCTTCTTCCAGCAGAGAAGACGACACAAGAATAATTTTATCTTTAGTCCCAGCCCAGCCTTTTCAATAAATTCAACGCACATGAAACGCAGAGACATTATTAAAAATTTATCCGTTTTTCCTTTCGCCGGAAGTTTTCTACCGCTCACATCAGCTGCTTCTCCTGCTGACGAAAATGGACTTCTGCCTTCGGGTCCACTTTTGATTGGACCTAATATCTATGAGTCTATCGGTGTGGACCCTGTCATCAATTGCCGCGGTACATTTACCATCATCGGTGGATCGGTTGAGCGGCCTGAAGTCGTTGCAGCAATGAAAGCAGCCTCAGGATTCTTTGTACAATACGATGAATTGGCATTCGGTATTGGCCGGAGATTAGCCGCAGTAACAGGTGCAGAATGGGGAATGGTTTCAGCAGGATGTGCCGCTGGAATGAAGCATGTCACCGCTGCCTGTGTTACGGGAGGCAACCCCGAAAAACTGATTCGCATTCCTGATTTGACAGGCTTTGAAAAAACTGAAGTCATCATCCCAGCTTACTCCAGAAATGCTTACGACCATGCCATACGTAACATTGGTGTGAAGATCATTACTGTCAACACTGCGGAAGAATTGGAGAATGCCATCAATCCGAGCACAGCACTGATTTATATTATGTCAGGTGACGAGTCCGTGAGCGGTCAGCCACTTTCATTAGAAGTCATTGCCGGAATAGCCAAGCCCAAAAATATTCCCATCCTTGTCGATGCGGCAGCAGAGATTCTTACCATCCCAAATGTGCATTTACAAGCGGGAGCCACCGTTGTAGCGTATAGCGGAGGAAAGGCGATCTGCGGACCACAATGTGCAGGGTTATTGCTGGGAAGCAAAGATCTTCTTATGTCTGCCTGGCAAGCGAGTTCTCCTCATCATGGTCCCGGACGTGATAATAAAGTAGGCAAGGAAGAAATGATGGGAATGCTTGCCGCAGTGGAAGCTTGGGTTACACGCGATCATCAGGCAGAATGGAAAACATGGCTTTCCTACCTCGACAATATTTCAAAACAGGTTTCAAAAATTAATGGCATCAAGACGTCTGTCGAGGAGCCAACAGAACTTTCTAACCGTTCCCCTAGGCTAAAAATCACATGGGATCCGGATGTGTTAAATATTACGGGTGATGAAGTGGCTGAAAACTTTGCACGAACTAAACCGCGCATCGCCATTGGCAGCAGCAACGAACCTGGAACGACTTCGATCCATATTACCGCTGGTCAGATGCAGCCTGGCAATGACAAGATCGTGGCAGAGCGGATCTATAATCTTCTTTCTCAAAAGCGCAACCCAAGGTCTACTAGCATGACAGCACCGACAGTCATGCTCGGTGGCCATTGGGATGTAACAGTTGAATTTTTTACCAGCAAAAGCGAGCATAAATTATTCATCGAACAAGATGGAAATTGGATTCAGGGTACGCATACGTCGGATTTTTCGGAGCAAGAGGTAATGGGAATGGTGGAAGGAGATCAAGTGACGCTGAGAAGTAATCTCCGTCTTCCAGGCGATGGTATCACTTATATGTTCTCGGGCAAAGTTTCTGGGACGACTATTTCTGGCTCCATATTTTTAGGTGAATATCTAAACGCCAAGTTTACGGCCAAAAAATCAACTTACAAGATGGAACGCAAACGAATTATGATTCCGGGCGGACCACCATTAGCAACCTAAAAAAAACTGAACACATAATTAAATAAGGAATGGTAACTCAAAAGTGTTTACATCGCCGTGTGTCTGCCTATGCACTTGCTGTGTCCTGTTTCTTTTTTGGATGATACAAGTAGGAACACTGCAGGCTCAGCAGATCGATATTTTATTAAAGGGCGGACATGTCATCGACCCAAAAAATAAAATTGATTCCAAGATGGATGTCGCCATCTTCGAGGATAAAATCGTACAGGTAGCGCCTGATATTCCTGCTAACGAATGCTAAAAAAGTGATCGATGTAAAAGGGCTGTTTGTAACGCCCGGCCTAATCGACATGCATGTACACGTTTTTATGGGAAACGATCTGGATGCCTATATCGCTAACGGTCCGACGAGCGTAGCACCGGATGGATTTACTTTTAGAGCCGGGGTGACCACTGTCGTGGATGCCGGTTCTTCCGGATGGAGAAATTTTCGCCAGCTAAAAGAGCAAACCATTGACAAGGCTCAAACGAGGGTCCTTGCTTTATTAAATATTGTGGGTACCGGCATGGTGGGACGTTTTGAAGAACAAGATGTAACAGACATGAACCCGGTGATGACGGCGCATATGATCAAACAACTTTTTCCTGATATTATAGTGGGAATTAAAGCTGCTCATTATTGGGGTGATTTTACACAAGTAGATCGTGCCGTCGAAGCCGGCAAGTTAGCTAACGTACCGGTTATGGTTGATTTTGGTGAACATGATCCTCCCAACTCGATTGAAGCACTGTTTATGAAACACCTTCGTCCTGGCGATATCTTTACACACACCTATTCTTACGGTCCCACGAAACGTGAAACGGTAGTGGATGAAAATGGAAAAGTTAAACCATTTATCGCCGAGGCTCAAAAAAGAGGAATTATTTTCGATGTAGGTCATGGAGGCGGTGCCTTTTCGTGGCGCCAGGCGGTTCCCGCCATGCAGCAGGGTTTTACACCTGATGTTATCAGCACGGACTTGCATATACAAAGCATGAATGGAGGCATGAAGGATCTTGCCAATGTCTTATCCAAGTTCATCAACATGGGAATGTCTGTTCAGGATGCGATCGCACGTGCGACCTGGGCTCCAGCCAATGTCATCAACAAAAAAGAGCTGGGTAATTTGAGTGTAGGTACCGAAGCTGACATTGCTGTATTCAATGTAAGAAAAGGTGATTTTGGATTCGTGGATGTCCGTGGTACCAAACTGAAAGGAACGCAGAAGCTAGAGGCCGAGCTGACCATCCGCGCGGGAAAAATTGTATGGGATTTGAATGGTATAAGCGCACCAGCTTGGGATGCAAAATAAATATGGATAAGACATTCATATGAATCAAAGCATGAATGTATTCACCGCAAAGACGCTAAGGCGCAAAGGTACATGCCGATACTACTTAAAATTGCTTTGCGCATCCTTGCGTCCTTTGCGCCTTTGCGGTTAAATCTTCAACACTTTCTCATTCTGCACAAATCTTTCTTCCCAAGTACCAAGCTCTCTGCTATACTATTGATGAGCTTGTTTCTCTTCTTGCTAAGCTACTTTTACACACGCTCAGGAGATTGATCTCTTATTAAAAAACGGACATGTCATCGATCCCGCGAATAATATTAATGCTCGCATGGATGTAGCCATTGCAGATGGCAAAATCATTAAAGTAGCACCCGGTATTGCCACAGACAAAGCGAAGAAAGTTGTTGATGTCACGGGCTTATATGTCTGCCCTGGGTTAATTGATATCCATACCCATGTTTTTGTCGGCAGCAAGCCAGAACATTTGCAGATGGTATTTTAAGTTTATCTCCGGATGATTTTACGTTTAGGGCAGGCGTTACAACGGTTGTAGATGCTGGAACTTCCGGTTGGCGAAATTTCCCTGTCTTCAAGGACCAGGTGATTGATAGATCCAAAACACGTATCCTCGCCTTTCTGAATATTGCCGGTGCAGGGATGAGCGGAAAGCAGACACAGGAAGATATCAATGATATGGATCCTGCTAAAGCCTCCGAGGCTATTCAAAAATATCCGGATATTATCGTCGGCGTAAAAATTGGTCACTACGAAGGGAGCCAATGGACACCGTTTGAAAACGCGATAGCCGCAGCGGACCGATCTAACGTTCCCCTATTTGTAGAATGTCATTTGCCACAGTATTCGTTGGAAGAACAGTTGAATCGAATGCGGCCCGGAGATATTATCACACACTCCTTTGAAAAGGTATCGGAACGAATGTCTGTCATCGATGAGCAAGGAAATGTTAGACCGTTTGTAAAGGAGGCTCAAAAAAAAGGAATTCTATTCGATGTTGGACATGGAGGTGCTGGTTTTTGGTTTAGTGAAGCCATGCCGGCGCTGCAACAAGGGCTCACTCCCAATTCCTTCGGCACCGACTTACACCGATTCAGCATGAATGCGGGAATGAAAGATATGTTAAATGTGATGTCCAAATATTTAAGCATGGGTATGACAAAAGAAGATATTATCGTGCGGGCTACCTGGGCTCCTGCAAAATCCATCAAACGAGCGGACCTTGGACAATTGAGTGAAGGGGCTGTAGCAGATGTCGCAGTGTTGAGTTTACGAAATGGAAATTTTGGTTTTGTCGACGCGGGTGGAAATAAAATAGAAGGCAAGCAGAAATTTGAAGCAGAGTTAACAATTCGTGCAGGAAAAATCGTGTGGGATCTTAATGGAATTTCAGCAGTGAAATTTACGAAGTAGCCCTGAGTTGCGCTCAGGGAGATTCATGTTGAAGTCCGAAGGACTTCAATTTGAAATGCCACCGGTGAAACCGGTGGAAAAAAATTGATATATTGCAGATAACCCCGAAGGGGTTAAACGTTGTGAGTCATTAAAATTTAAAATTATGAGTAGTTATCGTCAGATTATCTATCAGATTGTCTTTTGTACAAAACATAGAAAACCAACAATATCCGAACAACACTGCGAACAACTCTACCGGTACATTTCGGGAATTGTCAATAAGCACAATTGCCATTTGTACAGAATTAATGGAGTTTCTGACCACATTCATATTCTCTCTGATTTGCATCCCTCAACATCGCTAGCGGACTACGTCAAAAATATCAAAGTGGCTAGCAGTATCTGGCTGAAAGAATCTAAGTTGTTTCCGGAATTTGAAGGTTGGCAAGATGGTTACGGAGCTTTTACGTATTCGATCAGAGAAAAAGATATTTTAATTGAATACGTCAAAAACCAAAAAGTTCATCATCGATCGTGAAAGTTCGTATGAAGAATATGAAAGATTGTTGAAAGAGAACGAGGTCGAGTTCGATGAACGCTATTTATTTTGAATTTATTCTGAACAGAAACATTAAACCCCATTCGGGGTTTGTACGATATTATCCAATTAGCCCTGAGTTGCGCTCAGGGTTATTCACATTGAAGCCCTTCGGGCTTCTTAGAAGAGTTGCAAGCCCGAAGGGCTTGAATTCAAGCATAAGCCCGAAGGGCTTCATGAATAACCACGGCGGAACCGGTGGAAAAAAAATCCCACATCGGCATAACCATGAAATGGTTAAACGTGGTGACGTATTAGAGCTATGAAATCAGAAGGGTACAATGTGAAAATGTCGTACGCTAAAGACACGACAGCCAGTTATCGATTTATCAACCTTCATCTCCATACAATTTCGGAGCTGCATTCAGCATGGGAAATTGGCGTTGGTGCCAATACGGGTAAACGGGAAATATTTCACTTACCTCATCCAGGGACTTTACCTGTTCGACCGTTAAATTCCAACCTACCGCATCAAGATTTTGCTTAAGCTGTTCTTCGTTTCTTGCACCAATAATGATATTGGAAACCGTGGGACGTTGTAGAAGCCAGTTGAGAGATACTTGTGCAACTGTTTTACCAGTTTCCTTCGCTATTGCATCGAGCCGATCAATGATATTATACAATCTTTCATTGTCAATGGCTTCACCGGGTACTGGACTTCCTCCCTGCGCGACTCTGGCATTTTGTGGTATAGGTTGGTTTCTGCGGTACTTACCACTTAACATACCGCTTGCCAATGGACTCCACACTATCGTTCCTATCTTTTCGTCAATCGCCAACGGCATAAGCTCCCATTCAAAATCACGATTGATCAGGGAATAGTAAGCCTGATGTGCAATGTATTTTGACCATCCATACCGTTGTGAGACAGACAACGATTTCATGAGATGCCAACCCGAAAAGTTGGAGCATGCGATGTAACGTACTTTTCCACTCGTTACCAAATTGTCCAATGCTTTCAGTGTTTCTTCAACCGGTGTATTCGCATCAAACCCATGCATATGGTAGATGTCGATGTGGTCCGTGCCAAGTCGCCTGAGGCTATCTTCACAACTCTTGATCAAATTGAGTCGTGAAGATCCATAATCATTCACTTCTTCTGACATGGGGAAAGTCGCCTTCGTAGAGATCAGGACTTTATCACGTAATCCGGAAATCGCTTTGCCTAAAATTTCTTCTGCGATTCCCTTGGAATACACATTTGATGTGTCAAAAAGATTTACTCCTGCATCCAGGCAAAGGTTCACCAGACGCGTAGCTTCTCTCACTTCTGTGCTACCCCAGGCTTTAAAAAATTCGTTTCCACCTCCAAATGTGGCTGTGCCAAAACTTAGCACAGGAACTCTTAACCCTGAGTTTCCTAATTGTCTATATTCCATTCTTTAATGATAGTTAGTTCGTTTTACATCAATATAATTTTATTAAGCAATTTTATCCACAAAAAGTTGAGCAGAACGTCTATTTTTTAAGTTTAAATTCTCCTTATTTTAAGTACTTATTCAATAATAACCTTCATGAAAACACTTTTATTCCTGTTCGTTCTCTACGTACCCTGCTTTACGGTATCTGGTCAAGAATCCATCAAATCAGGCATGCCCGTAAAAGCCATACCCTATCCCTATACGCTTCTTGAAAATCCAAAGGAATTTAAAGTCTTGTCTGATAATGATATTGTAATGACGGCGGGTAAAGAAACCGATCTGCATAATCCTGCGAATGGAAGTTACTTTAGACATAACGCGCCGAAATTTCTCTTCACACCAGATGCTAATTTTGTTTTTTCAGCACGCGTAAAGCCTTCCTTTGAAAATCAATATGACGGAGGAGCAATACTTCTTTATAGTGATTCCGAAAACTGGGCAAAAGTTCTCCTTCAATACATCGACAATAAACCTATTTTAGGAATCTCAGTTGTCAAAGATAAGATCACGGATGATGCTTATTTTATCCCTCAGGGTAAAGACGTTTTTTTGCGGATTACGAAGACCGGAAAAGTATTTAACTTTCTGACGTCACCCGACGGAAAAGAATGGACCTTGATACGAGAATTTGTTTATCATAAACCCGAGCAGCTGAAAATAGGATTTTACTCACAATCACCCGTCGGTAATAGCTGCCAGGTGGAATTCTCAGACATCACATATAGCGGAAACAAGAAGTGATAGCAAGGGTGGGAAGTCTATATCCATCCCTTCAGTCCTTTGATCCTTGGGAAAATCATTGGAGCGATATTTTATCAGACTCGGCGTCTTTTAATCCTTCGGAAAATCATTGGAGCAATATTTGTCGGACTCGGCTTCTTTTATTTTGCCTTCCTTCAAACGATCACCAAGGCACAACCCCATAAAATAAAAGGTTACATGCAAAAAAATAACGGAAGATTACTCATATTGTTCACTTTAACTGCGACCGAACAGTCTGCACTTCTTCCGCAGAGATCGGTGTTCCCCCATGATTCATTCTGGTCCTTATATAGGTGAGGATTTCCGCTACCTGCTGATCGTTCAAGAAGGCATGTGCTGGCATGACGCCGTCGTATGGTTTGCGCCTTACTGTGATAGGACCCGACATCCCCTTCAGCACAATTTCAATCAATCTCGTCTTCGGACCGCCTACCCACTCAGAGCCGAACAACGGTGGAAATCTGTTTCCATCACCCTGCCCACCGGGAAGGTGGCATGAGGCACAATAGCGGGTGTATGCAACGGACCCCGGCGCTTCTTCACCCTTTAGCAGGTTGTCCTTAATTTCGTCGGGCGTCTTCACGTTAGTACGCATCTTCCGCTGTTCCATTCCAGCAAGTTGTTTCTCGCCGAACTCTGTCTTGTTACCTTTGAACATAACCCTCCATATCTTACCCCTGACACTTTCGGTGATGTACAACGAACCATCTGGTCCCATTGAAAGTCCCATGGGACGCGCCTTCGCGTCGGAGGTATTTACAATCGTATCCAGTTGCGCGAATCCGTCGGCAAATACTTCCCATGGACCGGAAGGTTTTCCATCACTGAACGGCACAAAGGCTACGAAATATCCCGCTTGCGGATAGGGCGCCCGTATCGTAGATCCGTGAAATGCAATGAATGCACCATTTTTGTATCGGGCGGGAAATTGATCGCCTTTATAGAAAAGAAGGTCATTGGGTGCAAAGTGTCCTGGAAAGCCAATGAGTGGCATAGCTACCGTATCCGCCCCATCGCTCTTTTTTCCGTCGCCGCCATATTCCGGATTCAACACTTTTTTGTTCTGCATCTGATCAAAATAGTAATAAGGCCAGCCGCCATTTGTGCCTTCAGTGACACGGAAGAATTCCTCCGATGGCAGCAACGCACTCTTCCAGGGGGAATAAAGGTCAGGCCAGGTCCGGAAGAAGTCATCCCGCCCGTGTTGAATCGCAAACAGATTACCATCTTCGAAATTCCATTCCATCGCTACAAGGCTGCGTATACCCGTAGCGTATCGCTTGCCATCCGCCTGCATCTGGCCAATCTTGTTGGCGTCGAACTGCCAGACGCCGCCGTGGATAGCCAGTTCCGGACATGGAAACTTTCCGGGAGATCCGGGAACTCTATTTTCGACCTGGCACATATCGCCTGGAGCGCCAAAGGGCACGTACAAATGGCCCTTATCATCAAACGCGATCGGCTTGGCGATATGCTCCGTTCCATAGGGGCGGCTTTGGTAATCGTCGATTACTATTGCCTCAGTGGTAGTATCTGGCAACAGCTGTCCCGGGATCAGCTTGTTCCTAAATACAGTGCCCGTAGTTGTAAAATAAATATATCCATTGTAAATGCGCATAGCAGTACCGTAAGATCTGGGATCTTTATACGTACCAAAGTATTTTATGATATCCGCTTTGCCGTCGCCTGTAGTGTCGCGAAGTGCCACCGAACCGCCCAGCGGTGTCACACCTCGAAGTTTCATATAGATATCGCCATTTTCGTTGACGGCAATGTGTCTTGCCCTCCCCACGCTGTCAACTACGACGACGGCCTCGAAGCCGTCTGGCAGTGCGAGCTTTCCATTATCAGCATCGCCTTTGGGAAGGATATTCTTAGTTTCATTTTGTGTACACTGGCTGCAGAGCAGCATTGCCACGCCTACGCCAATGTAGGCTATACGCCGGATGCTCGAAAATAGTAATCTCTTCATATACAGGTTATGGAAGTGTTATAGATATGATGTGATGCTCGAACACACTTTAAGCTTTACTCGCTTTTTCGAGCTCTTCTTTCAACCTTTGCGCGACAATTTTATCCTCTCCTGCTTTCAACATAAACACAGTCACCTTAATGCTGTCCTTTTCTTCCCAAGAGACAACTTCTATAGACGGTGATCCGGTGCGCAGACGTTTGCCCAACTCTTCACTGGTGAGCTTGGCGACATTGGGATCCCATGTGATCTTCAGCGATGGCGTGTGGTTGGCAACCGGAGGCACAATCATTTCGGTCTTTACGCCCTTCACCTTCTTTACGGCCGTGTCGATGACGGCGATCTTTTGTTCCCACTCCTTCCATTCTTTTGCGTGATCCAGCTTGACATATCGGTCAAGGGCTGCATACATGCCAATGATCTCTTCCTTGTTCACCTTCTGCCCTCTCGCGATGCCCGAACGTGGAGGAGCATTTAAACGGGCGGCGGCGACGAGATTTTTTTTACCCATCAAGATGCCCGCACTCTGAGGTCCAAGCAGCGCCTTTCCGCCGGATATGCATACGAGGTCAAATCCCATTTCATTAAATCGCCACAAATTTTCAACCGGCGGGACATCCGCGGCAATATCTATCATCGTGGGAATTCCGAATTCCTTACCCAGGCTTAACCACTCTTCATGCTTGATGGATCCGACAGGCGCTTCGCGATTAAGAAACCAGAGGCATGCTGTTTTTTCATTTACGGCTTTGCGCAGTTCGTCCGTCGTTTCCACGATTATGATCTTCACGCCCGTGTTTGTCAAAGCCATGTGATATCCGTTTGCGTGTGATTTTTGGACGATCACTTCTGACTTCATGCCTGATCCTTCGAGGAAGGGGAGCATGGCCACTTTCTTGTCATCCATTCCCGTAAGAATACCTGCCATGCCGATAACGATCGCTGACCAGCATCCGGCGGTAACCATAGCCGCTTCTGCTTTGCAGATCTTTGCGATCTGCTCGCCCACCTTATCCTGAACGTCATCGAGGATTGCGAATTGCTTCGCGCTTACGCGGATGGCTTCGACAACTTCGGGTGGCATAAGCGAGGCGGTCATAAATGTGTAAGTACCTGCTGCGTTTATAAATACGCGAATTCCTAGCTCTTTAAAGAAATCCCGTTCTGCTGGAAAGGTTGCTGCCGGAGCGCCCAGCGATACCGTTGACCCTCCAACAAGTGGCAGCAAGGTAAAGCCTTTAACTAAATCCCTTCTTTTCATATGTGTGATAGGTTGTTTCGATCATGGATACCGATAACATAACTGAGCGTGATTGTATTTAGCGCATTAAATCATTCAAAAGTAAGTGTCCCAAAGTATGCCGGTAAATGAAAATTCGGTTCCGGGTACGATACTGGCGACCACGTGTAATAGTGTGGGTTGCTGGTGTCGCTCCCGGTCTTGTAGAAGTTGGCTCGCCATGTAACGCCAGGATTTAGGCATCGTGACGTTGGTAAACTGCTTGAGGATCCCGAGGGGAACGCGACATTCGATCGTCCACGTAACCTCGTCGGTAATTTCGGGATTAACGACTGCAGGAAGCGAGTGCGCGATTTCGATCTCATCGATCAGCGCATCAGACAGCCTGGTGTATTCTTTCCGGGGTTTAGTGACGAAAAAAATCAGCGGAGTTCCTCCGGCGTTAACTTCGAGATTGAAGTAGTGTCCCGGCTCCGTCACTGTTGGGTGAAAAGAAAAATTCAACGCATGAGTCGCCGGATACGTGTCCATTGTAGGTTGTCACGGTGCTTTTGACAAACTTGTCGTGCACGCGGAAAATGACGTAAACGTTATTCGCGTCATAGAGCATCTTCGCCTCCGTTACGGGACGGAATCGAGGCTCCTCTCCCATCCTGTTCTCGATCTTTACCGCCTTGACTTTTTCCCAGACGGGCTTGTCCCATTTTCCATCGATCGTGATTTGTTCACGGATGGCCATGACTCGATACGTTAGTTGAGAGTAAACTGTGTTACACATACACACCGCTAGCAATAAGAAGTAAAATCTAAACATTGAAAGCTATATCTTACGAATATATAAATATGGAAAAATATAAGCAGC
Source organism: uncultured Bacteroidota bacterium (assembly GCA_963739105.1). Lineage (GTDB taxonomy): Bacteria > Bacteroidota > Bacteroidia > Cytophagales > Cyclobacteriaceae > Chryseolinea. The sequence goes on along the minus strand of CAVTZI010000031.1, from coordinate 57,498 downwards.
CTGAAGTCAAATTTCATTTGCAGTTTTGTTCTGCACGGTTATCGTGATGAATGACTGGCAAATGTTTGCGGACTTGACGCACCAGCACATCGCACACATGATAAAATTTTAGAACGTTCCCTTTCTTACGCCCTTTGATGTGAAGTTCATTCTCCGATTGCTGATCCTTCCTGTGCGTCGGTCAACATAAACAATTGCTAAATATTTTGTTTGTTTAATTCCTGCACGGCAAAGTCCGCCGCACGCGCAGTCAAAGCCATATACGTAAGCGATGGGTTTTGACAGGCACTGGAAGTCATACATGCTCCATCGGTAACAAAAACATTCTTTGCACTCCACACCTGATTATGTCCGTTGAGTATCGACGTTTTCGGATCCTTACCCATCCGTGCTCCACCCATCTCATGAATATCAAGCCCGGGTGCCTGCTTCGTGTCGTTGGTGTAAATATTTTTGAAGCCGCCTTTTTCCAGCATCTCTGCGCCACTGTTTAAAATATCTTTCAGCATGGCAAGTTCATTTTCTCTATATGCACAATCAACAGCGAGCTGCGGGATGCCCCATGCATCCATTTTGCTTTTGTCCAGTGTAACTTTGTTATCGGGATGAGGCAGGCACTCTCCCATGCCTGTCATCCAGAAGTTCCACTCACCTGGTTTTGCCATGGCCTCCTTTAGCGATGCACCAATCACGTCGCCGGGATTACCAGACCCACGCGATCCGCCAGCCGCAAAGGCGTATCCCCGCAGAAATGCCTGTTGTTTGTCACTTCCTACGTTCCTGAAACGGGGCATATACACGCCCGCGGGCCGTCTTCCAAAATAGTATTGATCGTGGTAGCCATCATACGACGCGCCTATTTGTCCGCGATAGTTATGAAACATCATGTAATGTCCCAAGTACACCACTGTCGTTACCAAATCCATTCGGAAATCGAGCGGACGTCGAATTCAGCAAAAGCAACAGCGAGTTCAACGCACCAGCATTCACAAAAATAATCTTCGCATAGAACTCCATTTCCTCTTTGGTCTCCGCATCGATGACTCGAACACCTTTCGCCTTTTTGTTGCTGTTCGTCATAAATAATGGAATGAACAACCGAGAAGGGTCGCAAGGTAAGGTTACCCGTTGCTTTTGCAGCAGGAAGCGTTGCCGAGTTGCTGCTGAAGTAGCCGCCATATGGACAACCCCTTGCGCATAGATTGCGATATTGGCACGACCCTCGGCCAGGCATAGGCGTCGACAAATTCGCTGTCCGTGAAATGATCAACTTCCGGTCTTTGTAATTTTCGTTAAGCTTTTCCTTGAAATGATTTTCGATGCAATTCATTTCCATGGGTGGAAGAAATTCTCCATCAGGCAGATGCGGTATGCCATCCCTGTTTCCGCTGATGCCTACAAACTTTTCCACGTACGAATACCAGGGTGAAATATCTTTGTAGCGTATAGGCCAATCGATACCAATTCCCTCTTTCGCATTTGCTTCGTAATCCAGGTCACTCCACCGTTGCGTCCACCGTGCCCACAGCAATGACTTTCCACCAACCTGGTATCCCCTGATCCAGTCAAACGGCTTTACCTGTGTGTATGGATGTTCGTTATCCTTGACAAAAAAATGCTCAGTCGATTCATTAAATGCGTAACATTTGCTCACGATTGGATTCTCCGCGCGAGTTTTCGCTGTAAGCCTTCCCCGATGCGGCAATTCCCAGGGATGTTTATCCGCTGTCGGATAGTCTTTGATGTGTTCGACATTCCGGCCGCGTTCCAGCACCAATGTTTTCAACCCTTTTTCACATAATTCCTTTGCCGCCCAGCCCCCGGAAATTCCTGATCCGATAACGATCGCGTCGTAGGTCTGCTGGTCTTTACTTCTGATATTCAGATTTGTCGAATCCTCTGTTGTCTTCATATTACCATCCAAAAACTTTTTTCACATATTCCCTGCTTGTCTTCCAACTCTCCTTCACTTCCTTCACCGGAGGACCATCAAATGCGAGTTCGATGGCAGCACGGCCGCTGTAATTGATGTCGTGCAATGCCTTGGCGATAGCAGGGAAATCCATCACCCCTTCGCCTACAGCTTCCGTCCATTTGCCGTCTGCATTCTGATCACGAATGTGCATGTATACCATCCGTTGTCCATATGTTTTAATAAACCATACAGGATCTACACCGCCACGCACAAGCCAGTTAAGATCAGGGCCCAGCTTTATCTCAGGTACCCTTTCCATAATACCTTTGAGATCATGCATGTTATTTTCAACTTCAAAGGTATGATTATGAATATTAGGCTGAACGTCATACTTTTCACAGACCTTCATGATTTGCTTGAGCAGTTCGGCTTGTGCATCCAGTTCTTCTGTTGTCTTTATCCTTTTGGCATTGCCCACGGTAATGCCCAGCGTATTGCCGCCAATTTCATGGAGGCGCTCCAATACGATCGTTATGTCATCTAATATTCGGGAATGTTCAGCCTTGTTCCACATGTTTCCACTATAGGAAGTGCCTGTCACAGGAACCTTATATTTATCGATCATTTCCTTTACACGCTGCACAACATCAGGATGACGCAGATTCGTCTCCATCATTTCAACGCCTTCGATACCTGCATACTTAAAATCACTGAACACCTGTTCAAGTATAGGCGTGCAATCCCAGTCTGGCGGATAACGGCTCGCGTACACCCACAAGTGACCGCATACCTGAACCCTGCCAGAATTTTTTGCAGCAACATTTCCATTTGGCATGAAACCTAACCCTGCCACCGCAGCAGATGATTTAAGAAATTCGCGTCTTGATAGTTTAAGCATTTTATGTCTAAGACTACATTTGAATCGTTCAACTCGTACCCAATTTACCACTTCAGAAGCAATCGCAACATATCGCCGTATGGATTTTGTAGGCGGGCGTAGAAAATCCAAGTACCTTTTGTAATCACTTTCTTTCATCTCCACAGTAGTTCGAGGATATCAATGCCAACGTAAGACTACCGGAGTTTCTGTTACCACCGCTTTGAATGACGTAGACCCAGTTACGAGTGTATCTTGAGTAGCGATCTTGTAGTTTAATTGTAGTTTCGCTGGAAGAGATGACAATTTATATTGACGTTCACAAGTCAATACTACGGAAAGCGTATCGTCCATATTTTCAATAGCCCTCAATTGAAGCATTGCGGATTCCCAATTTGATTTGACAAAGTGAAATTCCTGATTGTGACCTTTATCTCTTAAGATTACATCAATACGCGTAGTATCCTGCTCCAATCCCGCAAGGCTAATATCAATAAATTTATAGTAACCAAGCTCTCCGAATTTAGTAACCACTTCAGCTGATGCTATTGCAGCAAGTGTGTCATTTTGAACGCGAACAAAAAAAGCAGCGCCCTTCGTGGAATCTTTGTCAAGGTGTGCCCATTGAATCTCACCCTCGTCAGGCGAATATGTAGTAATTTTTTCTGTGCAGCCAAATAGATGGATACAACAGAAAAATACCAAAATCCTTCGGGGTATTAATCCTGATCGTTTTATTTTGTGGTTCACCTAAGATTCTGACTTTATTTAATATTTATTCTTTCCTACTAATGATAATCCCACATTGTGGGATTATTCCTATCAAGTTAGGCTTAAAAAATTAAATATCCGCTGAACACAAACGTGGCATTCCCAGTTCATGTGTCTCATCAAGATAAAACAAAACAATCCCTGACCGTTGACAATGTATATTTGTTTAAATTCATACGATCGACAAAGATGAAAGTACTGGGCAAAAACCATCGCACGATCTGGATTAATGAAGACGATGAGGAAGCAATCAGCATCATTGATCAACGTTATTTACCACATCGCTTTATCATAGAAGACTTACATACGGTAAGCGAGATGGTACATGCAATAAAAGACATGCATGTGAGAGGTGCTGGCCTTATCGGCGCTGCTGCAGGATACGGTATGTACTTAGCCACACTAGAAGCCCGTCACAAAAGTTCTTTTGAGCACATATTGGCATCCGCCGATGCATTGAAAGCCACGCGGCCAACCGCTGTCAATTTGGAATGGGCAGTCAACAAGCAATTAAATGTTATTGCGCAGGGAAAAACAGCCAGTGAAAAAATTGAAATCGCGCGAAAAATGGCTGTTCTTATTGCTCAGGAAGATGCGGAGTATTGCAGGAGAATAGGCATCCATGGTGCGGCGATTATTGAACAAATCAGTAAAAGAAAAAAGGGAAAAGTGGTTAATATTTTGACCCATTGTAATGCAGGATGGCTGGCCTTTGTTGATTACGGTTCAGCTACTGCGCCCATTTATGAGGCATTTGAAAGAGGGATTAACCTTCACGTTTGGGTGGATGAAACTCGTCCTCGCAATCAGGGTGCAAGCTTAACAGCATGGGAGTTGATGAATCAAGGTATTCCTCATACCGTCATTGTAGATAATGCTGGTGGGCATTTAATGCAACATGCATTGGTTGATATGGTAATTACTGGTGCCGATAGAGTAACGCTTGCAGGAGATGTAGCTAATAAAATCGGCACGTATCTGAAAGCATTAGCAGCGCATGACAATGGAATTCCCTTTTACGTAGCACTGCCGTCCTCTACTTTTGATTGGAGTATTCATGATGGTGTGAAAGACATTAATATCGAGGAAAGAAACCCTGATGAAGTCAAATATATTTATGGATTATGTGATGACGAAATTAAAAAAGTCTTGATAACACCATTAAACAGTCCGGCAGTGAATTATGGATTTGATGTTACTCCAGCCAGGCTTATCAGCGGCTTGATCACGGAACGAGGTATTTGCCGCGCGAACGAAGAAGATATAACTAAAATGTACGCTGAAAAAGTCAAGCAGATATGAACGATGAGGGCGTCATTAAATTCAATTGTCAATGGACAAAGTCTGCACCATTAGATGAAGCATGGATCAGGGATCTGAATGTTTGGCGGGATAAATTGTATCGGCTAGGTCTTATTGGTTTGAATGAAGACGGTATCGGGTATGGCAATATTAGCATCCGGTTTCGAAAGAATCAATTTATTATCTCTGGATCAGGAACGGGGAAATTCAAAAAACTTACCGAAGAGCATTATGCATTGGTAACTGATTATGATGTGAAAAAAAACGCAATCAGCTCGACCGGCTCCATTATAGCTTCCTCCGAATCATTAACGCATGCGATGATTTACGAACATGCAAGCGATGTTCATGCGGTGATGCATGTTCATCATTTTAAAACATGGAAGAAGCTCTTAAATACCCTGCCCGCAACAGCTGAAAACATTGAATATGGCACACCTGAAATGGCGAAAGAAATAACACGATTGTTTAACGAGCAAAAACTTTCTCAGCATAAAATATTTGCTATGGCAGGCCATAACGAAGGGATTGTTAGTTTCGGCAAGGATTTAGCGCAAGCAGCTGAATTATTATTGAATGAATTTCGTGATGTAACGAATTGATGTGACATGAGAACGTCCTTCTTGGCGTATCACTTGTATCTTTGGAGCGAATAGTCTCGTCCGAAAACTACCATTCAACCGGCTGTTTCAGTTCCTTGCCATTGGGGCATAGTGATGTCTAATTTACGAGACACTTTATGTTTCATTTTTTATTGGATGGAACTTCTAACGCCATTCCCTCTTTTACAGGTTCGCCGAAATAAGGTGTACCGTCGGCATTCCAGGTAAATTTCTGAGCGCGAGGAGAGCGGTGTTTTCCACAACCCTGACCCGGCTCACTATTGGCGTGATATAAAATCCAATCTTCCTTTCCGTCCGGGGATTTAAAGAAAGAATTATGTCCAGGTGCAAATACTTTATTCTCCAAAGATTGTTTGAAAACAGGCTGCGCAGATTTTTTCCAGGAGGCAGCATCCATCAAATCACCGTCAGCGGAAGCCGTTAGCACACCCAGCGCATAGAAGTCAGTCCAACAGCCACTCGCTGAGTAAACAATAAATAACTTATCCTTATGCACCAATACCTGCGGCCCTTCATTCACGTCGACATGGGGAGGATTGTTCGGATCGTTTAGATCTCCGTGACGTTCCCATTCATGTTCGGGGTGCGAAATTTTAATACGATTACCCTCAATCGTCCAGGGATTCTTCAGTTTTGCAATGTACAGATCCTGGCGTCCGTTGCTATTACCTTCCCAGCCCGACCATACCATATAAAGTTGATGATTATGCTCGAAAACAGAACCATCGATAGCCCATTTGTCTGACGTATCCGAGATTTTTCCCTTAAAAATCCATTCTCCTTCTAACGGATTGGCTGATGCATTTTCGAGAACGTAAAGTCTGTGGTTATCATTTTTACCATCGTCGGCTGCAAAGTACACGTACCATTTGCCGTGAATGAAATGTATTTCCGGCGCCCATATTTCTTTCGAATAGGAAGTGCCAACAGGAGGAATCCAGATCGTTTTACGTTCGGCGCTGGCAAGGTCTGCAAGGTTTTTTGTTTTCCAGATGTCAATACGATCGCCAAGTGTGTTGGTGTAATAATAATTTCCGTCCTTGTAAATACTCCACGGATCGGCGCCTGATGGCAGCAAAGGATTTGTAAAAGTAGATTGGCTAAAACCAGGAATGGCTAGCAATAAAAAAAACAAAACTGACGGTACTTTTATCATATTACTCTCATCTTAATACTCTATAGTTTATGTTAATACTTACGTGACGAAGATACGCTTTGTACGGAATCACTTTTTCAGTTGGGTGAACAGTATCTTGCGTCAACGACTTGGAGCAAATTATATGATATTAAGAGAACAATAAGAGCAGAGGAAATCCTTATTTTGACGAAAGACTATGGAGAATGAAGGAATCTAAACGCCATGCCTCTGAAATAAAGCTTTTTCTATTATTGATTCCGCTGATAAATGTATTCAACTACTATTTAACCTATAATAATATCTCCCTTAGCTGGAGAACTTTACTCACCTTTTCGATCGATACCCTCGAAGGTTATGCAGCCTGGGCAGCCGTCCATTTTATTATCCTTTATCTGGATCAAAGAATGCCCTTCCACGAAAATGTGCTTAAACGATTGATCGTTCAAATCATCACAACGCTATTCATAGGGATGTTCATTATCATCGCGTTAACGGTTATCATCCACTATGCACTCACAGAAGGCCCCATGCCCGTTAGTTTTTTTTCCTATGATATTTTTATCATTTCAGTTTGGTTTCTGGTGATCAATGGAATTTATATCGCCATCCACTTTTACAGCGAATGGCGTATTAGTGAAAGTAAACGTGTCGAGGAAAACAAAATAAAAAAGGGCGGCCTGAATGTTAAGTCTGGCAAGCAAGAGTTATTTCTTAACTATGGTGATATTGCAGGTTTTAATGTCGATGGTGATTACATCATTTGTTATTCGATGGACGGTAAGAAGTTTCTATTGGACCAATCCATGGATAAACTTGAAAAATTTCTCCCAACTTCCTCTTTCTTTCGGCTTAACCGCCAAACTTTGATTCATCGCCAAATCGTGTCTGGTTTCGAAAAGGATGTGAATGGAAAACTGAACATTCTGATTAAATCCCATTCATCAATTTCTTCCCCCCTAAACGTGAGCAGAACGAGAGCCTCTTCTTTCAAGACCTGGTTTCAAGCCGAATAAACCGACATCTCAGGGGGAAATATGCTACAGTTCAGCGGAATCGCATTCATTTCTGCCGATATCTTTTTTGCGATCCCCGTTTCTTTGCAAAAAAGTATAGCATGCAAGTCCCGAATCAATTACCCTCAAGTCCTTTCAGTACAGAACGTTTTCATGGTTTGGATGCCGCCCGGGCTATTGCCCTGTTTATCGGAATCTTCCACCATGGTATCGAATCATTTATTTCCTACGCGAAGTGGGATTGGATAACCGGAGATTCTCAAAGCAGCCTGTTGTTGGATATATTGTTCTATGCCTCACACGTCTTCAGAATGCAGGCTTTTTTTCTCATGGCTGGATTCTTTGCTCATCTCTTATTCAGCCGAAAAGGATATTGGGGATTCGTGACGAACCGGACAAAAAGACTTGTCCTCCCTTTACTTCTTTTCTGGCCAGTCCTTTACGTGACCACATTCAACTTATGGGTTTGGGGGATACAATATTTAAAAAATACCTCATACACCGAGGCTGTCGCAAAGTTGCCTGATTATATGGTCTTAAGTAAAGGATTTCCATTTATGCATTTGTGGTTCCTTTATTTCCTCATACTCTTTTGTACCGCCGTGGTGATGTTAAGGCCAATCGTAAGCAAGATTGATAAGAAAGAAAAAATACGACATGCCGTGGATCGGTTCCTTGTTTACACCATGGAAAGATGGTGGGGGAGCCTGATCATCGGACTATTCATGGTAATGCCAATGCTCGGTATGAGAGATTGGTTTGGTGTGGACACATCAGCTTCCGGACTTATACCGAGGATCGCGCCTTTCATTTTGTACGGAATGTACTTTACCCTGGGCTGGTTCATTTATCGCCAGGTCGGGTTACTAAAAAACATTGAGAAATTCAGATCTTCAAACCTAATTCTCGGAATCTCCTTGATCGTATTGCTAATCGTATTAAGTCTGCTGCTTGCTGATCCGTCTCCTTCAAATGCAGGACTCATTCTCGCTGTGTTAAATGCTCTTTATGCTTTTGCCTCTATTACGACCGCCTTCGCTTTTATAGGATATATGATGGCCTATTTCTCTTCATCCAACGAAAAGATGCGTTACCTATCGGATGCTTCCTATTGGGGATATTTAATCCACCTGCCTGTTATTGGCTTCTTCCAAATCATCGTCGCACAGTATGAGATAACCTGGGCATTAAAACTTATCCTCATCTTTGTCCCAAGTATTATTCTCGTAATGGTAAGTTACAAGTACTGTGTACGGAATACTTGGTTGGGCCTTTTACTGAACGGCGTAAAAAAAGCTGGAAAAGAAAATACTGTTTTCAGGCTCATGCCCGACAAGAATGCCTAAAACATTATTGTGTAGAAATGCCTGGAGTCTAGTTTGATAAATGATCGAATAGCAAATAGACCATCCGTAATGATTTTTTTTTAAACCATTGCAACGGACCAGTCATGATGATACTGATACATTTTGGAAGTTCAATTCGTAAGGGCTAGACTAACCGTTAATTATGCGGCAGTGGTGCACGTGATGACCGTGCCGTTCATTCAAGTGATTACAGATACTTTTGGAGCAACGCCTTGGTCTTCCTTATTCCTTCTTCTTCAGGTTGGGTTTCACCTTCAAACTCGATACCAATATACCCTTTGAAGCCAGAGGCCTTTACCAAATCCATTAATCGCTTGTAGTCGATCTTTGGCTGTTCACCGTTAACATCAAAATCATAGGTTTTGGCGCTCACACCTTTTGCAAAGGGTAACAGTTCCTCAACCCCCTTGTAGCGATCATATATCTCAGCGCATTCGCCCTGGGTAGTGCCCCACTCATGGGAAATACAAAAGTTGCCAAAATCGGGTAACGTACCCACATTAGTTTTGTTGACCTGACGCATTACGTCGGCAACCCAAAAACCCTTCGATGAATCACTGCCATGATTTTCAACAACAATGTTGATATTCATTGGCTTTGCAAATTCGCCAAGCCGTGAAAGAGAATCTATCGAAGCAGTTTTCTTTGCAGCAGTCTCACCAGGTCCCATGGAGATTAACGCGAACTGTTTTGCATTCCAAATATTTCGCTGCATCAATCCATTTTTTATGATTCTCCACAGCCGCCAATCTCTCCTTGTCTTCCGGTATTGCCAGAAAACCCTCATCGTCCACCATGATGAGGTGATTTGTGACACCGGCATCCTTGCTTCGTTTCAACAGCTCGCGAAGATAGACCATGTCCTTTCCCGCTTCCTTAAAATCTCTTTTGTAACTGCCGAAACAACCATTTACATATTCGACTACGTTGATCCCAAATTGTTTGCTTGCAATAGAAGGGAAATCCAGGTGATCAATCGTTCCTCCTTTCAGGCCGCGGTGCAAAGACCATTCCGCCAGGGAAATTTCTAAAGAGGGTGCAAGTTCAAAGTATGGTGTCATGCATAGCGAAGAAGCTGTTAATATAGTAGTATGTTTTATAAATTCTCTTCGGCTTGACATGATCGATGAATTTCAAACGTTCATGAAGATACTAACAACCTACTTGAAAATGTTACTTCCGAGACCATCTTTTCTCAAATGAGTACATCCTAAATTATTAGATTTTTTAAAATCTTGATAAATTGTATTTTAGGTGTTCAAATGAATCCTGCAGCGCATTCTGATAAATTTCCGTTGACCGATGAGGATCTGGTCGATATGATCAGCTTGGGTCATGAATGGGCGTTGAAGGAGATCTTCCTGAAATACAATACGAAACTCTATCGGATGGCCGTTGGAGTATTGGGCATGGAAGATGTGAGCAAAGATATTGTCCAGGAAATTTTCATTGATCTTTGGAACAGAAGGCACCATTCGGAAATCCGGTCGCTTCACGGTTACCTGTATAGAGCCGTAAAGTTCCAGGTATTGAAGCAACTCCGCGATGGCAAATTGCTCCATCGACCATCTTGAACTGGCAGAGAATCTGCAATTTGCGAATCAGACACAAGACGCGCTTGACTTTCAGGATTTGGAACGCACCTTTCTGAAGGCAGTGGACCAGCTGCCACCCAAATGCAAACAGGTCTTCGTGTTAAGCCGGCTTGAAAATTTAAGTCACAAGGAAATATCTTCCCGGTTAAAGATATCCACGAAGACCGTCGAGGTCCAGACTCACCAAAGCATTGTCCTTTATCCGGATTTCTGTTGATAAAATAATGTCTTTCTGTCATTTCAACTTTCCTTTTTTAATTCCAAAAAAAAATTTCGCGACGCATAAGGGATGGCCCTTCTTTTCGGTACGTAATGAATATGGCCCAGGCCTTCATTTATGACCCAAGAAGAATTCAACAGGCTCGTCGATAAATATCTTGCCGGAAATGCATCCCCTTTAGAAGAACGTATCATTAACGATTTCTTCAGCGCTCAGGAGAGTAAAGCAAACTTACCGCAAAGTGAGCTCAGTGATGAGATGTGGGAAGCGGTGGAGAATCAAATCAGGAATACCCGGGAGTTAAGGCATTCACCTTCGGGTCACCCTAAAAAAAGCAAAAGAAAAAAATGGGTACTCGTTTCGCTCGTGGTTTCGTTGGTATTCGGTTTGTCAGCCTGGTACATGCTTGCCTTCGGCTGGCTTTCGACTCATAATGTTGAACTGCTCACCTCCACGTCATCCAGGGGTCAAAAGTTGATCATTACCATGAATGATGGATCCAGGGTGTATTTGAATTCCTCCAGCACGCTTTCTTATCCGGCCACGTTTCCGTCTGACAAAAGGGAAGTGTTTTTGGAGGGCGAGGCATTTTTTGAAGTCATCAGGAATGAAAATCGTCCATTCCTGATTCGCTCCGGAAATATCACAACCAGAGTATTGGGTACATCATTTAACGTCAATGCTTTTGATGCAAATAACATTAGTGTTTCAGTAGCTACTGGAAAAGTACAGGTCGATGTCGATGACGCTTCAGGGACCACTTCAAATCCCTCCAATTCGGTGGTCCTTTTGCCCGATCAGCAAGCCATTTACCACAAGCAAAATGGATTGACGATCGCAAGTATTGACATTGAACGTTTCATAGCATGGAAAAACAACACGCTTCATTTTGAAGACGCGTCGCTGCAGGAAGTTGCCGTTGTGCTTGAGCGGTGGTACAATGTAACGATCGAATTTGATGATCCGCGAATTAAAAAATGCCGGATCAACGGACAATACAAAGACCAGCCCTTGAACAGCGTCCTCAAAAGCATTCAATATATGTACAAGATCAACTTTGAGTTCAGCGAGGGCAATAAATTAAGACTATATGGCAAAGGGTGTTAACGATACCACAATGGCATCATTTAATGATTCCTCCTAGAGGAAGGAAGTTTAAAAGAAGCCCGGAGACATTTGACTCTTGGCGGAACCAATGGATCCGGGCTTAGCTGAAAGTATTTACCATTTCAACCAATTACAATCTATGCAAAATTCATTACACAAACTGATAAAGTTTATGTCAATGCAATGTATGATCGTGTCTCTGATCCAGGTATTAACGATTCAGATCTTGGTCGCGGAGAAGACAAATGGGCAGGGACTCAAGGATACACGCATCACGTTGCAATGCACTGACAATAAACTCATCGAGATCTTCAAGCAAATTGAAGACAAAACCAATTATGTTTTTGCTTATCCTGATGAGATAAGAAAGAATGAAAAGCGTTTCTCATACAATTTTAAAAATGAGACACTGGAAAATATCCTTAAAGACCTTTCTGAGGAAGGTGGAATAAAATTTAAAGTGGTGGAGACCACTATTACCGCTGCTTTGGATAACGATCTGAAAGCGGAATCCAAACCCAGGGAACGCGTCGTTGTGGAAGTCACGGTAACAGGTATCGTGAGCGATGAAAACGGGATGGCTCTTCCTGGTGTAAACATTCTCGTGAAAGGAACCACAGCGGGAACGACAACAAATGCCGAGGGAAAATATACGATATGCCGTGCCCGACGAAAATGCCATCCTGGTATTTTCATTTATCGGATTTATTTCGAGGGAAGTACCTGTTGGAAGTCAGACCACCATCAACATTACGCTGGAAGGTGATGTTACGCAGCTGGGCGAAGTGGTTGTGGTTGGTTACGGAGAGAAAAAAAGCGCGAACCTGACTGGCGCCGTCGAAACAGTGGGATCTGATGTAATTGAATCCCAGCCAATAGTTAACACGGCTGCAGCTATTCAGGGCGCCGTTCCCGGGTTGGTTGTACAACGGGCTTCAGGACAACCGGGAACTGGAGGATTACGACTTTAAGGTCAGGGGCTTCTCATCTGCCAATGGCGGAAGTGATCCGCTGTTGTTGATTGATGGCGTTGCCGTTGAAGACATGAATCTGTTAAATCCGTCGGATATTGAATCGATCACTGTCTTGAAAGATGCGCAGGCTTCAATTTATGGTTCCCGGGCGGCGAATGGGGTTATTTTAGTTACCACCAAGAAAGGTAAAAAAGAAAAGCCCCAAATAACCTATAACATGAACCTTGCGGTCAGCGAGCTTGCCGGGATGATGGACACACCCAATCATTATCAATTTGCTGAAATGGACAATGAAGCCAACATCCACAACGGAGCTTCGCCGATGTATACACCAGACCTTCTGGAACGCGTGCGTGTGGGCGATCCTAATCCTATTCCTCACCCTGTGTATGGCGCAAGCGGATGGATGCTGTTCTTCACATCAACGGATTGGCGGAAGGCAGTGTTTGAAAATGGCTTCCAGCAAAAACACATGATCAGTCTTTCCGGGGGCGGTGAAAATTCCACCTATTATTTATCAGGAAGTTACGCCGACCAAAGCGGGGTGATCAAATATGGTAACGATGACAGTAAGCGTTACAATCTGCGCCTGAATTATGATTACGATATCAGCAAACGATTCCGGCTCGAAACGAAAATTTCATTGGAGAACCTCCATCGGACCGATATTGGCGGCGCTACCTCCACAGGCGTTATGTACGAAACTATTTTTGGCATGCCGAATCACCCGGTCTATACGCAAAGTGGCACCAAGTATTTTGCCCAGGGCGGTTGGGACAATGCAGTAGCGCAGGCTAAAGAGGCTGCAACAGCATCCTTCGACACCCGAAATGTTAACACAAATTTCAAACTGATTGCAGGAATAGTGGAGGGTTTGAAATTTAATTTGCAGACAGGGATCAATTATCGCACAAACGACAACACCGATATCGGGAAATACACCCACTCTACCGCTGGGACGAGAGTGCTATCGCCTATTGTTCCATCGCTCGAACCCGGATCAGGACTGGATGAATGAATACCATTCCGAAAACATTTACCGGAATTTCACTGGTTACTTCCAGTACACTAAGCTTTTGGGAGCTAAGCACGAACTCGATATCATGGCCGGAGCTTCACAGGAGGAAAATGAGTTTGATGATTTTTTCGCGCAACGAACCAAATTTCCGAACGACGAGGTGTGGGCGCTCAGGTTGGGATCTACCGACAACATGACAAATTCCGGCGGCGGCTATCACTGGGCAATACGATCATTCTTCTCCAGGATTGGATACGTATTTAACAACCGATACCTGCTTGAGGCTAACCTCAGATATGACGGAACCTCCAGGTTTGCTGACGATTCACGCCGATGGGGTCTTTTCCCTGGTATCTCTGTGGGCTGGCGATTATCAGATGAATCCTTTATCAGCGATCTCGATGTGTTTGATAATTTAAAGCTCAGACTTTCTTATGGTGAGACAGGCAGTCAGGAGGTAATTGATTATTATGACGATACACAACTCATTACTATAGGCCGGGTTAATCCAAATGGCTCGCCTATTCCATATCCATTCGGTCGCGGGAGGGCAGGATCAGTCCGCTTATCTGGCAGGAATGGTATCCTCAGACAGAACCTGGGAAACAGTTGCAACCTACAACGCTGGCGTGGATGTAACCGTGCTTTCATCAAGACTTGATTTCACCTTCGATTATTTTGTGAAGAAAAATAACGATATGCTTATTCCGATTGAATATCCAAGCTTGCTGGGAGCGGTTCCTCCCTATATAAATAATGGTTCAATGGAGACTTCGGGTTTTGAAACTTCGGTTGGCTGGAAGGACAAGATCGGAGACGTACAATACTCCGCACGCGTGATGCTCAGCGATGCGAAAAATGAGGTGACCGACCTGGGAGGTTATGATACCTATGTGCTTGGATTGAATGGTCCGGAAAGTGAGTACCAGGCCCCGCGAAGGTTACCCGCTCAATTCTTATTTCGCGTATCAGTTCGACGGACTGATCCGCTCGCAGGAAGACCTGGATGCGTACAAACTGCTGGGTGGAGTGCCAAGTGATATCGGCATTGGAGATGCTAAATTCAAGGACATCAACGGCGATGGAAAGATCAGTCTTTACAGCGATACGCCGGGACAGGATGGCGATGTCGTTTATGCAGGCAATACATTTCCACGGTACAACTACGGGATAAATCTGGATGTGAAGTGGAAAAACTTTGACCTGGCAATTTTCTTCCAGGGTATCGGCAAACGAACCTTGTTCAGAGTCGGCGAATACTCAATGCCATGGAGTGACTGGTGGAGACAACCTCCGTTGTTCTATTATGGCAGGACCTGGAACGAAGACAGGCCGAATGCAGAATATCCAAGGCTTACCCATGGCAACATCCGATACTGGAACTATCAACCTTCCTCGCTTCAGGAAATTAACGCCGCGTACATCAGACTTAAAAATCTGCAGATTGGCTATACGTTGCCTCAAACCCTGATGAGCAAAATATCTGTTTCCAGGGCGAGAATATATTTCAGTGGATTTGACCTGTGGGAAAAACACAAGGTTAAAGGAGGTTGGGATCCGGAATCTAACGCAACCGGTTTCAATTATCCATTCCAACGGTTATACTCTTTTGGTCTCGATGTAACATTTTAATGGTAATGAAATGAAGAACACTAATTCAAATTATTTATACATTCTGCTGCTCTTTTTTGTTATGGGCTGTGAGGAATCGCTTGATCTTGCCCCAAAGGACCAGGTTTCAGATGCATCATTCTGGAAAACGTCCGACCATTTTCAATTGGCAGCCAATGATTTTTATTTCAGCCTTCAGGGTGCTCATAATTATACGGACATCAATTCGGATATCGCTTTCGGTCAGGGTGCAAACCCCGTAAGTAACGGGTCTTATATCGCCGCGGCTAATTCCGAGGTTTGGGATAACGCATATATCGGAATAAGAGGTACGAACTATTTGCTTGCAAAGGCAGCAGAGTCCGAGCTTCTCCCTGAAGAGATCGATCGCTGGGTAGGAGAAGCTCTGTTTTTCAGGGCTTATCATTATTGGAACCTGGCTAAAACGTACGGAGGGGTTCCTCTTATTACGACAGTACTTGATGTAACATCGCCTGAATTGTATTCTCCAAGGTCATCACAGCAGGAGATCATTGATTTTCTATTGAATGACCTGAGTGAGGCCGCAGCAAAACTTCCAAAGCAGAGTGAACTCGCTGAAGATGAAATCGGACGTGTGACACAAGGTGCCGCACTTGCGCTCAAAGCACGGGCCGCGCTCTACCAGGGAACCTGGGACAAATACCATGGCGGTGGTGAATCCCCCAGCTTACCTAACGCAGGCGATAGACGCAGCTGAGCAGCTTATTACAAGCGGTGAATACGAGTTGTATAACGCGCAAGGGGCAGACAGTTATAAATACCTTTTTATTCTGCAGGGTGATGATAGCAAGGAAGTTATTTTAGCCAAACGATATTATGCTAACCGCGCGACCCACAACTGGACACGTGAATTGTGGTTCAATTACATGATACCTACCAAGAACCTGGCGGACCTGTACCTCGCGAAGGATGGTTTGCCCATCGACAAATCTCCGCTTTTCAAGGGCTACGCTACGTTTGAAAGTGAGTTTGAAAACCGCGATCCACGCATGGCGATGACCTTCATCGTCCCTGGTACTGCAATCTATGCGGATGGAGGTATCTGGGCGCCAACCTATCCCGGATTCGTAGGAACCAATGCGACTCAGACAGGATATATGCTGCGCAAGTTTCTGGATGAAACACTTGAAGCCACACAGTTCCAGGGTCAATACGATTTCAAAGAATTCAGATACGGTGAGGTTCTGCTGATGCTGGCAGAAGCATTATTCGAACAAAATGGACAGATCTCGGATGCTGATCTTACCAGGACCATCAACGTATTGCGCACGAGAGCAGGCATGCCAGCGCTTACCAATGCCCATGTCACGACCAACAATCTGGATATGCTGACCGAGATCAGAAGAGAGCGTACGGTTGAGCTTGCATTTGAAGGATTCAGAAGGCTGGATCTCAGGCGCTGGAAAATTGCTGAAAACGCTTTGCCCCAGGCTCTCCGGGGCGTGAAGTTTGAAGGCACCGAATACGAGGCCGAATATCCGGAACTCGTGATCGGGGTTGATATTATAGTGGATGCTAACGGTTTCATAGTTACTGAACCAGCCTCTTCGCGTCAATTTCTACCGAAACATTATCTGGATTGGATTCCGCTGCAACAGGTTCAGCTATCACAAGGTACGTTGGATCAGAACGCCGGATGGTAAATGTCTTATAACTAGATTTTTTAAAGTCAATGGAACAGGGAATGAAATCTTCCCTGTTCCTTATTAAATAAACTTATCATGAAGAGAATTGCATTGATTTTTTGTTTGGTCTTTGTGACACAGATTGCGTTCTCGCAGCTTAAGGTGGCTCAGATCAATCCCGCCAAGGTGCCTGAACTAAATCAGCACTACCTGCCCGAATACACGTTCGACGTATCTACTAAGCCCGAGATGTGGTCAAAGGAGAAACCTGGCTTGAATGTTTCTTTTGTTTCTACCGATGTGCTATACATGAGAACGGAAGCACCTCAGCTGCCCACCGAAAGAATACATTGGAATCCACGGCCTGGAAAGGTGAACGACTAAATGTACAGGTTTTGGTGTGGTCTCCGGATACATTGGAACAGGTGCGATTCAACGTATCTGATCTTGTCAATTCAAAACAACAGGTTTTGAGTAAGAGCAACATAAAGATGAATATGGTGCGGTATGTTGTATCGAACTTTCCATATGGCGCAACAGCTTCGAACTGTAGTGCAGGCGTTGCAGATAGTGCTTATCTGATGCCCGATCGATTTGAGACGTTCGATCGATTTGATCTGCCTGGCAAAACGGTCCGGCCCATCTGGATCACTATTGAAATCCCGGAAGGAACGGAAGCCGGATCATATACTGGTACGATTGAAGTCGGTTCTGACAAACAAAAGGCCTCTTTGAATATTAAAGTAAATGTTCAGTCTCAGGTGTTGCCAAAACCCGGGGATTGGAAATTCAGGCTTGACCTTTGGCAAAACCCGTGGGCTGTAGCCTGGTATTATCATGTCGAGCCATGGTCTGCCGAGCATGAGGCTTTATTGAAAAAACACCTTGCGCCTTATGCCGATGCCGGCGGGACCTTTATCACCACGTATGCGATACATTCTCCATGGTCAGACAATTCATACATGATTGAAGGGGGGATGATCGATTGGATCAAAAGAAAAAACGGTTCATGGGAATTTGATTACAAGATCTTCGATCAATATGTCGAGCTCTGCATGGGAATGGGAATCGATGAGGCAATAACAATTTATACACCGGTTCCTTGGGGATACCGGTTCCGTTACATGGATGAGGCAACAGGGAATTATGTTCACGAGACATGGGCCCCAGACACTGAAGTATTCAAATCCAACTTCGGTATTTTTCTCACTGACCTGAAAAGCCACTTACAAAAAAAAGGATGGTTTGAAAAAACTTACCTGGGTATCAATGAGAATCCGCTCAACATCACCATTGCAGCGGCAAAGGTTATTAAGGATCATTCCAAAGACTGGAAGATCACCTATGCTGGCGATTGGCATCCAGAGCTGAAATCTCTGTTGGATGATTATTCGCCGATTATCAACACCGTGCCTTCGCTACAGGAGATTCAGGAACGGAAATCAAAAGGTCTCACAACGACGTATTATGTATGCTGCACCCCTGCGAAGCCGAACAACTTTGTTTTTTCTCCGCCAGTAGAAAGCACCTACATCGGATGGTATACTGCTGCATACGGTTTTGATGGATTTTTGCGGTGGGCATACGATGCGTGGCCTCAAGACCCGATGCGTGACGCCCGTCATACGGCCTGGCCAGCAGGAGATTGTTTTATCGTTTACCCGGGTGGCGTAAGCAATATCCGTTTTGAAAAGTTAAGAGAAGGAATTATCGATTTTGAAAAGATCAGGATCATCCGCGAACTCGCTGCCAAATCATCGGATAAGAAGGTGAAAAATCTTGCGGCTCAGTTTGATAAACATTTGACAACGTTTATTGGGGATCGCGATTACAGTAAACGTGAATATAACGCCAGCGTCGATGTCAGACGCAGTTAGCAAAGGAAAAAAGATGATTGATGAGCTGAGTAATATGGTTTCTCCACAAAATGTAAAATAGAATTTGCAGCCATTTTTTTTATAAATAGGTAATTCCTGATGGAGTAATGGAATTCGAATGTTTCTGTTTTTACGCGTTCCCGTGTGAAGGCAATTCTCCTTTCCCGCGTACACCAACCTTGTAGTTTAATATATTATACGGCTCAACTCTCTCTAAATTTTTCAAAATGATTATCCCTACCTACGGTCTATGTATTCGTACGGTTGATAGCGTTGGCCACACATAACTAAAACGTAACATACTGAAATACAATAATATATGTTTAAATAACTTAATTGTACGTTAAATAACGTATAAATAAGTTGAATAACTTAATTTTAAGTTTAACTTTACATAGCTGATCAACAAACTCAAAACAAAAGCGTAATGGTTACTTTGACAAAAGCGGAAGAGAGAATCATGAAAATTCTCTGGGAAATCGGAGAAGGTTTTATCAAGGATATTATCGAACGATTTCCCGACCCTAAACCACCTTACAATTCCGTGTCAACGATTGTAAGGGTACTGGTCCAAAAGGACATTGTCGGTTTTACGGCCTATGGCAACACGCATAAATACCATCCGCTGATCACCCGAGATGAGTACAGTAAAAGTCAACTTTCAAGGCTGCTGACCGACTACTACAATAACTCGTTGCGTGAAGTGGTAAACTTCTTTTCAGAAAACAAGAATCTCGATGAGAAAGAACTCGACGAAGTAATGAAGATGCTCAAACAACTTAAATCCAAAAAATGAGCGATCTTATTTTCTATATCGCAGAATCGACCGTTCTCTCCGTCGTTTTTTACCTGTTGTATGTTTCTGTCCTTAGCAAGGAAACGTTCTTTCAGCTGAACCGTGCCGTGCTGTTAGCCATTCCGATCTTGTCGTTGTTCTTTCCAATGTTACGCATTGAGTTTGTTGATCTTACCGGTCCCGTTGTAGATCAGCCTCTGGACCAGCTAAGCACTTTTTCAAAATCCTACTACGATGCGATGGCTTCATGGGAGTTTGAAGTGCGGGGTAACAGTTCGTCATCAAAGTATTCCCCAGCCAGGATCAACTGGTTAGACGTCAGTTTATATTTAATAATGCTGATCTATTTCGTTGGTGTTCTGATTTGCTTCTCACGGACCGTATGGTCTATACGTTGGATCGTGCAAACCCTTATAAAACACCCCATGATTGAAAAGGATGGGGTGAAGGTTGTAAGGTTAGTCAATCCGATGGCGCCATTCTCCTTTATGAATTATCTTTTCGTTCACGCGCCCCTTGCTGACAGCAACGACTTTCGGCAAATCCTTGATCATGAACGAACGCATATTAAGGAGAAGCATACCCTTGACTTATTGTATATTCAAATCGTAGCGGCCTTTCTATGGTTCAATCCCGTGATATGGCTGCTACTTAAATCGCTCAAAACTACGCATGAATACATAGCAGACAGAAAAATTATTCAATCAGGTTATTCCGTTGTCGAGTACCAGACCTTGCTTTTAAGGCAGTTGATCAGCAACAACTCACAGCAGTTGGTACACAATTTCAATCTTTCATTCATCAAAAAAAGAATAACTATGATGACAAATAAAAAATCAGGATGGCTTGGCCAGGTTAAAGTCAGTGCCGCCATTGTTGCAATGTTTTGTTGCAGCCTAATTCTCATTCGATGCAATTCTAAAATAGATGACGAGCAGATTTCGTCACTAAAAATTTCGAGTGATCCTACAGAAGTCGACCTACCGACCTTACCCCCCAGTGGCTTCAAGTTCGACGCGGATCTCAGGAATGCCCTCACGTTCACAATTTCAAACAATACTCTTCACATTGGCGACAAAAAAGCTGAAGTGAGTGAGATTGCCAACCTTCAGGGAGCGGAAGACGGACTAAGGCTGCCAATTATCATGATGGTCGATAAGAATCAGCAAATGGGTTTTGTCAGAAATGTTCAGATGGCTTTACGCGAAGCTGATCGCCGAAAATTGTTATACATCGGTGAAACCACTTCAGGCGAGCGCGTCGAAGTTGTGCTTATGCTTCCGCCGCATCCTGAGACCGGTTTATCGACAGACAATGTACCGAAAGAACACCTTCTTAAAATAAACCTTGGGAACAATGAGGGAGAAGCTAATCAGCAAAAGGTATATGATTTTATAATGTCATACGTGTCTAAAGGAAATGCAGAACTTGCTGTCGTCAGTGCCGTGATTGATGACGCAGGAACATTTGGTACTTATCTCTCGAATTTCTTCTACATGAAAGAAGGATACATAAAAATCTACCAGGAGCGAGCCCAAAAGATGTATGGGAAAGACTTTTACCAAACTAACGAAGAAGAGTATAAGGCTGTTCGCGAAAAAATTCCCACGAATATTTCAATCGCCGAGGATTAGAAGCTCTGCAAAGAAGGGAGACTGTCGCACACAGGCAGTCTCTCTTTTTTCACCAGTTTTAAAACTCTGCACTTTCAAAGATCGTTTCAGCAGTGGCTATCACCTGAATAGTCCCATTCGAACTTAACTTTACATTTTTCATCGTATACAATCCTGATTTGTACTCACGTGGAACCGTGAGTCCTTCGACCACAACGTTCGACGGAATATCGCCGCCATCTCCGGGTGTTATAGTTTCAGCGATGTCAAGGGTTTGCATTGGGCAAAAATATAATGCCATCTTACCCCAGGCGGATTCCAACCGAACTGGCGAAATGGTTGCTGTCACGGTTTCACCATGGCTTAACTTTTTTTCTTTCATTTTCTCCTGCAAAACATGAGGCTGTGCTGCATAGGTAGTAAAAACCTCTTTAGAAGTTTCCACTTTTTCGATACTTCCTTTCGAACCAAAAAGGTTCGCAAAAATTGATGTCCTAGTCTTTTCATGACACTTAATTTTTTAAGTTTTAAATCTGACAATCTTCAAAACCAATTCCGCTCAAAAACTCAATAATCAAGTTGTGAACAGTCCGAACTAACCATAATAAAAAAATAACAACAACAATTGAAGTATAGTTTTCAAAAAATTTACCTCTGACCGACGTGACTTCCAGTGTGTGTTAACAGCTTCTATCGTACTGCTTTATTTTTTTTCTCCTGTATTTAAGAATGGCTTCAACAGATCAATAGGGATTGGAAAAATGGTGGTCGAGTTATTTTCCGTTGCAATCTCGCGCAAGGTTTGAAGATATCTCAGGGTGAGCGCGCTGGGTTGATCGCTTAAAATTTTTGCAGCATCGGCTAATCGTTGGGAAGCCTGAAACTCTCCTTCGGCAGCAATTACTTTCGAACGCCGTTCACGCTCTGCTTCTGCCTGCTTAGCCATTGCCCGCTGCATTTCCTGTGGTAAATCTATCTGCTTCACTTCAACCGTAGAGACTTTGATGCCCCATGGCCCTGTATGAGAGTCAATGATTTGTTGCAACTTCAGATTTATTTTTTCCCGTTGTGAAAGAAGGTCATCCAGATCTGATTGCCCTAACACGCTTCTTAGCGTTGTCTGCGAGAGTTGAGAAGTTGCAGAGAGAAAATCTTCTACTTCGATGATGGCTTTTTGTGGCATAATTACCCGGAAGTAAATCACTGCGTTTACTTTAAGGGAAACGTTGTCCTGCGTTATAATGTCCTGAGGCGGAACATCCATCACGACAGTGCGGAGACTTACTTTTACCATCCTGTCAACTATGGGGATAAGAAGCACCAGGCCCGGTCCCTTAACTCCCCCGGAACTAACCGCCCAAGACGAAAAACGACACCGCGTTCATATTCCCGCAGGATGCGGATTGCATTAGCAAGAATAATAATTGAGAAAACGGTGATGAGCACAAGCTCTAAGGCTATTATCTGCATACGTCTTATTGTTTATCAACCATTAATACGCTCCACGAGAAGTGTCAGGTTCTTGAATTGTGCTACTCGAACTTTTGCTTTTTTGTTTATCGTTCCCGAAAGTGATTCCGCCTGCCATATTTCTCCATGAACCAAGACAGCGCCTGCAGGGTCAAGTGTTTCAAGTGATTCACCTGTCTCTCCTATCATCGTCTCCAAACCCGTAGCAGGTTTCGAACGCTGGGCTCTTAATCCGGCCCCCACCACAAAGAGAAAAAACAATGATGAAAAAACTACCGATGAAATTATCACGCCCCAGGATATTCTATAAAACGCCATTGCCTCATCTGTACGAAGTAACATCATCGATCCAAGCGAAAGAGAAATAATTGCGCCGATGGTGAGCACGCCATGGCTTGCAATTTTTATCTCAAGTAAAAACAATATGATTGCAAAAATGATGAGTGCTAAGCCTGCGTAGTTTACAGGCAAAGCATGCATGGAATAAAATGCCAGGGTAAGACAAATTACGCCGATGATGCCCGGAACAATCGCCCCCGGACTATAGAGTTCAAACACCAGACCGTAGAGCCCGAGGAGCAGCAACACGTATGCAATATTGGGATCGCTTATTACATCGAGAAATTTTTCAAAAGCTCCCATTTCAAGGCGTTCAATGTTTGCGTCGCGGGTATTAATTGTCATTGTTCCCGAGGTTGTCACAACCTTCTTCCCGTCTATGAGACTTAGTAGCTCCGGCGTGTTTGTGGCAATCAGGTCGATAACATTTTTTTCGAGTGCTTCTTTCTCAGTGATCGAAATACTTTTGCGGACAGCTTCTTCTGCCCACTGTGCACTGCGCTTTCGTTTTTCTGCAATGCTGCGGATAAATGCTGCCGCATCGTTAGTCACTTTTTCGTTCATGACAGTGTCTTGTTGACCCTGCATATCAACAGGATGTGCCGCACCGATGTTTGTTCCGGGAGCCATAGCCGCAATGTGGGCCGCGAGTGTGATGAAAACTCCTGCCGAGCCAGCGTGAGCGCCACCCGGAGAAACGTAAACGACCACAGGTACCGGAGACTCCAGAATATCACTAACAATGACACGCGTTGATTTTAGTAGACCTCCGGGAGTATTGAGATGAATAATCAGGCACGCTGCGTTTTCTTTACCAGCTTTTTCAATACCGCTGTGAATAAATGCGGCTGATGCAGGATTGATGCTTCCATCAATTTGCAGGGAGATTACTTTTTTTTGTGCAAAGAGCAGTGGAGGAATAAGGAATATGAGAACTAAAAAAATGCATTTCATAAAAAAGAGTTTTTTCTTTTTAAGAAATCCTTCTTTCAATCTAATTAGAACACCCGCCGGCAATCATAAGCCAGGCTCCGAATGAGTTTCCGCTACATGAATAACCCATGCTGAATTTACCGAAAATCCGGAGGAAAAGGAATTTATATTGTACCGAATTTCGACTGGTTTGAAATCCTGGATCTTAAGCCGATCATGTCATTACCGGTTATTCAATTCTGATTGATAGATTCAACAGGATTGGCTAAAAGAGCTTGGAATTTGGGTGAACGGCACATCAACGGAGCGCTGGAATACGATCAGAAAGCTTACTGTGTAAAAGTTTATAAACCGAAAATTGATGTATAAATTTTAACGTTAAGGCCAACGTGAGACCATCAACGTTATGTAACCACAAATAGTTTATTAGATACAAGAAATGCACCACCCATACAAAAAATAAATCCGTATAATATGAACAATTTCTATCGTTAGAAAAACCAAAGGCGAATGACGGGTTGTAATGAAGAAATCTCTTTGGCCCCAATGTTCTTCAACCGCAGGCGTACCTATTTGTTCTTAGCAAGAAAACTGTCGATCAACAAAGCAGCTTCTTGGTGGTATTCCTCCAGGAGAAAATGACCGCCATTAAAGATGTTAACTTCAATGTTTTTTAGATCCCTTTTATACGCCTCGGCACCCGGTGTAATGAATATCTTGTCATTACGCCCCCAAATCACAAGTGTTGCAGGTTGTTTTTCCCTGAAATATGACTGCCATTCCTCATATTGAGCGAGGTTACTCTTATAGTCACGAAAGAGCGCAAGTTGAATCTGATCATTTCCAGGTCGGTCCAGGTAAAGCTGATCGATCATATAACTGTCAGGGTTGATCTTGGATAAGTCTGCGACACCGTCGGTGTATTGCCACTTTGTCGTGTTTAGTATTTCTCTAGCCGCTTTTTCTGTCCTTTCGTTCGGATCATTGAAGTAATTTTTCATTGGCGCGATAGCATCTCCCAGTCCTTCCACATAAGCGTTGGCATTTTGAATAACAAGTGCGTGGATTAATTCTGGCCTTCTTACTGCTAATCTGAAACCGATAGGTCCCCCGTAGTCTTGCAAGTAAAGGGTTATATCTTTCAGGCCAAGAGCTTCAACGAAATGCTCGATCGTTATGGAAAGATTGTCAAATGTGTATTGATAATTTCTCACGTCAGGATTGCTGCTTAGGCCAAATCCCGGATAGTCAGGCGCAACAACGTGATATTTGGACGATAGATCAACTAAGATGTCGCGATACATGTGTGAGGAGGATGGAAAGCCGTGTAAGAAAAGAATTGTTGGTTGTGACTTTAAGCCAGCCTCTCTGTAAAAAATATCAAGTTTATCGACATTCACAGTCTTGTATCGTATTGCCCCATCATTGCCATTCGCGATGGCATTATCATTTTTCTCGGGCATGGATTGCTCCGGTGTACCGCATGAGGTAAGCGCTATAATAAAAGCTAAAAGAATGTTTGTTTTCATATGCATGTCCTTGTTTAATGTGATTTTTATAATTGACCAAATAGTCAAAAAGTGAATAAAAAAAATTTATTTCAATATCTTCAATTGCATTTCGATTAGGGGTTTTAATACCTTGGCCGACGGATATATTCTTCGCGTAATATTGATTCCATTCCAGAGGTTGAGCAGATATCTCGATATAATTCTGGAGTCATCCTTTGTCTGTAAGCTTTTTGATCTTTTTGCCATATCAATATATTGGCAAAACAGGTCTTCCAGTGCTTTCAAATTTGCTATTGCTTTATCCTTTAAGTGGTTATCTACAGATGACAATTCGGCTATTGAATTTCCCATAAAACATCCTTTGAGGTGTTGACCATTCTCAGCATTTGCCAATTCCAGAAAGAATTTTTTTATTCCTTCGACGGGCTCTTTTGCGCTCCTGATCTTTTGCTCAATTGTTTTTGAAGATTTTTCACCGAAAAAATCCAATGCCCGAGAGAACAATTCTTTTTTGCTTCCGAAGAAATGATAAAGACTTCCTTTATTAAGGTCCATACGCAGCAATAAGTCGTCAAGGCTGGTCGCCTCATATCCTTTTTCCCAAAAGAGGTCGATCGCTTTTTCCAGCATTTCGTGTTCTTGAAATTTTCGGGGTCTTCCTGACATTTTCTGATTGAAGCTGCACAAATATATCATATTTGACCTATTAGTCAAATATCATTGATATTTTTTTTCCCAATGACAATAAGGGAAAGCACTTCGAATGGCCCTAAAATCTAAACTAATTTCTCTTCAATAGTTTCATGCCGAACCCTGGCTCCTGCGATACTGAAATCTTGCCGTCTTTGATCGGGTAATTTCCATAGTCTATATCGTCTGAGATACAGGTGACTCCTTCGATGGTCGATATATTGCCAAGCCCGGCAGCCAGATGTGTTGCGTAATGCGTCTTCAACTGATCGCCCCATGCATGAGGGCTTCCATCGGCCTTAGCGTTTTTAATTATGGGCATTACTTTGATCCAGTTTGTGATTCCATAGGCATGAATATCGTTGAGATATGTGTTTACGATACCTTGCCGAACCATTTCAAGCGCAACATCATTCGCGTCCGGCCAAACCCATTCGCCGTCGGCATATTTCGTTTTTTCAAAGCCATTCTTGTCCATCCATGCGCGTAATTTTTTGCCGTCATCAATTTGCTCCTGGAAAGGTTCCTCCATCCAATACAAAGGAATTCCTTTGATGCCCTCGAGAAATGTCATGGTATCTTGTACCGTATAACTATTGTTTGCGTCTACCAATAGATCCACGCCTTTGCTACGGTACTCGTCGTAAACCATCTTAAAAACCTTTATGTCCATTTCCATACCCTCTTTGGCAGGATACCATTTATAACCACGACCTATCTTTATTTTTAACTGTCTATATCCATGATTATAATCCCAGGCGCAGTTTTGTAATATTACTTCCATGCCGCCTTTCACTTCTTTGTATGGCAACTCGTCAATATAAATCATTCCACTATAGACCGGCAGACTAGTCGGACCCTGCGATCCTAAAATTTGATAAACAGGTTTCTTTAAAATAACACCCATCAGGTCGAACATAGCAAAATCGTAATGGAATGTGTTGAAGCCATTCATCAACCCATACTTAGGCGTTATGATGTCAATAACTTTCTTTCCAATTATACTCGAGATCGATTCGCTCACTTTTTTGTCTGTCATTCCCCAAGCTTCAGCTCCCTGATCTGTTCTTACACGAAGCGCTGTTGTCTTTTGATGTTGCCCATGAACATCCTTTGAACCGTTGCGGCCAACAAACCTTGGCCAATGATAGTCAAGCGAAATGATATCGGCCTTTTCAATTTTATGTTTTGCTAATTCCGGATATTCATCACGCATTGACTCCGAGAATGCCTGGTTTTTTAGCAACAGACCACCAGTCATTGCGCCAATAGTTTTCATGAAGGAACTTCTTTTCATATACTAGTTTTGTTATGTCCTTAATTTCATTTCGAATGTACAAACCTAATCCGAGAAAGAATCATTGCCACCCGTGAAACCGGTGACATTAAAAGTAAGCAATTAACCTACCGCAGCTAATTACCGACATCCAAAGCAATAATGAGATGAGGGCCGCGGCTTTTGCGGCCGCTGGTGTTTCTGAAGTAGACCAAGTGGAAACGGAACGAAATGTAAAACGATGAAAGATTCCTGCGTTGGTAAAGGCAATCAGGATAAGAATCAATTTTAACCCAAAAACTCCATTTGTACTCAGTGCCTTGGCCTGCGAGATAAAGAGTAAAAAACCAGACGGCACAACGATAATCAAACTTCTTCGCGACCAGGGAAGAACATAGTCGGCTACATCTTTAACAGAAATTTTTCTCGCGACTCCAAGCAAACGAAGGTCAAACAAAAAAGCGCTGCCCACTAAAAAAATAAATCCTATGATATGAACAATTTCTATCGCAGGAAAAAGCAAAGGCGACTGACGAATATAAACAGCCAGATCAGAATACTCCAGCCATTCAAACACGTCGGCGTATTGCATGCTAACGCAATTCTGTTGTTTTGTCGCCTATAGTAATTCTTTCGGCGCGCATTTCATCTTTGATCTTAAGGTGAGGATACCCTACTACCGTAGCCGTTGCACCTACCTTCAGCATATCTTTGGTTAACCCGCGGCTTTCCATCCGGGAAGGTGGAGCAAGTACGACAGTCCATTTCTTTTTTTTCTCCTCAAGCTTGATCATACCGTGAGGATTTTCATAGCCCATCTCAAGAATTTTGCCGGTGACGTTTAGGGTTTGGTTTGATCATAACTGCTCCAGCCATGATGCAACGGAGCAAATGAAAAAAGAGACAGGATAATAAAAAGCAAAGCAAACTGCTTACCTTTTCGATTGAAAATGTTTCGTATCATATCTTTCGAATTTTGAGAATACTAAGATAAAACCACGACTTCTCACGTCAAAACTGGCATACTTCTGAAGGTAACTTTGAAGGCACAAGAGAATAGGTCGTGTGAGCTACAAGCGTCTGATCATCGGAAACTGTAACACAACGACTATCGGATAAGCAGTTCATTACATTATTGATACACGGCACTTTAACCTTCCTCCTTATTTCCTCCATAAGAACGAGTGGGGATTCTAATCGAGCATCGCCCTTTCCAAATTTTAAGTTGTTTACGTAGTCTTTCTTAAATTCCTTTTCAAAGGTCGTCAGCGTTCCTTCCACTCCGATCTGCGGCCGAATGTCCTACACAATTTGAATTGGTGAACAAAGATGAATACTCCATTTTGTAATATTCAATATAGGTTTCAAAATTAGGTACCTGATAATTAACGTGACCCAATTCATGCGATAAAACAAGAAGTGCTTTGCTGGAAATCCAAATTTTTATAGAAACGCTATGTTTGCCGTACTCGGAAAAACATGCATCCATATCTTCATCTGATTGTGCCATGTGCGTTATGCCTGCAGCCATTACTAACGCTTCTTCACGAGGTATGAATTTTACATAAACATCCGTGAATCTCCCTTTAGCATCTTTTATTGAGTCAATACGATTGTAAAGACCTGGCGAAATGCGTTTAAACTGCTTCAGTAATTCTTCGGTCAACTCGTAGTGAGATTGATAGATTATTAAATCATTGATGCTGGCTTTCATTTTTCGCTTTTCTGATGCCGACAAATTATTATTCGTATTAAGAATATCACTATAATTTTTCAGTCTTTCGCGGACGTAGTGAATATCTTTTTCATACCCATTTCGCAATTTCGCCCATGCACTATTCAGCATAAGAAAACATATCATAACAATGACGCTGTACTTTTTCATGACCATTGGTTTTTTTGGTGATTGATCTTGAAAATTGTTTACGCGCGAAAGTCATGATGAGCGGACACCGTTGAGTATTCTGCTTGCCTGGGATTTAAATGACGAAGTTGAGCGAGCGATTGCCTTTGCGGGATGCAAGCAATCAGGCTGAATAAGATTAAGTACGGGAAGAGTAGATGAAAAAAGTCAGAAGAATTTCAGGAGTGCTGTCTTTCTGCTCCGTGATACATCGACCATACTGCCATCGCTCATGGTCAGGTAACCTCCATCACCCCTGATGTATTTGGTTACTTCATTCAGATTAACAATATAGGAGTTGTGCACACGGATAAAAGATGGGAATGATTCCAGCTGCTCCTCCACTTCTTTCAACGTGCGGCAGGCTGTGATCTTCCTTTTATTTTTGAGATGTAAATAAGTATAATTGTTATCCGCTTCACAGGTTATGATATCATCAGCCTTCACCAATTCAAATCCTTCCGCTATTGGCACAGCAATTTTTGCTAAGCCGTTTTCTTTATTCTGTATTTTATCCAACAACATACGAAACTGTTCACTTGTAGGTTGATGATTGTGCGCTTCAACTTTATGAACAGCCGCTACCAACTCTTTTGAATCAATTGGTTTGAGCAAATAGTCTAATGCACTGAACCGGATTGCCTTGATCGCATATTTGTCATAGGCCGTCGTGAAAATAACGGAAAACGGAATTTCATTAAACTGTTCAAGAAATTGAAATCCGTTCATGGAAGGCATTTCAACATCGAGAAATACCAGGTCTGTTTTGTACTTCATGACGGCCTCCAAACCCTGTTTCGCCGACAGGCATCGTTGCAGTATTTGTACGTCCGGGCAAAACTTATTGAGAAGAATGCTCAGGGAGTCCAGGCAGTGCGCCTCATCATCTATCAGGATAGCATTAATCATAATTAACCGAGATTTTTACGATTACTTCAGTACCCAACGCATTTCCTTCAGCAGAAACAAGATCATTGATTGTAACCCCGAGGCCGTTACCATGCATCATGGCAATCCGGTCAGCAGTGATTTTTGAACCCAACGACTTTTTGCGGATACCGTATGCGTTGCTTAGCATCGCCGCTTTATTACGACCAATACCATCATCGGTGATCTTAAAAAATAAATAACCATTTTCTTCACTTACATTGATCTCCAAATGTCCTTTTTCCTCCTTATGCGTCAATCCGTGCCAGATCGCGTTTTCAGCGTAAGGTTGAACAATCAAAGGCGGAACCTTCAGTGCGAAGAGATCCAGATCCTTGGCCAACGTGATCTTATAGTCGAACCTGTTTTCAAGACGCAAAGCTTCCAGTTCGAGATATAACCCCAAAGACTCCAACTCGCTCTCCAATGATATAAGTGAATCCTGTGCGTTCTGTAGAATTAATCGCACCAGCTTGGAAAATTTAATAAGATATTCAGAGGCCTGCTCACTGTTGTTTTGCAAAATGAACCGGTTGATAGAATTAAGTGAATTAAAAATAAAGTGGGGATTCATCTGGGCCCGAAGTGCCTGCATTTCAAGTTCGGTCGCTTGTTGTTGAAACTCTGCCTTCGTTCTCGCGTTCTCAAATGTCTGCATCTTTAATTCGTTTTCAGCCAATTCACGCTGATGTCTTTCAGATTTTCGCTTCAACAAAATATTCCGGAACACTATCAATCCCATTCCCAAAAGGAAAACGATGAAAACAATGAGCGCATATTTTTGGAGTTCCTGCAATTGCTTTTCTTTCTGTTAACCTATCTATGCCTGCCTGGGCTTTCTCAGTTTCAATTTCCGATCTAAAGAAGGCCAGTTTTTGTTCAGCCTGATCTGCGTCAATGGTTTCCTTTAAAGCGGTGTATAGTCGCAGATGGTGATAAGCGCTATCATTTTTTTGTTGAACATCAAAGAGCTTGTAAAGCATGACATGTGCGTCACGGATATATTGCCTGGCCCCGGTTTCACTTGCCATGCGCAAAAGTTTTCGAGCGTTGTACAACGCCGCTGAATAATTTTTCTTTGCCTCATAAGCCTTCGCGAGTCTGAGCAACGTCCACATCACCTGGTTGCGGTCTGTTACACTTTCGAAATAAATCAGCGCATTGTTCAAAACTGAGAGCGCCGTATCATATTGTTCCCGCGCAATATATATTTCAGCCATACGCGAGTTTGGCCAGCTGTTTTGTTTGAATTCCTCAGTCATCCCGGAAACCGACACCAATTTTTTATTGTGATTCCGCAGGAGTTGGTAGCAGTAAATCGCGGAATCATATTGTTTCATCAAATAAAAAGTTTCACCTATGTAGGTATACATCCTGAGTACACCGCCACGACGTTTAACAATGTTATGCGCCTCCCGGCAGTAGTCCATCGCTGTTTTGTAATCACCAGCCGTACTATAAAGAAGCGATATCGCGATAAACCCTCGCGGGTCACTACTGGGTTTCCTCCATAGAGGAAGGCCTTTCATACAATATTCAATAGAACTTTTATACTGGCCTCTTTGTGTTTCCAAAGCCCCCATCGCAGCATACAAATAACCAAGCAAGCCTTCATTGCCAATTTCAAGGGCAAGTTTTTCCGCATTCTTATAACTCGCCAATCCCTCATCAAACTTACCCTGTGCCCACTTTGAAAAGGCCAGCAATTCGTACGATTTCGCTAATAGTAATTTATCCTGATGCCTTTTATCTTCTTGCAACAATGCAACGGCCTTAGCACAGTACTGCTCCATGGCTGGGTAAGTACCCACAATTCGTTCATTAAATCCCAAATTGTAATAAGCCAATGCCTTTCCTTTTACATAGTTTATTTTTTCAGCTTCCAAAATTGCCTGAGATGCAAAAAGCAGGGCGCTGTCGGTGTGGACTTCTATGTATGAACTGCAAAGTTCATTTAGACAATTAACCAGGCTCGTATCTTTTAAGGTCGGCAGAAGTTTTTTTAGACCATCGATCTTTTCACCTTGCCCCAAACAATCAACGCAAAGCAGAAATTGCAGGATGACCAAGAAAAGGTATTTTACAAGTGTCTTTTTATTCATGGCTTACAAGAATAAGAGCAACTATACTTCTCGGTCGTCACTCCTTAGCACCGAATGTTTTATTTAGGCCGATGATATACTTGAATGGGAAGCTTATTTGAGAAGCATAAAAGTCTGCGAGGTTTACGGCTTAACACTCCGCTTTGTTGCAGATTTTTAATATTACCCAGTCTTCCGATTAATTGTAACGTCTATTGGTTTTTAACGATGACTAATTTAGCAAACAAATAAACCTTTTGAAAGGTAGGAAGGCCTGTTCGTTTCAGGCCTTCCCTTTCAAAAGAAGTTCATTTAACGCTTCACTAATGTACGAGTTGAAGATTATTGACTCCTTGTCCAATGTGTTTACCTAATTGTAAGCCGGCCGCAATTGAGGGAGGATAGTGAATGCCTCCATAGTTTCGGGACATACCACATTCTTCGGCGGCAGCATTGAAAGAAGAGAATGTTCTTGGACCACCATATTTCGATCCATAGGTATTATCGGTGAACGAAAAATTTTCTCCAAATATTCCGGTCATAGTTTGCATGAAGGCCTGCGTGAGAAATGCATGCGCTGCCGGATATTCTGGATGAGGCGGTGTTGCAATAAGCGGGGTCCAGGTTGGATCTATCACCTTCTTGATATACGTAACGGGCCTCAACATATTGTATGTGTATTTTGATTTGAACCCTGCGATGCTTGCGTCGGTTAATGCTATTCCAGTTTTCGCATAAGCGATAGCTGCTTTACCAAGATCAATGTTCTTTTGTTTTAGTATCTGCGTAAGGATAGAAACCGAATGTCCGGGAGGACTGTATCCGACGCCAACGCCAACATCGTTCCAGTACAAAGCTATATTTTTTTGTTCCTGTGTGAGGGATTGAGAAAGGTCACACATAGCTTTTTCCATTTTATAAAAATCCGAAGCAGGATCTTCGGAATATGCATGTACAAAGGGAGGAGCGACAACCTGTAAATGCTGTTGTAAGAAAGGCCGGGTATTGCCGAAATATGGACAAAGGCCATTAGCAAATGCGGGTGGTGTTGGCTCCCAGGCACCGGGAAATACCGGCGGTACATATCCGGCGTTAGTGAGATTACTATTATCGGTTTGTGACCATGCGATTACAGCATCTGCAATGGCATGACCAAAAGCCTGTGAACGCAAGAACACGGCAGATTCAACGCCTGGCCTAAGCGAATCGTTGTAGGCTGCTTCCAGCGAATCAATGCGTTGCTGATTCGCTGTAATTACTGCTGCCGGATAAAAAGCCCTGATCAACTTCGCCAGCGCGGCGTTGGCCGAAACTTCCCACGAGTAGCCGTTATTATTTTCCTTTTGGGGCATAGCAGGCATTTGATACAGCTTTTGACTTAAGCTAACGGAATTTTTTATTCCTGGCCTTACCGATTCATACAACCCGATGCCGATGTATCCCCATGCACGGTTTAATAAAATTGGGTTGATAGATGGATTAGCCCCAATGATCATTCTTAACTGCAACGCATACCAATCTGTGGCAACAGCACTACTTGCACGACTAGCTTTGCCTGGAGTGCCACCACCACCCTCCCCATGATCATCGTCAAAAATGTCTTTGTCGCAGCTTGCCATGAAGTGCGAGAAGGTCACCAGTAAGATTATCTTTAACATCTGGTGCCAGCGAATTTGTTTTTTCATACATAAAATATTTTAAGGATAGTTAAATTTTACTGTCCTTATCAACGGGCCGGGTTCAAATACAAATTCAGGGACTGTGTAGTTTACGCGTCTACCATGTAGTTGGTCAAAATGATTGAGTGGTTTACATCCAGGTTGGATTTCGTATGTTGTTGACGATAACACTCAATAATCAATATTCAATAAGCAATATTCAAGTTCGCCCAACGTTGAACATTGAATATTGAGTGTTGTTGTTCATATGAAGCAAATGATACCGACTCAGGAGCTCTATTAACCCGGGTAAAAGATAAATCAGGAACAAAACTCCTTTGTTTGCGCGTACTCTGCTATCTTTATTAGAATATCAATGGCTTGGCTGCCTGTTGGCCGTTTTAGAATAACCCCCACGCGCATTCCAGACAATTTCTTTGATGTTGGACTTCTAGCTGCAACGATCGCATTCATTGCATATTCTAGTCCATCCCATAGAATTATTGCCACCCTTTTGGGCTACCATTTTGTTCATCCGCTTTTTACAAAAAAGCGTTAGGTGAGCATGCAAGAATGCTGAAGATACTTGGAAGTTTAAACGAATTAAAAAGGTATTTAATGAGGAAATTAAAGATCGGCATAATTGATCTTGTTAGCAAAGGTCCAACGAATACGCTATGGGCAAGAATCATGCATGCTAACCTTGCTAGTATCATGCCCCAGATTGTAGCGACGTGGTGCGAACAGCAAGGTCATTCCGTAACATTTATATGCTATACTGGCCTGGAAAAATTGGACAACGAACTACCACGCGATGTTGACGTGGTTTTTATATGCTCCTTTTCACAAGCTGCTTTTCTTGCCTATGCTTTGAGCAATTATTTCAGAAGCAAAGGAGCGGTAACCGTGTTAGGTGGCCCGCATGCCCGTTGCTATCCCGATGATTCTATTAAATATTTTGACTATGTACTTGGCCTGACACATCAGTCAACAATAACAGAGCTTTTGAAAAATTGTGCGCCACAACGTCCAATTGGAATTCACCTTTCTGCAAAAACGCAACCTGTTGAATTTCCAACTATGAGAGAGCGATGGAAGTTTGTCGAACCAACGCTTAGAAAGGCACCTTTCGTGAAATTCATTCCAATGATAGGAAGTGTCGGCTGTCCTTATACGTGTTCATTCTGTATTGATGCAACGGTACCCTATCAGCAGCTTAACCTCGATGCCATGAAAGAAGATTTGCATTTTCTTCTTACAAAATACAAGAAGCCGATGGTAGCGTGGCAAGATCCAAACTTCGGAATTCGTTTTAAAGACAATATGGAAGTTATTGATTCCGTAGGATCTCGAAATCGTTTTCGTTTTCTCGCAGAAAGCAGCTTATCTATTCTCGCAGAAGATCATATGAAGGTGATGAGAAAACACAACTTTAAGGCTTTGCTTCCGGGCATCGAATCCTGGTATGACATGGGAAATAAATCGATGGCGGCACACCTGGGCGCAGAGCAAAAGCTAAATAAGGTATCGGAACAGGTTAATATGATCCTCCGTTATGTACCTTATATTCAAACCAATTTTGTATTGGGTCTTGATTGTGACTCAGGCAACGAACCCTTTGAACTCACCAAACGCTTTGTCGATAAATCACCAGGTGCCTTTCCCGGATACTCGCTTCTTTCATCTTTTGGAGAGGCCGCTCCGCTCAACCTGGAGTACCAAAAAGCAGGTCGCGTACTTCCGTTCCCTTTTCATTTTCTGAATAACCACCTTGCCATGAACGTGAAACCAAAAAATTACGAATGGATAGATTTTTATGACAGAGTAATTGATCTTACTGCATATACCTTTTCTAAAAAAGCGATCTATAGACGATTTATGGCAACTTCAGATTTTACATCAAAGTGGATGAACTTTATGCGTGCTATTTCCAATGAAGGTTTTGGACGGATCCGTTTTTATAAAATGGTGAGAAAAAATCTGAAAGAGGATAGTTCGTTCCGGGCATATTTTGAAGGCGAGACGAAAGTGTTACCTCAATTTTATAGAAATATCATCGAACACGATCTTGGAATTTGGATGAAATGGCTACCCAAAGGAGCGTTGGAACACGATCAGAACGCTTATTTGCATAAAAATCAATATGCCAAGAACGACGTAATTGTTAAAAAAGTCAGATCAGCATAAAACAAAAAAAGATCGACTTTCCGGTCGATCTTTTTCTCTTATAGTAAGAGGGAGTGTTAATCCATTATTTTTGTAACATTCACGGCGTTCATTCCTTTTTTTCCTCTTTCTTCGTCGTAGCTGACTTTATCGTTCTGACGAATTTCATCGACGAGGCCAGAAGAGTGGACAAAAATATCAGGTTTTGAGTCTGACGGTGTAATGAATCCAAACCCTTTGGTTTCATTGAAAAACTTTACTGTTCCTTGCATTGTATAAAAATTAAAATAAAAATTCACATTATCCGCTGCTTCCTATTTTACCCTAAATAGGATTTCAACGTTCTGCTTTTCGCACGTATGCCTTAACCGCCTCGTGGCTTTTTCTTTAATCTGTCGTACGCGTTCGCGCGTGAGATCAAATTTATGGGCGATTTCTTCCAGTGTCATCGCTTGCGTTCCGTTCAATCCAAAATACAAACTGATCACTTCTGCTTCCCGGGTCGTCAAGGCTGTTAAGGAACGTTGTACTTCCAGGATGAGTGATTCTGCCATCATTTCGGACTCCGGGTTTGATTCATTCACATCGGAAAGGACATCCAGCAAACTACCATCTTCGCCTTGCGAAAACGGCGCGTCCACTGAAACATGGCGCCCGGCAATCTTTAAACTATGCGTTACCTCCTCTGCGGTAACACCAATAACTTCTGCAACTTCTTGTGCCGAAGGTTCGCGCTGAAACTTCTGCTCGAGATCAGAAAAAGTTTTGGAAATTTTAGTTAATGAACCTATCCGGTTCAACGGTAGCCTTACAATTCTTGATTGTTCTGCCAGCGCCTGCATGATCGATTGGCGAATCCACCAAACCGCGTAAGAGATAAATTTGAATCCTCTCTTCTCATCAAACCTGCCTGCCGCCTTAATCAAACCAAGATTTCCTTCGTTGATAAGATCCCCAAGCGTAAGCCCATTATTCTGATATTGTTTGGCAACGGATACCACAAAGCGAAGATTAGCTTTGGTGAGCTTTTCCAGCGCTACCTGGTCGCCCTCCCGTATTCGCCTGGCGAGTTCCACTTCAACTTCAGCACTAACCAAGTCGACTTTCCCGATTTCCTGTAAATATTTATCCAGGGATTGACTTTCCCGGTTTGTAATTTGTTTACTGATCTTAAGTTGTCTCATGCAAAATGGTTGGTCATTAATAATTATGAAGCCTCATCTCGGGACGAGGCTTGGTCGCGATAGAATTGAAAACAGAAATTCGAAGGGTTAAAACTGATCGGGAATGCTGCTTTTGGTGCAAAGGTAATCATTTAATATCAAATTACTCCGATTATTTTAATAAGGCAGGATTCTATAGAAAAGTCACACCCTGAAACACCATCTTTCGGTGTTATGTTGGATGGGGTGTGGAGACCTGGAGATCTTACATGGTAGGTGCTCTGACCTGGTAACAATTATTTTGCTGGCTTCATTACTTGCCGAGTAGAAGAATTGCTCCAAAACGATCTGCCCACCTTTTACCTTATAACCACGATCTCATCGATTTTTACGCGGCCGTGCCCTTCAGCAACAACGTCGAACTTGCGGCCAACAGCAAAGTAACTGCCCGATACTACGGGATGGCTAGTGGAAAGTGCGCTGACGCCAGAAACCCTCGACACCCAGTCCTCGCCCTTTTTACGCACGGGCAATTTACCTTCGGCGTTGCTAAAGTATCGTGGATGCCTTTCGGATTAAATGTCGATCTTTGCCTATACTGTGGAGTGCCATGTAAAACCGTGGGACCGATGGTGAAGAGGTAATGTCTGCTATAAATATGGTACGAATCGTCACATTCCTTTTGCTTTTGTTTTGCTGCCTGAATGGATTTTCTCAACAAAATGACTGCATCTTGAAAAAACAATCGGACGACATCCAGGTGTACACCTGCAAATCAGAAAATGACAAGTTCAAATCGTTGAAGGCAGAATTCGCCATAAAAAATACCACCTTGGATGAATTAGTTGCATTTATAAAAAATGTAAACAACTTTCCCACCTGGCAATACAACATGATTTCAGCAGAAGTGCTTTTGCAGGAAACAGAAAACAGAATGATCACCCGATCAGAAATTCATGCTCCCTGGCCCGTCGACAATCGTGAGCTTATTGTTGAATATTCATTTGAAAAAGATGCAACGTCGGGTCAATTACACGTAATCATTAAAACAGTAGCGTACGATTATCCGCTGGAAAAAGGAGTCGTTCGAGTCCCGTTTTCCTATGCAGAATGGTTGGTTGTCAAGGATGGGACAGCGCTCAAAGTCAGGTACACACTGCGCATCGACCCAGGGGGGCATGTGCCCGCATGGTTGGTAAATATGGCGATGGCGGAGGGACCTTATCAAACGTTTATAAATCTTAAAGAGCAATTGGAGTAGCAGTTAGGTTTTAGGAACATGGCAACGAAGATTAGTTGCCTTCCGTAAATTCTTTGAGCCCCAGATATTTCGGTCGACGCAATCCGCTGAAATTGCGTTGTCATTGAGAGAATACACGCTTCGTCATCCGGGTCTTTATTTTTAATTTTAATAGAATGAAATCAGGGACAGAAAAGTCAACCAGCCGCGCATTTCGTGTAAGAGCTAATCTGAAAAAAGGATTGGAGCTTGCGTGGGCCGCTTCACCCAAATCCCTGGTCAAGTTCTCGCTTTTGGGAATGGTTAACGCTGCGATGACGCCAATTGCCGTTTACCTTGGGGCAGTGCTTGTCAATCGTATCGCAGAGGCCAGCAGCCACAAAATACCTTTCTCTGAATTAGTCCCAGTAGTGATTGGGTTATGGATCGTAGCAACACTTACAGCGCACCATTAGCGCATACATGGGATATGGAAGAAATTTATTTGTAAGGCGCGTGGAGCTCGAGGCAGAAAAAAGACTATTGGCAAAGGCTTCCAAAGTTGATATTGGAAATTTTGACAACTCGAACTGGCATGACCGGTTAGCACGCGCAAAAAGAGATGTATCGTGGAGACCTGGAGATCTGACATGGTCGGTGCTCGGACTATCAAGTAATCTTGTAACAATCATTTTGATGGCTTCATTACTTGCCAGTCTTCATTATCTGTTGGTCGTTCTGGCTCTTGCTGCTGCCGCTTTGTCGTTGGTGTTAGAAAGCCGCGTGACATCGAAGCTTTATGAATTTTTTTACAAGGAAACTCCGGAAGAAAGGGAACGTGGATACATCGGGGATTTGCTTGTTCAGCCAAGAACGACAAAAGAAATCCGTGCATATGTTCTTGCTGATTATTTACTGGGACGTCATAGCAATCTCTCCGAAAATCTATTCCGCCAGAGAGCGTTGATGTATAGATCCGGTACGCGGGTTTCAATCCTCACCGGAATTGTAACCGGCACAACTTTAGCACTCGCCTATTTATTTGTTTCTATAAAAGGTGCCGAAGGTTTGATCGATCCAGGCGGCGTTGTTCTGGTGGTCGGAGCATTTACTTCCGTATCCTCTACCCTCGCCCAAATATCAAGCACATTTGTTTCTGTCGATCAACACACCACATTTCTCGATGATTATTTTTCTTTCCTTTCCATCGATGAGCTGGTGAAAAAAGTTGAAAACCCTGAAGCGTTACCCGATAAGCTTGACAAAGGAATTGTGTTTGATAATGTCAGCTTTAAGTATCCTGGCAGTCCCGAATATGCCGTTCAAAACTTTAATCTCGCCATTAATAGTGGTGAATTGATAGCGTTGGTTGGTGAGAATGGCGCGGGAAAAAGTACGATCGTAAGACTTCTCCTCAGATTCTATGACGTGGACAACGGATCCATCAGCATCGGAGGAGTTGATCTTAAAAAGACTGATCCTGAGGAATTGAGAAACCGGGTTGGTGTCCTTTTTCAGGACTATGCTAATTACGAGCTGACCGTACGAGAAAATGTTACGATGGGAAGACCCAATGCAGAAGTTTTTGATGACCGCGTATTGGAATCACTTCGCGACGCCCGCAGCGAATGGCTTGTTAAAAAAATGCCCAATGGCTTGGATTCAAAAGTGGGAAGACTTTTCGAAGGAGGTCATGATCTCTCCGGCGGTGAATGGCAACGTCTCGCGCTGGCCAGGATCATGTATCGGGATGCAGACATCTGGATATTAGATGAACCGACTTCCTCCCTGGATCCGGAAGCAGAAGCGGCAATCTTTGCCGAGTTAAAAGAAAATCTAAAAGGAAGGATCGGTATTGTTATCTCACACAGATTCTCCACGGTACGGATAGCGGACCGAATCGCTGTGATTGCGGATGGAAAAGTATCTGAGGTCGGATCACACGAAGAACTGATGAAAGCCAGGGGAAGATATTCGGAGTTGTTTGAACTACAGGCGGCAGGATATAGGTAGGCGTAGATCAAGGACGCGTCCTACCTGATTTTTGGGAAACAACTTCCCGAAAGTTTAAAACTTTCGGGAAGTTAAAATCTACTCCGATCTCAGCGAGTTCACCGGATTTGTTCTCGCAGCTTTGATGGATTCAAAGCTCACGGTCAGCCAGGCGATTATTAAGGCTGACAAAAATGCGACAACAAAAATCGTCCAGTCGATCGTGATATGATAAGCGAACCCAGTAAGCCACTGACTCATTCCGTACCACGCCAGGGGTACTGCGATTGCTGTGGCGATCAAAATCGGACGTGTGAAGGTTGCCGACAACAAGTAAACAAGCTGGAAGCCCGAGGCACCAAGCACCTTGCGTATTCCAAGCTCGCGCGTACGCCGCTCTGCCAAGTAAGCTGATAAACCATAAAGTCCGAGGCAAGAGATCACAATGGCGAGCACTGCAAAAACATTGAACAGATTGCCCAGCCGTTGCTCGGCCTTATACAAGTTCGCGATATCCTGGTCGACGAAACTGTATTCAAACGGATAGCTTGGGTTAAGTTCTTTACATATCTTCTCCAGTGCCTTAATGGTGTTTTCCGTTTCACCAGGCATTGTGCGGACGATGGCATAACCTCCCCATGTATTACGATTCAGAAACATCGGACCGATGGTCTCCTGAATAGGTTTGAAGTTGAAGTCCTTTACAACGCCGATGATCGTTCGCTCCTGTTGCCAAATGGTGATCTTTGTTCCAACGGCTGTTTCAAGCTTCATGTCCATCGTCTTTAATGCCTGTTCATTCACAATAACATTGACAGAATCTGCCTGCGCGTTTTCGCCGTAGCCATGTCCATCGAGAAGTGTTGCCTTAAAAACCTCTTCAAAATTTTCGTCAATCGCCGTGTTGTAAAACAACGGCTGTGTATTCGGGTCCTTTCCTTTCCACTCCACACTGATGGTTGCACCGGAAGATGCTGTTGGAAGGTCAGAGATAAATGAATATTGGGTTGTTAACCGGTTATTTTCAAGACTGGCCCGCAGGGCATCATACTTCGTCCCACAAGGTCGCCTGTCATCCGCACATACAAAAGATTCTCTTTATCGTAACCCAGATTCAATTGCTGAATGTATTTCAATTGGCGATAGACGATCGCGGTGCCTACGATCAGTGATATAGAGACGGCAAACTGGATCACCACCATCGTGTTCCGGAACACGCTACCAGATCCGCGCGCCGTGAAATTCCCTTTCAACACCGTGGCCGGCATAAATCCGGATAGATACAATGCGGGGTAGCTACCCGCGAACAAACCAGTAATGACGGTTATGCCCAACAAGCCGCCGATGATCTTCACATTCGTAAAATCAAGCGCGAGCTCCTTTCCGCCCAGCGTATTGAAATAAGGAAGGACCACGTAGATGATCAGCAACGCCAGTACGAGTGAAAGCATGGCTACGACCAACGACTCCGCGAGGAACTGACCCATCAGGTGTGGTCTTATCGCTCCAACCACTTTGCGCAGACCAACCTCTTTCGCTCTGCGTGCTGCCCGAGCGGTAGCAAGATTCATAAAATTCAGGCAAGCCACCACGAGGATGAAGACGGCAACCACCGTAAAAATGTACACGTTCTGCGCGTTTCCATGACCCGGAATATCGGCCAGGAAATTAGAGTAAAGGTGAACCTTCGCGAGGGGTTGCAGTACGAAGGCGCATTTCACCACAGGTTCATTCTTTTTATAGATCGCCTGGATCTTTTTTTCCAGGTCCGCAATGGCAGACTGAGATTGCTGCGCTTTATCGTTCAGTTTAAGGTACGTGAACCAGTTGAAGTTATCCCATTTGTTCTCCTTCAGGTCGCGGTTATCCCGCGCCAGGTAACGCATAGGCTGGACAAAGTCAAACCGCAGGTGAGAGTTGCTGGGGATGTTGGCAATTACGCCGGTCACGGTAAAGTCGTCCTTGTTATTTTTACGGATGGTCTTTTCCAGCACGTCCGTGCTGCCGAAATATTTCATCGCCATTGCTTCCGTGATAACGATACCTTCAGGATTTAGTAGCGCGCGTTCAGGATCTCCTTTGATAAACGGGAAGGTGAACACCCTAAAGAAATTCGAGTCAGCATAAATGATGGCCTTCTCCTCTAACTTGACATCACCGACCTGCATCAGATCGCGATTGAAATTGGAGATACGGACGGCTTCTTCCACTTCGGGGATTTCGTTCTTTACCGCCATGGCTATTGGCGCAGGTGATACAGCGGCATGCACTTTCATCTCAGGCAACGTTGCCGTGATCCTGTACATGCGATCATAGTCTTTATGAAAGCGGTCGTAGCTTAGTTCGTCATTGACCCACATACCGATGAGCGCTGTACAGCTGATGCCAAGCGCAAGGCCAAAAATATTAATGAAAGAAAAGCCTTTCTGGCGGAGAAGATTTCGAATAGCGACTTTGATGTAGTTTCTGATCATATGATTGGCCGATTACCTGACTAAGACGCCTAAAGTTAGCCGAATGTTGCAGGGGGTGCAAGGTTAAATTTTATTCCAGTTTGAGGTATGTACATGTCGTTGGTCGGGACATGACAAAGAAAAATGCTCCGACGAGCATCACAATTCCAATTCCAAAATATTTTCCTTTGGTTAAGTTCATAACGAAATAAATATTCGACTGCTACTTGCCAACAATAATGCCAAGGGGGATTTCTTGTTTTCCGATAATAAAAAGCCTGTTTACCAGAGTGTACTGTTCGGTTTCGAAAAGGGATGTGGACGAAATCAGAATTATGCGGTGGTATTATGGGATGAATCAGAGTCCTCTCACGAGTGACTCTGATTGGGGAAATATTCAGGCCCAGACCTCACTCTATCCGTCAAGAGTCGTACAGGGTCTTTGTTCCAGCAACGACATGCGCTCAAGGTAACCATGATCAGACCACCGGATGTGCTCTGCAACGAGAAATTCACGCTATCAAAGATCCGACTATAGGGTGTCCTCCGTAACGATCTACCAATGTTACAGCTTTAAAATTTGCTGCATGATATCCACATACTTGTTTCGGCTCAGTTCGCTCGCAAGTGCATTGAGCGCAGCATGATCTTTTTCAGCAGCAGCAATTACCCAGCGCTGTAGTGGACGTGCAGCAGCAGACGATGTTTTTAGTTTATTCAATAATGCATCGGCTTTTTCCTTTTCTCCATTGCGTTCATAGATGATGAATGGCAAAATATTATTAACAGATGATTCCTCGAAGTTATCATTTGTATAATCAATGACTTTGTTATGCCATTTACTGATTTCACTGCTCCTTCCAAGTTTGTCAAGACAATAAGCGGTCAGGTAGTCTTGAATCCTGTCATCTACGTCATAGGGTTTTCCAACACCCAGATTTTCCGGCCACTGTCTTGACTCTTCAATTTTAATTAATGCATTCTTGTATTTTTTATGTTGAATAAGTTCAAGTGCCGATAGTAATGTTGCTTGTTCATAAATGTCCCTTCCGTCACTCGATCCTTCGAAAGGCAATATGTATAACTTCTTTAGCACGTTGATCGATGCTTCATACTGTCCGTTGTTGAGCAACGCCTTGGCGTATCCGAAACCAAGCGTGTAGTCACCTTTAAATTTCTTAAAGGCCTGGCTTGCTAACGTGAGTTCCTGTTTAAAATCTCCCCTGCTTTCAAAATGATTAATAAGATAATTCCACGTTCTCCATTCGTCAGGCGCCATGTGATTGGCCGTCTGGAGATCAGCCAGCACTTGTTTTGGATCTTTAACGAGATTTGCTCTTGTTAAATAAAATGGAGCATAGTCGGCTTCCTGTCCGCAGGCATGAAACATTTTTGCAGTCTCTTCGTCCCGTTGCAGGGCATAATAATTTAATCCAAGAAAATATTTGAATTTCCAGCTATTGTTGTTTGATACGGCCCACTCAAGCGGTTGTAAAGTTTCGGTTCTATAGGGAAAAACAAAGGCTGGAGATGCAGTTGCTATTTCTTTAAGACTATTGATATCTTTTTTTAAATAAGCACTCCAGATCTTGATCAATGCATGTTGAGGAGCGTGTGCGAGCAAATCTATTGCGTCATTTTCTAAGCCAAGGGAAACATATTCCAAGGCTACTTCCAGGTAAACCTGATATGGAAATTCACCCTTTATCAGA
Organism: uncultured Bacteroidota bacterium; assembly: GCA_963739105.1. Classification (GTDB taxonomy): domain Bacteria; phylum Bacteroidota; class Bacteroidia; order Cytophagales; family Cyclobacteriaceae; genus Chryseolinea. The sequence goes on along the minus strand of CAVTZI010000031.1, from coordinate 12,521 downwards.
TTCTTAAAAGTCTGGAGGTCCTCCGCGGATTTGGTCACGAGCGATTTTTCATATTGAGCAAAATGGTTGAGTGGATCATATTGCAAGATCTCATCGAGTACTTTTTCAGCTTTCTCCCGGTTATTTAATTTGCGGTGGATCACAGCAAGGTCATGCAGTGCATTAAAATTATATTTATTATAACTCAATGACTGTTGTGCATAATGTTCCGCCAAATCATAATCACTTTCCTGAATTTTAATAGCCGCCATCTGCGCATAAGCGGCAGACCGGAACTCCATAGCCCGTGCCGCCCAACCAAAGGATTCCATGGCATTTATCAGATCACCTTTCGCTTTGTAGCAAATCCCTGCGAGATAATTAGCTTTCGGATGATAGGTATCATGACGCAAAACCTTATTCAGACGCCACAGCGATGAATCGTACAGTCCGCTTCTGTAATGCAACTCCGCCAGATCCGTGAGCGCGCCAAAATGCAGAGAGTCATTTTTAAGGCATTCCCTGAAAACACGCAACGCTTTATCGTATTCTCTGTATTCCTTATATTCCACACCTTCCCTGTACAATGCATCTTCTGTGAATTTTTTTGGTGTAGGGAACGCCGTAAAGGGACGTTTCAGAACATTCTTTTTTCCCTGGCTATGGTGAAGGTCCATTCCGTTTACCGTTACTTCATACGGCGCATTTTTGTCTAGCTGTACCGATGTGAGAAATACATCCATAGGCTTAAACTTTTTGCTTTCCGTATAAACTACCTTTCCGTTTGATTTCACTTCTACCGTTGCGTCAACGAACGCAAGCGCGTTAACGCCAACCTGAAGTTTGTCATTTTCATGTTTTACGGCAAGAACACCATAAGGAGAAACCTCGGTGATACCTCCTATCTCTTTTACAGGAAACCAGATCTCAGACCAACGGTCTGTTACTCCCGGTGAAAATGGCACTTGTGTGAGTACACTTTTAATAGAGGATGAAGGGGAATACTGATCAAATAAACGGCCTGCCTGAAATTCCATGTATTGACCATCCGAATCAGTCAGAAGGTCCTCCCATATTCCACCATTCCTTGACAACGCCCAAAGCCAAAGTTTATGGCCCGGCATCTCATCATATAAAGCCCAATGCCCAAAACCAAATTTTGAATTATGGTAATAGCCTCCCATAAAATCGTTGTATTCACCAACCGTATGGACAGACTTATGAGACCCAAAAGCGTTATTCTTATACTTTGCAAGATCACGCCCTGCAGCATCTACGGGCCATAGCGTTGGTGAGCCATCGTGTTCCAGCGCCAGGTGGCCCGGGTAATAAAATTCAAGATCATCCGTAACCACTGCAGCAGCAGTCATCCAGTTGTAATAAGATTGATGAATGGGTGTTGGATTATTCCAGGATGCCCTTGTTTCCACGTACGCTTTATCGCTCGGTAACCTGATCTCTACACGCCAATTTGTTCGCGAAGGCAGGTCTAGATTTCCCACGACGCAGCTGACACTGCCATCGTCATTCTTTTGTACCATATAATCTACCGGGCTTGACGTTGACGGATGATGACCAATGATTCCAAAGTTAAATTCCACACCACCCGACGTCCATGGTCCGCGCATGGCAATATTTCTGAATTTGATTACTTCATTTCGGTATATAAACTCCTTGCCTGTTGATTTCTCGATAGCTCCCCAGATTTTCCCGCCTATTTCCGGCAGTACGTATATTTCGACGTAGTCATTTTCAAGCTTTACCACTTTCCATTTTTGCTTCCTCCCTTCTTTGCTGTACCCCTCGAATGTTGTATAAGGAAAAATTTTTGAGGCTTTGGTGGTAATGGTCACTACCGGACTGGGATCACTGAAAGGGTAAGTAAGAATTTCCCTGACTTCCTCTGTGATGCGGGAAGGCGACTGCGCTAAAATTACAGCGGGTAATATCAAGAAAAGTAGGCAGGGGGTGATTCTTAAGGAAATCATAACAAAAGATTTTGTAATATGAAAGTTAACGAAAGCAAAGAAATAAAAATTATTTACGTTCCTACTTGTGCCCAACATTGAGTCCGGAGCCGCCAATATGACAGTATCAGAGTAATCGCGTAGAAAATTTTATTACGGAGATGCACGCTAAGCTAGGCTGCAGACAAAAATGCGTAACTCCTCTTGCAAGTCTCGGAGCACACCTACTTGACACAAGGCCGCAGAGACGGCCAAGCTGGTGAAGGTCGCACAGGTGCAATCATGTTGCACACGCGTTCGGAGCGTGCTCCCTCCTTGATAGGATAAGAGAAATCTAGCATCGATGGTAAAGCAAAGATGCAAGCGTCTACATAACTGCATCTGATTCCACCTGTGACGTCACCCTCAAGTACGAGATCGATGCGATGTTCCTGTCCACGATAGATCCAACGTTGGATAGACGAAAACACGCACATCAAATTTGCCATCAGGGCTCGGCTTGCCAGATTAGTGGGCCGATGTGCCGTACCGTTGGGTATATACTTTGCACAGCGCTCTAAATTTGTATATCCACTACATTTCTCAACATTGGATTTAAAAGGACAAAAGAAAAGTCCTGTTTCCAGGACTTTTCTGAAAAACCGAATTAATCCAATATTATTCCGAAATAGGATACCCTGGATTCTGGCTGCCGAGTGTTTGCGCATCGAACACAGGAATAGGATACAAATAATCTTCTTCTGAATAGTTGGCCAGAATGTCTGGACGGTCAGCATAAATCGTCGGCAGCAATCTTTTTCTCACGATATCAAACCATCTGTCGTATTCAAAAGACAGCTCTCTGTTTCTCTCTTCAATAACGGCATTGTCAAAATCAGTTTTTGACAGACCTGCAGGAAGGTCGGCAATGGCACTAGGTGAATTAAGGTCAACGTTAAATGCACGTCTTCTTATCTGGTTAACAGCGTCATAAGCTTCGAGCGGTAGGAGTTCCTGCAGCCATGTTCGCTGCTTCAGCATAGATAAGCAATACATCTGCATATCGGATGATGGGAAAATTTGATCTGCTTTGAAACGTATTATATTCCTCCTCTGAGATGTACAGATATTTTTTTATGAATGGTCTTTGCTCATCAAACTCCGTGTATGGTGTCCCGTTGAATTCTAAAAGCAAATAAGCATCCTGACGAGGTTCATCCGGTGAGCTTGCAAACCAACTATCTGACCATTCCGGGTCGATGCTTGCATCACCCCATCCTTCCATTATAGACGGTGCCCAAATCTGTGGATCTGTCGCGGGATCGTCGCCAGTTGAATTGAAAGACCACATCATTTCAGGTCCGTATTTGTTTTCAGGTTTAAAGACGTCATCGACATTCGGCACCAGCGAGTATACACCATCATCCATAAGGTCAGCCGCCAGGTCTCGTGCTTTAGCATAGTTTTCTGTTTGATTCAATGGCGCTGTGGCCATCGTGAGGTAGACTTTGGCAAGCAAGCCTTTCGCAGCAGAACCAGATGGTTTTCCTGGCGCACCATCCCAGGAAGCAGGAAGTTTTTCAATAGCATAGCTGAAATCCTCAACAATCAAATCATAAACGTCGGCAACAGGCGTACGCGTCTTAACCGGCGTTGTTACAGGATCGGGTGTATCTTCTGTAATGAGCGGCAGATCACCGTACAATCTTACCAACATGAAATAATTGTAGGCCCTGAGAAACTTAGCTTGCGCTATTAAAACGTCTATCTCAGCCTGATCAACACCTTTAATGGAACCACCCTTTACAGCCCTTATCACGCCATTGATATTATTTAAGGCGCGGTAATGTATATTCCAAAGATCATTACCAAAGTTTGAAGTGATGTTCAGATCACCATCCAGGAGTTGATCGTCATGAATAAAACTGCCATATCCATAAGAATATCCTGACCAATAATCCCAAAGCTGATTCATGGAACCCGTCAAGGCCGCCTCGCCTTGCCCAATCGTTGTATAAAAATTAGAGGGACTGACAAAGCCCTGCGGATCTTCATCCAGGCTTTGGCAGGCAACTGTTGCTACAAGGAGGAGCCCGGCACTATATTTTTTTATCGAATTAAGTGTTTTCATAAAAGACTTTTTAGAATGTTAGATCTACGCCAACCGTAAATGTTTTGGAAGTAGGATAGCTACCGAAGTCAATGCCAAGGCTGGCATCATTTGAATTAAATGAACTTATTTCGGGATCATAACCGGTATAATCTGTTATTGTCAGAAGATTTGTGCCGGTTACATACGCTCTTAATTTTGACATGCCGATCTTGGAAACTATAGAAGTTGGCAACGAATAGGCTAGTGTAATATTCTTGAGACGCATGTATGATGCATCCTCAACCCAACGACTGACCCGGGTATCGCCAACCGAAACTTTACCCGATGGAAGTGCTGCTGCTTTGCGTTCGCTTTGTAAAATAAAGGCAGGCACATCGGTATTCTGATTTTCCGGCGTCCAACGATTTAACAGGTTGGTACTTGTTCCTTCCCCTGGTCTTTCAAGACGGATTCTGCTGATGTTAAACAGATCGTTCCCCTGAACGCCCTGGAAGAGGACTATTAGTTCAAAGTTTTTATACGAGAAACGGTTAGTCCATCCCCAGATAAAGTCAGGTAAAGCATTACCAATGGTCGTGAGATCAGAATTGTTAATCATTCCATCATTGTTAATATCCTTGTACTTGATATCACCTGGCAATTGACCAAAAGCGGCAGCCTGATCTCTTTCTGCTTCGCTCCATGTTCCTAAGGTAATTCTTCCAGTCATTTGCCCGAAAGGCTCACCCGCTTTCAAATACATGAGAGGAGCACTATTGCTGATTCCATAACCTGCGCCTGTTGTCGTTCTGAACGGAAGCTTGTCCTCATCCGCGAGCGTAAGAACTTTGCTTTCATTGAATGAAATATTGAATCCGGTATTCCAGCGGAATGCGCCGACCAGCGGATCTCCACCCAACGCAATCTCTATACCTTTATTTTCCGTCGATCCAATGTTGTCCACGATGCTGCTGAATCCAGTCATCGTCGGTAGTTGACGACTGAGGAGCAAATCGTCCGTTGTTTTCACATAATAATCGAACGATGCCCGTTAACCTCCCATTGAAAAGTCCGAAATCAACTCCAACATCTGTCTGTGTCGTTGATTCCCATTTCAGGTTAGGATTAGCCGCTCGTACAATGCTAAACCCTATGTCGGTATTGTCACCGCCATTATAGGGATAGTTTGCACCGGACAAAATCTGAGAAAGTGAGGCATATGGACTAATGCTCTGGTTACCCGTCACACCCCAGCTGGCACGCAATTTTAAGTCAGAAAATAAATCAATGTCTTTGAGAAATTTTTCTTCCGACAGCCGCCATGCTGCTGATATAGATGGGAAATATCCCCATTTGTTATTTTCACCAAAAACGGATGACCCGTCGGCGCGGTAACTTGCTGTCAAAAGATATTTGTCCTTCAACGAATAATTTACACGTCCCAGGTACGAATTGATTACCCTCTTCCTGTTGTAGGAAGAAACAAATCGGGTTGAAGCACCGCCAAGATCCCACACGCTGTTATCATCGACTGAGAAGCCGCTCGCCTCAATAGAGGTGTTCTTATCGGTCTCCACTTGTTGCTCAACTACGGCCGTTATGGTGAAATTGTGAACTCCAACGGCTTTGTTATACGTTACAATATTCGAATTCTGAAAGCGTGTGTATATACCGCTAGATGTCTGTGCTAAGCCTGATTTTTGAAATCCTGTAAAAGTATTCTGATTCATATAACGGTAATTGTCGTAATTACGTGAGACCGCTCCGCCGCTGATCCTGATTGAAAGTCCTTCGAGTGGTTTAAACTCAATAAACGTGTTAAGATTATTACGCATATTGTTGTTTTCACCAAAGACCTCTTTCGCACTGGCGACTGGATTTGCCATCCCCGGCTCACCGAAATTCGATGGGTGCTTGCTGTAGTTTCCCAGTTCGTCGTACACCGGAATGGTGGCCCCCCAACGAGGTGCCAGGCTAACGGTCTGTCCAAGCGGATCAATGTCCGCCACGCCTTCACCGTATGGTGGGGTATTTCCCTGTTCCCTGATACCTGCCCAGCTTAAACCGAAACTCATCCATTTATTAATATCAATGTTAACATTCGCCCGCAGTGTAAATCGCTTGAATTCCGAGTTTATCAAAATACCTTTCTGATCGAGGTAGCCACCTGAAACCAGGTACTGCACATTGTCTGTTCCACCACTTACACCCAGCTGATGGCTTTGCATGGGAGCCGTACGATATACTTCATCCTGCCAGTCCGTTCCTCCATTTTGCTCATAGCCTGCAATTTGTGCATCCGTGAAAATTGGTGTAGGTGTAATGACATCATTACCGGGCTGGTTCTGCGTTGCCCTGTTTGCATTTATCGTCTTTGCAAAATCAGCTGCATTCATCAGATCCAGCTTTTCCCGCAATTGCTGATAACTCAGACTATAGCTGTAGCTGATAACAGGCGTTCCTTTATTTCCTTTTTTTGTAGTGATCATCAACACGCCATTTGCCCCTTGCGAACCATATATGGCAGTGGCAGAAGCATCCTTCAAGATCTCGATCGACTCAATGTCATTTGGATTGAGTGATTCTATATCAACGCCCTGAAGCCCATCAACAACAACGAGAGGCTGGTTGCTTCCGTTAATGGAGTTCATACCCCGGATACGAATGGTTGTTTTTCCACCCGGCTGACCACTGGGGTTCAACACCATGACGCCCGGCAGCGCGACCTTGCAACGCCTGGTCAACACGCTGCATGGGCAATTGCTTGAGATCTTCTGATTTCACGGAACTGATTGCTCCTGTAAGATCACTTCGCTTTTGAGTTCCATATCCTACCACAACGATTTCAGCCAGGGTCGCCTTGTCTGGTTGTAAAGTGATCTCAATTGTAGTCTGGCCTTCAATCGGTACTTCCTGAGGAGCATAGCCTATGTACGAGACAACAAGGATCGCTGCACTCGTGGGTACTGATAAACTGAATTTTCCTTCAGCATTTGTGCTTGTACCGATCGTTGTTCCTTTGATAAGCACGCTGGCACCTGGCAACCCGCCTCCCTGTTCATCTTTTATTGTACCAGAAATAACCCTATCCTGGAAAAGGGCACCATAGGACAAAAATTTCGCCGACGCTGCATTGATGTTGTGTGATTCGTTATGAGTATTGGCCAATGCCGGATTCGTTAGCCAAATTCCACAGAACAACACACCCAAGCACGCTCTAAACTTCCTTTGTACTTGTTTACTCATATGTTTGTGAATTAAAAAGTTCATTTACTCAGATTCAATTTCCCTGATCTTTGTTGTCGGGTCTCGATCAAGATCATGGATACTTGCTGTGATCATGTTCCAAACTTGATCACGCTCGCGTGTGAGGTTTTTCATTCGCCTCTATTATAGATTGGATCGCTGACTTGGCTTCTGTGATTAACGCTATCTTATCCGGATGTGCATTCAGCACGAAATCTTTAACAGAATAATTTATCAGATCCATGGGTAGTGAAGGAAAAAACTCCTCTATACAGGAAAGGACTCACCGCCTCGTTTTTCTCATTAAAATCTAAAAGATTTTTTTGGGAAGGTTGGAACCGATGAACTAACAACGTTGGGGCATTCCTTGTTTAAATGCGCAATGGGAAAATATTCAGAGATCAGATAATGCATCGAGTTCATAATGACTTCGACATCAACGCGCCAGATATCAAGTTCCAGCGACAACGTGAGCTACTGGGATCACGATCATCCATTGGATACTAGCAGGTGTTCGAGGGCTGTTCGTCTTGTCCTGAATTATGTCACTCAAATCTTTTCTCCGCTCGGAGTCGCCGGCCTCTGGTGTACCCAACCTAGCGATATGCAACTACATCGGTAACAATATCTTCAGATGCATTCGGGTCTCCCTCCGCAGGACCATACCATACACCACCGCCAAAGGTTATGATGAATATTTTTTCAGGATCTGTTGGATCAGGCTCGACGCGCTTGCCCCACTTGAAGTTGTAACCTTTAATTCGCTTCCAGGATTTGCCGCTGTCTTCGGAACGGTATGCCGATCCATTAAATCCGCAGGCGTAAAAAACAGCAACACGAGGATCGTAGGTGATATCGTGGATATGCTGATCGCGGGTAAGAACATGCTCCCATGTCTTGCCATCATTGGTCGATCTGAAAATGCCTCCTCCAATATCCGGCGCGAATCTTTCGCGAACTACTCGTCCCCATGCAGACAAAATAAGCGTTTGAGGATTTCGTGGATCTACCTTTAAACTCATCGGACCATTCGTTCCTTCGGGCAATGCAACCTTCGACCATGTTTCAGCGCCGTCCGTTGATTTGTACAGTGCGCCATCCTGCTCAGTTCCAATACTGCCGTCTTCGCTTCGCCTTGCCACGACAAGAAACAAAGTTCCGTCTGTATGCCTTTTTTCTATCCGCCATGCAAATGGCTCATGTACAGGTAAGCCTTTATTTTTCTCTGCCCAGGTTTTGCCACCATCAGTGGATTTAAAAACGCCTTTACCAAATGCACAGGCATACAGCGTTCGGGAAGAAGGATCACTGGCCGAGTCAAGCAATAAATGCGTCACGGCAGATTCGCCTATGTCGGCACTTACTGGTTTCCAGGATGAACCTCCATCCTCACTCACGACGATTCCCCCTCCAAAACCAGCTATTCCCTTACGACGCCACATTTTTGGTCTTGGAAGATCATGCGTACCACTCATCGCAGCCCATATTTTATTTTTTACTTTGGGATCCATGACAACCCAATAGGTACTGTTTTCCCATTTTCTCGGAATGCCGCTATTATGCGTCGCGCTGTTCCAACTATTACCACCGTCTTTACTTTCCATTAATCCGATGTCCGTGGTTGCAATAAACCGATGCGTCGGATTAAAAGGATCAAAGACCATCTGGTAACTTGTTGTTACATCAAGGCCTCTTGATCTCCATCCGGAGTCAGTCTTTTTTGTATAAACCTGTTTCCATGTTTTTCCGCCATCTGCAGTTTTAATCGTTCGCCCAAAATCGGTTCCATAGCATACATCAGGATTGTTGGGATCAACGCCAATTGAAAAAGGATTTTCTCCCCACGAAGGACCGAACCGGTCATTGATCCAGCCATCTTGCATGTTTGAAGAAGGTAGCTGCACATGGTTCGGACCAATGCGGTCTTTCCAACTTAATGTCCACGTCTTTCCATAGTCCACGCTTTTAGCAACGCCAATACAGGTCGTGTCTTTATGTGTTCGAAGATTGTTATAGGAGACATAAACTACCGCCGGATGATTTGCACTGGTAGCAATCGCGCGGTACTCAGGCATTCGGGCATCGGCGATCTGAAAGGATACCAAATCTTTCTGACGGTTTTGCCAGGTCTCTCCCCCATCTTCGGTGACATAAATACCAGAAAGATCTCCCTCCGGATTGAAGTAGCTTTCTCCAGCAATGGCGTAGATGATGAATTTATTTTGTTGCTGATCAAATCCCCCGGAAAACTCGTTGATTTTTTTTACGCCTTCCGGCCCTTTGTTCACCGTCCACACACCGTCTCGTCTGACTGCTATCGTATTTTTTCCCGCCACATATATCGTTCTGTTATCGTCAGGAGATGATGGAACAATAAAAATCTTTTTTGCTCCATCCTGCAGCACGCGTTCTTTTGTCCAATGTCCACCTTGATCATTTGAAAAGTAAAAACCTACTTCTTTGTCGATTGAAATGGCTGCATACAATTTCTTTGCGTCGGACGGATCAATAGTGAGTGCCAGCACATTTCTGTCCGTGCTGTCTTTGGTAACCAAAACTTCCATGGCATGATCTCCCTTCGAAACGATTCCCGCGATTTCCGATGGCGGAGGATAGATGACATTCCATGTTTTCCCCCCGTCCAGTGCTTCTAAACAACGCACTGGAATTTGCATATACTACGTTAGGATCAAGGGCGTCAAAGGCATAAAAATCGACTCCACCCCGAAGATTGAACATACGCCAGGCATCACCACCGTTTTCAGTAACATATGATCCGGTCATATCACAGCTGACGAAGGCGAGATTGGAATTAAGGGGACTTATCGCTGGTGTGAACATCGCACCACCTCCGCCAGCACCAATTACTCTCCATTCATCCGTTCTTCCATTCGGGGTCGTCTTCGTTTCCTCGTGCTCTTTTTCCGCGCCAGAACAAGCGAATAAAAAGATCGTCAGAAAAAAAATTTGCAGGTTATAAAATGAGAGGTATTTCAAATGCATCATACGAAGCGAAATTTTTTTATTCGACTACAGGTGTACCATGCCATACACTGGAACCGAATGTGGTGAGGAAAGTATTGGATTTATTATTTATTCGCCGACTGCTGAATGGTTAGCCATTCTTTTACTTTAATATTGAATGGTATCTCGTACATGAACATCCAGTCTGAGTTGTTGGTACCATTTGCCATGTGCTCATGGAGATTGGAATCCAGCTGATAACCTTCAGGATTATTCAACATCCTTGTTTCGGAAAATACAGCCTCGAATTTCGGTTCGCAGATTTTCGAAACCATGGATGTATGCGGCAAGCTCCTGCGCAATTTGTTTTTTCATCTTCACGGGCGCCTTATCATACTTCTCCAGCAGGAGAAGCGCTTTAGCAGGATAAACATTTAGCTCGTTGATTTGGTCTAAAAACGCTGATGGTATACGCATTTCTTCTTGCTACGGCGTTCGTCTTGGACAAGTCGTTCTCGAATAGCCTCCATATTTCACGAACGCATTTTTTGCGCCCTCCAGTTTTGCATTGTGCTTTTTGCTCCATTCACCTGATTGCTTTCCATCGGGAAGATCAATCAGAGAAAAATTCTTATGATAGTTTTCACGGTCGCCCTTTGCTAATCAACGCAGTCTCCCAGAAAGGCAGCGCTTGTTCCAGCAAAATCCTGAAACTCGTAAGTAGGGCGCACTGGCTTCAGGTGAATAATAGCGATGACGGAAAATAACTTGCGCCTGATCAGCCTGTGAGAATTTTCGTAGTTCCAGCTCGTCAACCCCAAAATAATAAATGCCGCGCCATACGGTTTCAAAATGCGGCGACGTATAGTCCCAGACTGGTGCAGAGAATTCCCGTCAGTTTTTTTTCCGAAGTAATCCTTGAATACTCTTTGATAGCTGTGTAGTTAGAATTATTACGCGGCATCATAGCCCAAATCTGTTGTGCCGATGTAGCAGCCATGACATCGAGTCCGCGTGAATTATACCAATCCAGGGCAAGAAGATTGCCAGGGATTTCAGGGTGGTCATAATTCCACCGCATGTAAATACAATTCTTTGGGAAACAGATTCGAACTCTCGTCGAGAATATGACGGTTCTTTTCCCACAACGCTTTTACTTCCTGCTCGTTTATCGTGGGATTCCACGTAGTTTTATAAAGGCCCGAAAGTTTAAAAACCATCTCCTCCCAGAACATTGCTTTGCGACCATGCTTCTCCGCGAATTCCGAAACTTTCGTCAGCCAGTACATTTGCAGATCAAAAGGTGACTTACCGGATTTCCTGGATAGTTCTGATTTTCCAAGTTCACCCACCTCATCGCCACCCACATGAATATATTTTCCAAAAGGCGTTGCTGCCATGGCGTCTTCATACAGAGAGAACTGTATGTCATACGTTTTAGGATTCAAAGGATCAAAAACCCAATCAGACTGAATGTCATCCCTGACATCTTTATACGCCTCGTGTTTCAAAATGAATGAAGCGTGTCCAAGTCCTTGGATCAACGGACTGATTTCTACGTGACGCTCGTGCGCATATTTACTAATGGCAGCAAATTCTTCCACGGAAATAGCATGCTTTGCACCCACCAGGGGATGCTTGCGATATCGAAGCTTGTCTTCAAATTCAATAATGATAGCATTGATCTTAATGCCAGCGAGTTTGTCGATCATTTTATAGTAATAGTTTCCTGCATCGAGGTGATGTTTCAGATCAAGGTGAATTGCTCTGTATGAAATTTCCGGGTAGTCTGTAATTTTCAGTGCAGGTATCTCAATACTTTGATCACGCGAATCGTCAAGCAATTGCTGAAGCGTCTGTATTCCATAAAAAAGTCCCGCTTCCGAAGGCGATTCTATAACGACTTTCTTGTTTAGCGATCTGAAGAACATAACCTTCAGCGGAAGGCAACCTAAGATCCTTGACCAGTTTTAATGTAAGCGTTCCATCAGCTTTAGACCCCGACAACGGTAATGTCGAAAGGAAGCCATGCATCACAGGACGTCTTTCGGTGTTGGATAAGTGAACCGCCTTAAGATCATGATATCGTTATGCCACTACCGGGTAACACTTCAATTTTTTGAGGTTGGGGTAACAACCGGAATTGAGGTGATGATCATTGGGAACGAACGCTGCCAGCCTGAATACCAAGCAGTAGAAAACAAAAAAGTTAATACATTGAATTTCATTTGACTTTTTCGGGACATAGTTATCCCTTCTCATCTTACAAAGGTCATGCAAACAAGCCAAAATTC
>CAVTZI010000030.1:0-48640 GCA_963739105.1 uncultured Bacteroidota bacterium | reverse complement strand
CAATGAACGACGAAGCCATGGAAGCCCCACCCCACAGAACAATGTCCTTGCCACTGCTTGATTGTTTTAGTTTCAGGACTTCTGTCTTGACATCACCTTTGACTATCCGGGTGTTCTTTCTCCATTCTCCATTATAATCGTCCGGAGCTTTAGGATCAATCTTAGTAAGCGAGTTCGAGAAAACAATATGTTCGATCTTGCTTGCAAGTTTGGAATACTTCACTTCATCCGGCCGAGCCTTAGGGTCTGAAAGCACACGGCGCCAATAGTCTACATACTCCGGGTACATGCCGGCCCCTAATAAAATTGTATCGATAGACTGAAGAAACTCGAAAATATCTTTCCATGTTTCGTCGTCATCAATAAACCAATCCATCTCGCCTGCGGGTCCTTCGATATATCCGTCGAGGGACATCTGCATTGACAATGTTAATTTCCTCATCACTTTTTCTTTATTTTCTCTCTTCACAATTTCTAGCCTTCGTTCCACACTATTTTTTAACAAGTTCAACCAAAAGTGGTTTATGGCATGGGCATTCATTTGACCATTGTCAACAGCTGAATTGTGCTCATTTCGAATTTCGGATTTTATTCCCGCAGGATCTGCGTAAAGTACCTCCCAAAGGTGACCGTCGAGGTCCTGAAAACTCCAGGAATACATCCATCCGTAATCTTGGGGGTCATTCGATTTTGCGGCTCCAGCCTTAAATGCTGTGTTGACCAGCTCGTCTACCTTTTCTTTGCTGTCGACAGAAATCGCCAGAATAACTTCCGTGCTTTTTGTTGCGTCTACGAGTGATTTTTTGGTAAATGTTTTAAAGAAGGGCTCGGTGAGCAACATTGCAAATATCGTATCACTGATCACCAGACATGCACCATCGTCGTTGGTGAATTGCGGATTAAAACTATAACCGAGTTTTTCGAAGAATGCCTTAGATTTTTTCAGATCCTTGCATGGTAAATTCACGAATATTTGAGTTGCCATTTCTATTCTTATGTTTAGTTAGTTGATCATTCTTTGCTGATTATTTGCTTTTCATTTTCCAACAGGTCGGCTAGACGGTCCCAGCTTTCAGCAGCACCTGACTCCATTCCGCTATTCAGCATGCCATCGCGGTCTTCGATGTTTTGAAATAGTGCCGTGGCTGTTAACGTGGTTTTTCCATTGCTCTCCTCGAAGGTTAGCGTCTCTAATATGATGTGACCGGGCATACCTTCAAATTCGAATGTATACACCAATCGTTTTGGAGAATCGATTTCTTTAAACACGCCATTGAATGCGAATTCTTTTCCCTTACCGTCACGTTGGATGAATCGCCAAATGCCACCGACCCTGACTTCCAACCGATCCACAATGGTGATGTACTTACTTGGTCCCCAGAATTGGGGTATGTGCTTCGGATCTGTATATATTTTAAACATCAATGCCCGCGGTGCATCGAAGATGCGTGACATGACAACTTCGCGATCAGAAAGTATCGCCATGCTTGTGCGCTTGTTGCTTGTTACTTCGGTTTCCATAATATTCTTATTTGTTAATTTTTGCTTTTACTTTTCTTTCTCCCAGGCTTTTTAGGTTTTCCATTTCACCTGCTTTATATATTCACCTAAAGTAGTCAAATCTTGCTTCCCAGACCCGCCGGTATTGCTCCACCCAGCTTGATACCTGGCTAAGTTTTTTTAATCTGGCTTCACAATAACGTTCCCTGCCATGTTGCTTAATAACCACCAGTCCACATTCCGAAAGTATCTTCATGTGTTTGTAAATCGCTGTCCTGCTTACCAGAAAATTTCCGGCTACAGAATTTACATTCAGCGACTTATGCGCAATCATATTTAAAATTTCGCGTCGGGTGGGATCCGCAATGGCCTGGAATACGTCTCTTCTCATCGTGCAACCTTATGGTTTCAAAAGTATATGAAACCTTTTGGTTTCGAAGGTTGCAATTCCGACATTCTACCGGGGCGGATGCGACAATTGTTTTATATCTTTGACATTGGAAGTTTGAATATCGTACAACAGAAAAACCTTATTCCTGTTTATGAAACACATTTCGATTTTAGTGCCGAACGAGGCAGTATTAGCAAGTATTGATGATCCACGCTACATGTTTACAGCGGCGAATGAATTTTTGGAATCAGTGGGACGATCTCCGCTATTTAAAGTTCAGCTGGTGGGACTTACGAAGGAAGTCACGCTTCACAAAGGAAGCTTTACGGTCCACACGGATTTATTGATCGATGAAGTAAAAAAGACTGACTTGATTTTTGTTCCAGCATTAATTGGCGACTTAAATCATGCATTAGAAATCAACAAAGACTTTATTCCGTGGATCATTAAACAATATCGTCAAGGGTCTGAAGTGGCAAGCTTATGCATCGGAGCATTTTTGCTGGCCTCAACGGGTTTATTAAATGGAAAAAAATGTTCGACCCATTGGAAATACGCCAATTTATTCCGGAGCATGTTTCCCGAAGTCGAGTTAGTCGACGACAGGATCATCACGGAGGAACAACGTCTTTATTCAAGTGGCGGTGCGAATTCTTACTGGAACCTCTTGTTGTATCTGCTGGAAAAATATACCGACCGCGAAATCGCCATCATCGCTTCTAAAGTATTCGCCGTTGAGATCGATCGAAAAAGTCAGTCACCTTTTATCATGTTCAATGGACAAAAAGGGCATGAAGATGAACACGTGAAAAAGGCTCAGGAGTTTATCGAGAACAATGTATCCGACAGAATTTCTGTTGAGGATCTCGCTTTGAAATTTGCCATTGGGAAAAGAAATTTCGAAAGGCGATTTAAAAAAGCGACGAACAATACACCGGTGGAGTATATGCAACGTGTAAAAATTGAAGCTGCAAAAAAAAGCTTCGAAACCAGCCGAAAGAATGTCAACGAAGTAATGTACGATGTTGGATATACTGATACTAAAGCATTCAGAACTGTATTTAAAAAAATAACGGGACTATCGCCGATTGATTACAGGAATAAGTATGGGAAGGTGGGCTTTGTTGGAGTGTAGTTGGTAAGTGTGAGAGGTAATCGGTATTCGGTAATCGGTAATCGGTGGCGCTTCGTAGGAAAGTGTAGTTGGTAAAATGTAGTTAGTGAGAGGTGGTTAGTAATGTTGGCGCTTCGTAATCAAGCGTGATTGGTAATTGTATCCAGCAAGTTGTAATACAAACTGACTATTCTATAAATGCATTTCACGCAAAGGACGCAAAATAATTCACAAAGGCCGCAAAATTAGCTGATTAATGATTACGACTCATATTCATAGCCACAATCCCAAGACACAAAGTTTCACATAAGCTGCATCTCACCACTTCTTACCAACTACCTCTTACTAACTACATTTTACCGACTACGCGTTCCTACGAAGAGCCACCGATTACCGATTACTGATTACCGATTACCATTAGAGCTGATTCCGGAATAAACTATGCTGCCCTGCAGTGTGAAAATTCCGCCAAACGCGGTTGATCTCGTTTTGAGTGTTAGCTGCTTCCAGCCCACAATAAGGATAAAGATCGTTTACAAGATCGCGGGAACGGTTGACGAGGCCCTGACTTAAATTGCTTATTTCGTTGAGTGTGGCATCAGGAATGAAGGAATTTGAAATCAACATTTGCCAGGCTTCATCCGTCTTGTTGTAGAATGCCGATCTTAATTCATCCAGTATGATACGATTGTCGCGAAGTTTTTGAAAATAAATTTCGGCCGAACTATTTTCTCTCTTTGAAAAAATCTCTGCACATAAGTCAAAAAACCGATAAGCCATCCCTGATAAATTCACTGCCAATGTCGTTTCAGCCAGCTGTAAAAATGGATATTGAAAAATCGGATCTTTTAATGTTGCGTGTGCGGGCTGAATGATGAAGGTTCGATCGAACGGCACAAAAATATTTTTGATCTCAATTGTAGTGGCTGCCTGTGGCAATCATACCCATGCTGCTCCAGGTGGTATGAACAATGACTTCATCCTTTTTCAATAAGAACGACTGAACAACGGGCGTCCCATCCTGGATGACGTAAAAGAACGCCGTTTTCCCTGATCTGACAATTCACTGTAAATACTGTGGCGAACAATGAACCCGTAGCGTATTTCCAGCTTCCTTGAATCTCATAACCCTCTGAAGTTTTATTGGCAACTCCTGTAACGGCTCCACTACCAGCAAAACAAGCTTGATCATTCTCAAAAATACTTTTCCCAAGATCTATATTAAGAAAACCAATGAACCATGCAGCCCCGCTACAAAGTGTTACGACCCAAGCCGTGCTGCCATCTGTCCAACTTAAGCCTTCTTCTATTCGCAAGATTTCCGGAAGCGAGAGGCCCAAACCACCATACTCTTTTGGCACATACATATTGAGCCACTTTTGTTTGTGAATAACATCACGCTGTATGACCGTCAAATTTTTTTCTTGTTCGGCCTTAAATGCATCATTTCGGATTTGATCCGTGACTATAGCTGGGCAAAAATTCGGAAGGATGTTTTATACTGACTTTCATTCGCCGTTGTCGTTAGTGTGGATCACCCTGCAGCATTTTTCTACGGGCTATTTTAAGCCAGTCAAAATATCCTATACAAGCCACGACAAACAGGAATGCTGTTAGCAATGCAAGCATTGGCAATCCTTTATGAAACAACAACGGGATGGCGAAGGCATTGGATATGTTGAGCAAGAGCCAGTTTTCAATTTTACGACGCGCTAATAACCACATACCCGCCCAGCCCGTTGCGCTAACCCAGGCATCCCAGGCAGGCACGTCTGAATCCGTAAAAGAAGTAAGGAACAAAAACAAAATGACAGACCCTCCAAATGTGATCGCGAGCGTGATGTACCATTCCGACCGCGTCGAAAATGTTACCGGGACCGGCACGTTATTCTTTTTTGTCGACCAGTACCACCAGCCGTAAACGCTCATCACCAGGTAGTATCCCTGCAACAAACATTCAGCGTACAGCCCAACCTTAAATAAACTAAAAATAGCGAGGATGACTGATGCAATTCCAGTAGGATATAGCCATATGTTATTGGCCCTTGCCAACAATACCTCAGAGACTCCGAGAACTAAAACGGCGACTTGGATGGCATCGATGTTAACTAATTCCTGCTTGAAAAGCTCAAGCCATTCATGATACGTGTGCATGGATCAAATGTTAAAACCATGCTCACGAAGTGTACCCTTTAGGCGTTTTCTGTGATGACTCTTCCTACGCTGGTATTATCCAGATCAGGTATATGGAAGTAATTTTTTTTACTTCCATTGGGTATAATCTCAGCCTGTTTTTCAGTGATTGTTTCTGCAACCAACAAGGCACCCCTTGAGCAAGTGGTGTAAAGGTAATACTTTTTCAGTCAATTGATTTGGCAAAATCACGATTAAGGGTTCTTACTTGAACTTTGTTTCTGGCCAAACTTTTCGCCAAAAAAATCTCCCTTGTTCCACCGTGGTTTTACCGGATCATTTGCAGTCATTAGTCCAATTAAGAAATTTACCTGCGCGTGTGTCACAGCACCACCAAAATTAAAAGCCTGACTCATATCATCCTGTGGGGTATGGTAGGTTGTAGTCCTCCACGCTACATCCGACTTTGCCCTGTTAACGGTGTCTGACGGAACCGTCATAAAACCACTTTTAATAAAGAGGGCAGGTATACCTTTCTTAACGAAACTAAAATGGTCGCTGCGAATAAAAATCACCTGTTCCGGAAATGGATCGGGACTTATTTTCAGGTTTAAGATCTTTGTCGCTTCCGTCACTCCATTGGAGAGACTGGAATGTTGTGCACCATATGGAACAATGTCCAGAACAGGATGAAAGAAAAAAGGCATGTCAATTGTCAGGTTGGCTACGATAGTCCCTTTAACGGTCGGGTTAGAGGCAAAGTAGTCCGAACCCAACAACCCGGACTCCTCTCCTGTCACCACAGCAATGGCGATCGATCGCTTTGGAGCAACAGGTAACGCACGAAATGCACGAGCAATTTCCAATAATATGGCAACACCCGAAGCGTTGTCATGAGCGCCGTTATAAATAGAGTCGCCTTTTACCGGCGATCCAATACCAAAGTGATCCAGGTGCGCAACGTAAACGATAAATTCATCCTTCAAAACAGGATCACTTCCTGGAATAATACCGATAAGGTTGGAACTTTCGACAACGCTATACTTCGTAGTGATTTTTAATTCTGCATCGATATTCAATGAGAATGATCCAGTCTTACCTGATTTTAAACGGCTATAAACTTCCCGCTAAATTTTTTCCCGAGCGGCTAAAAAGAATTTCCTGATGATCGGGATTTATAGATGCTATAACTTTTAATTCTTCAAATGAGTTGTGTGGATTGCCTTGTGTATCAACCCATTTAAAAGCGCCCTGAGCATTCCGCCTGACAATGGCATTCCATGAAGTCCGCCGGCTCATGTTCAGCGTCACCACGCCAACGGCACCTCTTTTTACCGCTTCCTGATATTTTACGTTCGCTGAGCTGAAATATGCACGTTCGTTGGTACCAAAAATATCCGGCGCTTGATCAAACAATACTACAATTTTACCCTTCGCTCAATCCCTTTATAATCGTCATATCCCAGTTCAGGCGCGGAAATCCCAAATCCTACAAATACTAACGGGGCGGCTACCTCAGATTGCTCCCGGGTCATGTACGGCGTAAATACAAATTCATTTCCGTAGGACCACTCCTTTGAATTAATGTTCCTCAAGACAAATGTGCTCGAACTTTTTGTCAATGACTCCTTTTTTTAGCACGACGCGTTGAACATACTGATTGTCCTGGCCACCGGGCTGCAGACCTAGCGCTTTGAATTGTGATTGTACGTATTGTGAGGCAGTCGCAAATCCCTTTGTACCTGGTTGTCGTCCTTCCACTTGATCATTGGCTAGAAAATTCATCGTCGATTCTATTGCATCCGGACTTACGGCCTGAAGTGCCCGCTGCGTATCCGCAGGAATCTGACCGAAACCACCTATTGAGATCACTGAAAACAAAATCAAAAAATACCTACGCGTCATAAGATCAATATCATATTTGGTAAAATATACGGCTATTTATTGCAAGTTAAAAAATCAAAAAAATGCAATTGTTGGTGGGCCTGTAGCTTTAGAATTTCAAATTTTAGATTCCAAATCAATTGACCTTTTCAATTTGTTGATAGTAAGTCAAAGCTTCCATTAAGTCGGCCTTACGCTTTAGGTTTAACTGATTCTTCTTCACAAATGATTTGACTTGACGCCAATGTGACCCCGTATATTTTTTCATGACCTCGCTATCAAAAAAAGGTTGAATCAGAGGAGGTGATTTTGGTTTTTCATTTTCCAATGGCGCCAACGATAACAACTCTGCGCTGGCACCTTCCTTAGCCAAAAAAATTTTTTCAACCTTATCATATTCGATTTTATTACTATTTACATCGTCCTGGCGCCCGTGACGTCCCTGCGTCGGTAGCACCCCAAATTTTCTGGTTAATACAACAAAATTCTTCATCACCATGATAACTTCATACAATGCAGGCCCTTGGATCGTGCTACCCTCATCTATCACATCCCAGGTATAGAACTCTCTGGTTTTTGAAATATTGTTATCATAATATTTCATTGACAAGATCGCCATTTCAGCAAAAGACATTTCCTCTTCATCCTCTAATTTTGGTTTGAATTTTATTGACCGGAGTTTCTCGTCGTGTTGAATAAATCCCTCCATTATTGTTTGGTCTTTGAGGGCAAGGACGCCCGCATTCCAGTCAGAATTTAATTTCAGGGTATCATGCTGCGCAAGTGCTGTCTTCAGTTGTACGAAAAATAATATCAGAAGCGCCGTAAGCGTCGTGGTGGATATTTTCAAATAATTGTTAGCAAGTCTCAAATGAATATGCTTATTACGACTAAAAATAGCTAAAACGGTTTTTGGGTTTCTCTGCTTGCAGGATTATTTTCGTTTAAATGATAGTCCTTGCGATTTTAAAACTTTTCGAAGTTTTGGAATGGAACTGGGACCCATACCATGCAACGTCAACAGCTGCTCCACGGTATACTTCGAAAGCTGCTGTGGGGTTTTGATACCTGCATTTTCGATCGCCCTTCTTGCTGGCGCACCTACACTGGAAAGCATCTCTTCAACGGGTTTCTTCATATTTTCACAAATGGGGCACACGGGGCAATCACTGCTCTTGTAATATTGGTGTCCCTTCCGGCAGGTCCTTAAATTTTTCACTGGGGCCGCTCTTTTCTTAGCCATGCTCAACCTGTCTACTGTCTAACTCCTTAATCATCCGTTCCTGTTCTTCTAACGCACGCTCCGCCTGAAATACATGCCGCTCAATGTGATAGCAATAAAATCGTAACGTATCACCTAGTCGTAGTTTGATAAGATTTGTTAATGAAATGGCTGCCTTTGTTTTCGTGAGGTCAATACTTCGGCATTGATTTAATAAACTGACCAATCGCTCTTGTTGCTTGAGGAATCGGCTTATAGTCGTGATGGAAAGGTGACTGTTCGATGGGTTCTTATCTTTCGGAGATTTCATTTTCGTGATCTTTCCATCCTTTACTTCCATTAAGTTCGCAAAATAGTTTCCCAAAATTCCACTTTTAAATTTAGTGGATATGTTTTTCCGCGGGTTTGTGATGATTTGTTTTTCGATCTCCACCAGGTAAAAATCCCCATAAAGATTTAAATGCTCAAGGCATTCTAACACGCTCCATCGCTCACCGTTTTTAAATTGCAGCCGATTTAGGGGAAGGATTTCGAATTCCTTTACTGTTCGTTTGCAGCTTTCCATTCGTCGCAAAAGGTCGTCGATTAATTGGTTGTTCTCGATTTGCATTGTGTTTTTTTTACAAAGCTTCCACGAAACCGTGACTTCAACATTGATTAAAATCAAGAATTTCGAATTCTGCTCAACGTCTCAGGGGTCATCCTCAAATAGGAGGCGATGTACTTGAGCGGAATTTCCTGAAACAGGTTTGGGCTTCTGGCCAAAACACGTTGCAATCTTTTCGTAGGGGATTCCGTCAACAGATCAATTTCCCTTTCCATTTGTTGAACAATGAGTCTCTCCAGAAGTTTGTTGTACTGAAGTAACGTTTCCGTGCTTTCATTGACAATTTCAAACAACAATTGTTTATGAATTATTTTTACCGTCGTCTTCCTTAATGCCTCTATGTAAAATTCAGAAGGATTTCCCGTAATAAATGACGAAAGGGATGTGATGATTGAACCTTCGTAACCAAAACGAATCGTTTGTTCTTCAAATTCGGTAACATGGAAGACTCTTACCGCTCCGGCTTCAATAAAATATATTGATTGCTCCACCTGACCTTCTTTGATCAGGTACTCCCCTTTTGAAAAAATCTTGCTGATACCTGTTGCGTCTGCGGCATCCGATAGTCTTTTAATAAACAATTGTTCAGAGGTCATCGAGTAGATTTATTTCCACCATGAATAGGAGGGCCATTGCAAATTACTATCACCCGCGAGTGAAATTATGTAAATCATCGTTTTTCTATAACATATGGACAAAATCGTCAAGACACCAGCCAAAAAACTTATGCTTGCTGCAAACGGAAAGAAGTACATAAATTCAACGATACCAAAAAACAGGTAAGCGATTCCTATTGGATAAAGGATTTTATTGGCAATCGCTGGGTGCTCCTGAACGAACCCGGATGCGAACCACAAAAGGGAAATGCTCATACCGTATAAACCAAAAATCAAAATACTATACCCCTTATAATAGTCGGCCATGCTGTGAACTGCCCCCATAAATTCACCCTCGTGACTTTTCATCGCTGTCACAACGTCCATCATTTTCGGATCCGCAGGGTTATCCCAATCTTTGTGCCCAACACCGTGACCTATTAGGTGTATCAAAATTAGTCCGGCCGCAATTTTTAACAATACTTTTGCTTTCATATAAAGATTAAGATTGTGCAACTAATGACTTACGAAAGATAAGGGAAAGATTTTTCCGTACATGGTCTTAAGTAAGACCGCATTTACTTTGTTAAATATGCGCACGGCACATTGGCAGGCGTATAATCAATACCGTAAGCGGATTTTAACAGTTTAGCTACGACCTGTGAGATCGTAACTTCATTTCTATGCATTTGTGGAAGAAGCCCCATCATAGCGTAGCTAATGGGATTGACAGCGGGTATAAGTGTTTCCCATTCATAACCCTGACCCCAGATCAAACCCTTTACAGTGATTTGCAAGTCGGCTGATTTCGACAATAAAAAATCCAACATCTCAATCGACCGATTTGAATTTTGATTTACGGTGTGAAAGATCGGAGTTTGCCCTCCGAACCCATATTTATCCACTCCGCCTTTTGCATTTATGTCAGCTCCGTAGTTCACCAGCACTTCAGCACAAGAAAGATGGTTAAATTCAGCACAAATATGAAGTAAGGTAACTTGATATAACGGTGTATATGCACAACGGAGCGTGTATACTTGTCTTACGATTTCACTGTCATCTTCTAACAAAAGACGAAGGGCATTGGCATCATCCAGTAAAATTGCCAACAAAGCTTTATCATCGAATATCAATCCATGGTCCACAAAAGCTTTGACACACTCCTTAAAGTGGGGACTTCTGGTATATTCACTTGTTAATTCATAAATAAGAGGCTCACCTCGGAAGCGGTCATTTGGGCTTACACCATTGCTAAAACATTCTTCAATTCCTGCGACGGAATGGAGTTCGATTTCCCCAATGATTTTCGCCATGTAGTCCATCTCATTCTAATTTAGAAACCAATAAACTTTCACTATTGAATTTGATCCAAAAAAGGTTTCGTGTTATCAGGCTCGGTGCCAAACCGGAGGATATGTCCATCCGGATCTTCGATTTGCATCTCCAACGCCCACGAATAATTGGTCGGCGGCTGACGGATCACCACGCCTTTTGATTTAAGTCGCTGATGCAATTCAAATATGTCACCGTCAAACCCAACCCAAACCCAAGTACCAGGATTGCCCTGTGCGCCTCTGCAGAGATAAATAGAGGAGCCATCCCGTGAGATACTGGTAAACTCGTTCGTGCCCCAGTCCGCTTCCTTGAAGCCAAGTATATCCAGATAAAAAGCACGGCTTCTGTCCATATCTTTTATGGACAGAATGGGATGTATATTTTCTAATCGAATGGGCAGCTTGTCTTGCATGTAACGATCCGATATCCTTCTCGAAAATTGACTTCAGTTTCGAATGGCCGTAAGTCTGAAAATTTTTCCTTTGTTCACTTCATAAATAACAACAATTTCAAGCGGAACATCAGAACCCTGTCGACCAATAATACTCTCGTGGTCGATTACTTTATTGTTGAAGACAATACGTTTCAAAATTGTCGAATGCAGTTTTGGGGATGCTTCAAACAATTGTTTATAAAACTTTTGTATCGCTTCTAATCCCTCCAGTGTTGGTTCGGGATCAGGAAATGTATAGAGTGCGATGTCCGGGCTAAAACATTCCATAAACCCCTTGATGTCGCGGTTATTGTAGCACTCCAAATTCTTTTGAACAACCTGTTCCGGTAGTAATGGGTCGAGAGAAGCCATTTGCCAGTGGAAAATTTATGCTAATATACTTCCCGGAAGTAAATTTCATTTCGATAACTGCAAATCCATCCAGGGCACCCATTCGCCTATTGTCGACTAATCGTTCCCAATGGGCGATCAAGTTTTTTTCATTATGTCTGATGAGCTTTGATCGCATATTTGCACCAACGATGTGCAACACACCTTTTTTATCTATATGCGCTTCCATTTCAGTAAACGCACCCTGATTGTCGAAAGAGCGCATTTTGTATTTTTTACTTCCAAGATCACAGCCGCCAATAACTTCAATTGCTTCAATTTTTTCTTTCCCCATAGTCACATCTACTTTATGTAGAATAAAGGTTTTGTTAAGGATCCATTCGTAACTATCGGTTCCTTTAAAAGCAATTGCGGGAGTGTTACCTTCTGCCCTTACCTCACCTTCTGTCTTCCAAGTTCCTATAAGAAAGTCTAACCTTTGCATATCCCAGCCGATTTCATTTTCACTCGAATGTTTTTCCATATTGTTGTAACGGCTTGCATATGCTGCTAGATTGCATAAAATTCCAGCGCTAAAAGATCAACCACAATTTATTCAACTTTATTTAACGGTATAAGCTTGCGCAATTTTTCATTTCTTAAAAATATTCCCACCCACACAAAGACTCCGAAAATTATTGGAAAAAAGTAAGGTGTGTCTGTCCGTACCATAATAGCCGTAGCTCCCCCGAGATATCCTGTCAGCAATATTGCGCCAAGAATAGCAGTGCGTGGTATCATGTAAAGCACCGTACAGCCAAGTAAAATTAGTCCCGCACCCTGTACTAAATTTTCAGGCCAGCCAAGCTGCACAGTCCCCTCCATCGAGGGAATCGCCTTGACGACCTTCATCCCGCCGTCGACAATTAGAAAAAGGACACAAAGCGCGGTGATAATTCGACCAGTCCACAGCATTCCTTTTGAATTTGTTTTCTCCGTTTCCATACTATTCTGTTTTATTGATTTGATTATGGGTGTGATTGACCATCCATTGTATTCCGAATTTGTCTTTGAGCATGCCAAAGTAAGCGCCCCACATGGTTTCATTAAGCGGCATTTCCACCTCGCCGCCTTTTGAAAGTTCACCAAAAAGTCTGTCTGTCTCTGCTACACTTTCTGTCTGAATGCAGATATGAAAATTATTGCCCACCGTCAAATGTTGTCCCATTGATTCCAGTGAATCGGTTGCCATGATTACAACGCCATTCGCAAGCGCCAGCGAAATATGAATGATCATATTCTGCTCGTGTGCAGGCATTCGCTCGCTGCCAGGCACGTCACTGAAACGCTGAAAGATGGTGAACTCTCCTCCGAATACGGATTTATAAAATCTCATGGCTTCTTCAGTGTTACCCATGAAATGTAGATAGGGATTAGCGGCTAGCATAGTTGAAAGGGATGTTTGTTCGACAAAGATATTGACTTCCTAACGCCAATGGGACGTGTAAATGCGACAATCTTGAGTGGGTGTTTGCGACAAATGTTCGTGCTACATTTGCACTATGATCACGGTTTCAATTCTCGCGCTAAAAAATGCAGTGCTGGCATCCATCGCCGATTCAAGATATGTATTCACGATGGCCAATGAGTTCCTACGACAGGCGAAAAAGCCTCCGTTGTTTAAGATTCAACTGATAGGGATTTCGAAGGAGGTGCCTTTAAACGACGGATTGTTTTCCCTTCATCCCGATGTTACGTTGAATGAAGGAAACGATACCAATCTTATTATCATCCCATCGCTATCTGGCGATATGAAAAGTTCGGTCTACCTGAATAAGGAGTATGTTAGCTGGATCGCAGATCAATATAAAAACGGAACGGAGATCGCCAGTTTATGCACCGGTGCTTTTCTATTGGCCTACTCCGGGCTGCTGCGTGGAAAGCAGTGCACAACGCATTGGTTATATGCCAATGAACTCAAACATATCTATCCCTCAATCAAAGTAGTGGACGAAAAAATGATTACCGATCAGCATGGCTTGTACTCGAGCGGCGGAAGCAATGCTTATTGGAATCTCCTTTTACATCTGGTGGAAAAATATTCGGGACGAGAAATGGCTATTCGACTGGCCAAGTATTTTGTCATTGACTTGAATCGTAACGTTCAGTCGCCATTTATAATTTTTGATGGACTTAAGGACCATGAAGATGAGCTTATCAAAAAAATACAGGAAAAAATTGAACGAAGTTACCGGAAGAAGCTAACGGTAGAGGAGCTTGCTGATGAGTTTAACATGAGTCGCAGAACCTTCGAGCGCAGATTTAAGAAAGCTACACGAAATACGGTTACCGAATATATTCAGCGCGTGAAAGTTGAAGCTGCTAAAAAGCAATTGGAATTAGGAAGAAAATCAGTTAGTGAAGTAATGAACGATGTTGGTTATGTGGACATCCAAACGTTCAGAAGTGTATTTAAGAGAATTACAGGAATGACACTTGTGGATTACCGGAATAAATACAATGCGCGTTGATCGGATGTTTCCAGATACCTTTTGATTTAGGTAGTCAGCTTCAATTTATATTATTCTCCAGATCAACAGTGATCTTTTGTACCATAGCATCAATCTCATTGGCCTCATCGATCATTTTTGTGATGAGGAAAATACAGTCTGCAGTGGGATCAACCTTATATATGGATGCCAATCCCAGTAGCCGAGCTACAGGACCTCGCAAGTGATGAGCGTTAGTATAACTATACTTTATAAGCATTTCGTTCTGTGCTCGAATTTGAGCCGTACGCTCGTTGACCTTTTTCTCCAGGACCATATTCAATTCATTGAGGTTATTTTGCGTTTGCAGTAACTCCTCGTTTCGGGTTTCAATTTCATGTGCGTTTTGCCGCAATCTCATTATTCGCGCGCTTAAGGTTCTTATTAATTTCGTCGTAACGTAATTTTAAAACCCACGATGCATAGGTAAGGATGAAGTATAAAATTGAATAGGTAATGGCTACCGTCACCACGTCATTTACTTTCGTTGAAAAAGCTAATTCCCGATGGTAGAACTGGAAAATAAAAATTGAATGCAAAATGATGACTGTTAGGCAATGCATCGCAAACAGCAATCTTCCTTTTAACATGACAGAAAAGATAAACCCAACGACAAGTATAATGGACAATGACGTAGTCGTATTGGTAGGCACGACCAGGCATTGGTAAATCATGGCTATTAATATAATGGAGGTAAAGATCAGGACAGCACCCGTTGGGTACCTACGTCTCAGGATATACGACACCACGCAAGCTGCTAATATTACCATATCAATGGCAATCGATACTCTATCCTCCGGATAGAGAAACGTGTCTGCCATCAGGATGAGAAGAACTCCCGCCATGGCGATTCTTAGTAAAGTGTTTAAAAAGAATTCTTCAATGTTTTCGAATCTAAAATTCATGGTCCTGCCTGTTTGTTCTTAATTTATGCTTCACGCACCTTTCCTGCAACGTTGCTAGTTATTGTTGACCCGTCGGCTGACTCCCTGCGTTTAGGGATATAGTCGATTCCAACGCTTTCACAGCTGCAAAACTAAGGCCACCATGTTCTTACAATATCGAAATCTATTTTTTAAACCCAAACAATGAATAGGCATACCTATTTAAACCAATCCAATAATTCCTTATACTTGTTCATTCTGTAATGTATGACCAGCGCATATCACGTGGTGCTGAGTTAACTAAAATGTAGGCAAAAACACAAACACATGAAACGATTTGAAAATCAAGTAGCAGTTATATCTGGGGGAGCCGATGGACTGGGTAAAGGTATTGCAGCGCGCATTGCATCGGAAGGATGCAACGTTGTACTCTTTGATATCAATGAAAAACTATTGCAGCAAACGGTCAGCGATTTTAAAAAAATGGGATACGCCGCGGAGGGAATCGTTGTCGATATTGCGTCCGAGAATTCGGTCAAACAAGGTATCGACCAAGTCGAAAACAGGTATGGAAAAATTGACATCATGGTTAACGCTGCTGGTATCGTGGGGCCTACCGCTATCAAAATCACTGACTACAAGACAGAAGACTTTGATCATATTTATGGAATCAACCTCAAAGGAACTTTCCTGATGACCAAGTACGCCATCAAGGTGATGGAGAAAAATAATTACGGCCGTATTTTATTATTGGCGTCAATGGCGGGCAAAGAAGGCAACCCATTTATGGCGGGCTACACCGCGATGAAGGCCGGTGTGATCGGATTAGTAAAAGGTATCGGGAAAGAATATGCTGAAACCGGAATTACAGTAAACGGTCTTGCACCAGCAGTTATCAAGACTGCCATGAATGAAAAAACCGCTCCGGAGCAGTTAGCGTTTCTAACTGCTAAGATCCCTATGAAACGATTGGGGACAATTGAGGAAGTTGCCGCAATTTCTGCGTGGATTGTTTCAAAGGAATCCACGTTTACAACGGGGTTTGTGTTTGATGTCTCGGGGGGTCGCGCTACATATTAGAGTGTTGAGGTGTTGGGGTTCGAGGTGTTGGTGTTGTACGTTTAATCCAGATTTGTAGAGATTGCCACAAAGACGCAAGACACAAAGTTTCACAAGGTCGAAGAAGTGCGTTCTTCGACCTTTGTGAAACTTTGTGTCTTGGTCTTCGTGGCGAAAAAAGATCTGAACGTTGGCGCGTTTTATAGATGATTTTAGGTATTCGACTAAATCGGTTTTTTCAGAATCAGTTAAGCCGAGCTTTTTAAAATTATCGTAATGGTTTATGACATCAAGCAGCGTTGCAAATCTTCCGTCATGATAAAATCCCCGTTTGCGTATCCATAATCCTTTTAATCCCTGGGTAACATAGGTTTTGTCCGGCGAACGATTAGCCTGAAAGTCATCAATACCAATTTCTTCAGGTTTGTGTGCATTATATCCGGGTTCCGTGAAAAGCGGTGGAACGTGGCAAGATGCACACTGTGCTTTTTCGT
Organism: uncultured Bacteroidota bacterium; assembly: GCA_963739105.1. GTDB lineage: Bacteria > Bacteroidota > Bacteroidia > Cytophagales > Cyclobacteriaceae > Chryseolinea. The sequence continues at coordinate 32,109 of CAVTZI010000030.1, read as the reverse complement.
TAAACAATATTTTACCGCGACCCGCAGCCTCTTCGTTAAAGGAACCCTTTGGCGGCTTTGGTGCTGGAATTGCCAGCTGATAAAATTGCAATGCAGCAAGCTTGTCGCTTATCTTATCCTCTGCACTCTTCTTTTTTCCGAGACCAGCTTTCGCAGCAATAGGAAATTGCTCTGCATTCATCAACCTTGGATCGTAAAAATTTCCCTGACCGTTTAGCTCAAGATTGGCAACATAAGCGTTCCAATACGTCACTGTTCCCCAGCCGCCGGTCCACGTATGTAAATTATGTCCAGCGTGACCAAAGGCCTCAGGTATGAGTGTCGCTGCCGGTTTGCCATCGGGTCGCATTGCTTTGCCATCGAGGTTGAGCTCTGCATCAAATTTACCAGGGCCCCAAGCTCGCTAAAACTTTCTTCAATGTTTCTATGTCAACGTTAAGACTTTCTGTAAATACTGAAAGATCAGGAGCCATAGAAATGATCGCGCCAACATTAAGATCCTGATTCGGCCATCCGTCCAATCGTTTACCGATACCTGTCTCGCTATCAACTGTGGAGTGACAAACGGCACAGGTAAGGCCAATCGATTTTAATTTTCCCTCATCAAAATTACCAACGACGCCGACGACAGCGTTCAATTTAATTAACGCAAGGGTTGCATCTGTATCGTCCAGAATTTTTCCTTCCTTGATGTCTTTCTTTACGGATTCGGGCAACACATCGAGGTCAACTTTTAATCCAGCGGCCAATGCTGCCTTTGGTGTTAATCCCTTTCCGATGCCACCAGCCTTTTCGTCTGCGATAGCGCGGTGCAATTGAAGCTTGTCCGTCCAGAAGGCTTCATCTCCGAACGTTTCAAATCGAAAAACGGCTTTGCCTTTCTCTAGCATGTCCGTTGCGTTTTCCGTAATGCTTGTATTCCACGCATTAGGATTGCCTGATTCATCCTTGGCTTGTCGCTCTGATTTTTTTGGTGAAGAGCATTGTATGATTATGCCACCCAAGATGATCAAAAGTAGTTTCCTTTTCATCGTCGTAATAATTTGGTGTTAATATGACCCGCCTATACTTTTGATATGATATCCTTGAAAAGGTTACAAAAAATATTACGATGGGGAATTTTCGCTACAAGACGCAATGCTTTTGCCACGAAGAGCACTAAGACACAAAGGTTCACAAAGTCGCTAAGATACGACCTTTGTGAAACTTTGTGCCTTCGTGACTTCGTGGCAAAAAAGTTAACATGATTTGGTGACTTTACTTCGCAGAAACTCTTTCAATTTTTCCAACGAGAAATATGTAGGAGCAGGCGCCGACAATACCTAACGCACCAACGAATACGAGTGCCGGTTTAAAATTTCCGCCACTGGCAAGAAACCCAATGACGATCGGAACAACGATGGACGCTAAGTTGCCCGCGAAATTAAATATACCTCCCGTCAATCCAATCAAGTGTTTAGGGGATAACAGTGACACGAATACCCAGGAGATCAATGCCATGCCCGCACCAAAAAAAGCCAGCGACATGAATGAAATGATGAGGGCTGTATCGTCAACATAATTTGCCCCAACGATACTGCCGGATAGAATAAGGCCGATGATAATGGGAGTCTTTCGAGCCATACTAACTGATCTTCCTTTGCTGATCAACCGATCAGAAAGAAATCCGGATAACAGCAAGCCGGCGCAAGCTGACAAAAAAGGTATCGACGCAAGGTATCCGCTTTTTAAGAAATTTAATCCACGGTATTGAACGAGGTAAGTTGGAAACCAGGTGAGAAAAAACCAGAGCGTCGCGTTCACACAAAATTGCGCAATGTAAACACCCCATAATGTTTGGCTGGTAAGGACTTGCTTCCAGTCCTCCCATCGCCAGGCGGAAGTCTTTTCTGCCGTCTTCTTTTTGAAAACTCCTCCTCCCTTTTCAATGTAGTCGAGTTCCGCTTGATTGACTCGTTTACTATCCAAAGGATCGCGGTACAAAATATACCAAACGATTCCCCACACTAAGCCAACGGCTCCTGTTACGATAAATAGTCCTCTCCAACCGGCATAAAATTGAAGTGCAACCAATACCGGCGTGAGAAATGCAAGACCTATAAACTGTCCTGAAACAAATAACGCAATGGCTGATGCTCTTTCATGGTCCGGAAACCAGCTCGTAACAATCCTGTTGTTGATCGGATAAGAAGGCGCTTCGAAAGCTCCTGTCGCCAGCCGGAAACCGAATAAGCTGGCAAAGCCATTGACAAACCCCTGGGCTATTGTCGCCAAGAGACCAGGTGATCAGGCAAGCTCCGTATAGTATTCTGGGGATGATCCGGTCCGCCACCAAACCTCCCGGGATTTGCAATGCGGCGTACGACCAGCCAAAAGCAGAAAAAATATAATCCCAGCTCAACCGATGACAATTTTAACTCTGCGCCCAGGCCAGAAGCTGCGACAGAAAGATTACTACGATCCAAATAGTTGATCACAACATTTATAAAAACCAGGGAAAGCATCCCGTATCGCATGTTGGTTTTTTTGCTGGTACTGTCGAGTGAGTTCATGTCAGCGATGGGTGAAAGGATTATACAAATAAAGATTTACATGTTGATTTTATCGTGCGGTCCATCCCCCATCGACAGTTAGCATGGTGCCAACCATGTAACTGGCTGCATCGCTGGCCAGAAAAATTGCTGCACCCTGAATCTCTTGAAGCTTACCCCACCGTCCGAGTGCAGTGGCCCCCACGACAAACTTTTTTCCCTCCTCGGTATCCGCGATCGGCAAGTTCATCTCCGTTAAAAAAGGCCCGGGACAAAGCGCGTTGACATTGATATTAAAAGGCGCTAATTCCAAAGCCAGCGCCCGTGTCATTTGTACAACGGCACCTTTACTTGAAGTATAAGGCGTTCGGTTCGCAAGACCCACCAATCCCAGCGTACTGGCGAGATTGATAATTTTACCACTTTTATTTTTCTTCATGTGCGGCGTTACCGCGCGTGAGCAGAGCCAGGTACCCGTTACGTTGACATGCATGACTTTATTAAAGTCCTCCAGGCTGAGCTCATCAATGGGACCACGTATATTAATACCCGCACTATTGATAAGAATATCAATTTTACCAAAAGTATCCAACGCTGCCTTTGCCATGGCTTCGGTTTGCTGCTGATCACTGACATCTGCGCTGAAAGAAAGTAGCTTCTACTCCAAAATCAGCGGCGAGATCTTTGGCTGCCTGATCGCCTTCGTCTGCATTCCGGTTTACCAACATAATCTTTGCGCCTGCCGACGCCAATCCAGCTGCCATCGCCAGACCTAATCCCTTTGATCCGCCGGTAACCAGCGCGACCTTTCCACTTAAGTCAAATTGTTTAATTCCCGGAAGTATTTCTCTGCTCATAGTACAATTGTCGTAATGAATTATTAAACTTATACCAATCTTCTAATTTTCTAATCTTTCAATTTTTGAATTTTCTTCAAACCAACCCCAGTCTCTCTTTACTATAAGCAAGACACTTCACAATATTTTCCTCCTCCACGGCCAGCTTCTCCTCTCCACTCAACTGCGAAACTCGTGGAAGCGGCGAACCGTAAGGATGCTGCTTGACCATGCGCAACGTCCGGGCAAGCTCGCTACCAGGAATTCCCTCGAATACCTTCCAATATTCGTCTTTCAAACATGGGATTTGCAAGGGATCACGTGTAATCATTTCGAGATTGAAGGCAACGGTTGGATTATGCTTTTTACAGAGTTGAACGATTTTTGCCAAATCCAAAAAACCTTTTCCCAACGGAACTTCTGATAAAAGAAATCCGTCAGCATATTCTTCAACACCCATGTCCTTTACGTGCGTGCTAACAACAAACGGTACCAGTGTTTCGATAACCTCCATCGGATCCTCAACGAGGGAAATGCTATTTCCAAAATCCAACGTCACGCCTACCCACTCACTGTTCAGTTGCTTCAATGCGTTGGCCAGTTCAGGCGCTCGCCAGTCTTTATGATTTTCCACTGCCAGTTTCACTTTATGTTTCCGAAGTATAGGCTCAGCCAATTGAAGCGAAACCATGGCTTTCTTTTTGAATTCATCAACCTCCGCTGGCGAATGAAAAACTTCATATCGCCGGCCACCTGAAGTTACGGTCCTTAAGATCACAGCCCCCGCTTCTTTGGCATTGATCACCTCTTTTTCAAACCTCGCGACATCATCCGCCTGGTAAGGCACTCCGATAGATCCTTCCAGGTAAAGGCCAAGTTTCTCCCGCCGGTCGCGAAGTTTTTTGGCAAAGTCTTCGGTCCAGTCCTTTACTACGACTTGAATGCCGCCTGCACCGATTTGATGGCAGTGTTCCAGGAGTTCGATAGCATTTGTAAAGCCAGGATACTTCTGACTTTGTATTTTAGAATTCCACCGACTTCCGTACGAATGAACGACTACGCCCATTCGATTCTCTTTCAAAAAGGCAGGGACATTCAGGAAAGGCAGCGCCATAATGCCGAGGCCTTTCGAACTCGTTTCTTGTAAAAATTCTCGTCGGTCCATCGTAATAAATGATTTAGTATAGCTTAGTTCTCTTTAGGAATTTTTGTTTCCGTAACATATTTATTGAGTTCTGCTGCCGTCCAGGGTACTACTCTTCCCTGTGACGTCACCCGCGTCATGCCAACGGTACGCCTGCTTACTGCACCGCCTGCATTCCCCCACTCGTTTCGAATATACGTTAAGATCGAAGCAATGTCGGCGTCGTCCATGGTTGAATGTGAGGGCATCACAGGAAGTATCTCCGGAGCATCATACCGTTTTCCATTAACTTGAATAGGACCTTCCATACCATGCAGAAGGATTAAGCGCCAAACGCTTTTCATCTCCCGACACCCAGTCCGATCCTATCAGCGTCGGAGCGAACCGTGGCTGGCCTCGCCCATCCGAGCCGTGGCATCCGGCGCACGTTGTTAGATAGAGCTGTCGGCCCGAAACAAATTGTTTTTGTTCATTTTCATTAAGCGGATTTTTCCGCTGCACGGCACTGGTATCGGCTACGTGGCCGGGCCATTCAAACATAGCCGCCAGCGTTTGAAGCTGATCATCGTTTGCCTCACGCTTCACCAATATTTTTGGCTCAGCAGCAAGTCGGATAGGTTTCATTTTGTTTTTTCCCTGGATAGAAATTCCTGTAAGCACTGTCCTTTCCTTCCATCCCATTGCATTTTTGTCGGGAGGTAGCATAGATAAAAGTGCTGCTAATTCTTGAGGAGCTCTCTTTTTTACGATCGCAGTTGTAAGCATCTCCAGAAAAATTTCCTTGGCGGGATCAGATGACTGCCAGGATGGTGATGTCCATAGCATCTTCATAAAAGTGAACTCCTGGTCTTCCAAACTGCTCATCACAGCATCTCGAATCAACGCAGACGTATCATATTTTTCAACGATACCCGCTAAAAGCGGATGCGACATCTCCGGGTCCAGTGCATAGGCAGTAAGTGATATCTGAAGCACTTGCTCCAATGGTGCATTTTTCGAAACCGACAGTAGCGCTTGGCCAAGCTTCGAGCGGATATCTTTATTCTCCCTGGCGAACGGTTCGAGCAAACGTACAGCCGTTGTCCTTACCAGAGAATTTCGGTCGTCAAGGAGCTGGAACAGGACATTAGGGTCCAAAGCATTTAATCCCTCCAATGTCCATAATGCATGAAACCGTGCCAGGTCGTTGGTACCGTTTAAGACCAAATGCTCCAACGAAGCACGTACAGATTTGTCACCTCGTTCTACGAGCAACCGTTGGGCTACATCCCGATACCATCCGTTGACGTTCGACAGTGTGGCAATCAATTCGTCGGAGGAAGCAGTCGAAAGTTTGGTGGGCTTTGACGGCTTCCAGCCCTTCGGTACAATTCGCCAAATACGTCCGCGGTTTATCGGCTTAACCAGTTTGCGTTGGATCGTCTGCTCGCGAAGGTAAGGTGTTACATAAAGTCCGTGTTGTACCAGCCCCCTGTACATATCAGCCACGTAGAGGGCACCATCGGGACCCGTTGTTAGAAAAACGGGACGGAAGCGTTCGTCTGTTGAAGCGAGAAATTCTTTCCCAGGTGTCGGATCATGCGCGGTCAACAATATTCCTTTGTCTTCCACAACATTACGCTTCACCAAATTTCCGGAAGGCTCACAAACAAAAACATTTCCATAGTACTCTTTGGGCAACGTCGTTGCGCGATAGAAAAATGGCGAGCACGCCGCCGTGAACTCAAGCAATCGACCTTCCTTGTCCAACGTTCCCGGTATGTATCCGCGGTTCACGGCCGGATTTGGCCGGATGGGATAAATTCTCCTGTCAATGGTGAGTCCATGATCTATGCCGGTCGTTGGTGTATGATTTTTATTTCGGGTGAGATAATTCGGAGGTACAAGATCGGCATGAAGTTGTGACCAATTATAATTGTAATACAGCCTGCCTTCATCATCGTGGCTGATCCCCCACTGGCCGCGGAACTCCGTGCTATCCCGAAGCCATTTTCCATCTTTTAAATGATAACGAAATCGAGACTTGGCATTGTAGTACCAGTTGTCCGTGTTTCGCCATAGCCCGTTACCAGAATGTTCCGGGCTTGGACCGCCTGCATAGGCAGAGTCCAATAACGTTTTAGTATCTGCCTGGAGATCCCCATTCGTATCTTGCGTAAGCCATAAGGATTGATTTTCAACGACCAAAGCGCCGCCCGGAACCAAGGCCAATGAGCGAGGCATGATCAGGCTATCGATATAAATTTTGCTAGCATCCATTTGTCCATCGCCATCGGTGTCTTCCAAAATAGACACCCGGCCGACGCGCTCATTTTCGCCATTGCCATCGATGTCCGGCATAAACCCACGCATCTCCACAACCCATAGCCTACCATCCGGATCAAACATGATCACGACAGGATCCTGAACCATGGGCTCAGCGGCAACAAGTTGAATCTGCAAGCCGTCCGAAAGTTGGAAGGATGACAATTCTTCGGCAGGAGAACGCTCGGGCGAAGGCCCCTCGCCTTCCTCAGTACCTGTTTTTTTTGTACAGCTCGAATAACCCAGGCCTGTTACCATACAAACAAGGATCAAAAAGGCCTTTAGATTCGAACGACGTCCGAACATGTCGAATGAAATTCTGTAGTTTTTCAAAAAAACGCTTTTAGACGTTGTTAGGATCTGGATGCACCCACGGTTGACGGTAAGGACGCTGCAAAAGTGCGTTCGCTTCAGCATCACCTACAATCTGTCGTTTTTTTGGATCATACACCACAGGCCGGCCGGTTTGCATGGAAATGTTCGCGAGAATACAGCTGGCCGTAGAAATATGCCCTTCTTCAATGTCAGCCACCGGGCGGCTGCTCTTTTCAATCGCCGCCAGGAAATCGAGCATGTGTAATCGCGTCGCGGGCGCTGCATTTAATTCGATGCGTTCTTCCGTAAGATCTTCCGGGTATTTTTCTTTTTCGTAAACCACATCTTTATGAATCTTGGGAGCATCCTTTTCAACCGGGGTAAAGTCATATCGCATCGTGCTTGCGAGCAGTGTTCCTTTGTCGCCATAAAGTGTGAAGGACCATGGATAATCAGGATTATCAGGTGTACCCCACGTCCTGTGCTGCCAAACACAATTCAGCTCAGGATATTCAAAGATAGCGGTCTGAGTATCGGCAATATTTGATTTGGCTTCCTTCTGCACATAAATACCGCCATGCGAGGTGATGCGTGTAGGCCAACCGAGTTTTAACATCCACCGGACGGTATCGAGCATATGCACACACATATCGCCCGTGATACCATTGCCATACTCCATAAACGCACGCCACCAACGAAGGTGAGGGATGCCATCATAGGGACGTAATGGCGCCGGCCCCGTCCACATTTCATAGTCCAGAAAATCAGGCACAGGTTCCAAAGGAGGATTCGCACCATTGCGCATGTGAAGGTAGCAACACATTTCTACGTGAGAGATCTTACCCAACAAACCTGCGTCAACAATATTCTTCTTGGCTTCGATAAGATGCGGTGTACTTTTTCGCTGCGTACCGACCTGAACAACCTTATTGTATTTGCGGGCGGCGGCCACCATGGCCTCTCCTTCCATTACATCCACACTGATGGGCTTTTGCACATAGACGTGGGCGCCCGCTTTGACCGCATCGATCATCTGCAATGCATGCCAGTGGTCGGGTGTCCCGATTACTACGATATCAAGTTTATTTTCAGAAAGCATTTTCCTATAGTCACCATAAAGCTTCGGACGTTTACCGGACTTCTGGCGTTTGCTTACCAGATCCGCCGCCGCCGACAACACATTTTTATCGACGTCACAAAGCGCAACAACTTCTACGGATGCTACCTGTATTAGCCTGAACAAATCGCTTTTACCATACCAACCCGTTCCAATCAATGCCACGCGCAGCGTTTTCGCTTGATTCGGCGTGTCCATGCCATGCGCGCCTAATGCTGAAAGTGCCAGCGATGCTGTGGCTCCTTTAATAAAATGTCTTCGATCTAGTGTAAAATTCTCCATGAGTTTTCAAGGTTGAGTTTAATATGTATGTCTTCACAACTATCCAACCTAAATTAGAAGTAATAAATAATATGGGCAACTTTCGAAGACTTCTTGTTTCGATTTGATGTATTTAATTATGTTCGAGGGAAAATCTTGGTTATAACAGGTGAAAACTGTACGTGAATTATTCTAAACCAAAACGAAATGTCCTATTGTGACGACGAAACTTCTTTGCTTCTAGTTCGCAATCTTAAGCATTGTCACAACAATTATTTTTGACAATTTATTTCCAGGGTTAAGGCTTTGCCCTGAATGTAAAAAAATACTTACTTTTAATTGATACCTTCAACAAAAAACGAATCATTAAAGAGAAATCACGTGGAAGAAAAAAAATTAAGAAGCGCAGATTGGTTTGGCCGGAAAGGAAAAGATGGATTTATATATCGTGCGTGGATGAAAAATCAGGGAATTCCCGATTATGAATTCAATAACAAACCTGTTATCGGAATCTGCAATACATGGAGTGAGCTCACACCCTGCAACGCTCATTTTAGGGAACTGGCTGAACGGGTTAAACGAGGTATTCACGAAGCGGGTGGTTTTCCTGTGGAATTTCCAGCCATGTCATTGGGTGAAACGCTTATCAAACCAACTGCCATGTTGTATCGCAACCTGGCGAGTATGGAAGTGGAAGAATCTATTCGTGCGAATCCATTGGATGGCGTCGTCTTATTATGTGGTTGCGACAAAACAACTCCTTCATTAGTTATGGGTGCGTGCAGCGTGAACCTTCCAACGCTTGTTGTTTCGGGTGGACCCATGCTAACTGGACATCATCGCGGTACAAGTATTGGAATAAGCGATATCTGGCGCTATCACGACGACATACGGGTAAATAAAATCAACCAGGAAGAATTGATTACTATCGAGGGTGCTATGTGCCGGAGTCAGGGACATTGCGCAGTAATGGGTACAGCATCGTCAATGGCTTGTATGGTTGAATCACTTGGGCTCTCCCTTCCCGGAAATGCGGCTATTCCTGCGGCCGATTCAAGGCGAAAAGTGTTGGCTCAACTTTCCGGATTACGAATTGTTGAGATGGTACGTGAAAACATGAGGTTATCCGATGTGCTCACACGCAAAGCTTTTGAAAACGCCATTAAGGTAAATGCTGCTATTGGAGGATCAACAAATTTTGTAATCCACCTTTTAGCGATTGCCGGGCGCATAGGCGTGCCACTTTCGCTGGATGATTTTGACCCGCTTAGCGCCAACATTCCGCTCATTGTTAACCTTCAGCCTTCCGGAAAATATTTTATGGAGGACTTGTATTATGCAGGTGGCCTTCCCGTTGTGCAAAAAGCGCTGGATGGGATTCTTCATGGAGATTGTATAACCGTCAACGGAAAAACTGTTAAAGAAAATTGCAGTGATGCATGCTGTTATAATAGCGATGTCATTGCCACTGTTGACAAACCTTTTAATAAAGCCACAGGACTTGCAATTTTAAAAGGCAATGTATGTGAAGGAGGCGCCGTGATAAAACCATCTGCCGCGAGTGCACATTTAATGAAGCATACTGGCAAAGCAATCGTATTTGAGAACATTGAAGATTATAAAGCACGCATTGACGATGATGCATTGGAAGTAGATGAAACGAATATTCTGGTGCTGAAAAATGTCGGCCCGCGCGGTTATCCCGGTATGCCTGAAGTAGGTAATATGGGATTGCCAAAAAAATTATTAGAAAGAGGAATAACGATATGGTTCGTATTTCTGATGGCCGGATGAGTGGTACAGGATTTGGAACGGTTGTATTACATGCTTCTCCGGAAGCCGCCGCCGGCGGAAATTTTGCCGTCATTCAAACAGGAGATGTCATTACACTGGATGTTCCCAATCGGTCGCTAACGGTAGACCTAAGCGATGCCGAGCTTAAAAGCCGAAAGGAGAAATTTAAGGCACCCCCACCGGTTGCAGCGCGTGGATACGTGAGCTTGTATATAAAACACGTTCAGCCGGCACACTTGGGTGCTGATATGGATTTCCTGGTGGGTGGTTCCGGGGATAAGGTATCAAGGGATTCGCATTAGAAACGATACCTATGGAATGTATTCTCGTTGGGAAGAAGTCATTGCATTGTCCTAATCAATTGCATTACAAATTCCATTTCAACGTCTTTCTTCTCAATCCAATCATCCAACGGTAGGCGTTACAGCGTAATCAGGTATTGTTCCCTCGACCAATATTTACCATTGGGTCAACGGCATTGGTATACTTCAATAACGGAACTGTTATTTCAAGTCCGGTTGGTATTTTGGTTTTTGGCATCATGCCGCTAGTATTTCCCTGATAGCCACCACCACTCTCCTGCCCCACCACCTTTGCTTTTTTATTATGAGCAAGGATTGCTACTAAGTCGGCGCACGATGACAGACACAAACCGTTGGTCAATACGATATGACTCGACCCGCAAAAGGGAATTTTGCCGGCTTCTGGATTTTGTAATAGTCAAATTCATTGGTGAACCATGTTGTCTCGCCAGTGGTAAGTAGCTGTCTTTCTTGAGGGGCTTACGATAAAACAATTTGTACACTCCTTTGATCTCTTTAGCAATGGTTCCGTGACTTCAATTCTATCCCAATATCTAAATGGCTTATCGAAAAAGTAGGATGCCAGCAGCGCAGCATTACCGTCGGTTCCTCCTGTGTTATAACGAAGGTCAACAACAAGATTTTTAATCTGCTTTTCTTCGAGATCTTTAAAGGTGGCTTTTATAAACTTTTTAAAATTCTGTCCATTTCTTTTAATGACTGATTTCGCAAAGGAATGAATGGTAAGAACGCCAATGCCGTTTGCAATCTTAAAATGTAACTGCTTCTTATGAGAAGACTCCAGCGAATCCATAGTTGGAAAAACCTCTTTTGATATTCCCTTCACCTCGATACGTCGCCACTTATCATTTGAAAGAATTTCGACTTCAAAGTTCTGACTCTCATCAATAATGGTCCGATACCAAAACGCAAACCGATGATTTAGCATCAGTATTTTTTCAGTCTCGTTGTAACCGTCCGAAGGAATTGATTTTAGGAGGATACCAAGTATTTCACCTATTGGTTTGTTATTGATTGCAAGTATTTCACTTTTTAGTGGTATCGCCGTAGTGGAATGATTCTTTGTGACGAATACGCGTTTGTCAGCATCAATAAAAATTTCAAAGGGAATTAACGTTGGACCTTTGTCGATATAGGTCTCGTACTCGTCAGAAAGTGTTACAGCTGTGTGTAAACATCCAATCTGCGCAAACAATGGTTTTAGCTTTCTATAAAAATCTATGGTAGTTAATGAATCTGTAATTGTTTGGACCGTAGAATCAATTAAAAAATCAAATCGCGCTTTTGATGTGTAGCGGTTAAAGCCGGGATGCTTTCTGCTGAGTTCGGTCATAACACTTTGCGTCCAACGTTTTAGACTGTCCGGGTGATATTTCCTATCGAAATTAAAAGCTTCTTTGTCTTGCGCTTGCAGGCTTGCGGACACTATTAACAGTCCCAGGAAGAATAATCTCACAGCCAAGGTTTTATTTAGCAGTAAGATGATCGGCAGATCAAAATAGTTTTTACGCGCGCTTTATATGGATATTTTTCTTGACGACAGCTAAAGCAGTCCCTTTTCTTCCAGCGTCACCTTGATCTCCTCATGGGTTTTCCAAAACTTCTTTTCGATGTCCCCCATTACTTTGTCGAACTCAGGATGATCTTTCACAGCTTCGACAATCGGATCACTGTCGAACAAAAGAACCCAGTATTTAAGGTTCTCTTCTTTTGAAAACAATTTCATGTGTTCGATTGACTTGTCGTCATCACCCAGGTAGGCGTAGTATCCAGCCAGATTCAAGTGTTTGTAGATAGACTTATCGTTATCGGCGTAGTTCTTAAAACTTTTGATGAATTCTTGCGCTTTCTCTTTTTGACCAACCTTTTCTAGTACAATGCCGATCTTTAAGTCTTCGTTTTTAAAGATATCCAAATGATATGCATCTTTTAATTCAATAAATTTCTTATAGTACGGATAGGCACCTTCAAAATCGCCCATGAGATAATGAACCTTTGCAATTTCCTCTACCATCACCAGCTGCGTTGTATCTCTTTTCAGCTCTTGAAGCAGCAATTGCTTCGTTTTATTAAGATCTTTGTCCTTTGCATAAAGGATGAAGACCTTAACCCACCTTGAAAAGAAATTTTTGGGATTATAGTCCAACGACTTATTGCAATACTTAAGCGCTTCATCCACAAATCCGGTTTGTATCAACGCATCGCTTAGCCTTAAATAATTATTGCTCGTAGTTGCAGAATCCTGCGCATTGGCCTCCAACCTCACTCCCTTTAGCGCATACTCAAGATATTTTGTTGTATTCGGAATATTGTTGTTGTATATCAGCGCGAGATAGTTAATTGCCAAAATGGAATTGGGAGTGTATTCCAATGCTTTTTCCAGGTATGGAACCGCCAGCTCATACTCTTTATTGTGCATGTAATACAACGCTTTGGCCACCAGACTGTTTGCAAGCTTCGGATCAAATAACAAAGCCTTATCCGCGTAGCTGTTCATTTCGGCGGTATACTTTTTCTCGGCCTGAAACATGTCCAGATAATAATAGATCAAAGCAATCTCTGCATAAGCCAGGGCAAATTCACCGTCATGTTCTATGGCCTTTTTGAAAATCGGAATCGCAGCCTCAAGATTCTTACGACCGCCTTTGTAAAACTCCTCCCTGCCTTTTAGAAAAAGATCATACGCTACCACGTTATCCGTTGGGATTTTTTCCGATCCGCTGCGCTTCTTCCGGCGTTATAATCGCCTGAATTTCTTCCGCGATATTCTTGGCAATCTCCTGCTGCAATGCAAAAATATCTTTGGCCTCTCTCCTATATTGATTTGCCCACAGGTGTTTGTCTGTTGAACCTTCGATCAACTGGATATTTAATAAGATCCTGTCGCCTATCTTTTGGCCGCTCCCTTCAATAAAATAATTTGCATTCAGCTCCTTGGCCATTTCAGGTATGGACTTGGTGGTATTTCGATATTTTTCCGCGGAAGTCCTGCTGATAACTTTCAAGTCTTTTATTTTTTGAAGGTTATTGAGCGTGGACTCCATCAATCCATTGATCAGATAAATATTCGTTGAGTCGTTGCTTTCATTCTTAAAAGGCAGCACTACCACAGATTTCTCAATAACTGATGATCCGGATGAAGAAGGTGGCTTGTATATAAATAACCCAACGGCTAATGCAACCACTAGTCCAACCGATGCCAGGATAAGCAGGTTTCGTTTTGTCTTGGGTTGATATGCGGGAACAGCAACCACCTGTTCCTCAGGTCGCTTTCCTACCTCCCCCGGCGGATATCCATAGTACTCCCGGAAGCATTTGATAAAATAAGATGTACTGCTAAAACCCACCTGCTGTGATACTTCTGAAACATTAAAGGAGGATTTTCGCAAAAGTTCCATGGCCCGTTTCAATCGCACCTGACTGATCAGCTGACTGACAGATAGCTTGGTCTGCTTTTTTACTTTGCGCAACAGGTTCGAGCGGCTCATGTTCATTTCATCTGCCAGCTCGGAAACCCCAAACTGTTCATTGGAAATGTTCTTGTCCACAATGACGGTTAGTTGGCTCAGGAAGTCGTTTTCTATGGTAGTCGGATCGGCCATTAAAGTGTTGACGTGTTGATGTTCTGGGTGTTGGAGTTGTTCCGACAATAAAGGTGTCTTGTAAATATGTTTCGTGTGAGGGCAAATAATTACAGTTTGAATGCCTCAATTATCGAAGTTAAGAAACTTGCCACAGCGCCAATTTTGAGCCCTCGCGTTCTGCCGCAAGCTCGCAGGCAGGCACTTAAAATTTAGCCTTTACGGACCCATTTGCATCAAAATTTATATCGATTCGTCATAATTTATACTGTTTCCCGCAAACTTGATGGTTTTGGCCGCAAACGTTTTGGCTATCATGAACTGCTCCTTCGTTCTTTACGTCATTGAAAATCGCAAATCATCTTAACGCACTACCATCATGAAAACAGAAAAAATCCATTCATTAGCTGCCGTTACTAAAATCACCTTTTTAGTATTGTTATTATTTATAGCATCCTGTAAAAGCAAGGACGATTCATCACAAAAAGCGGGTTCAACTGACAGTTCCCAAGCCGACGTCAAGCCTCCGGCAGTAGATATCCATACTGCTGTCGTAACAGAAAACCTGGAAGCCCTTAAACAACATATCGCGGCTGGCACCAACATAAATGAAAAAGATCCATTTGGAGGATCAAGTCCACTGATTTCTGCCTCCGTTTTTGGTAAACCGGAAATGGCTAAGTTCCTCATCGACGCTGGCGCAGACATCAACTTCCAGAACAACGATGGATCTACCGCTTTGCATACCGCTGCCTTCTTTTGCCGACCCGAGATCGTCAAGATGTTATTGGATAAGGGTGCCGACAAGACGATTAAGAACAAATATGGCGCAACACCTTATGAGAACGTGGCAGGTCCTTTCGCTGATGTGAAGAATGCCTATGATATGATGGGAAAGATGTTAGGTCCCATGGGACTTAAACTGGACTATGCATACATTGAAAAAACAAGGCCCGAAATTGCAACCATGTTGAAATAATGGAACTCTTATTATAAAATGCAGAACACCATGCCAACTATCAACAGAAGATACGATATCGATTGGGTAAGAGTAATTGCCATCGGCTTGCTTCTAATATACCATGTCGCTATTGGCTTCCAGCCCTGGGGAATCATGATTGGATTTATCGCAAATGAAAAAACATGGGGATCGTTATGGATCCCCATGCAGATGCTAAATATTTGGAGAATACCGCTCCTGTTTTTTGTATCGGGAATGGGAGTTTACTTTGCCATTCAGAATCGAAACTGGAAACAACTGTTGATGGAGCGCTCGCTGAGGATCCTGGTTCCATTCCTGTTTGGGATGTTTGTTATTTTTCCCATCTCTTTATTCATTTGGCAATCGTATTATCAATTTGATCGAGATTATTCCCCCAACCCCGGGCACTTATGGTTTCTCGGAAATATTTTTCTCTATGTTGTAATTTTATCACCCGTCTTTTTTTACTTAAAAAAGAATGAAGGCGGACAATTCGTTAGCGGCATAAAAAGAGTGTTGGGCAACCCATTGGGCTTGTTGCTAGTGATTGCGGCCTTCGTAGCCGAAGCAATGTTGGTCAAGCCAAATCCCTACGAATTGTATGCCATGACCTGGCACGGTTTCTTCCTGGGATTTGTGGCATTTTTCTTCGGCTTTTGCTTTGTGTTAAGTGGCGATAATTTTTGGAGCATGATGTTGAAATGGCGCTGGGTGTTTTTAACGGCAGCCGTCCTCCTTTTCGGGATCCGTTATTTTTATTTTGAACTAAGGGCACCGCTTTACCTGATACCTGTCGAATCGAATTTCTGGATCTTTTCTGTATTCGCTTTTGCCTATAAATATCTTAACCATCCGAGTAAAGACTTAGACTACTTAAGCCAGGCGGCTTATCCAGTCTACATACTGCATATGATTTTTTTATACCTAGGATCTATGCTGATATTTCGTTTCGATATTGATGTTCGGCTTCAATTTGTTTTGGTGTTGTTGTTCACAGTAGTTGGATGCTTTTTGACGTATGAATTAATTAGAAGGGTAAACATTCTCCGGCCATTGTTTGGGCTCAAAATGAAGGAGCGTACAGCGATGGAGTTGTCGACAAAATCTTAGCACGATATTTTTACCACGGAGGCACGAAGGCACGGAGAGTATAGAATAAACTTTGCGGAACTCCGCGCCTTCGCGTCTCCGTGGTTAAGTAATTCGTTTAACTCCTTCCAGAAGCTCATCGATCCGTTTCTTCTGCCTTAAATGATGCCGAAGATGCATGTCGGCAAACTGAAGCCATTCGTTAGCGCTAAAATAATCCAATCCGGGATGTTTGGTTTTTCCGTGAAACGGACTTTCAGAAATCAAAGTAGCAGCATTATTCATCGCCGCTTTTAAATTCAAAATGTCCGCTCATCAACTGCTCCTTACTTTCAGGTTGTGGCATGTAAGCGTTCGCCGGTGACCCTTCCAACATTTCATCGGGAAAGTCATTATTAAGAAGCATGATTTTACCTGCAGGAGTTGCCTGGTCATTTGCATGATCATTGTTCGTGACACAGATTTGTATCTGCTCTATGTAATAGGAAGTATCGTCCAACAGGTGCATGTAAACCTGTCCAATGGACCAACTGGTAGGCGAAGGCCTGGTTGTCAGCTGGTCGTAGTCGTAACCTTCTAAAGCCTTAATCCAGATATCGATGGTACGATTAAAATTTTCAATTCTCATGAGTTCAAGATAATACAAAATCGACTCAAAGCGCATATTTTGAACCATCATCCCACGAAGCACTGTCGCTTAGAATGTATCCGCCGTTTAAAATCGAATTTCTGGCAGCCCGAAGTTAAGTCCGAGTTCGCATCGTTTGCGCTTTAATGAGCATCGTGAGACGTCATTATCGGCGTTTCGGGTCTAGCAACATCGAATGCCCGTGTCGTAGGCTTAACACATGTAGTCGACACCGCACCCATATTCATAGCCCGGAGCTGGCGCTCCGGGCTATGAATATTAAATCCCTTCGGGATTTTTATTCCGATCTCAAACTGTTGACCGGTTTCATCAACGCTGCTTTCACAGCCTGATAACTTACGGTCAATAATGTGATCAACAATGCCGCTAAACTCGTCGCGGCAAATATCCACCACGATATTTCGGTACGGTATTCATATTTTGCAAGCCACGCGTCTAAAAAATAATATGCTATCGGAATGGCAATGAAACAGGAAATAAACACCAGGACCACAAAATCCTTTGACAACATTTTCCAAAGACTAAACACCGAAGCACCGACAACTTTTCGAATGCCAATTTCCTTCGTGCGTTGCTCCGCCACAAAGGATGCGAGCCCGAACAATCCGAGACAGCTGATTAATATCGCCAAAACTGAAAAAATAGAGGTCAATTTCCCCACGCGTTCTTCCGCTGCAAATTTCAATGCATATTCCTGGTCGGCAAATTTGTAATCGAAGGCTATCGAAGGCACTACCTTTTTAAAAACCGCTTCTATTTTCGGAAGAGCTTCGCTTGCGCTGATTTGCGGATCGATCTTGATATTGATCCAATTGTTATAGTTTCCTAAAAAATAAACAGCAGGCATGACCGGTGCATAAGGTGATTTGACTACGACGTCTTTAACGACGCCCAACACAGTAAACGTGGTATGTCTTGTACTATAGTTTGAAGTCCATCGGATGGTTTTTCCTACCGGGTCCTCATAACCCATTAATTTTGCCATCGCCTCATTTATGACAAAACCAGAAGAATCGCTTGCCAGTGTTGAGAAATCCCTCCCTTTCAGCAATTGCCAGCCTAAAACTTTTCCAAACTCTGGCGTCACTGAGAAAGTTGCTGCTTCAACGATGAATTCAGGGTCTTTTCCGTCCCATTCAAAACCCCCATTGGAATTCCATATATCGGTCGTCGGACTTGAAGATTCGGCAACCTCAGTTACAGCACGCGTGTTTTTTAACTCTGTCCGCAGCACTTCGAACTTGCCAGCAAATTCAGGGGAATTCATTTGGATCAATAATAAACCATCTCTCGTGTAGCCTACCGGACGGTCCTTAGCAAATTGAATTTGTTGATAAACGAGTATCGTGCCGATGGCCAACGTTACAGATACTGTAAACTGAACCACCACTAAAACCCTACGCGGCGCCGATGCAAACCTCCCCACGCGCAATGCGCCTTTAAGCACACGGACAGGATTAAAAGAGGATAAATAAATAGCGGGATAGCTTCCGGCAACCACTCCGGTAACCAAAATAAAACCAAAGCCGATCACCCAAAAATATAGATTGGTCCAGGGCATTTCTATCTGCTTACCCGCTAATTCATTGAACCAATTCAGGGACGCAGAGACTGCGGTCAATGCAAATACAAAAGCAAGTAGGGCAACCAATAATGACTCGCTAAAGAACTGATTCATCAACTGCATTCTAACGGACCCGATTGCCTTCCTGATACCAACCTCTTTCGCTCGCTTTTCAGACCGCGCCGTACTTAAGTTCATAAAATTTATACAAGCCAATAGCAATACGAATGCACCGACAATACCAAACAGCCACACCATTTGAATTAACCCCGTGTTAACGCCGTTCTTCCATTCAGCTTGAAGATGCCATTTCTCCATCGGATGTAAAAACAGCTGCGGGTTAATCGTTACGTAATTTTTGTCATCCTGCACATTATTCAGAATTGCATCCTTGATCTTGCCGGAAGCCCCATCAAAGGTTGTGTGATCTGCGAGTGCTGTATAGATGACGAGAAAATTATTTCCGAAACCTTGAAATTTTATCCATTCGTTAGAAGCCAGGAACAGATCCCATGAAGCAAAAAACTTTACGCCGTGAAAGTGAGTATTATGGGGTAAATCCTCATACACCCCGGTAACCTTCGCCTCCATTCTGTTATCGATTTTCAAAACTTTGTCCATGGGGTTGTCATCTCCGAAGAAGATCTTGGCGGCAGACTGAGAAAGAAAAACAGAATTTGGAAATTTTAATCCGGCCCAGGATCCCTGCAGCATTTTTAGGCTGAACATTTCGGCTCCATTCGCCTCTATAAACTGTCCGGTCGCTGAAATTTTTTTTTCACCATCCGAAAGCACATGATCACCTGCTGGAAACGCGGCGACTACATGCTTGAAATTGTCACCATATTTGGTCTTCAACTCCTCGACAAGCGGATATGGTAAACTTGGATGCGTAAACGTTTCATTTCTTCAACGTACCATTACGCAAGACCTGCCCGATGTTTTTGTAGTTCTCATGATATTTATTAAACGACAACTCATCGTATATCCATAGGCCGATGAACATGGCGACTGCCATCCCCATGGCCAGGCCGCCAATGTTAATTAAAGAGTATCCTTTATTTCGGATAAGATTTCTCCAGCCAATCTTAAAATAACTTTTATACATACCGTAAGTGGTTAAATTTTTGTTGCCTTCCACCGGCCGGATAATGCCAGGCCGAAAGAGTAGTAAGACATCGATTATAAATTTTCTATCTGCTTTTCGTTTTCCCAATAACCGAACGCGCTCCCTATACACTTCTATCAGGTCACCTTCGATGTAATCTTTCAGCTTTGGATGACAGTAGTATCGAAAGAACCGTAAGAAAAATTTTGGAGGCGAAGGGGTGGCATTCATCGTTTTCAATTAACCGTTGATCATCATTCACCTTTTAAATTATTAACTGGATTTTCGCGGGCAACTTTAAACGACTGATAACTTATTGTGAAAAGCGCAGTCAACATGGCCAATAATCCAGCAGACAATACCAGCCACGCATTTATACTCGTGCGATATGCAAATCCATCTAGCCATGCACTCATCACGTACCACCCCAGCGGCGCCGCTATGATAAATGCAATCACAATCAACAATGTAAAGTCTTTTAATAAAAGCATGACGACTTGCGCCACAGACGCTCCAAGCACTTTGCGAATGCTGATCTCCTTGCCCCGTTGTTCTCCCAGATAGTTGGCCAATCCAAATAATCCAAGGCATGCAATGATTATCGCAAGGGCAGCGAAAATAAAAACAATGCGACCCATGCGTTGCTCCGACCGGAACATCGCTTCTATATTTTGGTCGAGAAAAGAAAATTCAAAAGCAGCTCGACGAATATTTTTTCCAGATGCTTTCCAGTTTTTCAATCGTCGCAGTGGGTCGCCGGGAGCAATTCGAACGGCTATCTCATTCTTTGATTCCCTCACCATCCAAACATTTGATCCTACACCGAGAACCATGGCCATGGGCTTCACCGTGCTTCTTAAGATTTTCAAAATTAAAATCCCTAACAACACCGATTAGTTTTAATGGAACAGGTTTTGGCGCATTAAAATTAATTACAGTCTGCCCTTCCAGTCCTTCAAACCCCAGTTGTTTGTATGCGGCTTCGTTGAGAACGATGGCGGCGCTATCCGTGGGAAACTCGGCGCGAGAAAAAACGACCTGCACTCATGGTGTAACGCATGGTTGAAAGGTGCTCATAGTCTACCGTGGACAATATTCAGAACGATATCCTGCTCCGATCCGCCTTTCCTGAAAAGATTGCTGTCGGTTATCCGGGGCGGAAGGGCGCTGGTAAAACTGGTATTAATAAATTCCCGATGTCTTGATAATTCATTTTTGAATGCGTCAGCATTGCTTCCCAGCGACCACAAATTATTCACTACAATAATGTTCTCCTTATCAAAGCCCATGTCTTTATTTTGCATGTACTTCAATTGCGTATAGACCACCATGCTCCCCAGAATCAACGCAATGGAAATCATGAATTGAAAAACGACTAGCGAGTTGCGCAGCGAAGAATTTTTGAGACCTATTGCTACTTTTCCCTTCAATACATGAATTGGGTTAAAGGCCGTCAGATAAAAGGCAGGATAGCTGCCCGCAATCAATCCTGTCACGAAAGCAAAGCCCACGATCGACATAAGTACAGCGGGTTGCGTGATCACGGCTGAACTCTAGATTCTTGCCAGCCAGTGTGTTAAAGGCAGGAAAGACCAGTCCAATAATTGCTAACGCGAGGACCGTGGATATAAAACTATAGATCATCGATTCCGATAAGAATTGAATGATGAGTTTGGACCTCATTGCTCCAATTGATTTTCTCACGCCCACTTCTTTTGCCCGTGTAGCCGACCTGGCGGTCGACAGGTTCATGAAGTTGATGCAGGCGATCAGCAGAATAAACGCAGCAATAGCTCCAAAAATAAAAAGGTACTGGATGTTGCCGTTTGGCGTAAGCTCACTTCCCAAATCCGATTTCAGATGAATATCAAGCAACGGCTGAAGAAAAAATCCAAAACTATTTCCATTTGCTTTAAACTCCTGCTGAGAAATGCCCATTATCGCTTCAAGCTCAGGTCCCATATTCTTTTCCGTCAACGCGTCCAATTTGTATTTAACTGAAGAAGCATCGGCCGCTGAACGCGTTTTAACATAGGTGTATAAACCTGTATTGGACCAATGATCATTCTGCATGTAATTCCAGGTCTCGCCGGAGAAGACCATGTCAAACTGGATATGTGAATTGGGTGGCGGATCTTTGGCAATGCCTGTAATTTCATTGGCATATTTTCCTTCCCCACGCAAAATGATTTTTCCCAGGGGATTCTCTGCACCGAAATATCGCTTCGCAGCCGATTCCGTTATAACAACTTTGTTCGTTCCCTGCAAGGCTGTGCGTGGGTCTCCCGAAATCAAGGGAAAGGAAAAGAACTCAAAGAAGTTTGAATCCGCTACCAAGGTTTTTTTCTCTACAAATGATTTGTCCCCATAACGCATGGGCATCATTCGCCACCAGAAAAACCTCACTGCACTTTCAACTTCCGGAACGTTTTGCAATAACGAAGCCGCTATGGGTGGAGATGATACTGCATCTTTAAATTCATTCCCCTGAAATCTGCCGCTGGATGCAATCCGGAAAATGCGATCGGAATCTTTCTGAAAACGATCGTAACTTAATTCATCGGCGATGTAAAGAATAATGAGCAGGCTTGCCGCCATTCCAATAGCCAGGCCAAATAAATTGATCGACGAATACACTTTATATCGTAGGATATTTCTGAAGCCAACTTTGAGATAATTTGCTATCATGTCCCTGTGATTTGAGTCGTTGTAGTTATTCACTGGCTTTATGATTCCCGGACGAAACAACAACAATACATCAATGATAAATTTTCTATCAGCCTTCCGCTTTCCCTCTGTTTTGACTCTTTCATTAAAGATCTCCATCAAGTCACCTTCGATGTGATTTCGCAGCTTCGGATGACAATACCATCTGAAGAAACGAAGGAACAACTTCGGTGGCAGGTACTTCATGGAATTCAAGCAATGCCTTTAAGCTCCAATACTATTTTTGGAATGGCACTCCAGAGCTCATCCCGGGTCTCTTTTGAATAAGCTATCGCCTTTTTTCCCAACGCGGTTATTTGAAAATATTTCTTGGGCCGCCCCGCCCTTTCTTCAGTCGCTTCGCCATCGAAGGACTTGATATATCCTTTGTCTTCCAACCTGACCAGCGCGGTGTGCAATGCACCCATACTCACGTTGCGTGAAAGCCTGGATTCGATTTCCTTTTTGATCGATACACCATACGCATCTTTATACAAAACGCCAATGGTGAGAATGACAATTTCTTCAAACTCCCCTAACTGGTATTTCCTCATCGCATAAAAGTTATTTCCTAAATGTAGGAATAATAATTGTGCCAGAGAAAATCAGTGGAAAATCCGTTTAATTTTGCAGGAAGAACATAGCTGTCGCGTACGAATATGGACAAGTGTGTTCGAAAAGTATAATCCTTTCCACTATTGTAACAATTACGTCCATTAGTCGTCTTTATTCGTCATCCCTAAACCCAAAAAATGGAATCAAAAAGAAAAACCGCGAGAATCGCGGGAGCCCTGTATCTGCTAATGGCTGTAACAGGCCTTTTCGGTATTATGTATGTCCCATCTACCATTATTGTCAGTGGAGATGCCACAGCAACAGTTAATAACATTCTAGCTTCTGAGTTGCTGTTCCGCGCAGGCATCGTCAGCAATCTTATTTGTCAGACCACTTTTATATTTTTAGTGACAGCCCTATATCAGGCTATTCAAAGAAGTAAACAGAAAACATGCTTTGTTAATGTTGGCTTTGGTTGTTGTGTCCGTGCCGATAGCATTCCTCAATATGCTTAACCAAATTATTGCACTCCAGCTTTTGAGCGGTTCCGATTTCTTAAAGGCATTTGAACCTGAACAACTGAACGCTCTGGTAATGGTATTTCTCAATTTATACACCGAAGGAATCGCCGTTGTTGAAATATTCTGGGGCCTTTGGCTACTTCCATTCGGACTTCTCGTATTTAAATCGGGTTTCGTGCCCCGCATTTTCGGCGTCTTGCTTATCCTTGCTTGTTTTGCTTATCTGACTGAGAGCGTAACCCATTTACTATTTCCACGCTACGAACACACGGTGATGCTCATTGTGTCGGTGCCCCAGGCAGTTGGTGAGTTCGCGATGATGCTCTGGCTTTTAATCAAAGGTGTAAAGGACCAGAAGGCCGTTGCTTTTCAAGTGGGATGATATCTGGGTTTCTACCGACATCGAAGTTTAGCGCAGAGAACGCGGAGAGAGGTATGTGGAGATCCGGCAGAGGATGCATGATCTCTGTGGCCTCTGCGTAATTTTCTCACGTACTCTGCACTAAAAATTCACGCAGTTATAAATTCACCTAGCCCAGTCGTTTATTATAAACGTTTGAAAGAATTTGACGCCCTGGATTCCTCTTAAAACCAAGCTGTTTCAAAAACGAACACAATTTTGGTTTATTGAACACCAATATCCCTGGTGATTGCTGTTAATGAGTCAAAAAATAAGAAGCAATATGGCATGATTATCGGAAGGAAATATTTTTTTAAGTCATCTTACTATGCTCCGAAATTATTTCAAGATCGCCATCCGGAATATTACCCGATCTCTTTCCTATACAGTCATCAATGTTTCGGGCTTGTCGCTGGGAATCACGTGCGCGATATTGATATTTTCCATTATCCACTATCATCTTTCGTTCGATACTTTTCACAACAATACAGATAGGGTTTATCGGTTTGTCACCGAGCAGCATCGCGACCAGATCAGTTACGTCAGCAGTGTACCACCTGCCTTTGGACTGGCCTTTCGCAATGATTATTCATTCGGTGAAAAAGTCGCCAGAATTTGTACGCTCACCGAACAATTGGTGACGGTAGAAGAAAATGGCAATGCGAAAAAATTTAAAGAAGATCTTTCATTCGCGGAGCCCGAATTTTTTCAAATTTTCAATTTCCCTATTGTCGCCGGGCAAAGCGTGAACGTCCTGACTGAACCCAACACTGCCATCATCAGCGAGCGGGTGGCAAAAAAATATTTTGGTAATCAATCGCCGCTGAATAAAACTTTTCGATTTAATAACAACATTGACTTCAAAATTGTCGGGGTATTGAAAGATATTCCCGATAACACCGATTTTCGTTCTGAAATTTATTTTTCATATTCCACGATTGGAAGTATAATGAATGGTACGGGAAAGAAGATGCGTGGGGTGGAATTTCAACCGAGATCCAATCCTTTGTTCGTTTGCAGCCAGGCGTCACCACCGACAGAAGTTGAAACCGTTTTGCCGGCTTATGTAAAAAAATACAGAGCGGAAAGTAAAAACGTTCATCATTATAAGCTTCAGCCGATGAGTGATGTACATTTTAATCCGCAATACCAGGGCGTCATGTCGAAGACCAATCTTGGCGTATTGGGATTGATCGGTGTCTTTCTCATCATCACTGCTGCCCTGAATTTTATTAATCTCGCTACGGCCCAGGCCGTTAACCGCTCGAGAGAGATCGGCGTGCGTAAAGCATTGGGAAGTGCCCGTATCCAACTCTTTTGGCAGTTCACCATTGAAACCAGTGTGATTGTGATTTTGTCGATCTGTTCTGGCATTTTGCATAGCCTATGCGGTACTTCCTTTTGTCAACACGTTGTTTAATACAAGAGTCAGTCTGAATCCTCTGGCCGATCCTTCGCTGATATTGTTTATGACCGCCCTTGCAATCTGTGTGACCTTGCTTTCAGGATCGTATCCGGGACTTATTCTCTCAGGATTCAAACCCGTGGCGGCGCTCAAAGGAAAACTTTCCGCTCAAGTCAAAGGGAATTTTAATCTGCGACGTGGATTAATAACGGCACAATTTACCATCGCCCAGGTTTTGTTGATCGGTCTGATCGTCATCTTGTATCAATTGGACTATTTCAAACAAACCGATATGGGATTTAACCAGGAAGCGATCATCATGATACCGCTGGGCTCGAAGGATGCAAAAACAAAAACGCTAAAAGATCAATTCCTGCAAATTCCGAATGTCGTGAATGTGACTCAGTGCTTTGCTCCCCCCGCATCCAATAATCGCTGGGGAACATCCATTAAATTTGATAATCGAACCGAAGACGAGAACTTTTCTGTAAGCTTTAAAGGTGCTGATGAAGATTTTATCGCGACCTTCGGCATTAACCTTGTGGCTGGCCGCAATTTATTGCCCTCGGATACGGTTCGGGAATTTCTCGTCAATGAAATAGTGGTCGGAAAGCTTAACCTCTCTTCTCCCGAAGAAATCCTGGGGAGAACAATTTCAATGCAGGGAGGAGAATGGCAGGGACCCGTTGTCGGTGTCGTCCGCGATTTTCACGACGAGTCTTTCAAGTCTGCCATCAGCCCGGCTATTTTCACCACTTCGCTCGGTAACTATTACGAATATGCCGTGAAAATCAACATGGCAGAAGCGAGCACAACGCTCGCGGCCCTGGAAAAAACATGGACGCATATGTATCCGGAACAACTCTACGAATATGAGTTCCTTGACCAACAAACAGCGCAATTTTATGAAGCGGAACAAAACATGCTGCAATTGATACAGGTCTTCTCCTTCATCGCGCTATTTATCGGTTGCATGGGATTGTATGGGCTTGTCTCCTTCATGGCCATTCAAAAGACCAAGGAAATCGGTATCCGCAAGGTCCTTGGAGGAAGTATTGGTCACATACTGTGGATCTTTGGAAAGGAATTCTTCCGCCTTATCGTGATTGCATTTATTTTGGCTGCGCCCGCTTGGCTGGTGGATTATGTCCAGGTGGCTGGAAAATTATGAATACGCCTTCGACATGACGTGGTGGGTTTTCGCGATGGAAATCCTCATCATATCGTTTATATGTTTTCTAACCATTGGATTCCGGTCAGCGAAAGCCGCCATGACCAATCCAGTCAATTCCCTAAGGACAGAATAAAAAGATTAAATGTTCTGAATATAGTTTTGCGTTCGGACTTTCAAATGATTTTCAATTGTCGGCCTCCTTTATCGCAACCCGGCCATCATTTGATTGCTTTTTGTATTCCATCTTGAATCTCGACAAGTCCGGCGTAAATTTTCTTTTACGGTTTAGTTCGTAGCGATAGAATGCCTGTCCGACTTTGTAAAAAAATGGTAGCCCGATCGTATCATAATCATACTTATCGTCATTCATAACGCCATCGCTGTTAATATACAGCGTAAGCGTAAGCATGAACTCTACGCTATTTTTAAAATCTACGATGTATGACACATCCGTCATGCATCCATAGGCCCACCCTACTTTGTTAAACACCCGGATGTACGGAGGCAAATGCTTTCCGCCATCTTTAAAAAAGAATTTCACATAAGAGTCGAAGTAAACCGTAGTATCATATTTTGGATAGTCCGTCTCCGAAGGATACTGCGAGAGGTAACGGTATAGGAATTCATAATCTGTTGGCGTCAGCGCAAAACGTTTGGTTGGATCGACAGATTCAGGAAATAACGCAGTTTGTAAAAGTTGCTGGAGATGGTGAACCGTAAGGTTGTTGGCCTTCGTAAAATCGATCGGTTGGTGAATCAGACTATCATTTGCATAGTGAGCGTTACCCATTTTATTAATGTGTGCAAAGTTAAACGCGTCCGCATTATACGCCGGTGGTTGTTGGTAAAGAAGTGTGCCGTCCGATGTTACAAATCGCATGGCATTCGTATGGCGGTTTTCGTCTTCGTTCATTCTCACAAAACGCCTGGTGATACGCAGATCAGGATAACCCATAGCGTGTAGCCTTCTGTTAATGGTCTGTTGCCCTAGAAATTCATACATCCTGTTGTAAGCCACATTATCGCTGATCAGAAATACCTTCTTTATGAAATGCGCCATCGACGGAAGTCCGTTCTCGGAAGTTGAGTCCTGATACATCGTGGTCTGCCCTGAATAGCTGCTGTCGATCTTAACAGGTGTATTCAGGTCGACACCATATTTTTCAAGACCATGAAGTTTCTCCAAGGTCAACAACGCCAGCGGCAATTTCACGGTAGAAGCAGGATTGAAATAGCGCAGTGAATCGAATTGATAATAAAAATTAGTGAAAGTTGGCTGATTCTTTCCATCGCGGTCAATTTGCGTGTAGACTAACTGATAACGGTAAGTGTCCGGGTGAGCCAGGACATTTTGGAGGAGACTATCCTTTTCTTTTTTCAACAATTTTTTGAGGAACACATCTGTCCTTGGCTGGGCATCTGCGTACAAGGAGGGCAACAGTGCAGCAACGATTAGGAAAATCGGAAGAAATTTGAACGGGAAGCAAGAATCAAACTCACGACGATTCATTGATGAACGACAAAAGCGCATAAATTAATGACTAGGGGATTGTAAATATATTCCCAGGCCTGAAGACTTACAACTTTGTTGGCAAGGCGCGTAGTGCCCAACTGATGGGAGTCGATATTCGAGTGCTGCCCGTCCAGTTGAAACAGCTGATATTAAGTGGAACTGACTTTAGACTTAGAAATTTTCTTAAATCTAAAATCACATTTTTCAGCGCCTAATGCAATGGTACTATTTCGGATGAGTTCAAGCCCCGCCAGGTTTGAAGTAACCTTGTCCACTTCACAGAGAATGGAAGCATACTTACCAGCGTTATGCTTTTGAAATAATTTACAAATGCCGCACTCATAAATATCAAAACCATATCCGAAGTTAAAAGTCTCACTTTTGTCGGTAATAATTGCTGCACGAAATCCAGCTTCGTTGCCCTTGGTTACGACCTTGTTATGGAACAGTTTTAAAAGGGGCTTGGTTATTTTCAAACCGATAAGGTTGGCAGGTAATCGTTTCAACCATTTCTGCAGGCCTGTTTTTGGGTAAAACATAATCATACGTCACTTCGAGGCAAATACTTTTTATTTCATCATAGGAATGATTTCTGTTTTCAAGCGTTTGTATCAACGCTAAAAAGTAAGCGGCAAAATCAAGTCTCTTATCAATGGGGTTGCTAGAGGTGGACGCGAATCGAGTGTCAATGGACAGCACCTTGAAACGTTCCTCAACTTCTTTTAGCAACGCCGATGACTCCTGCGGGAAATGTTTTTCAAGGGATTTTTGAAAATACTTCGTAAAATTCATTTCAGATTTGCGTTTCTTTCTCACCAAAACTACGGTCAATCCAATCACAGGAAAGATTAACAGAAACCAGTTACTCCATAGGCCTTTTTCATAGAGGTAGGTCCCAAATAATGCAATGGCTGTCCATTTCAAAGTGACATAGGAAATTGCAAAAAAGAGTCCCTTCTTTAAATTCCCTTTCATTTATTGAAGGTACAGAGAAAGCAGACCGAACGGCAAAGAACCTGATTAAAATTGCAGATATTTTGGAGTGCTGGTCGACGTGATTAACACCAACTATTTCGTTTCGATGTACATTTGAATGATGTCGACATATTCTCCGGTCAATTGTTTCACTGCTTTTACATACCGACCCTCAACCAGAAATCCCAGATCTTTGTATAATTTGATCGCATGTCGATTGGTGTCGAACACATTCAAATATATCTTTTCAATCTTTGAACTCTCCCGGGCCCAGGTAAGTAGCGCCTCAACGAGAATACGTCCCACGTTGATTCCTTGAAATTCAGGGTGGACACTTACTCCGAATTCTCCTGTATGCGAATTCTTTTTTTTGGGATTTGCTACAAAAAATAGAAGGCCAATGATTTGATTATTCAACTCCGCGAGTAAAATTTTTGAGTTTGGATTTTCGTTAAAACTATTGATCCACCCCTTTTCATTTTCTATGGTTATGGAATACTCTTCCAACGTTGTTAATAGCTGGTCCGTCGACGCAAATAACAGCCTTGAATAATTAATGATGTCAGCGGCATCATTTTCAGTGGGACGTCTTATAATGAATTCTCTGCCGTCCTTTGTCACGTAAGTGTTCATGGGTTATATTTTAAAATCGCCGCCTTCAATCGGATGGAGACCTTCAACGTCAATCCTTCTTGAATAAACTGGCGCGGAGCTAAAGATAACAAATGACCAATATGCGGATAGGTATTTTTTTGCTGAATGTGTCTTTGTTGATTGGCTAGAGCTTGCAAGTCATCACATTTCGACGCGTCCCAGCTTTCTTCACAAATTCAAAATCTGCTTTTTCAAACGTGGGAGTAAAACCCATAAATCTATAGCTAGGTGAGTCCGGATCAACGGGATAGGCTTCCAAATATTTCGCACCCTTTTTCTTCGCATACTTTTTTGCAGCTGCGATGAGGTGGTCAACAAGTCCCTGATCCCGATACTCCCTTTTGATAAAGAAGCATGCGACCGACCATACCTTTTCCAAACGATCATCACCTCCAGGCGTTGGTAAGTCTCTCGGGGTGCAATCGAACACCAGGCGATGGGCTCCTTTTCGACATAGGCTAACAATCCAATGGGCGTCCCGGACCAAACACGCTGTTTGATAAATTTCTTCCTGCCTGGTGAATTGTTGTGTTTTAACTCGTCCTTGGTCATTCGCCAGGCCATGCACCAACAGTACTTTGGGGCGCCCTTCGATTTGAAAAGGGTTTCAAAATCCTTCCAGTTGTCTTTGTCAACGGGTTTTGTTTTTACGTTTTTAATTGTTGTCATCTCGTTAGTAATTTGACTGTATCCAATTCGCCTCCCTCTCATAGGTATTTAACCTTTATGAAAATAATTTGTTGGGATAGTCCGGGTACCTTACCTCGTTTTCCTTCTTTACGATGCAGCGATAATTTAACAGGGTCCAATCCAGTGACTGATGATCTATTAAGCAAAAAAGTGGCTCAAACGGAGTATTTTTATCATCGTGTCGTGTGAATGTCGGGTATATGTAGTTGCATTGCCCCGGCCAATCGTAATTTATTTGAGAAAAAAATATTTTATGAAAACAGGTCAGTTAATAAAAGAATTGAGACTAAAAAAGGGCATCACGCAGGAAGAATTAGCCGCCAAGACGGACATCAGTGTGCGGACGATACAACGCATTGAAAGTGGGGATGTTGATCCCCGTGCCTTTACCCTCCAATCCATTGCAGCGGCCTTGGAGGTCGATTACGAAGTTTTGGTCAGTGCCGAAACCGATTTAGCTGCGTCTAACGAAAAAGAGACAAGCAGGTGGCTGCCGCTGTTACACCTAAGTGGCATACTGCTTCTCATCATACCTCCCATTATACTTTGGATCTGAAACGTGACGAAGTCAAAAATATGCGGAAACATGGCATTGACGTGATAAACTTTCAGTTGAGCATGACGCTCTATCTTATTCCCTGCGCGCTCTTTTCCATCTTTCCGATTCTGATAGTGCTCGCAGTATTCAGTCAAGTTATCATCATTGTCAACACTGTGAAGGTAGCCAACCATCAACCGTATAAATATCCATTGAACGTTAGGTTTATAAAAAGCGAATCGATGGTGAAAGCAGAGGTGTAGGCCTTCTAAACTATGCAAGGTTTTCTAAAACTTTATCGCGTGGTTGTTGATGATCTCCGAATTTAATTCTCGTTGCCATAATGATTTATCATTGATTATTAATCATCCTCTTCCCCTTCTTCATCCTCTTCCATAGGCCTAATAAATGCACTCCGAACGGGCGCAGGCATTTCACTTTCCAGCCCCTTTACCGCTTTCCAGATCACTTCACTGAATTCCAGATCCGGTGCTGCGTCCATCACAGCAAGGTTAAATCCTGCTGACTTACGTGATATGCTGCTCACCTGAACATTCATCTCATGAATATTGTACGTTGCCGCCAGGGCTGTAAAGGGTTTTAAATCAGGAATTCCTATAAAGCACTCCCACATCGGTGTCGCGGCTGCATCATATTGGCTCATGGGAGGAAGACCTAGTCAGCTCCATCGTTCGTAACATCGAGGTTGTAGAATACATTCGGCTGACGACAGCGTTACGTTTTGCATACGGACTAATTACAAATGCCGGTGACCGGTGCGCATCGACATGATCGGGTCCGTTCTGAGCATCGTCCTCCAGTACAAATACCGCCGATTCTTTCCAGATTCTACTGTTACTAAGATGCTCGATGAGTCTGCCAAGAGCCTGATCATTCTCAGCAACCATTGCCCGGGGCGTTGGCATACCAACAGAAGTCCAGCCGTATGGTTGTTAGGTAGGCGAATTGTGCTGAGCTGTGGCACTGCGTCCTTTGCCAGCAGGGAATCAAAATCGGATTTCCACTTTTCAAAACGGATTTGATCTGGAATAGAAAGATTGTACTCGGGAAAATCCTTATCGTAATGTCCTTCCAATGATTTCATGGTGGCCTTCCCGTCCGCAATAAACTCCCCATAACTGCGGTAACTTACGCCAGCGCGAGCACAATTGTCCCAGATAAAACCATCCTTGGGATAGGCTTTTTCGCGTGTGCCTTCATAATCGTAGTTTCCTCCCCTTTCTCCGTAACTGGTAGGCCAAGTCTTTTCCACGAAGTCATTGGCGTATGCACCCATCGACCAATTGTGTCCGTCAGCACTGACTTCCGCATTCACATAAAAGTTGTCAAGCAAAACAAACGCATTGGCTAGTGCATGCT
>CAVTZI010000029.1:0-91708 GCA_963739105.1 uncultured Bacteroidota bacterium | reverse complement strand
TCAAAAGTTTAGGAAACTCCTATTCTATCCATTGAACTACGGGACCAGTTTTCTTTCATTCGAAACGGTCGCAAAGATATAAATATTGAATAAATGTAAGTAAGGAACAGATTTCCCAAATAGATTTTATATGTGGTTGTTGGTTTGTATGGGTCGAAGACTATGAAGAAAACAGAGAACGCAAAACTCAAAAATTCGATTCCTGTCGGGACCACATGGTTTTTTAAACTCTGATAATCAATGTGATACATGAGCCATTCAGCCAAAGGTAAAATTTACCAGCTGTTCTCACTTTAATTTCATTTTCAGCTCTTTTGCGGCTTCAGTGTAGCCCCCATCAGATCCATCAACAAAATGGATATGATTGGAATTCATATTTTCAATGTAGCAAGTCATAATACTCTCTTTGCTGATATGATGACCGTACACCAAAACACCTTCTGCTTCTTGGTTGGCTAAATATTCAAGGAATTGCTTTCGCTTATTTTGTTTACCGGAAATAATCGTGTTGATTCTTCCATCTATGGTAAGGGTATCGGCATTGGCAATAAGTTGGAGTAAATATTCTTTTCCTCGTATGGTTCCAATTTTTAAATTATTGTTGAAGTAGAAGATGCCCAAAAAAGTTTTGACGAAGGAGCTTATGAGGTAATAGACCTTCCATCCGCCATATTTGACCAACATTTCTTTTTGAACTTTCCGAAGATTCAATAGCAATTTTAAACGGTTTAACGACAGAGGACTTCTGTTTTCAATGCTTCCATAGATTTCATCGATTTTGCGCAATACATTCTGATACACTTCAGGTTGTTTTTCCTGATCCCTTGCTTCAATCAGGTAACAAACTATTTCATTTTCCTCCGAAGGAGGCTTTACTTTATCCCATCGACACTCAAGCCCGGTCATGTTAAGGGTGTAGCTCGTGTTTATTTCCTGACGATCCTGCGAGCCTTTTTTAATTTGCTGTTCTGCAAACTTCAACCCGTTTCCAATAATTACTGCTTTAGGAAAACCCAGACTTAGTTGCACCTTCGAAATTTTGACCGTAGCACCAATCGCCAACACAGCTTCCATGCTCAGGCTGCCGATATGCATAGCTAGTCCAAAGTTTTTTATAGAGTTTTCATTGTGAAGCAACAGACCGGCTATGACACTTTCCTTGAGTTCCTCCGGAACCAAAAGTGTTCCTCCGTCACCGCTAAAGAAAAAAGGAATTTCGATATCCTTCTCTTTGGCAATATTGAGCGCAGCAATCAGGCTTCCAGCGGCCACCAGGTTTACATCGTTGTGTTTGCCAGCTGCAACAGCAGCGGTAGAATTCCGGACATCAGCGACAATGATGGCCCAATCGGAAGGAACATCCGAAAAATTGTGACGCTGAAAAATTTCAGCTATTGGAAGCTTCAGCGCTTTAATATCCCGATAGAAATTCAAGCTCGCCAAGGACTCCGGATTAAGGATGAAATATAGTACTTAATTCGTGAAGGTTTGGATAAGTTAAGTGACCAAGTTGTGCGTAATTCACAGTTTTAAATTTAATACAGGAATCTACGGTATGGATTTGATGGATTGAAAACTGTTGATTATAGAACAAAAATTAGATCTTTTTTGTAATATGCTGAATTTCCGATTGGTATTGGGTCACTTGAAATCAAAAAAAATGCTGCATAATGGAAGAGAATTTGAACAATTTAATCAGTAGCAATGCTATGTCTGAACCACAATATTTTACCTTTTCACATTCCTACCTAAAAGACTTCACCACACAAGTATTCATGCATTTTGGTGTGCCGGAAAAAGATGCTCGACAAGCTTCCGATGTACTATCCAAAGCAGACCTTAGAGGAATCGACTCACATGGTGTCGCCCGCCTTCGCACCTATGTGGACATGTTTAAAATCGGCAGGATAAATCCCAAACCCAACATTAAAATTATTCGCGAAAAGAAAAGTGTAGCCACCGTTGACGGCGATAGCGGACTTGGACTTGTCGTTGGGCCGAAGGCAAATGAGATTGCGATGGATAAAGCCGCCCAGTATGGCTCGGGATGGGTAAGTGTCTGCAATACCAACCATTATGGAATAGCCTCTTATTATTCTTTGAAGGCGTTGGAGCGCGACATGATCGGATGGTCTATGACCAACTCTTCTAAAATTGTCGTGCCGCTTTGGGGTGCCGAAAGAAGATTGGGTACAAATCCCATTGCGATTGCTTTTCCAGGTTTTAAAAATCCTCCCATTGTGATCGACCTGGCTACGAGTGTTGTTGCCTTTGGTAAAGTTGAAATTGCAGAACGACAAGGTAAGCAAATACCCGAAGGGTGGATTATTGATGGATATGGAAATTCGTCAACCTCACCAAAAGACATTTATGCAGGCGGATTGCTTCCGTTAGGCGGAACGCGAGAAATGGGTGGACACAAGGGATATTGTCTCTCGTCGATGGTCGATATTTTATGTTGTGTCCTCAGCGGCGCCAACTGGGGACCGTTTGCTCCGCCGTTTGCCATTTTCGAAGAGACTCCAAAGGAAAGTGTTGGCAAAGGTATCGGTCATTTTTTTGGTGCCATGGAAATTGATGGATTTGAAGATGTTGATGTTTTTAAAAAACGCATCGATCATTGGATTGAAGTGTTTCGAAATACGAAGCCCATTCCCGGACATGATGCTGTTCTTATTCCCGGTGACCCGGAACACGAAGCTGAAAAGATCAGAACAAAGGAAGGAATTCCTGTTATCCAGGCCGTTGTTGATAACCTGATTCAAATCTCCAAAGAAACAGGAGTTCCATTTAATATTTAGGAAAATACTCAACCTGAAAGGCTACGGTCAAAAGAATTTAGAATTAATAAGTGCTTTTATCAAATCTGCATAATAACCTACCGCGGCATCTACCTTCGTCATTCGATATTCCGAGTTCGACATTCGACATTCCGAAAAAGCCCTATTAAACTGCCGTCCCGACAGGACTCCATGTCTTGCATATTGATGTACTACCAAACTGTCGTCCCTCCGGGGTTTTTTACGTACAGATGCCATAGGGACCTAGACTTATATTTAAGACATGACTAGGTATTACATCTCGCCCACTGGTAGGATAGGGTGCATTGTAAAGCCCTGATAGGCGCGTCAGTTTGCTAGCACGTGTAGCTGTGGGAGGGAGGAGCGCCATAGGCACGACAGTTATATTCCAAAGTTTGAGCGCAATAATAAATTAACTAACTGAAATACAACGCTGATCTTCTCATGGCTTTCTTGCGGCGTATCGCAGCGAAATTTGAGAGGCAGAAATCACCTTGGAAAGATTATTATGGCAACCGTTAGAATAGTCAGCCAGGTAGGTCGGGCTTAGCTAAAACCAAATCCGACGTAAAATCAGTGCTTATTTGGTACAAATTTCAAAATGTCACTCGAACGCCTTTGCGTTTATGTAAAACCTGTTAAGCCAGCCGGCGAATTTTACTAACTTCCCCTCGAAACCCTAATTCTCTAAACTAAAACCTATGTCAAACACTATTAATCGCAGCGAATTTATTCGCCGCGCCTCTCTGGCCGGCAGCAGTTTAGTGCTGTCTCCTTATCTCGCTACGGGTGCTGATTTCTTTAAGGGCGCACCCAATACAAAAGTTTTAATGGGCATCATGGGCACCAATAGCCGCGGCATGTTTTTAGCGAAAGGCTTTGCTAAACTTCCCAACGTCGAGGTTGCCTATATCTGTGATCCAGACGCTACAGTCTTGGCGAAAACAATTGAGGAAATTGCAAAGATCACCGGGAAGAAACCCGTTGGGTTTGCTGATATCCGTAAGATGTTAGAGAAAAAAGATTTTGATGGAGTCGCCATCGCAGCTCCTGATCATTGGCACACTCCTGCCGCGATCATGGCCTTGCAAGCCGGCAAACATGTTTATGTTGAAAAGCCCTGTAGCCACAACCCGCGCGAGGGCGAAATGCTGGTCGAAGCTACGGATAAATACAAACGCCTGGTGCAGATGGGAAGTCAGCGGAGATCGTTTAGCAATGTAAAAGGTATGGTTGACAAAATGCGCAACGGCGTGATTGGACGCGTTTATTTTGCAAGGGGATGGTATGCCAACAATCGAAAATCCATCGGGAAAGGAACTGTTGTGCAGGTTCCCCAGAATTTGAATTTTGACTTGTGGCAGGGACCTGCGCCGCGAAGAGAATATCAAGAGTAACCTGGTTCATTATAACTGGCATTGGTTCTGGCATTGGGGAACAGGAGAAGCCCTTAACAACGGTACGCATGAGCTCGATGTTATCCGTTGGGGACTCGGTGTTGATTATCCAACGAAAGTTGTATCCGCAGGTGGTCGTTTTCAGTTTCAGGATGACTGGGAAACACCCGATACGCAAACCATAACCTATAACTTTCCAAATAATACTGCCTGTACTTGGGAAGGCCGGAGCTGCAACGGTTATGAGTCGGAAGGAGCGGGCAGGGGCGTAATTTTCTATGGCGAAAATGGAACTGTCGTTTACCCTGGGGCAAATAGTTATAAAATCTTCGATAACATTAAGAATACATTGATCGAGGAAGTCAAGGATGATACACCGATGGACCCGACAAATAAGGTAAGTCCATTCGAATCGCTGGATACGATACACCTGTTGAATTTTGTGGAATCTATTCGCGAAAATCAAAAAATCAATGCGCCCATTCTGGAAGGACATAAATCAACGTTGCTGCCGCAGCTTGGTAACATTGCTTTTCGTGTGGGGCGTGCGTTGAATTGTGATTCCACCAATGGTCATATTCTAAACGACAAAGAAGCTATGGCCCTTTGGAGCCGTGAATACGAAAAAGGCTGGAATGTCAATGTCTAACCGAATGACCATCGCGCACAACTTCAAACCTCAAACCTCAAACCTCAAACTATTAAAATGAAACGCCTTATTATTCTTCTGACCATTCTTTTTATCGCAGATTTTTCCCATGCTCAGTCCTTTGGAAAAACTTTAAAAGAAACGCCTGGCATTGTTTCTTATACTTACCGTAAAAGTTTTGAAAAGGATGTCCCTGCAACGTTGGACACCATTAAGAGGTTGGGTATTACAAATATTGAATTCTCAAACTTATTTAAAAGAACGGCCAAGGAAATCAAACAAATGTTGGATGAAAGAGGCATGCGTTGTACTTCTTTTGGCGTAAGCTATAATGATCTGGTGGAAAAAACCGCTGAAGTCGCTGAAAATGCCAAGGCATTGGGAGCGTCGTATGTACGTGTTGCCTGGATACCACATGAAGGCCCCGCCACGATCGAAACGATCAAGAAAGCAGCGGACGATTTTAACAAGGCAGGCAAATTCCTGAAGGAGAATCATAACCTGACGTTTTGTTATCATAACCATGGATACGAGTTCGTACCCTACGAAAAAGGTACCCTATTCGACTATCTTGCAGCAAATACAAATCCCGACTTTGTAAGTTTTGAATTGGATATCGTATGGGCGCACCTTCCCGGATATGATCCCGCGGAACTAATCAAGAAGTATCCGACGCGCTTTAGACTTATGCACGTGAAAGATGTTCGTAAAGGTGTTAAGGGCGATGCAACTGGGAAGAATCGATACTGATAGCAATGTGGCGTTGGGAACTGGACAGGTCAATATTGCATCCATAATAAAGGCAGCTAAAAAATCGTCCATTCAGTATTATTACATCGAGGATGAAAGCAATAAGGTAAATGAGCAGGTGCCTGTGAGTTTAACTTATTTGAAAAGTTTATAGACGACTTCCCTGTCGCGATGGATAACGTCAATGTTAACATAACATTGACGTTTTTTTATTGTTTATGGAGGATGGACTTAACAACCCA
The DNA here is from genome assembly GCA_963739105.1 of uncultured Bacteroidota bacterium. GTDB lineage: Bacteria > Bacteroidota > Bacteroidia > Cytophagales > Cyclobacteriaceae > Chryseolinea. The sequence continues at coordinate 85,869 of CAVTZI010000029.1, read as the reverse complement.
GGTAGCCTGGCTTTTTATTCTCGCCATTCCGACAGCGTGCATTGCATGGACTGTCACACACGAAGAAGTTTTTCGTGAGCCGAGAGAATTTTGTGTCAGGCGTTCTGAAACTTCTAAAACGATTGCGGCCAGAAAATTTTTCTATCTCTTTACCTGTGAATATTGTTTTAGTCACTATGTAACAGTCTTTATACTCTTTATTACCGGATTACAAACTTCTGCTTGATAACTGGGCTGGCTACGTTATCGCAGGCTTTTCACTCGTTTGGATTGCTAATTTTTATATGAGCTTGTATGCCTTCATACGAATCGACATCAAAAAGGAAAGGATTCTTACCAAGAAGGAAGAAGAAAAACTGAATTAGGTTGGTTCGCTCATGAATTATCCCACGTTTTAACGCAGAGGACGCTGAGAAATATCGCGCGGAGAAAATGCAGGAGAATGCAACTTCTCAAGCCTTTCTCTCTGTGTCGTTCCCTCAGCGTTCTCTGCGCTAAAATATTCTCCCACGTCAAAAAAACATTCATACCTTGCAATCTTCTTCATGATTTTATCGTTGATTACCGCATGAAGTTTTAGACATACGATGAACAATCAAAAGCATTACGTTGCTGGCATTTCCGCATTTGTTATTTGGGGTTTCTTCTCTATTCCATTGCGCGCACTACAGAATTTTACTGCCGGAGAAATTTTGTATTTCAGAATTCTCTTCTCTGCGCTCACGTTGTTACTGATCATCTTGACTGTTCAAACGACAGGACATTCGACACGAATGGAAACGTATTGGTTTCACTTCCACGACAGGAAAAAAATACAGCGATTTTGCTGACGCTGGCAGGCGGTGCGTTATTATGTGTCAACTGGCTAACGTTTATTTATGTTGTTAATTCTATCAATGTTAAGACGGCTTCGTTTGCCTACCTTATTTGTCCTGTTATTACAGCGGTATTGGGATATGTTGTGATAAAGGAAAAACTAACAGTGCATACAATGGATGTGCCGTTGGATTGTGCGCAATTAGTTGTGTGTTGATTGGAATAAGTTCGGCGCTTGAATTGGGTTATAGTTTTTTGACCGCGTTTACCTACGCGTTGTATTTGATCACGCAACGCAAAAACCAGGGTTTTGACAGAATCATTGCGCTTGGTGTCCAGGTATTGTTTTCATTTTTTCTGCTTAATCTCGTGTTTGGTTATTTGGTCGAATCCATTCCTACCTCTCAGACATTTTATGGTGTGATTATTATTGTCGCAGTTGTATTTACTGTGCTTCCGCTTTTTCTGAATCTTTTTGCTTTGAACAAAATCAATTCAGCAACGATCGGAATATTGATGTATATCAATCCGATATTTAATTTCACAATCGCATTTTTAGTTTTTAAGGAACGAATAAATTTTCTGCAAGTGATAGGTTATTCCATCATTATTCTTGCTTTGATCTTCTTTAATTATCAAAATTTCAGAAAAATTCAGACGGCGGTAAGCGCGAGGAGAATTGAATAAAAAGTTGTTATCTACTTTGTGAAACTTTGTGTTCTCTGTGGCTCTGTAGTGATATTCTTAACGAATTTTACTTTTGAAAATTCATCAGATCGATCATAAGGTTGAAAGCATCCATAGAAGAAGGATTATTTAATTTCAGGGGCTTTACGATGTAGCCGGAAATTCCTAATTCTTTAGCTGCTGTTCGGTCGATTTTTTCATCGGATGTTGTGATGATAAAACATTTCAAGTCCTTCCACTCTTCCATTTTTCGTACGGCGCTTAAGAACTCAAGTCCATTCATTTTGGGCATGTTAATGTCGATGAGTGCAATGTCTGGACTTGACTCAGTCGACCTCGCCTTTATCATTTAATATTTGAAGTGCATCTTCACCATTTTTTGCAACCATCATGTTATTCAAGATATGCATTTTGTCAAGCGTTCGCTTCATATCGATGATGTCAAGGTGATCATCTTCGACAAGCAGAATGTTCACGACTTTGTTCATACAAATTTATTTAGGCCATGTGAATGAAAAAATTGCGCCTTTTCCAGCATCTGAAATAATATCAATCTTTTGATTTCGGTCATCCAGGATTTTTTTAACGATCGCTAACCCAACGCCCGTGCTTTCCACCATGTCTCGCTCTTGAAGCGTTTGAAAAATCACAAAAATCTTGTTATGATAATTTTTGCTAATTCCAGGACCATTATCCTCTACAAAAAATTCGTAATGCGAAAAATGTTCTTGATGATACACTTTAATTAATCCGTTTCGCTTGTCATGGTGTTTAACAGCGTTGCCGATGAGGTTTGAGAATATTTGCAGAAGTGGAAGCTTTTCGGTGAATAACTTCGGAAGCTTAGAGGAAATGATCAGTTTAATCCCTGACTTAATAATAAGGGCCTCGCTAATTTCATCGACTAGCTGATTTAAATCAACTTCTTCCTTCTCCTGTTTCTCTTTTCCTATTCGTGCATAGGAAAGTATACCATGAATTAAATTTTCCGTTCTGACAAGACGGCCTTTAATGATTTGAATATATTCCATCAGCTTTGGAGATATTTCTGTTGCCATGATCTTCCTCGATCCAGGATACAACATTATCTATTCCGCGAAGGGGTGCTTTCAGGTCATGCGATACAATGTGTGCAAATTGATCGAGTTCCTGGTTCTTCCGTTTTAAAAGCGTGATGTTTTCCTTTAAAACATTGGCCATATGATTCAATGAGCGCGCGAGCAAACTCAGTTCGTCCCTTCCCGATTCTTTCGTATGAACTTCATAATTGCCTGCAGCAATTTCATTGGCCATTCTTACCATTCCCATAATGCGTGTTGAAATTCGATACGCCAGGAATATCGAGATAATGGCACCGACAAATATGGACAACGAGGTCAATGCGAATGAAATCGCACGGGTGCGCTGAACCGATTTATCGAGCACTATTGTTCGGATATCCCGGCTATTGTATTCGTTGTTTATAAACACCCGGATTTTTTCCTGCAACTGGCGATTAAGGTAGCGTTCCGATCCTGTCGTCAGTTTTTGGCGGTACAGCTTATTAAAACTGACCAGGCTGCTATCTGAATTGCCAGCCAAATTTTTGGCAGCAATTAACGGCGTTGAGAAATTATTTAACCAGCTATTATTGATAGTTTGGATCTCGCCGAGAAGCGTTTGCTGCGATGTGTCCCCGGGAATCAAGGACGGACAGCTCCGCCAGAATTGTCTCATTTTCTGTTTTTGCTGAATCGTAGGCCTGAATAAAATAATTTTCGCCTGTGAACAAATAACCGCGAAGGCCGCTGATCATGTTAAGAATGTTTCGTTGGAAGCGGTTGCTGTTCCTGATAATGGTGGTCGATTTATCCACCCATTCCGAATTCTCCCGTACTTCTTCGGACTGTTTAAAATTGATATAGGTGGTAATGGAGAAGAGGAGCAGAATAAAAAGAAAACTAAAAAAGATAAAGTAGGAAATTTTCATCGGCTCGTGTTATCTACAACACCTGGGGAATGCTCAAGGTATTGTTCAGTTTTGGCTTTTCAGGACCTGTTTAACAAACGGCTTTGGATAAGGTTATTTAGCCGGTAAAAAAACATACGTGGCAGGGGCAAATTGGCCGTTTTATAGTGTTTCCATAGAGGGAATAAACCCCTCAAAAGACTTTTCCGGTTGTTTGCACGTTTTTTCTTACATAGGCGTTTTGTCAGGGGTTTGCCGCGTAGTTTATTTACCCATTATTTCCGAATTTCAAGGTTTTAACTTTGTGAACAGAATTAAGGTATACGTACTTATTTCTTTTGTTTTTTCGGCTTTGTCGGCGTCGGCTCAAAAGAACTCTGCTACGAGTCCGGTCAGCTTTCCCGATAGTGTACGAATTGTACTGGAAAATACTCGGAAAGCGGATGCAGGAGTTGTGAGTTCAGCATTTGCCACGGCATGGGGGAGTCTGCGCGTCGACCAGCAGGTAGTTATTCAAAAACAAGTGTGGCGGATGCGGAAGAAAAAGTATCCGGTTCGTCCGCAACTTGTGAATTATTTTGGCGCGATCGCCAATGCTGTAAACGTTGAAAAAGCCGACGCATCAAAGATTTCCGATTTTCTTCGGGTTGCTGGTTTAGTGATTGATTCAGAACCTACCGCAAAGGCTTCCAATTTTTTTAAGATAAGCAATACCTTTTTTGAGCATCATGCTTTGCATTATGAAAAATCTTCCCGCTTGTATGCGAGAGATGATGATTATTCGTTCGATTTCATTACTCCTGCGCCAGCGATTGATCTGAATGACACTACGTCCAATCCGCTAACGGAAGAAACCACTAGCTCAGACAGCAATGAATCGACGTCGGATACATTTGACCCGCTGGCTGACACGACCTATGCAGCGGCTCCGTTGTGGATGAATCCACCACCTCCGCCCATTGTGGAAGGTCCGGTAATTCGCTTTTCGAAAGTAACATTGAACATGGTAACGGCTTACGATTCAGTGTTTATTAAAAATACGAAAGGTGTGCTCTCCTTCGCACGAGCATTTTCGTGGGTGAAGGAGGATCATTTGATTGGTCGGCAGCGCATTTAAGTCCCGATAGTGTTTACAGCAATCTCGTCTCCTATAATTTCAATGTTACCAAGCCCGAGTTTAAATCCGATCTGGCAAAACTAAATTATTTAGGAAAAACGCCGGGTCTTATTCCAGGTGTTCTGGAATTCAAATCCGTGGCCCGGAAAGATTCTGTACCTTCCACGTATCCACGATTCAAGTCATTTCAAAATACACTACGAATTCAGGGAATCGGTGATGAGAACGTCAAATACACGGGCGGATTTTCGCTGATCGGCAGAAAAATTTCAAGTGCTTCTGTGTCGGGAGCGCTTTCTAAAATTGAAATTTCGAATCAGGGTAAACCTAAATTTATTGCACAGTCTTCTAATTTTCAATTTACAGATTCCACTATCATCTCTTTAAAAACCAGGATGAATATCCTTCAAGGCAAGGATTCCATAACCCACCCGTTGGTGCGGATGAAATATTCGTATGGGGATAGCACGCAAAAAATAATGTTGAAAAAGGATAAAGGTGCGATGAAGCATTCGCCGTATTCGTCCTCTTTTTTCAGTATTGATTTTGCTGCCGATGTCATTCAATGGGATTTGAATACCGATAGTCTTAACCTTCTGACAGATGGCGGACGCAATACTGTTCCCCTTATTATTGAATCCATTGACTTTTATGACCCTGAAGATTTCAGATTGTTAAAGGGACAAGGATTTAATTTCCACCCGCTCGTACTGGTGGCAAACTATTGCATTAAAAATAAAGTAAAGGAATTTTATTCAGGTGATCTGGCTGCATTTTCCGGAAGGGAAATGAGGGATATCAAAGCGGCGATCGAATTTCTAAATGAGAAAGGCCTGATCGTGTACTACCCGACGATGGACTTGGTTCGGGTGAAGGACAAAGCAATTTTGATTTACAAAGCCTATAAAGGTGAAATGGATTATGATAACCTGAAAATTCATTCCGTTACTGATAGTTTTCCCAATGCGACCTTGAATTTTCCAAAAGGATATATGATCGTTCGCGGTGTTGATGAATTTAAAGTGAGTGATTCGCTGAACGTGCGCATCAAACCAGATAGTAGTATCATCACGATACTTGAAAATCGTGACATCAAATTTGATGGAACCATCACAGCCGGAAATTTTGAAATCAGCGGTAAAGGATTCACGTTGAAGTATGACAGCTTTTTCATCAAGCTAACCCACATTGATTCCATTAACTTTTTCGTGACGGAAACCAATGCCAGGGGACAAAGCATGCGGAGGAAAATTAATAACTCCATGGTCGGGGCGGACTCTACGGCGGCAGCAGTGGGTGGACTGGGTGATCAATCCAAATCATCGGGAACATTATTCATCAGCAAGGGAAATAATAAGTCCGGCAAAAGAAAAATTCCGGACTACCCGAGGCTTGATGCCGCTTCGGGAGGTGCGATTTACTTTGATCGCGAAGAAGTCTTGGGCGGGGTGTATGATCGCTCTATGTTTTTTGTGGTGCCGGCATTCAAACTTGATAGTTTGAATAATGCGGATCCCGCTTCTATTAATTTTGAGGGGACGTTTGTGTCCAGTGGAATGTTCCCTGCATTCAAGGAAAAGCTTCATACACAACCCGACAAGTCATTGGGATTTGAACATAAAATTCCAAAGTCCGGCTATCAGCTTTACGAAGGCGATGGTCGAATGAATGGTAATCTTGTCATGAATAATCGCGGACTTCGCGGAACTGGTACTAATTAATTTTCTGGCTGCATCTGTCAAGGCAAATGATTTTGTTTTCTATCCTGATTCCGTCACGGCAAAGGGTACCGATGCTAATATCGATCGAAAACAATTTGGTGAGGTAAATTTTCCGCAAGCTTCACTTACCGACTTCGAGATGAAATGGTATCCGAAGAAAGATGAGATGCGAATAAAAAATGTAAAAGCTCCTTTCAGCTTTTATGACTCTTCAGCCCAGATGCAGGGAACCGTTATTGTCTCGCGAACAGGCGTAACAGGAATAGGTAAACTCGAAACACGTGGTACGGAATTGATTTCACGACGGTTGAGTTTTAATGGCAAAGATTTTGGTGCCCGACGCGCCAGGTTTAAAGTGAAATCGGACGATCCAACAAAACCATTGCTGCAGGGAAACGATGTAAAACTAAAATTTGACCTCGAACAAAATTATGCTGACATAAGTCCTGAAGTCGAAGGTGAAGCGGCTATTGACTTTCCTTTTGCGCAGTTCAAAACATCGATTCCAAAAATGCGATGGGATCTTGACGAACAGAAGATCACCATGAGCAAAGATCCAGACGTACCGCTGGAAAACTCATATTTCTACACCACGCGAAAAGAATTAGACTCCTTGAATTTCAATGCAGAGAAAGCTGAATACAATTTGAAAACGCAGGAGCTGAAAGTAAGTGGTATTCCGTACATCATTGTGGCTGATGCCAAAATTACTCCGGAAAACAATGAGGTTCTGATCCTTGAAAATGCCAAGATCGGTACGTTAAAAAATACGACGATTATTTTGGATACGCTGAATGGTTATCACCGCCTGACCGAAGGTGTCGTTGATATTATTTCCCGGAAAGAATTTTCCGGACACGCAACCTATCAGTATGTAAATCTTCTGAACGACACGTTTGCGATTAAGATGACGGATTTCCATCTGGAACCAATTGCCGCTGAAGAAGAAACGAAAAAGTCATCGCGCAAAAATGCGCCCACGGCCAGTATGCAAACCGTGGCAACAGGTTCTGTCTCGGATAAGGATCAGCTTGTGTTGGGAGCCGGTATGTTTTATAAAGGCGACATGATCATGTATGCCACACGTCCAGCTTTGCAATTGACCGGCTTTGTGAAATTGGATATCAAGAATATTGAAAATTACAATAGCTGGATAACGTATAGCCAGACCGGTGATGAGACAGATGTCATGATTGATTTCAATACAGCCACGACAGAAGGAGGAACTGATGTAAACGCTGGATTGCATGTCGGTTCTGCTGATAACGATCTCTATTTCACTTTCCTGAACGACAAAAAGTCGGAAGATGACGAGGATTTTTTTGTACCACAGGGAATGCTTTATTATGATACTGCCACGCACGAGTTCAAAATTGAGGATGTGGAAAAGGCCAGGGGAAATAAGCTCTCGGGAAAGGTCTTTGCTTACAAGGATGAGAATATGCAGGTTCGGTTTGAAGGTCCGGTCAATTTGTTCAAAGGAACGAAAGATTTTAATGTAACGGCGTCGGCCATCGGGCAGGGTAATATGAAGACCAATGAGGTCAAGATGAACTCCTTCGTGATGGTTGATTCAAACATTCCGATTCAGGCTTTTGATATCATGGCCAAACAAATACAGGACGTGATTAAAAATGAAGGGGCAGACGAGGGATTGGGAGATCAAACCGAATTGCTTTATAAGATCGCCGACTTCCTGGGCGAACGTGCTGTAAAAGATTATGAGCAGCGGAGTTTGCAGGGATATGTTTCGCTGGGAACGCTTATGCCACTGGCCAAACCGTTGGCTTTTTCAAATGTAAATTTTAAATGGTCAGCCAAAGCGTAAAGCATTTTATAGTGAAGGAAAATTGGGCGTTTCAAACATCGGACGTAATGATATTAACGGTGCCTTTGAAGGATTTATGGAGGTAAAGAAAACAGAAGATGGAGGTCCGGTATTTAATGTGTTTATAAAAGCTTCTCCGGAAGCATGGTATTATTTCGGGTTAGAGGACAACCGACTCCTGGTACATTCTTCCAACTCTGAATTCAATACGATTATTTCAAAAAAGACAAATGGCGGAAAAGCCAAAATAGGAGAGGTTGCTTTTATTCCTGGTAGCGACGACGAGACACTTGCTTTCATCAACCGATTTAGAAGGGACTACTATGAAATTGATGTTCCTTACGATCTAAACGAAAATGCGGCGCCAGCGCGTACACCAGATACGCCAGGGGAAGAAGTCCAAATACCAACGCAAACCGAACAAACTCCGCAGGAAACTGAGCCCGTTCCGATGAAAATGGAGGAAAAAAAGAAAGGAAAGAAGAATCGTGAAGCGGCTGTAACTGAAGAAACTCCTGCAGTAGACGAGCCAAAGAAGGAGAAACAAAAGAAGGAGAAACCAAAGCAGGAAGAAAAGATAGAGGAGCCAAAGAACGAGGAGCCAAAGAAAGAGGAGCCGAAGAAAGAGGAGCCGAAAAAGGAAACTAAGGAAGAAGAAGATGATGGTTTCTAAGTTATTAGTTTGGAAGAATAATAGGACTGATATTTGAATAATTCACCCGTGCGACCCCTTAAACTAAACCATCCGCTTTCTTATGGACGAATTTCTGATTATTCTCCTCTTGGTTATTTTATTCCTTCTCATAAGTTTAAAGAAGAGTGTTTCACAAAAATTTAAAACACTTCAAGATAAGATTGACATACTAACTGCTGAACTAAAGAAGGCGCGACCTGCGTCTCAGCAGTCTGAAATTAAGAAGTCTGTGTTGGAAGATGAAGCGGTTCAGCGCGCGTTCACAAAACCTGCAGCAGTAGTTTCACAGAAGCTCCGAAAAAAGCACCAGAGGAACAAAAAGAAGAAATCAAGAAAAAAGAAGAAACCGTTGTGATACCGCAGGTAATCTCAGCCCCATCTTCCCATGAAACGCGAAGGCCTCCTATTTCACAACCTCCTAAACCTAAAAAGCCTGGCTTCTTCGAGCGAAATCCGGACCTCGAAAAATTTATTGGAGAGAACCTTGCAAACAAAATTGGAATCGGGGTACTGGTCCTCGGGATCGGATTCTTTGTCAAGTATGCTATCGACCAGAATTGGATCAATGAAATCGGACGGGTTTTCATTGGTATTTTTTGTGGTGCTATACTGCTGGGTGTCGCGCATAAGATGCGTAAAACTTTTGTAGCATTTAGCTCAGTTCTTGTCGGCGGTGGCCTTGCGGTATTATATCTGACCATTGCTATCGCCTTTCATGATTATCATATTTTTAGTCAGACTGTCGCATTTATCATGATGGTAATAATTACGGCTTTTGCCGTCGTTTTATCACTGGGTTATAACCGGGTAGAGCTGGCGATATTATCGATCCTGGGTGGTTTTGCTTCGCCGTTTATGGTCAGCACAGGCGAGGGAAATTACGTAGTACTCTTCACTTATATTTTTATTCTCGATGTCGGGATGTTGGTATTAGCCTATTATAAAAAATGGAATCTGATTAACATTATTTCATACGTTTTTACTGTCTTGCTTTTTGGTGCGTGGCTCGTGGAGGGATTCAATAGTGATACCGTTAACATGATTCTCGGCGGACTTATTTTCGCGACACTCTTTTACCTGGTGTTCTTTGTCATGAATGTTATTAACAACCTGAAAGAGAAAGCGGCATTTAAGAGTCTTGATATAAGCTTATTGCTAAGCAATACATTCTTGTACTATGGTGCGGGCATGACGTTGTTAAACAACGCTGTTGGTGATAACTACAAAGGACTCTTCACTGCCGGCCTAGGGGTGTTCAATTTTATTTTTGCTTATACGCTCCATAAAAGCGGACGCGTGGATAAGAATTTGGTTTACCTTTTAATCGGGTTAGTGTTAACGTTCGTCAGTTTGGCAGCACCGATCCAACTGGAAGGTAATTACATTACGCTGTTTTGGTCGGCTGAAGCAGTTCTCTTGTTGTGGCTTTCACAAAAGTCCGGCATAAGGTTGATGAAACTTGCTTCCGTGGTTATCACTGGCATTGATGATCATCAGTCTTTTGATGGACTGGACCCAACTTTACAAAGGAGTTGCATCAGGAATTAAATATTGTTTTTAACAAAGCCTATATCACCAGTTTGTTTTCACTTGCCTCCTTAGCTTGCACGCTTTATTTACTCAAACATGAGACAGCGAGAAAATTCTGAAAACGTACGGTTGTACAAATATGCGCTGAGCGCTGCGGTCGTAGTCATTCTCTACTGTGCAAACTTTCTTGAGCTGCAATATCAATTATTTGAACATGGCTTTGATTATGCCACGCAAAACGTCATTATAGGAAGTTACAATATGTTCTTCCTGGCTGGAATATTATGGATGTCTTCCCGGGTAAGCGTGCCACAAGATGTCAAAAATGCCTTTGCATTTTTGGGCGTGATTGCCATGCTCTCTTATTTGTTCTTCTATCACTACCAGATCCTGTCCGTTCGAAATGACTATGTAAATAATCTGGCGCCTGCACTTGGGTTCATGTTTCACTACATTTTTTTGATATTGTTGTTGTTGGTGGTTGGCTTGAGTCTTACGCGGATACGCCGATTGAATGAGTTTAATCAAAAGACCTATAATTTATATTCCTGGTTTTATGTTTTTTTCTTTGTATTTATTGCCAGCGCAGAGCTTGATCATATTGTCGTGATCGCTGCATATTCGCCCGGGGATTCAATGGATCATATCTTAAGCCAAAACCAAAAGATAGGGTATCCAATTCTATGGGGGCTCACGTCGTTTACCTTGATTGCCTTGGGACTAAAGAAAAAGCTAAAGCATCTTCGCATAATCTCACTAAGTCTGTTCCTGGTCACCTTGTTAAAATTGTTCTTAGTCGACATCAAGGGAATTTCTGAAGGGGGAAAAATTGCAGCTTTCATTTCATTGGGTGTGCTTTTGTTGGTCGTCTCGTTTATGTATCAGCGTTTGAAGAAGCTGCTACTAGCCGATACACCGTCCATCGATACATCAAATAAGACTGAAGTATGAGACAACTTTTTATTCTTGCCTTGGTAGTCTGCTGCATTCAATCGCATGGTCAGTCATTTACAGCGGAAGCCGCCGTCGCACCGGTAGAGACCGATGGCTTTTATAATATCTTTATTTCACCTGCAATAAATGCTCATTTAAACAATGAATTTTCAGATATAAGAATCTTTGACGCCCAGGGTCACGAAGTACCTTACTTGCTTCAAAAGGAATTGCCAGCGTATCACATCAATCATTTTGTTGAATATGAAATTCTTAAAAAAGAATCGAAATCGAATTGTTGCACTGCCCTTCTGTTGCGGAATGTAAATCGAACACCCATCAACAATATTCACTTGATTATAAAAAATGCAGAAGCCCGACGTCAAGCTTCGCTTATGGGAAGCGATGACAATCAAACCTGGTTCTCCATCAAAGATCATTTTATACTCGATGCACCACTCAATGATAACGGAACTCACGAAATTAAAATTGTAGGATTTCCCTGGAGCAACTACGAGTTCTATCAATTGAGGATAAACGATAGCACAAATGCCCCATTGAATATTCTTAAGGCGGGCTACTATGCAGATCAATCCTCAGATGGAAAATTTACAACCTTGCCCCTGAAAATAAATTCGTACGACAGTGCAGCCCAAAAGAAGACCTATGTAAATCTGCTATTTAATACCACTCAATTTGTGGACAAATTGGAAATTGACGTAAGCGGCGTGCGGTACTATCGAAGAAATGCAAGGCTTTTTGAAAAGCGTGTGCGTACAAGGAAAGGAGAGAGAAAAGAATATTACAATCCCATTGAGAATTTTGAATTGACAACGGGACGAAAGGCAATTATTGATTTAACGAAGGTGAGAGGTCAGGAATTCTTGATCGAAATTGAAAACGAAGACAACCCTCCACTCGTCATTTCGTCAGTGAAAGGGTTTCAATTGAATCGTTACCTGACAGCTTGGTTACATAAGGATACGACAATATACAATTCAATTTGGTCAGCATACGCTCAGCCCACCCGTTTACGATCTTGGCTTTTTTAAGGACAGTATCCCTAAGGGCGTGAAAATACTTGAACCTGGTGAGATTAAAATCCTGGCAAAGAGTGGTGCTGAGACTCAAGAAACTTTTTTCACGGACAAAAATATCATCTGGGGTGCTATCGTTGTGGTGATGTTAATACTGGGTTATATGTCCGTGAAATTAATCCGTGAATCAGCGACTGTGAAACCGAAGACTGATGGTAAGTTTTTGGAGGAGCTGTCGCCCCTGCGGATTATTGAAATCAAGAGTAACTTCCATGAGTATTATTGCGATTGAACAAATTCCTTCAACAGGATGAATGTGAAACTTTTGCTCATGTACTGATTCACGATCAGAATCGTTCTTAATTTGTCCGGTTGATTCCAATGTTGAACTTTGACGATCTCGGGTACTTGTTGCCTGCTTAAAATAGAAGCGCCAAGCCAAAGAGCAAAGGATGTGGCGGTAGTATATTCGCCGCACAAATGCTTAAAGCGTGTTTGGGCCGTGTTTTCAAACCGCGAACGAATCAATGTGTTTGTAACGGCATCGTGTTCTACATCACCACTCACGCCGTTTATTATCAAATCGATATGTTCCGCATTTAAACTATTTGTTGCGAGAAAATTATCCAATGCATCTTGCAATTCTCTTCCTTCAGGTTTGTAAACGACGTCCATATCGCTCATTACACACAACGTTGAGGCTGAGGATTTTCCTGACAGCATAAAAAAAGCTGATCCTTCTCCTTGTATCGAGCCTTTAGTGTTAGTATCAAAAAGCGAAAGATTATTTATGAATTCTGTTTTAAAATGACTCGCCCGGATACTGGCATTGTACTGAATTTCGGCCGCCTCATCGTAAGAACCGATCAAAAAATTTAACGATGCATTTTCATTCAATTGCATCATCGCGTCAGTCATTGCATTTTCAAACCCAACACCTTTGCTGGCATAAGTGTTGTTATATCCCATGCACTTAATGGTAAGCGCGACCAATCCAGCCAGGGCGTTGGAAGTACCTTGCATGAAATACGTAGGCGTGAGTTGTTTCTCTCCTTGTTCGAGAAGTTCCTTTAAAAATTTGGCAGTTTCGTCCAGAAATCCGTATCCCGTGGCGGTGATGATTCCATCGGGCATGGTAATTTTTGAATTACGCAGACAAATCGTGGCTGCGGACAAACCAATCCTCAACATGCGACTAAGCCTGCGCATTTGAATGGGATTAATGTAGGCCTTAAAATCGGGAGCTATACAGGTCAAAACATTTTTATCATATTGAGAAATCTCCGTAAGAAAGACCTCGGGATCAAATGTCTTTTGTGGGGCTATAATTCCAACACCATTAATAAAATACGTTGCCTTTTCTTCCATGATCCTACACCGATGCTAAAAGTAAGGATGAGGTATTTCCTCCAAATCCAAAGGAATTGGATAACACATATCTTCAGTTTCATTTCTTGTTTTAATGTCGTACCGGTTGAATACCAAGTTCCGGCATCATATTCTTGTAATTCAGGTTTGGCCAAATTACGCCATGTTTGATTGCCATTAAACAGTAAACGGCTTCGATACTGCCCGCAGCAGCCAACGTATGACCTGTATAAGGTTTGGTCGAGCTGAAATAAGGAATATCGGGTCCAAACAAACGTTTCATACCCAGCCCTTCCGATAGGTCGTTGTTTTCAGTAGCTGTACCGTGGGCATTGACGTAGTCAATATCCTCGGGTTGAAGTTGCGCCGACGACAGCGCCAGTTGCATTGCGCTAAAAGCGCCAGCGCCATCCGGCGACGATGCTGTTTGATGAAAGGCATCATTTGCATTGCCATAGCCCCTCAATTCCGCAATGGGCGTTCTTTTTTTTCGATTTACTTCTGCTTCGGATTCCAGGACGAGATAGGCGGCGCCTTCGCCGAGATTAAGTCCACTGCGTGTGCTATCGAACGGTCGACAGTGCTCTTTGTCAAGAATCATCAAGGCATTAAACCCATTCAAAGTAAATTTTGACAGGGCTTCCGTGCCTCCACAAATTACGCGGTCCAGTTTGTTATTTTTAATGAGCTGGGCGCCATGCATTAACGAGTTTGCAGAGGATGAACAAGCTGTGCTTATGGTGCCTAAATATTTTTTTATTCCCACGTGGTCTGCCATTCGTTCACAATGTTCTCCTGAAGTGGCTGTGTCTGTAAAGCGAACGAAATCGCCACTGAAGTTTCGGGTCCATCAATTCGTAATAATGCTTTTCAAACTCGCGAATCCCACCTGTTGTGGTGGCAGAAATTAATCCGGAAGATTTGACTCTCTGCAGGTGAGAGGGCCGCACTTTGAATAGCTTCTTGCAGTGAAATCAAACCCAACAGCGAAGTGCGTGTAAACCCTTCGTGCAACGGTACGCCTGCCAGCTCGCAAAGCTGCTCGATCCTCCAATTTAATTTCGCAAGCAGAAAGCGAATCACGATGGACCGTATCCAGGACTTCTAACGATCCAAATCCGTACTTGCCCGTAACAAGGGACTGGAAATTTTCTTCTGCGTTCTTACCAATAGATGTGATGATGCCGAAACCTGTGATAAACACACGTTGACTCATACTCATGCCTGTCTGTTCTTGGCAATATATTCGGCCATGGTTCGGATACTTTGAAACACGTGGCGGCCTTCTTTCGGATCTTTCAATTTGATCCCATAATTTCTATCGAGGAGCACGACCAGTTCCAGTGAATCGATGGAATCGAGGCCAAGGCCTTCTCCAAATAACGGGGTATTTTCATCGAATCCTTCCGGAAGCATATCTTCCAGGTTCAATTGTTTGATAAGTTCTGCCCGGAGTTCTACGATCAGTTCATCTACGTTCTGGTTCATGTTCTAGCATTTAAAATTTTTCACTACACGACGGTTCGAGATTTATGGATTACCACACTGGCAGCCAACGCGACCAACGCGAAACCTATTAATCGTAAAACATTTGGTAAAATGGCGCGTATAGAAGCTTGTCGCAAAAATAGATCATTAAAGGATTCCAACCCCCAACTCATGGGAGAAAATCGACTGACGGTCTGTAGAATTTCTGGCATCACATATATCGGCACCCAGACACCACCGATCGCGGAAAGGATAACCACGGAAACGGATCCAAATGATAAAGCTTGCTGAGCCGTTCGGAAATACACGGCAATTAACACGCCGTAGCCCGTGGCAGCCATCGCTACTGAGCACGCCGTAATCAGAATACCCAGTGGATTACTCCCTAAAACGAGTTTTGTCAGCCCGAGCAAAGGCATTATATAAATGCCCACGGCTATCATGAGTAAGAATTGTACAAGACAAATCAGGAAATAAAATCCAAACTTCCCGGAAATGACAGGCCACTGTGAGCCTGAAATCAGGCGCAGGCGAAGCATACTCCCTTCTTCGCGTTCCTTAATGAAATTTCCAGCCAGTGGATACAAGATAAAAAACATAGCAAACATCGTCCAGGCGGGAACGTTGTGTTGAACTGAATTGAGCATGAGCCCTTGATATTTATTCTCCGAAGCAAACCGCTGATCCACACGCATGATTTTGCTGACGTCAATAGCAATTTTTTTTGGTGCTTCCTCTTTTCCTTCACTCAATTGCTGCTGAAGTTCATCAAGAACCCATTCGGTCTGAACGGTTGCTGCTATTTTTTCAACTGAGCCCGACAGCGCTTGTTTATAATTTGACTTGATGGCCGGGTCAAAAAATATCTTAATATTAATCGCGGGAAGTTGCGTTGAATCAATCTCGGCAGGAAATCCAAAATTTGAAAACACCGAAGTGATAAGCTGTTTGGTTTTGCGCCGTAAATCTGCGCTCGCGCTCTTGGGCAACACAATGGCGGCTTTAAATTTTCCTGCCTGTACGAGTTTTTTTGCTTCTGTTGTATCGTGTTTCTGGACCAGCACTACATTCGGGGAAGCTTGAAAAGCCTCCATTACTTTGGCGCTTAACGAATCCTGATCCTCGTCGATAAAAAGAACTTCAAGTTTGATTTCCTGATAGTCCCGAAAAGGTGCGTCCTGTACAAGCGCCATAACAATCACGAGGGCCAACGGCATAATAAAGATCAATGCCATCCCGCCCGGATCGCGAACGAGTAACAAAAATTCTTTGTATACGGTAGCTAGAATCTTCAATCGCGAATGTTTTTACCCGTCAATTTTAAAAATATCTGTTCGAGATTTTTGCACTCATGGTGGGCGCTCATGATGGAGGTGCGTGTTCCCGTTGTGATTAGCTTTCCCTCATCGATGATTCCAAGGTGAGAGCAAATACGCTCGGCTTCCTCCAGCACATGGGAAGAATAAATGATGGTAGATCCCTCATACTTCATTGACTTCAAAAAATCCAGAATCATGTTCCGTGATTGGACATCTACACCGGCCGTTGGTTCATCCAATATAATAAGCTTGGGATGATGCAGTATCGCGGCTATTAGGTTTAGCCTCTTTTTCATGCCACCAGAAAACGTCGAAACAATTTTATTCCGTTTTTCGCTTAAGCCAAAAATGTGTAAATATTTTTTGATCTGCGATCTGATATCAGCAGCACGCATTCCATACATCCTTCCAAAATAAAATAAATTTTCATAGGCGGTGAGCGTTGGGAATAACGCGATTTCCTGGGGAGCAACACCAATTCGCTTTCGGATATCAGCACCTTTCTCTAAAACGTCAAGACCAAAAACAGAAATTGATCCGGCGTCCGGCCGCATTAGTCCGCAGAGCATCATGACCGTGGTTGACTTTCCAGCACCGTTTGGTCCCAGTAGTCCAAATACGGAACCTTCTTGAATTTCAAAAGTCAAACTTGAAACAGCGCGCTTAGCGGAATGAGGATACTGCTTCGTGAGATTATCTAATTGAACTGCGCATGTGCTCATTTTGACTTGCTCAATTCATAGAGTTCGTGAAAAATTTCCTGCTCACGTTGGGCACAGGCCGCAAGCATGTCGGCAAGTTCGGCAAATGTTTTTGTGTCCGACTTTCGATTTTTGCAGACCCGGCCTGCATAGTAAGCGAAATCGCGTAGCTGATCGCCGCTCTTTGTAAGCTGTTTGGAAAGATTAAAGAGCTTTTCATTTTGGAGCTTTGTACTGGCTTGATCCAGGAAGGCGGCATAGATAAAACGAAATCCAGCGCCGCCGGTGCCAATCTCTTCCTGCATCCGGATTAGATTCCCTAACCATTGAATAGCTCGTTTATCCCCAATACGTTCCGGCCAGTACCTTAGCCGTTTGGAAAGGTACTTCATTCCTTTCGAGCCAACGATGGGGACCGGTATCCGGGTCATGTGATTGCTTGTTTGTTTGATGCCCGTCCACAACGCTTTCTCAAGGCTGAAATCTTTCGGCACCTTGATCGGGTAATACATACGGCCGCTGGGCTCCGGCATTCCTTTCGCAAAGCGGGCACGCACTAAATCCTCGTAGGAGATTTCAGTCGTGTATTCCATCACCGGATCGCTTACTAAGTATTTTCCATTTTCCTTTCCAAAAACAATTATGTTGTGGGCATTGAAATGAAAACGATAAGCCGCAGGGAGATAGTTGAGATAAAAAACAGAGGTGAGCATTCCCACCGGTTGTCCCTTCTCCAACATTTGATCCAATGCAAGCATCGCCTTTGCGGGATTAGAAAATTTCTTTGTTTCTATTTTTATTCCAATACGATCTGAAAAGCGTTTGAATATTTGTCCCGGCCAGATGCGATAGGCTGCCACAGGAATGCCATTGACTTTTATAAAAGGCAAATAGGAAAAAAACAATCCAGAGCCGATTCCAAATACCATGGGCTCATCGAATTCCAGTCCATGAAAGCGTAGCAGGTTCGAAACAACGCCACTCTCACAGTGGGCCGATTGCTTGTGCGTAAAATTAACGGTCATTTTTTTTGAGTTGTTCTAAATCGATGAGCTCTTCTACTGATATGCGAAATGCGTAGGCATATTTCTCCAACTTTTTCCGGGAGAGTTTTTTAAAAAAATAGGGATGACAATGGAGCTTCACCATAAAGCCAAAGGTCGACGCATAACTGGCGACCATTGAGGGCGTCATGATATTCTTTTTAATATAATAGAGCAAAGGACTTGCTTTACCTTCCAAGACTTTTTTACGTGCTTCCTCAACTTCATCAAACACGACGTCCCACGCTTGTTGCATTGCCACGGTTTCAGGCTCCCATCCAATGCTGTTCACTTTAACGTAGTGTCCTTTATCGTCAGTAGCATAGTAAAGCTTTGCCAGTTTGCCTTCGTTTAGATTTTCCTGATCTTGTGGAACGTGATCTTTTTCCATATCGGCATCCGTTAATCGTTCTATTTTAAAAAGCCTATCTGCAAATTTAAACTTGTCATCATTAACGAATAACGGGGTAGCTAAACTACCGTTAACAAAACATATGCATAATTAAAGCGCGCACTTTCAGGAATCATCAACAGTAACTGATCATCTTTCTTAAGTTTTCCGGAATTGAACAGCTCTTCAAGCATCAGGAAGGGAGAAGCGGCACCGACGTTTCCAACCCAAGAAAGGTTCGTGAACCATTTTGAAGAAGGAATAGGCAACCCGATAAGCTCTAATTCTTTAGCAATGCGCGAAGCAAAGTATTGAGATGAAAGATGAGGAAGAAAATAGGTCAGTTTTTCAGGGTCAAACTTTCCTGAAGCAGCAAGTTCTTTTATTAACTCACCGCCTTTTTTAACGATAAAATCGCCCAATAATTTGGTGTCCTGTTTTATAGCAAATACAGATTGACCAGTCCAGACATCCTGATCCAAATCGCTCCATCCGATAAATTCTCCTGATGCATCTTTAATGGCACCCGCATACATGCAAGCGGGAAGTTCATGCGCAAAGGATCGTTGCTCTACCCATTCGATTTTTAGAGACAGTGCATTCGGGTTAGGCATGTCTTGTAACAGTGCTGCACTGGCGCCATCGGAAAGCATAAAACGCAAGAAGTCTTTCTCGAAAGCGATGATACCATCGCCTTCAAGCTGTGCAACCTTTGCACCTTCTTCTTTAAAATATTTGGCAAGCATCCAAATTGAAAATCTTTCGGAGCCAGTACAAACAGCATTAGAGGCTGTTCCTGAAAGAATCGACAAATATCCAAACTTCAGCGCTTGAATACCGGCACTACATGCACCCGTGGTCGAGTTGATCTCTACTGGATATCCACCTAATGCTCCGTGCACCATGGCAGCATGCGCAGGCAAAAGTTGATCGGGCGTGGTCGTTCCACACGATAAAACTTCAATGTCTTCAAGTCCGAAATTGCTTATCAAAAAGTTTTTCGATTGCAAGCTTGGTTAATTCAGTATTGGTGTGCGTGGTATTTCCCTCTTTGTCAGATGCGTAATAGCGGGTCTTAATCTGATTATTGCGTAAAATGAGTGGCTTTGCTTTTGAAGGCTGATTGTTGATCCTTCCTAAAATATTCTCCATCTCCTCGTTGGACACAGGATCGTTCGGTAAGAAACTTGCTAATTTGGTAATGTAAACACTCCTATTCATTCTCAGCTATAGATTTGCGTCGTTTTTCGTTTGGCAATTTGAGCCCGAAAGTACTTCTTTCCTTCAAGAATTAAAACTATTAAACCCCATTTTGGATGCAGTGTTAGCGCTGCTGCTCTGAACAATAATTAGATCCTATTAACAGCCCGCGGCTACAAAAAATTTCGAACAGGCCAAAATCATTTTATCCATTGCGTAACGAGTTCTGCTTATAATATTCAACATCCTGTATTAATTGTTTTCGCTTAAGCGTTAACAAAATTCGAGAAACAATCCACAACAGGGGAGACAACAAAGGGATTACGGTTAGAAGTAAATACATAAAAATATAAACTCGGATTTTTCTTCCTGTGGAATGTAGCGGTCCCCCTGACGCGATAAATTTTGACCAAACAGAAAATGCTTTTTGTCCTCTGCGCTCTAACAACACGAGGTTTGGTTTTATGTCAATAGCCCCCGCTTGGTTTAAGCTAGCTTGCAGCGACGCAAACTCACTATTGTCAAGTGCCTTATTTATTAATTCGCCGTAGGTTTGAGCGTGTTCAACATCCTGCTCTGACACTCCCGCGGCCGGAAAAAACCAAAAAGGTTTTTTGTTGCCTGTAAGCATCCAACGGAGAATTGTAATCAAACTTGTAAGATTCGACGACCGATCCATCAGCGCAATGTGACCGACGAGGTTTGCGTCTGCTGCTTTTAATCTTTTCTTCACCTTTTCCTGCGCGCCAAGCCACATATTCCTGCATCCCAAAACGGTTACGACGGGTTTAGTGTTCAAAATCTTTTTGCCATCGTCACTTTGGAGAAATGAACTCACTGGGCGCGATGGTGTAAGGAACCAAGGCTGATAACCTAAGATGATTAGGTCATACCCATTGGTCGCTTTCGGGGAGACGCTCTTCAGCGATTGAGGCTTTTGACTGAAAACTTCCGGAAAGGCGTTGAAGAATTGATACGAACTCCATGGAAACGGAAATTTTTCCAGTGGCTGAATTTCTTCAAAATGAATGGTGTGTCCGGCCCGAATGAGAGGTGTAGCTAATGACTGTAAAATGGACAACATCTGCCCGGATTGGGTGTAGTAAAGTATGAGGATTCTTTTCATTTAATTTTTACAACTAAACCGCAAAGTAAAAGTTTTTTTACTGCATTCTTTTTACCGCGGCGAGTGGGTGTACCATAATTTATGGGATCGAATTTTTTTAAGGTTTGATTCCCACTTTCGGCCCGCTACGGGACTGGAGCATTTTTTCTAAAACTCCGCAAACGATTTTCTACGTATTTAAATCCGTTTCGTTAATTTTTTACGTATTTATACGTATTTATTAAGTATGATTACTTATTTTTATTACGTAAAAAAACGTAGTTAACACCCACAACCCGTTCTTAATGAAAGCAACAAAGATCAACCTGCTGGATTTCAAATCCGTACCAATGCGGACCTTCCACCTCACCTGGATTACTTTTTTCCTCTGTTTTTTCGGATGGTTTGGTATTGCCCCACTGATGCCTGTGGTCCGCGAAAACCTTGGGCTTACCAAGCAACAAATAGGAAACATTATCATCGCCTCTGTTGCCATCACTATTTTTGCCCGCCTTTTCTTCGGATGGCTATGCGACAGAATTGGTCCCCGGATCTCGTATACCATCTTACTTTTAGTTGGTTCCCTCCCCGTAATGTTTATCGGCTTCAGTGATAGCTACGAATCGTTCCTTTTATTTCGACTGGCCATTGGCGTTATCGGAGCATCATTTGTCATAACGCAGTATCACACTTCCGTGATGTTCGCTCCGAATGTTGTTGGCACTGCCAACGCTACTGTCGGCCGGATGGGGTAACATGGGTGGAGGCGTAACGCTGATGGTTATGCCGCTCGTCTTTGCAGGCTTCGTCGGAATGGGCTATCTGAATGAACAGGCATGGCGGTACAGTATGGTGATTCCAGGGGTCGCGTTGTTTGCCATGGGCCTTGTTTACTACTTTTTTACCCAAGATACACCTGATGGCAACGTAAGCGACCTACGCAGAACAAATCCGGAATACAAAGCAAAGGCAAAAGATTCCAAAGGAAGTTTTTTAAGCGCCAGCAAAGATTATCGCGTATGGGTGTTATTCCTGGCGTATGGAGCTTGCTTCGGAATAGAAATCACCATTGACAACATCGCTACACTATATTTTGTCGACAACTTCAACCTCGGACTCAAAGAAGCTGGGATTATTGCAGGAACTTTTGGTATGATGAACATTTTCGCCCGGGCACTGGGTGGAATTTTTGGCGACAAGGCTGGAAAAAAATGGGGTCTGAAGGGCCGAATAATGATCCTGGGTGTATTTCTATTGTTGGAAGGACTCGGCATCATGCTTTTCTCGACAATGGATGTCCTCACCTGGGCAATTGTAACGATGCTGGTATTTGCATTATTCCTTAAAATGTCCAACGGCGCGACCTATTCCGTTGTGCCTTTTATTAACCAAAAGGCTATGGGCGCTGTATCCGGAATCGTAGGAGCAGGCGGAAATGTCGGGGCGGTGCTGGCCGGATTTCTTTTTACTTCTGAAAATATCTCCTATCGTGAAAGTCTATTCACCATTGGCATCGCGGTGACAGTGGTTTCATTCATTTCGCTGGCTTTAAGTTTCTCTAGACATGCGAATCCTGATGTTGTCCATGTTGAAGCTAAGCCGAAGCCGGTGATAAAGAAACAATTATTAGAAGAAGCAATTGCCTAACCCTTAACACCAATATATCAACCGACAGAGATATAAAGACCAGCCGGATGGATGTTACCAGGTAACACCTCCAAAAAAAAGTCCCCTTTCAGAACCACGAATTCTTCCAGGGGACAAGCATTTAGTTGTGACACTAAACCTCAAAAATATGGATAAGAAAACTTACTCACCAATTTTAGCCTTTCTTTTTTGCTTGTGCCTGACGAGCCAGCTTCAGGCACAATTCACTGTTTCCGGGCAACTCA
The DNA here is from genome assembly GCA_963739105.1 of uncultured Bacteroidota bacterium. GTDB lineage: Bacteria > Bacteroidota > Bacteroidia > Cytophagales > Cyclobacteriaceae > Chryseolinea. The sequence goes on along the minus strand of CAVTZI010000029.1, from coordinate 63,051 downwards.
GAACACGAACCGAATACCGGGACGGTCAGGGGACACCTTCAGTTCAGGATACTGTGCCAGCCACTTTTACCTCACAACGTACACGTCTTAATTTCGGATACGTCGCCCACCGTTTCAAACTTTATGCTTCTGTACAAGATGTAAGAGTCTGGGGACAGGACGCATCTTCAATCAACCGAATCACTGCCGATGCCTATGATGGATTTATGCTCCATGAAGCATGGGGAGAAATAAGTCTGGTAGATACCGGAAAAGTAATTAAAAACTTTGCACTCAAAATCGGCCGTCAGGAATTAGTGTATGATGATGTTCGGTTATTGGGAAACCTGGATTGGCTTCAGCAAGCGAGGCGGCACGATGCTGCGCTGCTTAAGTTCGATCACAACGGCTGGACTGCTCACCTGGGCGTGGCATATAACCAAAATGCAGAACGGAAATCCAACAACATTTATAACGGAGTTCCTACTGGATATCCTGCCAGCACCAATGGAATGAGCTCCATGTACAAGTCCATGCAATTTTTATATGTGGCAAAGAAACTTCACTTTGGAAATGCATCCATTGCTTGCATTCAAAGATGACTTCAGCAAATTTCATTTCGCTGAAACAGACGTCGACAAGAAAACACCCATCTATGAAGGAGGAGTTTGGAGCCGCTTTACCGTTGGTGGATATTTGGTAGGAACAGCTTTTAGAAAACTTGGCTTTACAGCAACTGCCTTTTATCAGGGAGGAAAATATCGCGAAGGAACTTCGTTAGATGAATATCTTCTTTCGCTGTCCACCATGTATTCTGCCGGAAGAAAATTCAGCTTCGGCCCAGGTATCGATATTACTTCGGGGAATAATGGATCCGATCCAACTAAAAAATATCAACGGTTTGATCCGCTTTACGGAACGCCTCATAAATTCTGGGGATACATGGATTATTTCTATGTCGCTGATGGCTTCGGTCCCAATGGACTTATTAACTATTATTTAAAATCTAAGTACAAGCCAAAAGATAATCTTACACTTTCACTGGATGTCCATGGTTTTGCGCTTCCCACTGCAGTAACGAACGAGGTAGGTACGAGTATTGGACAAAGCGCTTGGGCACTGAAATCGACTTTGTATTTAATTATGCGATGACCAAGGTTATAAACATCGAGGGTGGATATTCTGCGATGTTCTCAACGCGATACGATGACGTCTTCCAAAGTTAAGAACGTAAAGAACGCCAGACACCTCATCGAACTGGGCATACCTGATGATCTCCATCAAACCTGAATTTGTCTTCAAACCTTAACAACCAATCATCATGAAAAAAATAACATCCTATATAAAATCAATAAACTACCTGGTTTGCACTTCCTGTCCTGTTGTTGTTACTAACATCTGCCGGACCCGTTACATACCGATGTAAGCGAAAAAGAAGTAATTCGCCTTGGGATTATTCCTTTGACCGATTGTGCGCCGATCGTCATGGCCAAAGAACTTGGGCTTGTTTGAAAAGTATGGTGTGAATGTTGAAGTATCAAAGGAAGCATCCTGGGCCAATGTGCGAGATAAAATTCTAACAGGAGAACTGGATGGTGCACATTGTCTTTTCAGTATGCCATTGTCTGTCTATACGGGTGTTGGAGGCAAGGAAGGATCAGAAATGAAAATCGCCATGATCCTGAACAACAACGGTCAGGCTATTACACTTTCAAAGGATTTCTGCGGGAAAGTAGGATTTAAACAAACCAATAAAGTTGCACCCGTAGTAGCAGCGAAATTAAAAGCAGATAAGGAAGTTACTTTTGCCATGACCTTTCCCGGTGGAACGCACGACATCTGGTTGCGTTATTGGCTGGCGGCAGCGAATGTAAGTCAGAAAACTTCAAAAATCATTACGATTCCTCCTCCTCAAATGGTCGCCAATATGAAAGTAGGCAACATGGATGGCTATTGTGTAGGCGAACCGTGGAATGGTGTAGCTGTAAAGCAAGGTATTGGGTTTACAGAAATTTCAACTCAGGATATCTGGGAACATCATCCTGAAAAAGCACTTGTGGTGAATAAACAATTCAGCGAAGCAAGACGCGAGGATCTGAAGAATGTGATGAAAGCAGTTTTGGAAGCTTGTAAATGGTTAGACAATCGCGCGAACCGGAAGAAAGCAGCTGAGATCATCGGCAAAACTCCTTATGTGAATGCGCCCGCTGATGTTATCGAAGCCAGACTTATGGGGGACTATAATTTAGGATGTGATCAGGGCACTGAGATTTATACCGACAACTACATGCTGTTTCATCGCGGCGGCGAAACAAATTTTCCAAGAAAGTCCCATGCCATTTGGTTCATGGCGCAGTACATGAGATTCGACTATCTGAAAGAAGCTCCTGACTATAAAGCCATTGCCGACAAATTGATTCTGCAGGATCTATATAAGGAAGTTGCGACCAGCATGAAAATCAAAATTCCCACTGACGATATGAAACCTTTTACGCTGGATCTTGACAAAGCGAAATTCGATCCAAATAATCCCGGAGAATATTTGAAGCAAGTGAACAGCATTAATCAATGATAACATGTTAGCCTCTGTTGATAAACAGAGGTCAACTTAAAATATAATAGCATGAAAAAAGAAATAACCATAACACCATCGCTGACGAGAGAGTGGATGAGTGGAGGGAATGCATCGGCGTCCTCCGGATTGATCACGACGTTAAAAAAAATAGTTTCAGTGATCGTGAGCATATCCTATAATGTCCTTGGTTTTGTTGCCCTGCTTGTCGCCTGGTATTTCATAAGTTTGATTACAAAGGGCGAGCTTCCAGGCCCGCTTGCCACCTCAGTAGTTTTTTGGGAATTGATAAGTGACCCTTTCTATGACTATGGACCCAACGACAAAGGGATTGCCCTACAGTTGCTAAGCTCGTTGGCACGTGTGTTTACTCGGATTTTTGTTGGGATCGTTGATTGCCATCCCTGTTGGATTATTAATGGGTGCAAATGCTTTTTGCAGAAAGGTATTTTATCCAATTGTTCAGATATTAAAACCGGTTTCACCATTGGCGTGGTTTCCCATCGGACTTGTTGCATTTCAATCTGCCAGCGATGCTACCATTTTTATCATCGTGATCACTTCTTTATGGCCGACATTAATTAACACGGCGTTTGGTGTCGCATCCATTCCCGATGATCATAAAAATGTATCGAAAGCATTTGGCTTTTCGAAATGGAAGTATCTGTCAAAAGTTTTGATTCCCTATCAGTCTTCCGCATATCATCACCGGATTACGCCTTAGTATCGGCGTTGCGTGGTTGGTGATTGTGGCAGGCGAGATGCTTTCGGGCGGTATGGGCATCGGTTTTTTTGTGTGGGATAGCTGGAATGCTCTCAGTCTCGAAAAAGTAATTTCCGCGATCCTTATCATAGGACTTGTCGGTCTGTTGCTCGACAGAGGTTTCGCTTATGTTGAGAAGAAAGTCACCTATTCAATCTAAAAAAATACACGTATGAGCTATCTGAAAATTGAAAATATGGAAATAGCCTTCAATTCCGTGAAAGGAAAATTTGTAGCGGTAAAAGACATCAACCTCGAAGTGGAAAAAGGTCAGATCATTTCTATCATTGGCCACTCTGGATGTGGAAAATCCACCATTATGAATGCCATTGGTGGAATGGTCTTTCCTTCAAAAGGAAACGTAGTATTGAATGGGAAAGAAATTAAAGGTCCCGGGCCTGATCGTGGAATTGTTTTTCAAAACTATTCACTTCTTCCATGGCTTACGGTTTATCAGAATATTTTTCAAGCTGTGATGCAGCGGTGAAGAACAAGAGCAAAGACGAGAAACACGGGTTGAGCGAAAAGTATCTGAAAATGGTAAACCTTTGGGAACACCGTGAAAAATATCCGAAGCAAATTTCTGGTGGTATGAAACAACGTGTAGCAATAGCCCGAGCGTTTGCTATTGACCCTGAAGTACTGTTGTTGGATGAACCTTTCGGCGCCTTGGATGCATTAACAAAAGCATCCCTTCATATTGAGCTATTAAAACTGTGGAATCTTACCCATCGGTGTAAAACGATTATTATGGTAACCCACGATATTGAAGAGGCAGTGTTTCTGTCTGACCGAATCGTGGTGATGAACAATGGCCCGGCGGCAACGATACGTGAAATAGAAGAAGTGCATCTGCCACGGCCAAGAAATAAAAAGGATACTGTGAATCTTCCTGAATATAAAATCATTCGCGAACGCTTGTTGAGTTTGTTGGTGGAAAAGGTTGCACTGGACGAGAGGGAGTTTTATAAGGAAGAGCAAGCAGCTTAGATGCATCCCAGAATTTGATCACGGCAATGATTGACAGCGGTGATAGGTAGTTTAACAATTTGTACTGTGGCTATAAAAAATGAAGGAAGTTTTAAAACAACATGTTCCTATTGTGGTGTAGGTTGTGGCATTGTTGTGAAGAAAGACAGGAAAAATAACCTCGTGATCGAGGGAGATAAAGATCATCCTGCCAATAGAGGCATGCTGTGTTCAAAGGGAATGAACCTGCATTATGCGATGCAGGATACAAGCGACAGGCTATTGTATCCTGAAATGCGATGGAGCAAGAACCATCCCTATCAACGCGTCAGCTGGGATAAGGCCATTCAACGGAGCGCTGCTGTTTTTAAATCCATCATTCAAACCCATGGTCCTGATGCCGTTGGATTTTATGTCTCAGGGCAATGTTTGACGGAGGAGTATTATGTCGCCAACAAACTTGTTAAGGGTTTTATTGGAACGAACAACATCGACACAAATTCGCGGCTTTGCATGAGCAGTGCTGTTGCTGGCTATGCAAATATGCTGGGCGAAGATTCCGTCCCCGTGTCTTATGAAGACATCGAAATAGCAGATTGTTTTCTGATTGCAGGCGCAAATCCCGCTTGGTGTCATCCGATTTTATTTCGAAGGATTGAAGCGCGCAAGCAGAATAATCCCGAAGTAAAAATTATCGTCGTCGATCCCAGGAAAACACAAAGCTGTGCCATCGCAGATTTGCATTTGCAAATTACTCCCGGCACCGATATCTATGCTTACAATGCGATAGCCCGCGTGTTGATTGAAAATGGAGAAGTGGATTATGATTTTATCACGAAGCACACGGAAGAATTTGAGAAATACCGAGACTCTGTTTTTAGAATAACAGTAGAAGAAGCTGCTGAACGGTGTGACATTACCGTTGACCAGATTCGGTTGGCGGCAAGCTACATCGCTTCGTCAAAAGGCTTTCTTACGCTATGGGCGATGGGACTTAACCAAAGTGTTATTGGTGTTAAGAAAAACTTCGCCTTGATCAGTCTTAATTTGATAACGGGGCATATCGGAAAGCCAGGATCAGGTCCATTTTCACTAACGGGGCAGCCAAACGCCATGGGCGGGAGAGAGGTGGGAGGGCTTGCTACGATGCTGGCTGCCCATCGGAGTATCGCCAATCCCCAACATCGCAAGGAAGTCGCCGAATTTTGGGGTGTTCCATCTATCTCCGAAAAGCCTGGTCTGACCGCGACGCAAATGATTGAAGCGTTGGAGCGCGGTGATCTTAAAGCAGTATGGATCGTCTGTACTAATCCCCTGGTCAGTTTACCGGATGCCAGACGTGCCGAAGCTGCTTTGAAGAAAGCAAAATTTGTCGTGGTTCAGGATATTTCAAGAATGTCAGATACGCTGCAATTTGCCGATGTGATTTTACCTGCCGCCGGACATTTCGAAAAAGAAGGAACCATGACTAATTCCGACCGCAGAATTAGTCACCTGGGCAAAGTTGTTAGCCCACCCGGTGAAGCATTAGCCGATAGCGAAATACTCTGCATGTTTGCGAAAGCAATGGGCTTTTCAGGCTTTGACTATAAGAGTCCTGCCGAAATTTATGCAGAGCACTGTGCCCTTACAAAAAATACCAATATTGATATCAGCGGCCTTTCGTATGAAAGATTAAAATCAGAGGGCACATTCCAATGGCCAGTACCTTCAGCCGAACATCCAGGTACGAAGAGATTATTTACCGACCACTCATTTTTTACACCTTCAAAAAAAGCACGCTTTTTTCCGCTCGACAATCCCGAAAATCTTTCTGAGCCCGTCAGCAACGAATTTCCCTTGATCTTGACAACAGGACGGATCCGTGATCAATGGCATACCATGACAAAAACGGGAAAGGTGAACAAGCTTCGTCAGCATATTGACAAGCCCTACATAGAAATTAATCCTCACGATGCCTATATACGCAATATAAAAGAAGGAGATGTGGTTCTTGTCGAGAACGGAAGGGGAGAAGTTCGTGTTTGTGCAAAGATCACAGAAGATATTAAACGTGGCGTCGTTTTCTTGCCCATGCATTGGGGAAAAATTCTGAATCAGGATTTTGCACGCGCCAATAATTTGACCAGCACATTGGTTGATCCGATTTCGAAAGAGCCCGATTTTAAATTCTCCACGGTCGAAGTCAAGAAATACGAAAAGCCAGTTGAAAAAATTATCATTGCCGGAGCAGGGGCGGCGTCCTACAGGTTTTTATGCACTTATCGCGCCCTGAATCCTAACGATGAGATACAAGTTTTCTCGAAAGAAAAATATCCATTTTATAACAGGGTTCTGCTACCGGAGTACGTAAATGATAAATTATCCTGGGATAAGCTGCAAAAATTTCAAGCCGGGGAATTTGAAGAATTGAATGTTAAGCTAAATCTTGAAACGGAAATTGTCGAGATCAATCGCGCCGATAAATATGTGGTTGATAAACAGGGACATCGTCACCGGTATGATAAATTAATTTTGGCCACCGGGACACGTGCGCATATTCCAAAAGATGCGCCGGTCAACTTACCCGGAATATTTACGATGCGTACGCGTCACGATGCAGATACGTTAAAAAACTTTCTCGAACCAAAAGGACACGTGCTGATTATTGGCGGAGGACTTCTGGGCTTAGAGCTCGCCGCTTCGCTAAGTGATATCGATGTTAATGTTTCCATTCTTCAATTGGGTAGCCGTCTGATGGAACGACAGATCGATAATTTAGCGGGTGAACTTTTAATCGATTTTATTGAAGAAAAAAATATTACGGTGTACATGAATGATCAGGTTCAGGTAGTAGAACCTGCCCATCAACATGGAAAGCTGCGAGCCAAACTTCGCAGCGGGAAAATTTTACAAGCCGATGCAGTGGTCTATGCGGTGGGTACGCGTCCCAACATCGAATTCGCCGTTGAATCGGGCCTTGAGTCCGCATCAGGCATAATCGTAAATGATTACATGCAAACCAGTGATCCCGATATTTTTGCAATTGGAGAAATTGCTGAACACCGCGGCAGAATGATGGGTATTACAGCGGCGGCGGAGAAACAAGCCGACGTATTGGCCAATTTTATTCACGGAGATTTACAGAGTTTATACGATGGTGCTGTGCCGATGAACATCCTCAAACTTTCCGGTTTGGATCTGTGTTCCCTGGGTATCCCGGAGGTGCCCGTGAATGGGGAAGGGTATGATGAGATTCTGTTCATTGACAAATCCCTTCGATACTATAAAAAATGTATCGTGAAGGATGATCGATTAGTGGGCGCCATATTGATTGGCGATAAAAGTGAATTTGCTGAGTTCAAATCCCTGATTGAAAATAAAATTGAATTATCGGAGAGGCGAATGCAGCTTCTTCGCTCCGGAAAAAAAGTGGAGCCTGTTCTCGGCAAATTGGTTTGCTCATGCAATCAGGTAGGAGAAGGAAATTTGACCAAGCTTATTGAAGATGGTTGTCACACCTTAGCATCCCTTTGTCAACGATCCGGCGCCGGGCTTGGATGCGGAAGCTGTAAGCCTGAAGTTCAGCAAATCATTAAAGAAAGTCTGGTGAAAGCTTAAAGCAAAAAGCATAAAGCTAAAAGTCATGTACCCCCTAACGCCTTGTAAAGTATCTGAAAAGATTGATTAAAATCGAAAAACTAGCTTTCTGCTTTAAGCTTGTAAGCTGTTAGCTTTGTTCCCATGGAAACGAAAAAGAAGAGTGACCTGATCCGGGCTTTTGTGAAGGGAGGCTTTTTATCGCCTGCCGATTTGCTAAGGATCATGGAATTGTCAAAGAACCTGGGAAATAAGTATGTGCTTTTTGGTTCCCGTCAGGATATCATGTTTCCGTTGAATGGTGCCGACGAAAAGTCGCTTGAAAAAGCTTTCCGCGCCATCAACATTGAATACGAACTCGGGAGCGACCAATCGATTTATCAGAATATTGTAAGTTCATACGCAGTGGTTAATGTAGTTGAAACTACTAACTGGGTAAAAGAAGATACTTATAACGTTATTATCGACGGCTTTGAATACATGCCTCGGTTGAAAATCAACATTGTGGACCCGGTTCAGGGACTAGTTCCATTGTTTACCGGAGAATTGAATTTTATCGCGTCAAAGGAAGAGAATTACTGGTATCTCTACATTCGTGATCCCCGCAAAGGTCAGGTGATTGAAGCGTGGCCAAAACTCATTTATGGTCAGGACATACCAAAGATTGCGCGTGAATTGGAAAAGATTTTTTTGGAGTTATTGCCGTTCACGGCTGAAGAACTTCACATGATCCTGAAAAATAATTATGTAAGGATCAACTATAAGACGATTCCTGAGAAATTAAAATTTCCGGAAACAACGTTTCCATACTATGAAGGATTAAACGCAATGCGGAATAATCAATACTGGTTAGGCCTCTACTGGAGAAACAATCAGTATGATATCGATTTCATGACGGCAGCATGCCGCTTGTGTCAGGAAACAAACATTAGCAAGATCAATATCATTCCCTGGAAAGCTTTTATCATTAAAGGAATAAAGTCCTCGGATCGTCTTCGCTGGGAAAAGTTGATGGGTAAGTTTGGTATCAATGAACGGCACTCATCCCTGGAATTAAATTGGCATCTTCCGGTGATTGATCGTGAAGCGCTTGAACTAAAGAAGTTTTTGGTAAGGGAACTTGATCAACAGGACATAAGTACCCACGGACTCACTTTTACGATTAAAACAAACCGCGACATGTTTTTATTCACGGCCATTGTGATCGAGAAGAGTTCGGCTAACGGATCAACGCCGGGTGATCATTACAATATTTTGTATGCCAAAGATTTTAATCCCAACAATGTAGTTCATCACACCTATGCGCGAAATGTGAAAAAGGAAATGATTCCCTCGTTGTTGATCGAGTTGAGCAAGTTGTATTTCCGGCAGCTTAATCCGGAGAAAGAACACGTAGGCGAGGTAAAAAAAGAAACGCACGTGAACGGATTTGTGACCAGCTACCAATGCAGTAATTGTTTGACCATATACGATAAAAAATACGGCGATCCTGCGTCAAATATTCCAGCGGGGGTGGCGTTCGAATCCTTGCCGGATTCCTATAAATGTCATGTTTGTGAGAGTGCTAAAAAGTATTTTTTACCTGTAAAAGACTATTGAGTATTGCTAAGATGCCCTTGAGTGTTGAGTATTGATTATTGATTGTTGAGTGTTATTCGTATAGATTCATAAACACTCAACACTCAATATTCAACACTCAATTTTCAAATGAGAGCTCTCGTATTCGGCAAATCATGTCAAAACTATTTGACTAACACTTGCAGCGTGCTTCTCGATGATTGCTCCAGCAACACACCTTTCCGTTTCCGATACGTTTCAAATGTCGCTTCATCATAATTTTTGATGGTGATCAACGTCAACCCGTGTTGTAGAACACTTCAAAATGCTGCTGAAGTTTTTCTATCAGTTTTGATACTTTGCTTTCGCGGAAGTCGACGCAAAAAGAAAATGAAATTGCAGAATTCTGCATGAGATTTAATCGAATATCAAGTTCTGATAGTGCATGAAAAATTATGCTTAATTGCTGCTCTGAGATAAAGGTGTAGTCAGTGACCTTGCATGAAATAAGACATTGATTTTCTTTAAATACGATGAGTGGAGGCAGGTTTTCCACCTGGCATTCGTGAATTTTTGTTCCCGGTAATGTCGTGTCTGTAAAATTTTTTACGTACAGTGGTATACCTTTGTTTGCAAGGGGCTTGATGGTTTTTGGATGAATAACGGAGGCACCATAGTACGTCATCTCCGCTGCTTCTTTAAAAGGTAATTCTTCGAATACCGTTGCTGTCGGAATTTTTTTAGGATCTGCATTCATAACCCCGGGAACATCCTTCCAGATCACAACAGATTCCGCCAGAAGACAGGAAGCAAAAATTGCGGCAGAAAAATCCGAGCCTTCACGCCCCAGCGTAGTCGTGAAACCATCTTCTGTTTTGCCGATAAAACCTTGGGTGATGATTATATTTTTTTGAAGCACGGGCCGTAACTTCTCAATGGCAATGGATGTTTTAGCCCAATCCACTCTTCCCTCCCTGAAATTTTTATCCGTATTGACAGATGTTCTTGAGTCGTGCCAGAAGCTTGCGATATTTTTCGAAAGAAGGTAATGATGCACGATGACAGAGGAAACCAATTCACCTTTACACACCACCTGATCATATACCTGGTCGAACGCAGCGGATGTACTAAGCTGTTTTTCAATATCGTTAAAATGAATATCGACTTCGCTGATCACAGATGAAGGATCCTGAAAGAGTCCTTCGATAATTTCGCTGATGATATTTTTTTAGTTCATCAAGGGCAACGCGATAATCTTGTTTTGAAGAAGCCAGTGCTTAAAATGCGCTCCAGCATATCCGTGGTTTTGCCCATTGCTGAAACAACTACGAGTAAATTTTTCGACGCTTCAGAAGCAATGATTGAGGCTACATTTTTAACCCCTTTTGAATCTCTGAGCGATGCTCCGCCAAATTTAAATACCTTCATTTACGTTGATCTAAATTGTTTTAAAACTAACTTGTAGTAAGTTATAAAAGCATGCAAAGATCAATCAATAAAGCTAATGCAGCAAGTATTGAATCTTCCAGAATTGCGCACTCCATCGGACTAGCATTAGATCGCTTTATTAAAAACAACCAGGATCAATTCCAGTATGCAAGCGGAGAACTCTCTCAGTTGCTTCGCGACATAGCATTGGCTTCGAAAGTAGTAAACCGGGAAGTAAACAAAGCTGGACTGATTGATATCATGGGATCCATGGGTACACAAAACATGGCGGGTGACAATCAGCAAAAGCTAGATGTGCTGGCTAATATCCGTTTCACGCGCGCGCTTGCCAAGGGTGGCGAAGTATGCGCGTTGATCTCTGAAGAGTCAGAATCATTCGTCGATCTTAAATAATGATGGGAAGTATGTCATTGCTATCGATCCACTTGACGGTTCCTCCAACATTGATGTGAATGTTTCCATTGGAACAATTTTTTCAATTTATCGAAGGAAATCGCAGGCTGGAACCCCTATCCAGTCGATTGATATTTTACAAAAAGGTTCGGAGCAGGTGGCAGCAGGGTATGTATTATATGGATCTTCGACGATGATGGTATATACTACCGGGCACGGCGTAAATGGCTTTACGTATGAACCTTCTCTCGGCGAATACTTCTTATCACATCCTGATTTGAAAATGCCCGCAGGACGGCAAGATTTATTCTATCAATGAAGGATCGTCCGGTTCTTTTTCGAATGGCGTACGTCAATACATCCAATATTGCAAGGACCAAAATTATACAGCGCGATATATCGGATCGCTTGTGGCGGACTTTCATCGAAATATGCTGAAGGGTGGTATTTATATTTACCCTGCCACTTCCAAAGATCCCAATGGAAAATTAAGATTAATGTACGAATGTAATGCGCTTGCTTTCATTGCTGAACAAGCCGGAGGAAGTGCCACGGATGGAAACGGACGTATCCTTGACATCGAATTAAAGGAACTTCACCAACGCACTGCATTTTTTGTAGGCTCAAAAAATATGGTGGAAAAAGCGCAAGGCTTCAACTGATCCTATGCCAGGAAGTTTATTTTTCCTTTTCGCTCTGATTCCGATTTTTCCTTTAACAACTCAGGAGCATATTTCAAGATGGCATCATACCACCGAACCAATTTTTTGATGTCGGATACATAAACGCGATTTTCATCATACGTCGGAAGTATCGCTTTCATAAATGATTTCAACTCGCCAGCTTCCGAATTGCCATCCACACCCAGGTCATTTCCAAAATCAGTATGAATTTTTTTTAACACGTCCTCTAACGGAACGGTGCCTTCTTTGGTGGTGGTGTAAATTGATATTTCATGAAGCAATGACAAACGGTGGGATGTCGTGGCCACCAAGTTTTGTTTTTGCCTCATCCAGCGATTCCAAGATCACGCCCGATTTTGTCGGCGCAACTACTTTAAAAAGGCCCCCTTTGCCACTAATCGATGCTATTTCAGCTAAAGTCATATGCTAATAATTGAGCGGGCAAAGCTAACGCAATTGTCTGCAAAAGTCCAACCTATATTTTTTCGTTATTCCAAAGCAATGGTGTAGCAAAGGGATTATTGAAGTGTTGTAAAAGATTGCTGGGTCGTATGTTTTTTAACCGCAAGACGCAGAGGCGCAAAGAAAATCTCAAACGAAACTTTAATCCTTTGCGCCTTAGCGTCTTGCGGTTTATTATTTTTTCTTAAGGTATTCCTTTCGTAGCTCATCAATCAATTCCAAAATTTCCTCTTTACCATTTTTCTTTTCCGATGAAGTCAGGATTATGGTGGGTAATTCTTCCCATCGGGTTAGTAAGGTGTTTTCATAACCCTTCAAATTCTTTTGGAGTTCGTTGACGTTTTAGTTTATCAATTTTCGTAAACAGAATTGCCAAGGGAATATTTTTGCTTCCAGCCCATTCAATAAAGTCCAAATCTATCGCTTGCGGTGGCAGTCGCGAGTCGATCAGCACAAACAGGCACGTTAAATTCTCGCGTTTTAATACATAATTTTCGATCATCTTTCCAAAACCTGCGCGTGTACTTTTGCTAACATTAGCGTACCCGTAGCCTGGCAAATCGACCAGATACCACGATGAATTGATCAGGAAATGGTTGATCGTTTGAGTCTTACCCGGCGTTACTGAAGTCTTCGCAAGTTTTCTGGAATTGGTTAGCATGTTTATCAGGGAAGATTTGCCAACATTCGACCTTCCGATAAAAGCGAATTCGGGTTTATCCGGGGCGGGACATTTTGCGACGTCAGCATAGCTGCTTATAAATTCGGCGGTAGTAACTTTCATTTAAAGTAATGATTGAAGGCCAAAATACTAAGAATGTAAGAATCGTGTGCCTTATGCACCGTTTTTAATAGTACCAAATCCGGGCTTTTTCCTAACTTGGGGTGTATTTAAGTTATTTTTTTAGAGTGTATTGTTAAATTTTTTAAGCAATGAACAGTATCCCAAGAGTACTGATTTTTTTAGCTCTTTTATTGCCTTTTTTTTCGACCCCGAGTTACAGCCAGCAAGATCCTAAAGAGATCGCGAAGCAATACATGGAGCAGGCCGAATTGATTATGGCTGAAACAAAGGCTATGGACGATGCCCGCGAACTTATGGTTACGGCCGCCGATCAGGACACTACATTCATAAAAGCTAACTACGAGGCTGGACGCATGCATTTGGTAACGGTCGGCAAAGACCGGGCAGTAAAATATTTTATGCGTGTTTATCGTCAGGATCCTGCCTACCGGTTTGACATTGAATATTTGATCGGACGTAGTTACCAATACGGAGAAAATTTCGACAAGGCATTAGAATATTATAATCTGTACAAGAAGAAACTTGCAGGTAAATCGAACTATCAGGGAAAAGATAAGATTGATCTTGCTACCGTAGATCGCGCGATTTTTGAATGTGAAAATGGTAAGGAGTTTGTTTCGACCCCATACGATTTTTCGATCGTCAATATTGGCCGCGAGATCAATTCTGAATTTGAAGACTATGCACCGGTACTCAACGAAGATGAGGATGAAATAGTCTTTACTACCCGCCGACGGGAAGACAACTTAAATGAAAACGTGTATGAGGATAACAAACCTTATGAAGATATTTTTACAGCGAAAAAGACGGGTGGAGCATGGGCATTTGCAAAAAACCTTGGACCGGTTGTAAATACACCCTACCACGAATCGAGTGTCGCGTTATCAGCAGATGGTAATACACTCTTTATTTTTAACGATGAAGGCGGTGGCGACATTTTTTACAGCGAACGTCAGCCAGGCGGTGAATTTGCTGCAAAGATCCCGTTACCGGGAATTATCAATTCCAGCTTTGAAGAAAAATCTATTTCCATTTCCAAGGACGAAAAAACATTGTACTTCTCCAGTAACCGTCCAGGTGGTTTTGGAGGATTGGATATATATAAGGCGACCAAAGACTCGAAGGGGGAGTGGACGAATGTTAAGAATTTGGGTCCAAAAATTAATACTGACATGGACGATGATGGATTGTTCATTGACTACGATGATGTTACCCTGTATTTCAGCAGCAAGGGACGCAAAGGCATGGGTGGCTATGATGTATTTAAAGCCACCTTCAATCCGCAAACAAATGAATGGAGTGAACCTGTAAACTTAGGTTATCCAATCAACACACCCGACGACGACATTTACTTCGTTGCCTCGAAAGATGGTAAACGTGCCTATTATTCCTCTGTTCGGGAAGATGGAATGGGATACACGGATATTTACATGATCACAATTCCGGAAGGACTTAAGGATGCGGCACCAACAGTTGCAAAACTCCCAACCGAACCTACTCCAACACCCGATGAACCAACGGATACCACACCAGTTGTGATAGTCCCGATAGTAAAGCCAAAAACAGGCTCGCATTCGTTGAAATATTTAGTGAGTGTGGTAGATGCTGCTGATCAAACAACGCCGCTACCTGCTAAAGTCAAATTGGTAGGGGCTAAAGATAACGTGATCGTTCCTTTCACGCCGCTTGGAGATGGTGTATTTGAGTTTAACATTACCAACGCAAAACCGAAAGACTATCGTCTTTCTGTGGAAGTGGATGGATATGTTTTCCAAAATCTTAACATAAAGCTGGAAGGAGCCTCTGCGCAGGAAAAGACTGTTACCCGCAAAGTGGCTATGCGTAAACTGGTAGCCGGAGTTTCTTCGATTTTACGCAACATTTATTTTGATTTCGACAAAGCGACTTTCAAAACGGAGTCCTATACAGAACTCAACAAGCTGGAGGCGATGCTAAGCCAAAATCAAAATATTGTCATGGAGATTTCTGGCCACACCGATGCCGTTGGTACCAAGGAATACAATCAATATCTATCGTTACGAAGAGCCCAGGCTGTTAAAGAGTACCTCACGAAAAAGGGAATTAATACCCGTCGTATTAAGGCTAAGGGGTATGGTAAGTCGAAACCATTAGCCAGCAACGATGATGAAAACGGCGGACGCGAGTTGAACCGGCGGGTAGAGTTCAAGGTGCTGGAAAACTGATTATTTTCGCTCCGTTTGCGTGCTGAACCACCATTTGACCCTTATTTCCTTGCGCACGATGGTACTGGCGTCAATTTCTTTTGTACGTCAAACCAGTTACCTTCGGGCTTGTTTTACGGTTAGACCGGCAAGAAATGGATGTAGTTCCCTATAAAGAGTCGCTTTCAAAAAAAGATCAGGTGGCTAAGATGTTTAATAACATCAGTCGCCGGTATGATTTTCTGAATCAGCTGTTGAGTCTTGGCATTGATAAAATTTGGAGGAAGAAGGCCATTCAGTGCATTGCAGCACGTTGCAGCCCAGGCAAATTTTGGATGTGGCTACCGGCACGGGAGAGTTTGCTTTGGAAGCGCTAAAACTAAATCCACAAAAGATTACCGGGATCGATATTTCAGAAGGCATGCTCGAAATAGGGCGGAAGAAAATTTTGGCCAAAAATCTGAATTCGAAAATTGAGCTGGTTCGCGGAGATTCAGAAAATATTCCCTTTGAGGAAAATAAATTTGATGCTGTGACCGTTGCATTTGGTGTACGGAACTTCGAAAACCTTAAACGAGGATTGAGCGAAATTTTACGTGTTCTGAAACCTGGTGGGATGGTCGTTGTGCTTGAATTTTCAAAACCATCGAAATTTCCGTTCAAACAGGTTTATAATTTTTATTTTAGGTTTATTTTACCAAAGATAGGATCTATAGTATCGAATGATAAAGCAGCTTATACATATTTGCCTAAGTCTGTCGAAGCTTTCCCAGATGGAGAAGATTTTCTTCACATCTTGCATGATGTCGGATTTAAAAATACCCAATGCAGTTCGCTAACGTTTGGAATAAGCTCTATTTACATCGGTACAAAGTAATCGCGATCGCGGTATTGATGTTGTGCGCTTTACAAAGTCAAGCGCAGAAAACACGATGGGTTGAAAAGAATAATCCTAATTATGATAATCGTAAGCTGACCTACGGCTTCCTTATCGGAATTCACTCCTCGATTTATCAAATAAAGTATTCGGATAAGTTTGTAACACCTGCCCTAGATACAGTATCGGCCGTACTTCCAAGCTGGTCCTCGGGATTCTCACTGGGGTTCATTGTAAATTACAGGCTCACGGAATTTTTAGATTTGAGGCTTACCCCTGAAGTTGCATTTTATGAAAATAAAGTCCGGTACCAGTTTACAAATGATCCTCCTGTCGATGAAACGGTGGAGAACACAATTGTTGAATTTCCCATCCTGTTAAAGTATAAGTCCGAACGACGGGGCAATATTCGAATGTACATGGTCGGTGGTGTAAAGCCGGGAATCGAAGCCTCGGGGAAGAAGAATGTGGATCAAACCAAACCAACATTGGAAATAAAAGAGACGCACCTAAATCTCGAAGCGGGGTTTGGCTTTGATTTATACTATCCGTTGTTCAAATTTTCCCCTGAAATCAGGTTTTCACGCGGTACTGCTTAACATGCTGGGGAACACGACAAACGAATTCGGACAACCTTTGCAACGGGTTAATACAAATACCATTACACTTTACCTTCTGTTTCAATAACTGTTGTACTTTCGCCAGTGTTTAATTAATCTTCGGAATGACTGGCAGAATCGTTTTTATAACCGGTGCAACCTCCGGTATTGGTGAAGCTACTGCAAGGCTTTTAGCGCACCATAAGTTCAATCTTATTTTATGCGGGCGGAGAAAAGATCGATTGGAAAAATTACAGGCTGAGCTTTCAGCTTTGACGGAAGCAACCACCCTTTCTTTTGATGTGCGAAATCAACCTGACGTAAAGCAGGCCATTGATTCTCTTCCAGAGAAATGGAGAGCCATTGATGTCCTTATCAACAATGCAGGAAACGCGCATGGACTTGATCCTATTCAAACGGGCAGTTTGGAGGATTGGGATGCGATGATCGATATTAATGTTAAGGGGCTTCTTTATGTATCACGTGAGATTATTCCGGGAATGACGGAGCGTAAATCGGGTCATATTATCAACCTGGGGTCTATTGCCGGGAAAGAAGTATATCCCAATGGCAATGTATACTGCGCCAGTAAATTTGCTGTCGACGCGGTGACGAAGGGAATGCGGTTGGATCTGAATCCTTTTGGAATCAAAGTGACGTCAATCAACCCTGGCCTGGTGGAAACAGAATTTTCCCTGGTCCGCTTTAAAGGCAATGCTGATAAATCGGCGACAGTGTATAAAGGTATTGAGCCGCTCAAAGGCGAAGATATTGCCGACATAATCCATTATACGCTGACGTGTGCACCCCACGTTGTGTTGGCGGATATAACAGTTTTTCCCACGGCTCAGGCCAGCAGCACCCTGGTAAAGAAATTCATGATATCGATCCTATTTGAAAAGGTATTTCGTTAAAGAAATAATCAACAGTCAATTCTCAAGTGGAATAACGGAGTAACTTGAATATTGAGTGTTGATGAAATTGAGTTTCATTCCATTATCAATGGCATTTCTTGGATCAACCGATCTCAAATGTTGCTTGAAGGCAATAAAAAAAGCCTCTGGAGAGAGGCTTTTTTGATGGTCGAGGGTTCTATATCGATTAACGTTTGAATCCGAGTGCACTACCACCACAATAAGTGGTAGAACCATCAAAGGTATACTGAATATAGTATATCCCAGTGGTGTTACATGGATAAGCAATCGCAGAAATATATTGTCCGTTTACTTTGCTGGTAGCAACCTTATTCCGGTTAGAATCATAAAGACTTACGATTATACCGTCAGTGGGTTGGGTGGCAGCACAAATGTTGATCATATATTGTGTGCCTTTCGTGAACACATAAGAGTATTCAACATAATCTTTTCCGCCTTTCTCAATTTTATAGCTTTTCAAAAAGTTGAAGCCAGTGGATAATTTCGGAATACAGGAAGTGCTTAACGATTCAGAGTTGCATTGCCCTATTACATCTAAAGTACTTAGGATGAAAACAGATAGAACAATGAGAATTAACTTTTTCATAGGCTGCTTTTATCTAGCTTATTATCTTATTTCTAATACTTGTAGTGAGGGCTTTAATATTAGCAATATCTTCCGCAGTAATTTGAATTGTACTTGAGCTATTGTCTTTGATCACCATAACGCCGTCTACAATTTCGAAAGTAGACTCGCTATAGGTGTACGTAATATTAACCTTATCATATAACTTCTTTAGCTCCTCCATGTCAGTCAACAAGGATGCCATATTTTGATCCGATTCCTTATAGAAGGAAAGCAGAAGCAGAATGTTTTCAAGAATAATTTTCTGTTCTCCGATGGTTTCCTGCATTTCTTTATTCGTTGGATTAGCCGCTGCTACTTCGCAAAGAATATTTAATGCTTCAACCCATCCACCAGTTAAAAACAATACGCTCAGGTTAGACTGATTACGGGATTGTAAATAATGGTTGATGCTGTTAAAATTTTGTGTTGTGATTAGCAAAAGCGAATCCAGATTCTTGCTGTTGGTGGCAAGACGTCCAATGGTTTCAATATCAAAAAATTGTCCGATGCTTAAACCATCAGCTAATGTTTTAATGGAGGACATATACTTAACGCCATCCTGATTTTGCTCATAGATATTGGTATAGCCTAAGTCAGTTCCGTAGACGCCAAGGTTAAGGGCTTTCTTATAATTGCTGTTATAATTTGAAACGCTCTCAGGCGAATTGAGGTAACTGCCATTGTATTTTTTACCAGATTCCTTTAAGAGAACAGAAATTTCTAAAGGGCTGGGAATACGTCCTAGAATATCTCCAATTACGCCTTCCGATATGGACGGGCCTTCCGTCTTAGCGGAGTCCAGGCCTTCCAGGAAAGCTTGCTCATCCGATTTTTTTTCGGATCCGCAGGCCGTGAAGAGCGCGAGGATTAGCCCAATAATTACAATTCTCATAGGTATAAAATTATTCGTTTATATAATCAAAAATTCAGCATATCTGACCAAAAAGTTACACTGATGCCTTATTTCTTTTTCAAAAAGTTCAGCCCCGACAAATTCAACTTACCAGGCATCCGATCAAAGGAGCTTATTAGTTTTCGAAGCCATTCAAAGTACAAGGTAAAGTATAGCAATATCGTCATAAGCCATATTACGATATTATTAAATAGGAAGGTACTCACCATCTTCCCGAATAAATTCTTCTGAGGAGCGAAAAAATGCGCCCGGTAGTCCAAAGGTCCCGCCGGTCTTGGATCTACGAATATTGGATTGATCTGCTGATATAGCTTTCCTTCGTATTCGATGATGCGGTCCTTTTCTGAAACATTTTTAACAAGGTCGGCAAGACTTTCATTATAGTACCTGTTCTTCAATTCATTCAAAGAATAATTGTTCACCTTTACTTTCTCCATCTTTGCCATATCAGCCTCGCGTGTAGCCACCACTCTGTTATAGGCGTCCTGGTAAAATTTCCGGTAGGCTGAAAGAAATTCTTCTAGTTTAGCGCCAAACTCGGGCGTAAATGTTTTGAACCGTCCATGTCGCGTTCAACTCCTTTTCCAGTCCTTTCTTAAAAAAGCCATTCTGAATGCTTTGCTGAATAATGTCAATATCTTTTTTGATAATCTGTTGAACGGAATCCCTTTTATCGTCTTTGTTATCCAGAATATACTTTCTTTTTCTCTCCAATTCGTTCACTAAAAATGAAGCGTGAAAATCAGCCTGACTTTCAATTTTTTCGTACGTGTAAAATGGTTTTTCGTATTTGTTGCTGACGAATTGATCGACCACAAGGGCTTCATAAGCCCAGCGAGAGGCCATCATATCCGCCAGGATAGGTACTTTGCCTTTGGTGCTGATAACACTGTTTAACTTGTCGAAGCTGAACAGCAGTCCACTTAAAATCATTTGAGGGATCAGCAACAGCGGAATCATAACATATACCGTCACTGCCGAATTGAACGCTGACGAAATGTTTAGCCCGAGAACACTGGCAAAGCACGACGTCGTGAACAATACAAACCAAAAGGGAAGCAACATCGTCCATTCAATTTCCAGGATCAAAATACCGATGACGACGAAAGAGAAGGTTTGAATGGCAGACAATACAAACAGGATGGTCACCTTAGACATTAAATAACTGTTCCAGCTCAGGTTCAAAAATGATTCACGCCGAAGAATTTTCCGGTCGCGGATAATTTCCTCTGCGCTCACCGTAAGTCCCATGAAGAGCGCAACGATAATGCTCATCAACAAAAACGCGGGGAAGTTTTCATTGAACCGGAACAAATATTCCTGTCCGCCTGGCGCGCTTTTATATTTTATGATAACCGCGAGAATAATGGCAAGCAACGGTGCCTCCAACAAATTGATAAGAAGATATTGTTTATTGCTCAGCTTCGAAAGCGTATCACGCGTGGCAAAGACAATGGTTTGTTTGATCTTATTGGGAAGACTAAGTGACTGCGGTGGCGCCTCTTTTACATCCTCGACGCGGGAACCTTTAAAATGATTTTTGTACAAATCATACCATTGAGGAGGTGTCAATTTTCGTTTGTTCGTCGGTTGACCGTATTCATCAACAACCTTTGCTTCAATAATATTAAAGATCTGTTCAGGGTTTACATTCCCACAAGTTTCGCATTGCCCGCGATTGCTATCGACCTGGTGTGTGGATTTTTTAAAATAAGTGACAGCTTCTACCGGAGGACCGTAGTATGCCGGATATCCGCCGGTATCCATAATGATCATCTTATCAAACATTTTATAGATGTCTGAAGAGGGTTGATGGATTACCACAAAAATCAGTTTTCCTTTTAGGGAAAGCTCTTTCAGCAAGTCTATTACATTTTCCGAATCTCTGGAAGAAAGCCCTGATGTCGGTTCATCTAAAAATAATATGGCAGGCTCACGAATCAGTTCAAGGGCAATGTTAAGTCGCTTGCGTTGTCCACCGCTGATCGTTTTATCCAACGGGTTCCCGACCGGCAGATCTTTTCTTTGATCTAATCCAAGGTTCTCCAACACTTCCATCACGCGCTTATGGATCTGTTCTTCCGTGAAAGATGCAAAGCACAGTTTGGCGTTGTAGTATAAATTCTGATAAACCGTTAACTCTTCTATCAATAGATCATCCTGCGAAACATATCCGATAACACCATGGATTTTATCTTTTTGCGCATTGATGTCGAAGCCATTGACGAGGATTTTGCCTTCCGTTGGTTTGACCAGTCCGGCCATTACATTTAGCAGCGTTGTCTTTCCCGCGCCGCTGGCGCCCATGATACCGATTAATTTTCCAGGCCCTTCTGAAATATTAACATGACGAAGCCCGATCCCGCCATTGCGAAATTTCAGCTCGTCGATGATTACGTTAAATGATAATTTAGTTGTTTTTAATTCTTCGTTGAAATTGGCAACGAGATCGCTGTAATAAAGTGCATCCCCGGCTTGTGTTTTAATGGTGCTGCCGTGTGAAAACAGATAGACGCGATTTGGCTGCATGGGAAAACCATTCAGCATGTTGGATTCCTCGCCTACATATTTTGTAAAGTACATATCCACACTTTGTACGCGCATGAATATGAGACTTCCTTCGATGTGACCATGAACATGTTTGTTTACCCTATTTTCCTCAGGTCCATGTTCCTTGTCCAGTACCAGAATATCAACATAATTAAGATCTTTGGTCTCTTCCGAAACGACAAAGCGTTCGATCAGTTGATATTCATATTGAACGATATTAAAAACGGTGGAAACGGTATTGATAATTTCCATCCGTTGTGAAGAAAAATTTTTGTCCGTTCCAACGAGCTCAAATAATTTGATTAATACAACGACCTTCTGTTTTTGCGACAGGGTCTTGTTAATTTTTTTACAAATCCCGAGTGTTTTTACAGAATCTTTAACCGAGGTGAGCCTGGCTTTGCCTTCGTCTTTTCCATACTCAGAAAACTGATCGTAGAGTTCAAGGTATTCTTTGATGGAATCCTGGTCGAGTTCAGTTTGAAAAAAGTTTATTACAAACTGTCTTTCCCTTTCTGTAACGCCCCCATCCTGTTTGGTAATAATTGCAAAAAGTTGTGTGAGGGCCTTAAGTATTTCTTCACTCATAAATGCAATGCGATGTTATAAATAATAAAAAAATATCGGTTACCGGCCCTTAAAAAAATTAGTAATTGGACGTATGCCCAATGGCTAGTAACCGATTCGCTATGATTGCCGTGAAATCAGTAGGTTTTGAACTCAAATGGAATCTCAACCAGCTCGGAAAATTCCTGACCAGCTTCTTCCATGTCTTCATCGTCTTCATGAAAATACCATAGGATTTTCATTGCTTTGATGTCTTCCAGCGATGAAAGTACATCGAGGATAAGTTTTGAAGATGCCGTATTAAAATACTCGAGTTTAAATACAAAATCAGTATTAGCATTAGGATCTTTTCCATACTTCTCGATCCACTCGAGTACTGGTCGGTAGAATTCGGCAGAATCTTCCGGTAATGAACGGCCTGAGATTTCAAAAATTCCATTCTTCTTATCGAGAATTATTTTTGGTGTATCTTCAGTTCCTTCCAGATTTAAAATTTCCATGGTATAAGTCAATTTTAATTTTTTATCGATATCAATTATTCAGTTTCCCGAGGCACATTTACTTTCAAACAGAAGAAGCAATAATCTGCAGACATTTCGGGGAATTCAAACTCCAACTTTCCTCCTGACTTCCTGGCCATGTCCACAAAACCTAATCCAGCGCCACCTTTGTCGGAGATCGTTGTGTTCTTAATGATTTCCTTGTACAGTTCTTTTAAACCGTCTTTGTCAAGTCCATTGATTTGATCAAGCTTCTTGTGAAGGCCAGGAATGTTGGCCTTGCGCACAGGATTGCCAGACATGATGCTGTAACGATTAGCCTCCTTGCCGATAAGAAAAATTGCAGCGTGACTGCGCATTTCACCATCGATGAGTTCGTCGCTATGCTTGACAATATTTTGCAGTGCCTCGACCATCACATTAAACACCTTACGCTTAATGCTAGAATCTTCTCCGGAAGAATCAAGGTTTCGCTCAGCCATAGAGAGAATAGATTTTGTACTCTCCTGGGTAAAATCACCTTGATACACCAGAATCAAATTCTGCGACATCATGGTTCGGTGCAGGTCATAAATAAAATTCATGTGTCTGAAGATTAGATTATTGTTTTGTGGTTCACTAAGATATACGTTTTTATCATTTAAAAACCCACCTGAAATAAAATTCAGGAGGATTGGTTAAGGTTAAAATTTAATACCAATCAATAGAACATCATCCGTTTGTTTGGTCGCACCGCGCCATGCTTCCCACTGCTGGTCAAACATCGTTCATCGCATCCGGCATATTCATTTTGTGTACTTGTTCGATGATCTCGCGCACACGTTTTGGTCCAAACTTTCTTCCTTCGGCGCCACCGAACTGATCCGGAAATCCATCCGAGCTAAAGTAAATGGAATCTCCTTTTTCCAACTTTATCTTAGTGTTGGTAAAGTTAGTCTGGTTCTTAAAAATACCACCACCTATTGGGAATTTATTTCCTTTTACTTCATTCATGATTCCTTCTTTCATGATATAAAGTGGTCGGTGTGCTCCAGCATACTCTACTTCACGTTTAGCAATATTAATTTTACACAAGGCGATGTCCATACCATCTTTGGTTGTTGCATCCTCGTCTTGGCGTAGGGTAGTAGTTACCCCCTCATCTAACATATCGAGAATCTTTCCGGGCTCTGTGATCTTCCGGCTACGGACAATGTCATTTAGCAGGAAGTATCCGATCAAGGAAAGTAAAGCGCCGGGAACGCCGTGACCTGTACAGTCAACAGCCGCGATAAAGATTTCATCTTTCGTTTGAACAAACCAAGGGAAGTCACCACTGACAACATCACGGGGTTTGTACAGGATGAAAGAATCCGCCAATGCTTTATTGATTACTCTGTTGTTAGGCAAAATCGCATTTTGAATACGCTTCGCGTAGTTAATACTTTCGGTGATCTTCTTATTCTTATTCTGAATCTCAAGCTCGATCATCTTACGTTCGGTGATATCGTGCGATACGACCAATACCGATTCGAGTTTGTTTGCTTCATCAAATTCGGGAATGGCATTCACCTGCATGATGCGTGTACCCATGTTGGAAGGAAAATCCATTTCCGTAGAAGACTTTTCATTCGTGGCATTTACCGCTTCCACAACTTTCAACCAGCCTTCCAGCACGGAGTTATCGAGTTCCGTTTCCTTTACTTTCCGATTCAGGAAGAACGAAGGTTTTTGACCTGTGTATTCTTCGATAATAGGATTTATGTAAGAGATCGATTCTCCTTCGAGACGTGTGATCAAGTCAAGCGAATTTTCCGAAAGCGCTTGCATCTTACTTCTCATCCGTTGCTCTTGCTCAGCCCTTCTTCTCTCCGTGATATCACGGGAGTTTAAGATAAATCCGTGAATGGCCTGGTTCGACATGCAATTCGTACCCGTCGACTCGATCCAAATAAACGTTCCGTCCTTAGCACGGTACTGGTATTGAACCGTTTCTTTTTCGTCAGGATTCGATTTTAATTTTTGGAACAGCTCTTTAAATATTTCTCGATTATCTGGATGTACTTTGTCGATATCGCTTTTGCCGATCATCTCCTTTTGTCCATATCCTAAGATGGATTCAACAGAAGGCGAAATGTAGCGGATGCTTTCATCTTCTTCGTAAATGGTAATTACTTCAGATGCATTTTCGAGTAACAGCTGCATCCGTTTTTGCGTACGGTTCACTTCCTCGATTTGTTCTTCCAGCTTCTGATTGGAACGTTTTAATTCCTCCTGCGTAGCCTGCATTTCTTCCGCATTCTGACGAAGAACTTCCTGCTTCTCTTTTAATTCATTACTCATTTGCTGTGATTCACCCAGCAGCTTACGAGTACGTTCATTAACTTTAATGTTAAATATCGTGCGGGCTAGTATCAGCGATAACTCCTGCACAAATTTTACCTGCGAAGGATCGAACTTGCGGAAGCCTGCAAATTCCAGGACACCATAGACTTCTTCATTGGTGATCAGCGGAACAATAAGAATACATTTAGGACGTTGATCGCCTAAAATACCGGAAGTGATCGTAACATATTCGTCCGGAATTTCTGTCCGAAGAACAACATCTTTTTCAGCAGCAGCCTGACCTACCAGACCCTCGGCGAATTTGAACTTAGACTTTAAATATTTTTTACGGGTGTAAGCATAGCTAGACCGCATTTCTATGACAGGCGAGTTTGCATTGTCATCGTTCACAATATAAAAGGCGCCTTGTATGGCTCCGATTTTGTCGAGAATAAATTTGATAACGTCATCGCCAAGCGCATCGATAGAATCATGCATTCTAAGAATTTCACTGATCTCGGCAACGCCTCGAACGATCCAGTTTCGTTCTTTGTCCAGGCGTTCGTTTTCAATCAGGTTATTACGCATGTTGATCAACGACATACCGAGAATATCATTTTCGCTGGCTGGCTTGTATGCTGTGTCATATTTGCCTTCCCCTACACGCTGTGCGAAATCGGCACTTCCTTTTAAGGTTTTAACCAATTCATCAACCTTCGTGCTCATTTGACCAAATTCATCGCTGCTGGTTTCGCCCGAAGCTTCTGGCAGAACTCCTTGTGCTACCAGGCTGAGTGTATTTCGCATGCTATACAACGGCTGGGTGAAGGACCGTCCAAACATCATGGCAGCCAAAGTAGCGAGTGCTGCAATGCACAAGCCTGCGTAAATGAATGTGCTTATTAATTCTCCTGCTTTTCCATTCGCTTCCTCTAAATCAATTTTTGCAATGAGCGCGAGATTGGGACGTTCAATTTTTCGTGAGGTCTGAAGGACATTATCGCCTTTGTAGTCTTCACCTTTTACGGTTACATTTTTGCCTTCAAAAACAGGCGCAAAGGCTTGAACAAATTTATCTTTCGGTTCGCGTAGCTGAATGGCTGCTGTCGTGTCATGTCGCAGCGGACTTACGAGCTCTACCTTTTTCGAAATCGCATCCTGTCGAGCCAAGATCACCTCGCCACTTACACCGAGACCATAGTAGTTTTTGAGAATTCGATAGGCAGGAGTCAAGATCCAGCTTCACGAGGATTACATGTTGTCCGCCGTTGGTGTCATTGACCACTCCGGCTACATGGGTCAGGTAATTCTTTTTGGTTTTGTCGCGTTGAATACGAGAGAAATAAATTCCACGTTTTAGCGCGGTCGAACGTTACGCCGTCCGGATCGATGAAATTTCCTTTGACGTTCGGATCTGTTGATGCCGTAACGGCTCCAGTTGCTGATGTAATTGTTATTTCAGAAACCTGAAGTGTCGATTTTATTTCGTTCAAATAATCGGGCAATGAAAGTTCCTGAGGACCACTTGCAGAATCCGATGGGGCCGCTGTTTCCTGGCCGATTGGTGCCATCAGAAGATCCACGCCACCTTCTGAACTACTTCCGCCGCCGCTGCTAAACCCGATCTGATTTTATCCGAATTTTGCAAGAAACTGAACTGTACGTTCCGCTCTTTCAAAATAGGAATTGAAATAAGCTGTTTGATTATCCGCGATAACCGCCAGGTTTGTGGCAAATTTTTCCTGATTCGCCTTCAAATGATAATCGTAACTGAAAAAGCTTATCGCGGCTACTGCAACAAGCGAAACAGCCAGGATTAAGACAGTGAATTTGGTACTTATGTTAATACTTTTCATCATATGCCTGACGCTAAGATGCTTTAGTGAAAATCTTATTGGCCACAAGTTGGGCCGACTCTTCTGAGAACTTGCGCTGGTTGTCGTTAATGGCTACAAAGGATGCAACTTCCATGACACCCAATACCTGTCCATTGTGTTTAACAGGCACGATGAGCAAATACTTCGGTGAGGCGCTTCCAAGACCTGAAACAATTTTGATATAACCTTCAGGGACATCGTCTACGTACAAGGATTGACCGCTGGCAGCGGCCTGGCCAATGAGGCCTTCTCCAAATTCATAGCTGATCGTAGTGCTTTCCCCGATATTGAGGGCATAACCGCTTTGCAATTCCACGGTACGTTTTCCCTCATTTTCAGTAGCCACATAGATAGCACCTTGTCCGGCATCCAATTGTTTACAAATTGTATTTAACCCTGCGTCTAATATTTCTTGCTTGTTGTTGGCCAGTTCGAGGCTGTTGATGAGCCCCTCAAGGCTTATCGTAGTTTTGCCTTGTTCTGCTTCTTGTTTTTTTGCTGCGGCAGCCTCGAGCGCACGATCGCGAAACACCACGACCTCTTTCTTGTACCGAAGTGCTAACACCAGTCCAAAGGCACCTACCAGGAAAGTGATGGCAATGACCAGGTATACATTCAGGAACTGCTGGTTGATATCCAGCCGTAAGGTGTAAACTTCCCGGAAGTGAATAAATCGCAAAAAGCGATGCTGCCATACCCAGGATAAAAAATGTAGCCAGGGTGAGGCTTAGCTTATAACTGTTTTTGAGTATGCTAATCATCGGTATTGATTGTCTAATTCTTTTAAAAATTGTACAATTTGATCCACCTTTAGTACATGGTCAATCTCAGTGGCTGCAAGTGCACTGCGCGGCATGGTATCGATCATACATTCAGTTGGTTCCTGCACGATCGTAAGGCCGCCACGGTCATGGATATATTTCATTCCTAAGGCTCCATCTTTGTTCGCACCCGAAAGCAAAATGCCAATGAGCTTTTCTTTGTATGCAAAAGCACACGTACCCAAGGTGATGTCAATCGATGGCCGCGAATTATTTAACATTTCTTCAGTCGAAAGTGCAAAATGGTTCCCGAGTTCAACCGACATATGGTAGTTGGCGGGAGCCAGATATACATTTCCTTTTTTAATTGTCTCTTTGTCATTCGGTTCAGTTACCTGGACTACGCTCTTGATCGAAAGTGCTTCAACGAAACCATTACGCACATGCTTAAGTCTATGCAAGCACATGATAATGGGTAACGGAAAGCCTTTGGGCAATTGCCCCAGGATTTTTACTACGCCCTGGAAGCTGCCTGCTGACCCACCGATAACAACGGCTTTATACCTGTTACTTAGGTTGAATTTTTTCATTCGTCAATAGACAACGTTCCTAATCCTTTATTTTCTTATAAATCTTTTCTTCATTGTTCACCACAATAAAGCGATTCGCATAATCACACCAGATCAATGACTCCTTCGAGCCAATGGCCAGGTATCCATACTTGAATGAGCTTTCGTGGAATTTTTTCAATACTTCATTTTGCAAGGACTGGTTGAAGTAAATCATCACATTCCTGCAAAGTATAAGATCAAATTTGTTGAACACATCTCCCAGCACAAGGTCATGCCTCCGGAACGAAACATTCATGAGAAGTTCCTTTGGAAACACGGCCATTCCATTTTCTTCACGGTAGTAATCTTTGAAAGAACCTGTACCCTGAAAACGGATATAGTTCTTTTCATTCAACTCCATGTTTTTAACGGGATAAACTCCCGATTTTGCTCTTTCTAAAATATTTACGTCGAGGTCAGTGGCGATCATGGTTACATCCTGCAGTATGCCCATTTCCTTTAGCATAATGCACATGGATAAAACTTCTTCTCCTGAGGAACAGCCAGCATGCCATATTTTAAATTGCTTCTGGTTAAGCATGATGGCTGGAATAATTTCTTCGCGCATGATTCTCCAAAAGCTTGGGTCGCGAAACATTTCAGTGACGTTAACGGTGAGTTCGTCTAAGAACTCGTTGATGAAAGCAGGATTATCGGTTAGTTTTTTAATGAGTGATTCAACGGAGAGCTTTTTTAATTCCATTATCCGAAGAACACGCCTTTTAAAAGAAGACATTGCGTAATTCCGAAAATCATAATGATGCTTTTGATAGATAAGCTCTGAGATTCGTTTTAGATCATTAATGTCTATATCCAACATGTTTGTCTTTTGAAAGAATCAAAATTAGTTTCTTCCTAAAATTGGACAGGTGTATATAGATGAGAAACCTTACACGCGTTCTAATAAGGCTTTATGCTTGCTATTTTGACTAAAAAACGCCATTGTTGATAGCCAGAAACGGAAATTCAAGCCTCCATTTTTGACAAATGAATACGAATAAATCAGGGCCTTTTCAGGATGGTAAAAATGATTAAAACAGGTGCCAATCATCTTAGAGACGCAGCCTTCCGGTCTAATTCTTCCTGGGTGATTTTAATGGCCTCCAGGTTCACCTTTAAGGTCTTCTCAACATCCTGGGCCAAGGCCCATTCGTCTGTGGGGGATTGGTTATTTGCGAGCTGTGCCGTTAGTTCTTCGATCTTTAAGCGAAGGGCGTGCTCGACCTTTTGAGCGTTTTCACGAATTGTTTCCGCCTCTCCTGAATCCGATTTTTTTACGGCATTTTCCAGGTCTTTAATACGTTGCAGGTACGCTTGTTCTTTCCGCACAACTTCTTCCTGTGTAGCCTGCAGTTCCTCCATGTTCTGTCGCATTTCCTCTTCCTGGGCACGCATCTCTTCTGTTTGCTGCTGGAATTGCTCAATAAGCTGGCGATTCTTCTGTGCTGCCCTGACAGAACCCAATGTCGCGGCAATCGATTCTCCTAACTTCTCAACGAACTCAATTTCATGTTGCTGATATTCATGGAAAGAAGCCAATTCAATGATACCGTACGCTTCCT
Organism: uncultured Bacteroidota bacterium; assembly: GCA_963739105.1. Classification (GTDB taxonomy): domain Bacteria; phylum Bacteroidota; class Bacteroidia; order Cytophagales; family Cyclobacteriaceae; genus Chryseolinea. The sequence continues at coordinate 32,994 of CAVTZI010000029.1, read as the reverse complement.
TGTCAACCTTAAGTGGGAAGAGTAACAACGCACGAGGATTTGCATCCCCTAGCCCGGACGTTATTCGGATGTACTCATCGGGCATATTTGTCAAGTGCGTTGTCTCTTTCTCCAGGAATGTCTGTCCTAAAATACCCTCACCAAGTTTAATTTTTTGCTGTTCATGTTTTTTAGTGTCAAAAGCGAAAAGCGAAATCAGCTCAAGGTATTTATTGTTGGGATCCTCGTCGTTTAGAATGTACAATGCGCCCTGGTTCGACCTCGTGTATTGAACCAAAGCCGAGATAACGGCGTCACCTAACGAATTAAGATTATCATTGGAAGATCGCATGATCTCCACAAACTTTGTAAGCCCTTCCGTGGCCCATTGACGACGTCGTTCCGTTTCATTCAATGCCTTTAACTTTTCCTGCATCTGAATGAGGGAATCCGCAAGTTTGTTTTTCCCCGGGACATATTGTGGATCCAAGGTTTCCTTGTAGTCGATGTCCAGTTTTCCTTCGCCAATGGAAATCACGAAATCTGTCGCGTCTTTTAGGTTTTCAATGATCTCATTGATTTCATGCGTAACTTTTCCGATTTCATTTTTATTGAATTCTTGCGTGTGCTTGTGTTGGAGGATGTTAGTTTCTAAAAGTTGTACAGGGCGAATGACCAGCTTATTAAAACCATACAACAAAACGGTGAGTAAAAGGATATCAAGTGCGATAAACGAGATGATCCACAGGAGCACAGCTTGTTGTTTTTTCTCTACTTCTTCTTCAAGATCGTGAATGAGTTTCGTAAACCAATCGGAAAGTGAAAGCCATCGCGCTTCCTGCATAACTTTCGCAGCTGTCGGCGATTCTATGACAGAGGAGACTCCTAAAGAATCGGATTGCATCCGAGTGTTCGATGTATTTGCCTGAATGACTATGCCCTCAATAGATGATTTGTAATTTTCCCAGCTGTCAAAAAGGTTCTCAAAAGTTATTCGAGGCAAACGTGATAATGGCTCAATAAAAAAGGCTGTGCCATCAATTCGACCGCCGTCGGCTAACACACTCAGTTGATGGCCTTGCTGCTCAATTTTTGTAGATATCTCACTTGCAAGGTGTGTATTACCTTGCAAATAAAGTTGGGATTGAAGTGCTATTTGTTGGGTACCGATTTGAATACTGCGGGCAAAATCAATTTTTCGTTCGGCCTCTTCCAATGAATGGATTTGATATCGAACGCCGAAATATTCTGCAACAAGGATGACGATCATTAACAGCAGGCTATAAAGCCCAATTTGTTTCAATGATCTGCCGGCTAAAAACTTCATGGTCACAAATAAGGGAAAATAAGCTGATTGCTAAAATCAAGAAATGCTCATTTCCTTACTTGCAAACTTTCGTTTGAAAAACAAAACGGAAGCAGGGTTTCTGCTGAGGCCGTCTTTACCCAATGACGATCCTGGTTCTGCATTATAACTTCGAACGGTTTACCCTGTCGTTGTTCAAATTCCAACATTACCTGGCGGCAAGCGCCACAGCTGCTGGCTGGCGCCAATTCAGTTTGGTTGACAAGTCGCGCCAATACAACAAGTTTTTTGATCATTTTACCAGGATGCTGGGACGAGACCGTAAATAACGCAACACGCTCGGCGCACATGCCCGAGGGGTAAGCCGCATTTTCCTGGTTAGTACCTGTTACAATGGTACCATCACTTAAAAGAATGGCGGCAGCAACGTGAAAGTTTGAGTATGGAGCATAAGCGTTTGGAAGCGCTTCTTCCGCCTTCTGCAATAATGCCTTTGATTCTCCATCCAGGTCATTTTCATTTTTTAGAATTGTATAGTCGTTCATGGGATCGGTTATTCGTAGTTAGATTTAAGTTAGCAGTTCTTAACGCTTCTCGAGACTTGTCTATTAACTTTAGATTTTAAACTTATAACGAAATTTACGAATAACGAATAACAGCTGAATGAAAACCATACTGGTGCTCGGGGCAGGTCGATCCTCTTCATCATTAATAAACTATTTACTGACGCATGCGCCTACCTATGACTGGCAAATTGTGGTTGGTGACATTTCCGCTAAAAGCGCGCTGGAACGAATCAGGTCTTCACGTCATGGAAGCGCAATTCGCTTTGACATTCATGAAGAAGCGAATAGTCGCGCGAATATTGAAGCTGCTGATGTTGTCATCTCATTGTTACCGGCAAATCTGCATCCCCTGGTAGCAAGACATTGTCTTGAATTGAAAAAACATTTTTTGAATGCAAGTTATGTCTCCGACGAAATGAATGCGCTCCATTCTGATGCACTCGCCAATAATTTATTGTTCTTGAATGAATGTGGTCTCGATCCTGGGATTGATCATATGAGTGCCATGCAGGTGATTGACAAAATTAAAAATGGTGGAGGAATTCTTACATCGTTCGAGTCGTTTACCGGCGGCCTTATTGCTCCGGATACCGATCCTGAAAATCCGTGGCGTTATAAATTTACCTGGAATCCGCGTAATGTTGTTTTGGCCGGTCAGGGTACGGCGAAATTTTTAATGGAAGGGCAATTCAAATATATTCCATACCACCAGCTCTTCAGCCGCACAACTCCAGTAACTGTCTTGGGTAAGCAGTATGAAGGATATCCCAACCGCGATTCATTGAAATATTTAACTACGTATGGATTACAAGAAATAAAGACCATGGTACGAGGTACACTCCGTCACGCAGGGTATTGCAGTGCCTGGAATATATTGGTTCAACTCGGTTGCTGCGACGACACCTATAACATGGAAAGGGTTGCGCAAATGTCGCACGAAGATTTTATTAATTCCTTTCTTGATTATAGTCCGGATTTGTCGGTAGAAGAAAAAATTTGCGCCGCCTTTCGAGCTTGCGCCAGATAGCGGCGAAATCCAGCGGCTCCGTTGGAGCGGCTTTTTCTCCTCCGAAAAAATTGGATTGTCGCAGGGCACTCCCGCACAAATTTTGGAACATATCTTAACTAAAAAATGGAAACTTGGAAAGGGTGACAAGGATTTCATCGTGATGTGGCATCGTTTTGGTTTTCAAATTGAGGGAAAGAATAAAAGCATAGTCTCACATCTCACGGTAACGGGTGAAAACGAGGTGGAAACTGCGATGGCAAAGACAGTAGGTATACCGTTGGGAATTGCAACGAAGCTTTTATTGCAAGGAAAAATAAAAAAACGAGGTGTTGTTATTCCGATTGAAAAGGAAATCTACGATCCTGTATTGGCTGAACTCACGACCTTGGGAATCCGACTCGATGAGCAAGGCGTTTAGTATTATTCCAAACTCAGGTTATTTTTATTTTGTTCATACCATTGATCTACCAGAAGGTCATATCCTTCCGCAGCCTTAACAGCGAGGTAATCACAGCGTTCATTTTCCGGGTGACCAGCATGCCCTCGTATCCAAACAAATTTTGGTTTATACTTTTGATGGAGTGGTATATAATGCTGCCACAAATCAGCATTTGCTTTCTTTGCGAAATTCTTTTTTTGCCAGCCCCAGATCCAGCCCTTTTCTATTGCGTCGACAACATATTTTGAGTCTGAATAAATGGTAATGGGTATTCCACCTTTCTTAATCGCCTCAAGGCCTTTGATCACTGCCAGCAATTCCATTCGGTTATTGGTCGTCAGGCGAAAGCCTTCAGAGATTTCTTTGACCGCATCTTTATACTTCAAAATTGTTCCGTAGCCGCCGGGCCCAGGATTGCCTTGCGCAGCACCATCTGTGAAAATTCGAATCATTGGAGAAATACGTTGGTTTTGAATATTTTGACCCCAATCGCCAGGAGTATGACACCAAATACTCTTCTTAGCACGGCAAAGCCAGATTTTCCGATTACGCGCTCCAGCCAGGACGATGATCTCAAAACGATATACACAAAAACAAGATTGAGTAAAATTCCAATCAGGATATTGAGCTCTGAATATACCACACGAAGAGAAAGGATGGTGGTAAGCGTTCCGGCACCCGCTATAAGTGGAAATGCAAGCGGTACGATGGAACTCGATCCTCGTGCTTCCGGGTCATCTTTAATTAGCGTGATCCCCAATATCATTTCCATCGCTACGATAAAGATTACGATGGCTCCTGCCACGGCGAATGATGCGACGTCAAGACCGAATAAATTAAGGATGGATTGTCCTAAATATAAAAAGCCAACCATCAAAAGGGCTGATATAATTGTGGCCTTCTCGGCTTGAATTCTTCCTTCTCGTCTTGAGTATGCTGATAACCACCGGGATCGATCCCAGGATATCAATCACTGAAAACAAAATGAGTGTGACGGAAAAGATTTCCTTGAAATTGATCATGGACTCTAAACTAATTAAAAATGCCGGACTTCTATTTTCTATTGAACGTGCACTGGCCTGTGCTTAAATAATAAATGCCTGAGGAAATCAGGCATTTTCTATTAGCAGATGCGAATTTATCTAAAATGAAATCTGGTACTGAAGAACGACCTGTCCTTTGTTGGTAGTCTTTACGAGGTCGCCACCCTCCGAAGCATAAACAGGCCGGTTTTGATAGTCTAATGTTAGTTTACTGCCGTGCCCTTTTATCAGCCAGTTTACGCCTACATCATAAACGCTCATCTGATCTTTTAATTGATCGAAATTTGCGCTCATCAATGAAGCATAGGGCATCAAAGTGCCCGACGTCGCCTAAGAGATCCTTTTTTAGGAGATATCCTATCTGTGTGTAAATCACATTCCCTGTTCCGAACATCGGAAATGCATTTCCCTGGCTACCGGCAGCAGGACCATTAGTAATACCGTTGGCAGGATTCATGATGCCATTGTACCGTAAATAGTTCGGACCATAGTCCATGTCAAAGTAGCCAAGATAGGCTGATAGCGCTGTGCCTTTCTCAACGTTGAGGGGAGCATCATAAAATAATGCCACTGACCAAAGATTCATATCGTGGTAATCGGTTGTAACCCCGCCATCCGTGGAACTCCACGTTGCTTTGCGTTGGGATATGAATCCGGCTTCAAGGTTGAATACTTTCTTTTTTCCCAAATACGTTCCCGTCATATAAGGCGTTGTATGAGTTTCCTTGTCGAAGAAGTTATAGAGAAAAAAGCCTTGATATTGTTTATGGTGGCCAATCTGTGCGAAGTTTGCGCTTGGGCCTGGCGTTGGGTTACTGGGCGAGCCGTTGCTTGTTATTGGAAATGGATCGCTTAATATGACGCGATAATCAAATTTACCCAATTGTCCACGTGCATAAATGCTAAGCTTTCGTGAGAACTCGTCGGTCTGATCTACGGTAGCTTGCGCAAATACAGGCACATCCATCGTCATGATCGTACTAACACTCGGCTGGCTAAATCTGGATAATCCGTTGGTAATGGTCAATCCTCCTCCCAGTTTCAATTTGTCGTTGTCCTTCCATACTTTGTATTCGCCCAACGCATCATGGAAGAATACCTGAAACTTTCTGTTTCCGTTATTGTTCGAATTTTGTCCAGCGAGGAAGTTAAAGTTGTTTTGACCGAATTGAGTATAAAAGAAAACATGGTCCGTTAGCTGGCCAAAAAATTGAATTCGCGTTCGTCGCAACCCGATATCGAATGTCTGATCCGCAGGCTCTCCCATCACTGTTGTTCCGGGATTACTGTCGTTGTACCGTAGCCAAACTTGATTCATGAAAGTCCATTTTAAGTAATGGCTTCCATCTTCGTTGAGCTTCAGTCTCATTTCTTCAACGGTTGGACTCATTCCTGATTGGCCAAAAAGGAAAAAGGGTGTTAAGACCACCCAAAAAAGGATGATTATTTTCTTAGTCATATTTTAAAAATGAATGTTAGAAAGATCGGAATAAATCCATCTTAATTTAAGGTAAGGAGATCATTGTAAACAATCCCGTTGTGAAATATTGATTTAAGTTGATCACTTTGCATTTCCGTAACAATGCCTTTAACCTGAAGCTTGTTGCTTTTCAACTTTTTCTTTGATGAAAAAATAGTCCATAAGAAGCTTACACTGGTTAATCACATTGAATTCGATCAGCATTTGCATTTTGACCGCTGGATCAATTGCTTTCTCATGCTTTGCCCTTAGCAACGGTTTCAAATTGAATGTTAAAGCTGACTTTAATGAATGCAGTGAATCATCGGTTTGGATCTGGTCCATTAGTTTCTGGTCCTTTGCTCCCACAAAAATTACTTGAGAGCAGGATTTGCCTTCAATATGGTCCTGGAGAATTTCTCGCTGCTGAGGATCATACCGCAACAATCTGCTGCCGGGGATACAGGTGTAAAAAAATTTTATCCTGAAACTCTGCATACTTTTCAAACCCAAAGGTCGAAGACGAAATAACCAACGTTTTTTCGGAACCAATGTATGGCCTCAATTTCAACAGTCCGTTCATACTATGCAGGTTGAGGTTCGATTTTTGCCAGTTGTTGCACAAATCCTTCTACAAAAATGAGGACGGACTGTATTTCTTCTGATGATATTTCCGATCGCAGCCAACATTCCGTGCACGGCGGATGCAGGAAAAAAATCTCCAAGCTTCCCAGCTTTAAACACACCGAATAAAATCTGAATTACAGCAGCGACTACAATTACCGCGAGCGTAAGCTGGTAACCTTTCATATTATCACCCTTACCTAATTCTTCAACTGCACCTACCGCAATCGCGATAAGACCTGCTGCGGGCCCTTTGATAGTAACACGGGCACCCATGAATAATGAAACTAAAATCCCTCCGATGATAGCCGTATAAATTCCTGCGATGGGAGGAAATCCACTCGCCTTGGAGATTGCCAGGCATAACGGCATGGCAATTAAAAATATTAAGAAACCTGAAATACTATCAGCCTTCCAGTTTTGTTTTAGACCTTCCAGGCCATCACTGGGGACTCCAATTATTTTTGTACTCATATTTAATTTTGTTTTTGTCTTGCTCTTGAGCAAGCGAATCAGAAGGAACAGTCCTTCAGAATAATTCAATTGAAAAATTTATAAGACTTGCTGTGGCCTGGTAGATTCCAGGAGGAATCTATTGGCACAATGATTACGTCCACGCGTGGGGTAGACGTGTAGAGGATTAAAATCTCAGATCAAAAACGTACAAAACGAGTAAAAAGAGCGGGCGCCAGGTCGTACCACAAATCCTGATGGAAGTAGTTTGGCTTTCCTTTATGACTGGCCTTAAGATTAATGCTGTGCGCTGTGAGGTCTAATAGGGGAGCAAGATCTGAAATGGAGGCAAAATCATCGTGTTCTTTTTCATCCTTTTCCTTTAATAACAAAGGCGCAACAATAGAGCTGTGCTGGAACGTGAATGCTCGTTGTTTTGGCATGCGGAACTTGTTGAACGACAAGCGGGAAAAAGGCAGGAGCAAAAAATTGGAATAGCATTAGCAGTAGTGCTACCCTCATTATATACTTTGATATCCTTACCATGCTGGACTAATTCCGTAGCCAAAGATGAAAATTATTCTTAAGATGTTTCGGGCCTATCCGATAATTTCTTACATGTGTACTATGTAAACGTTTGAATGTACGCTTAAAAGCTAGGTATTGAAACTTTTAAGGAATCTCATTAGAATTTGAATTTCGTTGTTTTCAATGGCCGGGAAATTAGCAATGCGAAATGACGATGACTTCCATTCACCATACCCTTCCCCCAAAAGGATGCCTTTTTTCTTAGCCTTTATTTTAATTTCCGATATTAAATCAGGCGTAGATGTGACTGGAACAACTGTGTATGATTGAACGTCTTCTTTTTTTACAAGATGTTTTAATTGGGTAGCTGTAGAAAAAAAATCAACCCATCTTTCGTACCGTTGTAAAACTTCAGCGTGTATTTCTTCAATAGCTTTACTTTTCTCCAGCACGCGCATCAACAAATAAATTCCCAGCACATTAGGCGTACAGGAAGTTTGCCATTTGGCCATCATTTCGGTCATGAAGCCAAGGCTGTTGTAGTGGTTTTTTTCGCCAATAGCTTCCGATTGCTTCAACGCCTGCGGTGAACAAATAAGTAATCCAAGACCTGCGGGCAAACCAAAACATTTTTGCACCGAAGCAAACCAAATATCGGCGGCTTTGAAGTCAAGTTGTATGCCCGCCATGGAGGAAGTTGCATCGATTGCAATTAGATAACTGGGATTTGTCTTTTTGATAGCCTTGATGATCGCGCTGGAAACCTGGGTACCATTCGATGTTTCATTTTGTGTAATACAGATAATACCCTCACGCTGTTCGAAGATTAATTTCTGAGGATTTAATTTTTCATTTAATTCAAAAGGTATGGGAACGGCGAGCGGATGAAGCCGTTTTGTGTAATCAAACCATTTTTGTCCAAACGCCCCGTTGTAGATGTGAAAACTTTTTTCTTTCACCAATGACTGAGCAATAATTTCCCAACATTCCGTCGCCGAACTGGTAAAAAAAACCGTATAACTTTTGGGAATATTTAGTTTCTGTTTCAAAAGGTTGATGGTCTTTTCGGACATCGTCATGAACTCATTGCTTCGGTGGTTGATACTCATGATACCCGATTTAAATGCGTCCTTTGTGTACTTCGGGATTTCGTTGTGAACACGAGAAGGACCTGGATAAAAGCTTATCATAATAATGAATTGTGTGGCAAAAATAGAAAGAAATACATCGAGGAGTACAAGTTTGTAACTCGGTTTAAAGGATAATAGTTACACGGAAATCAATTGCGTCGCCGTTTTATAGTTTGTTTTAAATGAATTTTTCCGCAGAACATCAATAAATTTAGATCGGCGCTAACGGTCTGGAACTTGTGAGCGAGCGCCGATTGAATTATCATCAAATGACAAAAATTCCTATTTCAACCTATATCCTCATTGGTATCAATGTCTCCATATTTGGCTGGCTAGCATTACAGCAGCAAAGCCTGATGTTCGATCGCGATATCGACTCGCTGGCTATCCTTCGAGTCGGTGCAAACTTCAATCCATTTACACTGGGCAGCCAGCCATGGAGAATTATAACATCCATGTTTCTGCATTACGGCATCATCCATCTCGCAGTAAACATGTATGCATTGTACACATTGGGAACGTTGCTGGAACCCGCCATGGGGACAAAGCGATTTCTTTTGCTGTATTTTTTTTGTGGCATAGCAGCGGGACTGGCAAGCTTAATCTTCCTTGTCTACATCCCAAGCGCCGGCGCCTCAGGGGCCTTATTCGGTTTGTTCGGGTACCAATTAGGCGCGGAAATTATTGGAAATTTTCACGACCGGCGACGGTTGGTGAATGTCTTCTTGAACTTTGTCGTGTTCGTGCTGATAAATGGGTATATCGCGACGAAAGTAAATGTCGACGTGGCTGGCCATATCGGAGGTTTCTTAGCAGGATTGTTGCTGGCTACATTTCATTTTAAATTTCACTGGTTCATCCAGGAAAAATTTTTGATGCTGTTATTGGTCCTGTTGGCCAGTACGTTGCTGTTGTTACCAAAAGACCAGGTCCGTTACTATCGAATTTTTCAACAGGTCTTAAAAACTGATGATCGTATTAATAGCTTTTATGCAGGTATCAGGTCCGATGGTGAGATAAAAGATAGCCTGGCTGCTATTCTGCCCGATTTGGGATTCCATTTCTTCATCGCTCGCACGCCTCAAGAAAGTTCCTCCTCAATTGGCCGCCGATACAGCCATCTTAAAAGACTATGTTCACTTGCGGAGACAGGGAACATTTTATCGGATCAGGCTGATTGAACGCCAATCATATATTTATCTCGACAGCCTTGAAATCTTAGACAGTTCGTTCAGTTCCCTTCCCCCGTTAAAATATGTGCTGAATTTTAAAGCGAAGGATCCTCAACCAGTGCCGGCGGATACGGCTACTGCTAAGCAGCCATTGCTATATCCCTGCGAAAGTTTATTATGATGGTCAGTGGAAAGAGACCGATGATTTGATGTCGGCAAAATTTTTTCGCGTGGGTCAAAAAGATTCGTTAGGCCGATGGCAGGGCTCGGTCATTGACCATTTTAAAGACGGAGAAATTCAGATGAAAGGCAAGTATCAAAAGGATATGAAAGATGGTGTCTTTATTTATTATTCTAACCGGCGCACGTATGAGTCGGCGGGAAGGTACGAGAAAGAGCAAGCTGTGGGAAAATGGGAGAATTTTCATTGGAATGGCGCGCTTCGAAGTGAAATTTTCTATGGCGACGAAACTTTTACCGCCAGTGTATTTGATTCCTTAGGGAATCAACAGGTCGTCAATGGCAATGGTATGTCTAAGCATTGGTATTCATCCGGTCAGGTAGCAGAGGAAGGGGAGTATAAAAACGGGAAAAGAGAAGGACTCTGGTATGGATTTCATCCCGACGGCAAACCATACTACAAAGAACAGTATCGTAACAACCGCCTTATTCATGGTGTTTCTGAAGGTCAGGACGGCAGGCGATATGTATACGATTATCTGAGTGAGGTTCCTTTTCCTGTCATCGGAATGCCCGCGTTCAAAAAATATGTTGATCAAAACAAAAGGATGCCATTTCGGTCACGACATGGAAAAGTAAAGGTTGTTTTTTCCGTAGGGATCGATGGTTCGACTTCGAATTATGTCATCATTCAAAGTCTTTCAGTGGATTGTGATAATGAGGCAATCCGACTTTTAAAAGACGGGCCAAAGTGGCGGCCTGCACTTCTTCATGGCCAGGAAAAAATTCCAACGCAAGGCTATGTTGAGATTGAATTTTAACAGACAACCCATTTTTTAGTTGGTCTATTTTTTATAACCTTGAAGATAGATCAACATCTGTGCGCATTAAATGAATCTCAACAAAGCTCAAATCTGGCTAACGTTCTCGCTCGTTATTTTGAATGCTTCCGTTATGGCCCAATCAAGCGTCGTGGCGAAAGGAAGTGTTCCTGTTCTTGTGTCCTCCGAGTTTCTTTTTACGGAGGGCCCAGCCGTTGACGCGGAAGGCAATATTTACTTTACGGATCAACCCAACGACAAGATTATGAAGTGGTCCACCGATGGCAGTCTTTCTGTTTTTATGGAAGGCACTGGAAGATCGAACGGATTATTCATTGATAAAAATGGCAATCTCATCGCTTGCGCTGACCTCAACAATCAATTGTGGATGATTGACAAAAGCAAAAATGTGACGGTTTTGGTGAAAGATTTTGAAGGGAAAAAATTGAATGGTCCTAATGACCTTTGGATTGATCCGCAGGGAGGAATTTATTTTACTGACCCGTTTTACAAAAGAGATTATTGGACGCGTACTGAAAAAGAGATAGAAGAAGAGAATGTTTATTATCTGTCGCCTGATAGAAAGAAATTGACCATCGCGGCTTCTGGGCTAATGCAGCCAAATGGAATTATTGGTACCCCGGATGGAAAAAAGTTATACGTAGCGGATATTAAAGGACGTAAAACCTATTCTTTCGTAATTCAGAAAGATGGGACATTGACAGATAAGAAATTGTTCGCCGATATGGGTTCGGATGGAATGACCGTCGATAGCAAAGGAAATGTTTATCTCACCGGGAAGGGTGTAACGGTTTTTAATTCGAAAGGTGAAAAAATTGAAACCATTGCGATCGACGCACCATGGACGGCGAATGTGTGCTTTGGAGGAAAAGATCGAAAGACTCTTTTTGTGACAGCCAGCAAATCCGTATTTACTGTGAAGATGAAAGTGAAGGGTGCTTATTGATTTTTTTACCGCAGAGTATCGCAATAAGGGCTAATGTTTTTTGCAAGAATAACTTCGTTAAAAAAGGTCCCTTGCATCAAGAGCAGATTTTTCAACGAAATTTGCTCCGTAGGAGCATCCTATCTATAGGAAATCAAACGGGAGACAACTCCGCACTCCGTAGGAGTATCCTATTCAATCCCATTAGGAGGCTCCTAACGGAGCCTTGCAAAACAATCCGATCTTCGATCTAGAGACAGAACGCTCCTACAGAGCGAACTCTTATGTGGATTTCTCAGCTCGAATTTCCGCTGCGCTAAAAAATTCGATGGCAGCTATCGAATTAGCGCTTACAGGACGTTACTCCTTCTTCAGGGTCCATCCAATGCATCCGACTACGATAATCAACATCAGCCATGAAGACGCGCTGGTTATCTTATTTCCTACTACATATGCGTCTGGCTGAAACTTAAATTCAACGGTATGCTTACCAGTTGGAATCGAGAGCGCCCGAAGTATGTAATTAGCACGGAGGATTTCTGATTCTTTACCGTCGACAAAAGCCATCCATCCCTTCGGATAATAGATTTCAGAAAAAACCGCCAGTCCATTTTTCCCCGACTGACTTTCATACTTTAAGTAATTTGGATTGTGTTCCACTAATTTGATATTCGCCGTGCTATCAAAACTGAAATCGGGAACTTTGAACATTGATCCATCGATCACAGTTGTATTTCGGGTATCGACTTCACACACTTTTTTAAGCTCTTCTGTGGGAGAGTTCGCCGTGATAACATTTGAAACGAACCACGCATTTCCCAGTGCTCCTTCATTCGGGATGACGTTGTCTCTTGCGGGCCCATACACAAGGTATTTGGCATTGAGCATATTGATGACGCCATATTTTGAGAAGTCGAGTTTTCCAGCAGAAGCATCCTGAATGAGCTCGTTCGTTTCTTTGTAAACGCATGAGTCATAAAGATCCTGGTACCGTCTGAGTTTTACAGCATGGTAGCCACCGACTGAATTATGGAAATAGGAGGTACGCGCTTCCAGGAAAATGCTTTGTGGATCAAGATTGAATACACGATAGTATGATTTGTCTTTCAATATTTCCTGATCTGCTTCCGTTGGCACAAAAAAAGTATTTTCACGTTTTCTGCGATAGTCATCCTTTGAAAGATACCGGGCATCTACAATAGCGCTATCCAGCATTACGATAACAATCAAGAAGGAGTAAAAGGCGATGGGTGCGAGCTTTTTCCATACCTCAAAATACAAGGCCAGGAATGCGAGTGTAATAAATATAAGTGACCGAAACGCATCACTTCGCAGTAATCCCTCGCGATCATCGGCCAACGCACTAACAAACCAGGGTGGTAGCTGTTGTTCACCTTCTCGAACGAAGCTAAACACTCCGGCGAAGACCACGAGTACCAAACAAATTCCACCTGCGATGCCGAAAGCAACCAGCAATTTTTTCTTTGTTTGTTTGGTCAATCCTTCTGTTACTATTTTCTCAGCCCCCATAAATCCCAGCAAAGGCATTGAAAAGAGTATCATTATCACCGTAAAGGTGACCGACCTGAATTTGTTGTACGCCGGGAGGTAATCGAAGATGAAATAATTGAAGCTTGCAAAATTGCTTCCCCAACTCATCATCATGGCCAGAACGCAAATCGGAATGAGCCACCACACATATTTTTTTTCAGCAAATAGAATTCCCAACACAAATAAAAATACAATTACCGCTCCGGCGTAATAAGGCGACGGTGTGCTGGGTCCCCAGTACGCGCCAGAATAGTAAGCGAGCTGATTAAAAGTTTTCTCATCGCCCATCCGAGCCAGCGCTTTGTAGACCTCACTATCGCGATCCTGGACAAACAAGTTTCGGCTCGTTCCGCCATAGTAATTGGGGACGAGGAGTGTCATCGGCTCATCGATGGCGTAGTTGTATCTAAACGCATATTCCCGTCCCAAGCCGCTGGACTCTTCGGAAGGACCGGGTGAAGTCAGTTCCGATTTTCCGCGCGAATACGTGCTGTATTCCTGAACAGCCCACATGGGTCCTGCAAAAGTTCCAACGGCGACAATTCCTGCGGGAATCAGCAACGCAGCTGATTTAAAAAAATCCTGCTGTTTTGTTAGCCCTGATGAAAACGATGAGTTGCATGATTCCATAGGCAATCAATATCAACAGCAGGTAATAGGTCATTTGCACGTGATTCTCCCGAAAATGTAGTGCCAGCCCTGCCGTTGTAACACCAAAACCCAAAATTTTCCGATTGGAAAAAACAAGATGTACGCCGGCCATTACCAGCGGCATAAATGCTATGGCACCAATCCGCGAATTATGGCCAACACCCAGCCCCACGATCATATAAGATGACAGGCCGAATGCCAATGCTCCAGCAATGGCCAGGTAAGGCCTGATGCCGAAAGCCAGCAACATGATATAATAGCAGACAAAAGCCAGGTAGATGTTACAAATGGGATGAGGTATCTTAAGCGCTAGAATACCTTTGAGAAGGCTTACAGCATTATTTCCCCACTCCACATTTACAAGGTAGCCCGGCATGCCGCTGAACATGGAAGGTGTCCACAGCGGTTCTTCCCCCGTCTGGGCACGAAAGTCGCGCATGGACTTAGAAGAGCCTTCCCATTGCGTGATATCGGATTGATCTAAAACTTTATTGTCAAAGAATATGGGATTAAAAAAGAACAACGTCACGATAAGAAATACGCCAATGGCGATAGCATGCGGAAGTACGTCCTTTGAAAAATTTATTTTTTTCATAGCGCTGAAATAACGAGCCGCAAAATAGGAAGATTGCGGAATAAAACGCGTGGGGTTTCTAATTTCGGAGGTATTCTAATTTCACTCGTAGCGGGTTTCTAATTTCAGGATAGTGGCTGGGTAGTATGCTTAATCCAGTCAGTCAGCCTATCCTCCAATAGTAGACATTGATTCTGAAACGGGCAGGTGGTTTTTCCTTTTTCCTTCTGCTTCAAATCCGTCTTTCGGCCTTGAATTAAAGGCCACGAGAAGGTGTTGCTTTATCTCCTCGTCGCTGGCATTTGCGCGTAATAATTGGCGGATATCCAAGACTCCATCATCATACAAACAGGTCTTTAGCGTTCCCTGGGCTGTAACACGAATTCGATTACAAGTTCCACAGAACGTCCGGCTGAAGGCGGCGATAATTCCAATGCTACCTTTATAACCGGGAACTTTATAGCTGTAGGAAGTTGAGAAGGGTGCATCCGGTATTTTTTCCAACGTTGGATAATGCCTTTCTATGTATTGCAGGATTTTCTTATGCGTCCAATTTAGTATAGGATAGTGGTTGCCCTCGCCATTGAATGGCATTTCTTCAATGAATCGGATATCGACGGCATTGTTTTTTGAAAGTTCAATCAGCGGAAGAATATCTTCGATATTTTTTCCCTCCATAACAACCGCATTAACCTTAACGGGAATCTGATGTTCCAACAATAAGTTTAGCGTATTCATTACGGGTTCAAACTCATCCCGCCTCGTAATGATGTGGAATCTCGATTTATCCAGGGTATCCAGACTAAGGTTGACTGACGCAATCCCTAATTTTTTAAGCTCAGGAATATGGGGAGCAGTAAGTACTCCGTTAGTTGTGAGGTGCAAATCCTGAATGCCGGGAATCTCACTGATCCGGTTGATCAATTTCATAAGATCGTTGCGGACAAAAGGTTCACCACCCGTCAACCTTACTTTCGAAATGCCCAGGGATGCCAATATTGATATGAGGCGTTCAATTTCTTCAAATGTCAAAAGTTGTTTTTTTGGCAGGTAACGAATTCCGTCCTCCGGCATGCAATAAAAGCAACGAAGGTTACATCGGTCTGTAACTGCCAGCCGAACGTATGTGATAGGCCTTCCGTGATTGTCGTAAAGCGTTGCCAATGCCATTTGAATTATTTACAAAGTTACCCTTATCTGGTAAATGTTAAGCGTTATTTGGGGATAGTTATTCGTTATCCGTTATCCGTTAATGGTGGTTTGGCAGCCAAAATATGCGGCTTTCGGCTGGTAATTAGTAAATATTTATTAAAAAAACGATTGCATAATGTGCTGATTTACCCTGTAAGAACTAATCACCTGTGCAAAAATGTTAAGATTAGCTACATACCGCGAAAACCAGTGCATCGGAAACTGATATGGGCATCACGGATAACGATTAACGGATAACGGATAAGGATTAACTTTGCCTCCATGAATAAATATAAAATTATAGCATTCGGAATTACGAAGGAGCTGTTGGGTGGGAGAGAGGCAAGCATTGAGATCAAAGGCCAAACCGTAGGTGCTTTGCGTACGGCGCTTAATGAAAGGTATCCTCAATTGTTGAACTTGCGCTCGTTGCTAATCGCTGTCAATAATGATTATGCCGATGAGGATGTGCTTCTAAGTCCATCGGATGAGATCGCCCTCATTCCACCGGTTAGTGGCGGGTAAAATGTTTTTCTTTGCGATTTTAGGGTATTTCCTTACCTTCATTATCACGCTGCATTTTATTGTTCAACCCAATCTTTTCAAATCATGATTAAAATCACAGAAAAGTCTATTGACGTTCAAAAAATCATCGATACAGTATCAAGCCTGAGTGCTGGTGCTGTGAATGTATTCGTCGGAACTGTTCGCAATAATGCTAATGGAAAAAATGTGTTGTGGCTTGAATACGAAGCCTATGAAACTATGGCAGTGGCGCAAATCAGGAAGATCATGGATGACGCTTCTCACCGATGGCCCTTGTTGGGTTGGGCTGTGAGTCATCGCATTGGAACGTTGAAGCCTGGTGAGGTATCTGTCGTGGTCGCCGTATCTACGCCGCACAGAAAAGATTCTTTTGAAGCCTGTCAGTATATTATTGATTCAGTGAAAGCAGCGGCTCCAATTTGGAAAAAAGAGGTATTTGAAGATGGGGAAGAATGGGTTTCTGCCCGACCGGAAATGATGAAAGCCTAATGAAAGTTGTAGGATTAAGAACTAATAAAAAAGGCTCCTTATAAGGAGCCTTTTTTATTTATGCCA
Organism: uncultured Bacteroidota bacterium; assembly: GCA_963739105.1. Lineage (GTDB taxonomy): Bacteria > Bacteroidota > Bacteroidia > Cytophagales > Cyclobacteriaceae > Chryseolinea. Next base: position 16,271 of record CAVTZI010000029.1, on the reverse strand, counting down.
GCAGATAGGCCACTGTCGAAACAATGATCACTGCCATTGAAAATCCTATGCTTAACGCGATAAGCAAATCACGATGGATCGGATTGACGTAAGTCTTAACTGTTTTCATGGATGTTAGTGGTTTTTGAATAATAGCTTAACAAAGATACAAGGAAATAGTTATAAATCGAGTAAAAACTTACATGCCAACCCGTAAGGTTTCCAAAAATCCTTCCTCAAAAACTGTATCTTTTTGATATTCCCGCATTTAGGTTTTGAAAATTATCCTAAAAAAAAATTGGTGATTCAAGAAAAAAAACCTCCGCAAACGCAACCGCAAGATGAGGAGCATATAATCCTAAGGTCCCAGACTGATCCTGAAGCATTTAGACCACTTTATGAAAAATACTTTAGACGGATCTTTCTTTTTGTACTTCACCGTGTGGAAGATAAATCGCTGGCTGCCGACATCACGTCGCAGGCATTTTTAAAAGCCCTGCTACACATTAAGCGTTTTAAATTTCGCGGGCTGCCATTCTCTTCGTGGCTGTTCAGAATTGCACTGAATGAATGCAACGATTACTTCCGCAAAACGAGTCGCTACAGAATAGTGACCATTGAAGATAAGGCCATAGAGCATTTGTACGAGGAGTTAACCAATACTACGCGTGAGGAAGATCTCCGGCAGCAGTTGCCAGCGATTCTTCAAAAGTTAACGGGAGAAGAACTGCAACTAATCGAGCTGCGATTTTTTGAGCAGCGGCCTTTTAAAGAGGTGGCGGATATCGTCGGCATTACAGAAACATATGCCAAGGTTAAGGTCTACCGGATCCTACAAAAAATGAAAAAACTTTTCCTGAAGGAATCATGAAGCAAAAGATCAAAATAATGAAACAACATCAACAGCCTTCGGATGAAGAAATTCAAAGTTATATGAATTTTGACCGTCTGTTGGATAGCAGAAAAGTTGCTTTAAGTTCAACGCGAACCATGTCCATACTGAAGTGGAGCATACCTGCCTTGACAATCACCACCTTGATAGTGGGGTTCTTTTTGGCGAAGGACAACCAACCCGCCAGGCTTGTTGAAGAAAGCAAAAAACAATCGGGTACCTCAAACCATATTGAACAAACTCCTCCTGCCGTTACCAGCGATTCATCAGTAAGTGGGCGTCGGGAGGGATCGACTTCAGTGGAGGATGAACATAAACAGGCCGCCGATGCTAAAATCTCAAAACCAAGTTTAGAAACACCGGTCATAAAAGAAAGATCTGAACCAGCCCAAAAGGAATCAGAATATGTGCAGGCAGAACCTGCAAAAGGATATTCTGACTTGTATGATTTTTTTAGCACTAATCTGGAATATCCTGCTGACGGACTAAAGGATTCCATTCAGGGGGTACAGACAATTTCGTTCGTTATCAATACCGCAGGAAAGCCGGATCAAATTCAGGTTGTAAATTCCCTGGGAGAACCTTTTGACAAAGAATCCAGGCGTTTGATTGAAAATATGCCAGCGTGGAAACCAGCAACATTGAATGGGAAACCAGTTGAAAGCAAAATTTCGATCCCGATCACATTTCAGATTCAAAAGGTTAAAAATTAAACTGTCATGAGAAGGTTATTCTTTGTTGCAGGATTTTTAATGCTATCGATGAAAGGTATGGCTCAACCGTTAAGCCCATCTCTCCAACTTCCTGACTCTATTGTACAGGCAGATCCGGAATTGGTTGATCTGGACAATGATGGTCTTCTGGATATTTTCTTGGTGATGAAGAGCAAATCAAATAAAAGTTATGTAGGCATTATCCAAGGAGACACCATTATCCAAGGAGACACTGGTTGTCGCTTCAAATGGAAAAAACATTTCCCATTATTTCATCGCAGGCATATCTGATAGTAGACTATGATCACGACAATGCAATGGACATTATCGTTTCCGGAAAAAAAGATAATTCTCCCCTTACCGCCATCTACCTTAATAAAGGAAAATTTGAATTTGAGGAAAAAATAACAGCGCTTCCTTCTTTCATGAAAGCTCGTTTTGCCGATTTGGACAATGACGCTTCACCAGAGTTGATTGTAAGTGGAGACAGGGTTGGTAGTTATTCTAAAATTCTGAAGCAGACCTCGGAATTTTCCTGGACAGTGGTTGACTCATTAAGACTCAACTGTACTTCGATTGAGGTATTGGATAAAGACGGCGATGGAGACACCGACTTGTTTGTCAGTGGTATGCGGGATGACAATTCGTTGATGAGCGGATTTTTTATTAACAATGGAGATTTTTATTTCACCCCGGAGCAGACAACTGAATTGGCAGGCAACACGTCGATCGGCGATTTTAATGGCGATGGATTTTTTGATATTATTTTGATGGCTGAAGATTTAGCCGGGCGGTGGCACACCAAAAAATATCAAAGTGGTCCGGGTGGCTACACCATTCAAGATATGTCAACAGTGTTGAAAAATGGAAAACCTTTTATTGCTGATTTCAACTATGACGGAATCGCAGATGTTAATTATCACGGTACAACAATATCCGGCGATACTGTTAACGTTATTCAATATAGTAATGGACAGACCGATTTGCTGCCGCGACACCAATTGATAAACCAGCGATTCGGTGACGTCGACCATAACGGAAACCTGGACTTCTCACACTATATGCCGGCAAATTCATCACTGTCGCACTTCCAGGTACTTTGCAAAAGCATAAGAATGAAGGCCCTAAAATCCCTACCCGGGCCGTTGCCTTGCCAGTTTTTGATCGGGTCTTTATGTATTGGGAGAAACCAGCCGATGATCATACTGCGACAGGTTCCCTGACATTTGATTTGCACTTGAGCGGCGCCCCGCATTATCAATCTGGAGAATTTGACCTAATGAATGAAAAAAGGCTTTCGGTAACGCATGGTAACAATGGAACCGAAAACTTCAAACTGTTGAAAGATATTTCTCCAACCAATTTGCAATTTGCGATACAGGCAATTGATAACTCCTTTCATTCCGGCCGACCTTGTATTGGCGATGGAACTCAAGGTTGTGTTAACGTCGCTGCCGAAGAAATTTCCGCCTGTTCGCAAAGAGCGCGTTGTTTTGGAATCACCGCCTGGCGCGCTATGGTTTTCATTTGCCAACGGCTTCTTAGGATTCGGTAAAGATTTTGAATTTTCATCGGATGCCGGCGACACCTTATTTTATTACAATCCCCTGAAGGAAGGATGTTCAAGTCTCAAAGCTTGGGCGATAAAAATAAATGACGATACGCTAAAAATCGAAAAGAGTGAAAAGTATGCATGCCCGGGCGCATCGCTGGAATTCGTCGCTGAATCGGGATGGAAAAACATAACGTGGTCGAGCCAAACGAAAGGAACGTTAGGAACGACCCAAACAATAGTGTATCCCGTTACGCAACCTGATACGGTTTCCGTTACATTATCCAATGTGGAAGGTTGCAAAATCATTCGCAAGACGGCCGTTAAGATCAGCAAGCCTGAGCTGACATTGACGGCTGACCATTATAAAATCATGAAAGGTGGAGAAGTTCCGCTACAAGCCTCGGGCGCACAACGGTACACCTGGTCGCCAGCCACAGGACTGAATGATCCTAATATTCCGAATCCAGTTGCATCCCCTGCGGCCTCATTGCAATACACGGTCACAGGTTACGACTCACTCGATTGTACAAGCCAGGCAACAGTGATCATTACGGTGGAGCAAACGGGATTTGTGCCCAATCTTTTTTCCCCAAATGACGACGGTCAGAATGATCAACTCAAAATTTATGGCGTAGGTTCGGCACAGCGTTTTACGTTTAGTATTTACGATCGCGAAGGTGCCCTTGTATACAAAACTTCCGATGTTTCTGAAGCTGTGCAGCAGGGATGGGATGGAACCAAGAATGGAACGAAGCAACCACCGGGCGTTTATTTTTGGAAGGTAAAAGGGGAAATTGCTTCGGGACAATTATTATTAAATGGCAAAGATTCAGGCTCAATCGTTCTGATTCGATAATTCATGTTGAGCATGAGAATAGTTATTGTTAGCATCTTATTTGTCTGTTGGATGAAAACAGGTGTTGCTCAATATTTTCAATTTTCTCAATATAATTTCACGCCACAACGTATCAACCCGGCGCAGGTAGCCAGTTCCGATTACGCTAAGCTTAGTTTCGACTATCGCAACCAGGCAACCGATGGTGGTTTTCACCTGACCAGCAACATTCTGAATGTATCCTATCCCTTGATTTCACGAACTGGCAAGCGCTGGTCCGGCGTTGGTCTCTCATTCATGGATGATCGTTCAGGTCAGGCTGGACTTTTTAATACGCAGGAGGCTGGCCTATCGTATGCTTTGAATGTTTTCCTGGCCAAGTATCAAACACTTTCATTGGGTGTAAAGGCCCTTTATCAAAGTCGCAAGATTGACCTTGGCGGATTGTACACGGGTGCCCAATACATACCCGACAGAGGATTTAGTGAGGCGCTTTCCAGCGGTGAAAACGCAGGACAGTACAATACAAGTTTTATGACGTTTAGCACAGGACTATACTGGCAGCAGACCGATAAAGAAGGTACGAGCCTTGCTTATTGGGGTATTTCTTTTTTTGATTTTAATAAACCTGAAAATTCCTTTTTAGGATTGGAGAGCCACCTGAATTCAACATTTGTTGCATCGCTGGGATTTCGCGCTTATTACCGGGGAAACATTAGTGTATTTCCCGAAGTGTTGTACACGCGAAGCGCTGCGAACAATGTCCTAAATCTTGGATGTGTCACACGCTATGATGTAAAGCCGTATTCATCTCAAGGGTCTACCTATCTCAACATTATTACTAAATACGTGATCGGCAGATCAGGTATTCTAGGTTTGCAACTCCACAAGGAAAATATTTCGGTGGGTCTTAGCTATGATTTTCCTGTGGTGGTGAAAAATGTTGCCAATACTGGAACCGTTGAAGTGGGCGTGGAATTGAGAAAGTTAGTTGTTGTAAAGAACCGAATGAAAAAACGGAAGCCACAAAAAACTGCTACCCAAAATCAGCGCAAACCTGTTGAACGCAAGGTTGCTATCGCGAAAACTCCAACAACGAAAAATACATTGGCCGTCGATACAAAGGCAGATACGACAACGGCAAAACCTGTTGTCAAGAATGATCTCAGCGTTCGGTTAAAACAAAAACAAGATTCCGTGAGGGCGAGTGCTGACGTAGGAAATATCCAGCATGAGCCGCTCGTGCTTGAAAGAGCAACGCTTGATTTTAATTTCGAATTTAATAGCGCCGCCGTCAACCAAAAAACAGCGCTCTACCTGGACGACTTAGCAAAAGCATTGAATGATAATCCGGAGCTGCAAATCAAACTTGTGGGACATACGGACAATATTGGAAGTGAGAAATTCAATCTGAAACTATCGCAATACCGTGCTCAAACGATGAAGGATTATCTGGTCAGCAAGGGCGTTGCGGCCGCAAGAATTTCAGTGGAGGGAAAAGGTATGAAGGAGCCTCTGAATGATAACAGCACCGATGCAAAAAGAGCGCTTAACCGGCGCGTTGAGTTAACGATTATAACTTCCCGAAGTTCTAAGCCAGAGAACATGATTAATCAGTATTTTGTCGAAGTTTAAGCGCAGAGAAAATACAGGAGATTTTTCGCGGAGAAGCGCGAGATGAATTTGAATTAAGTCGCTCTGCGGACCTCAGCGAAACCTCGGTATTTTCTCTGCGGTAAAAAAAACACGCCCGGATCTGGCAAATTAGTTTCAAGCGCCCGGAAAGTTGCTTCTGAATTTCTCCAACTCTTCGGGACTGTTGATATTCGCTAACGCATTACGATCTGGAATTTCAATTATGTGTGTGTCTTCATGTTTCAGAAAATCACGGGGACTAATTTTTCCTGACTTCTGAAAATTGAGCAAAAGAGAGTATGCCCGTGGTTCCCAAATCGTTATTAGCGGCTCAGGATTTTTACCATCTGAGTCCAGGAAACAAGTCGCGACTTTATTGGCGTCGCGTTTCTTTAGCAAATAAGCAATTATTTCCACGTCGATCAGCGGCATGTCTACAGGTACTGTAAGCCAGGCGGCAATTGAATCATGTGAAAAAGCTGTCAGAATTCCATTCAAGGGACTTTCAAAATCAAATTTATCGGGAAGGGGATTCAGATGCGGGGGCACCGACTGACTACTTTTGCACGAAGTAAAAACGGAAGCACAAAAATTCTTGAGCATCGCGAATAAATATTCGCGCTGCGATACATTATGATACTCGATAAGACTTTTATCCTGACCCATCCGCACGCTTTTGCCGCCAGCCAGAATTAATCCGTTCAATATGTGAGTCGTTGCATGTTTCATATCAGTCGTGAATTTCCTTTCCGCAATGTGGGCATATTTTTACTGATTTTTGCGGACCATTTTTATGGTGAAGCATTTCAAAAAAGCCAGAGGATAATATACCTGCGGGCAAGGCAAGTAACCCAACACCGGCCATTGCGAAAATACCCCCAAGAAACTTCCCCCATGCTGTAATGGGAACGATGTCCCCATAGCCTACCGTTGTAAGCGTGGCAATTCCCCACCACATGGTTGCCGGAATGCTGCTGAACTTATCCGGTTGGGCTTCATTTTCTACATAAAACATCACAAATGAAATTACCACCAGGACAAATAAAACGAAAATGAAACTCAGCACCAGTTGCTCTTTTCTGTCCTTGAGAACACGACGGAATATGCTCAATGCATGTAGATACCGCGCAATCTTGAACATTCGGAATAATGCCATTAACCTGAAGATTCGGAGAAACCGAAGATCAATTGAAAGGAATGTTAAATAGAATGGAAGAATTGCCAGCAGGTCGATAATCGCAATGGGACTAAGCGCATATTTAATTCTCCCTTTTATGGGGTCTGTATATCTGCGATCCTCGACTATAGAATATATCCTGGCAATGTATTCGACGGTGAAAAATATCAATGAATAAATTTCAAAATTGTCAAATAGTTCTTCGTACTGTTCATGAAGATTAGGGATAGAATCCAATATAATAGCGACAATATTACCAATGATCGTCAAGATGAGTATCGCTTCAAAAATTCTTTCGATGATTCCTCCCCTTTCATCCGGACTTAAGATGAGGTAGAGTCTCCTGCGGAATGTCATATCAGTTGCGTTTAAAATCTTTTTTTCCTCCTGATTTTGCCATCAGCTTTATCTCCTGGATCACAATATTATGAGAAAGCGCTTTGCACATATCGTAAACCGTGAGGGCAGCAATTGATGCTGCGGTAAGCGCCTCCATCTCCACGCCGGTTTTTGCTGTGACAACCGCTTCCGTGTCGATCACTATCTTGCTTTGCACTACACTGATTTTTACCTGGCAATCTTCAAGTCCTAAAGGATGACAAAACGGAATTAAGTCTGACGTTTTCTTGGCACCCATAACGCCGGCAATGATAGCGGTTTGAAAGACGGGACCTTTCTTTGTGATCAATTCATTATTTTGAATCTTCTCAAGAATTTCATCGCCCACTTCTACAATTGCTTGAGCGCGGGCCTTTCGAAGCGTGGTTTGTTTTTCCGAAACATTTACCATTTGTGGATTTCCATCCTTGGAAATGTGTGTAAATTGTTTTTTACTCATACTTTTAAGACCCTCACGTTTGATTTCTTAGGGAATGGAAAACGTAAATTAAAATAAAATACATGGTGAGTGTTAAAGAAGCATCCGATATTATATTTTCCAATCTTTACAAACCCGGGCTTGAGACCGTTCCGCTGCAAGCCACAGTCAATCGCGTGCTAGGAGAAAAAATCAGTGCAGACCGGGATTTTCCTCCGTTTGATAGGGTTTCGATGGATGGTATCGCAATCCAGTTTCAGAAATTAAAAAGTGGTCAGAAAGATTTTCAGGTAGAATTTACACAGGCTGCCGGCGATCCCCGGAAAAAATTGCAAAGTCCCGGTAATTGTGTTGAAGTCATGACGGGGGCCGTTCTTCCGGAAGCAACCGATACGGTTATTCGTTATGAAGATCTTGACATCAAGGACAACGTCGCACACATCCTGAGCGAAACGATTGAGGAAAGACAGAATGTTAGTCGAAAGGGTATTGACTGCAAACAAGGTGAAATATTATTGGAACAAGGAATGCTCATTTCACCGTCCGAAGTAGCCTTACTGGCTTCGGTGGGAAAAAGTTCTGTTCAGGTCTTCTCATTACCCAGGACAGCGATAATATCCAGTGGTGATGAATTGGTTGATGTAAATGAAATTCCAGCGCCACACCAAATTCGAAGGTCAAATGCATACGCCCTGGAAGCAGGCATGGAATCATTGAAATGGAATGCAAAACATTTTCATTTTCCGGACGATAAATCAGTGCTATTGAAATCACTGGAAACGGTTTTGAATGATCATGATGTTTTGATTCTTTCGGGCGGCGTCTCCAAGGGAAAGTTTGATTTTATTCCCATGGTTTTTGAAGAATTAGGGGTGAAAAAACTTTTTCATCATGTTAATCAAAGGCCTGGTAAACCGTTTTGGTTTGGGGCCTCCAGCGAAGGTAAAACGATTTTTGCCTTGCCGGGAAATCCTGTTTCAACGTACATGTGTTTCTATCGTTATATCAAGCCCTGGCTTTTAAAAAGCCTTCAGGTTGAGGCACAGGAATTAAGTGCTTCGTTAGCGAAAAATTTTTCATTCGCACCTAACCTCACCTACTTTCTTCAGGTAAAAGTTGAAAGTGAGGATGGAAAATTATTGGCCTACCCGGATGCAGGCGGTGGTTCGGGCGATTTTGTGAACCTGAAAAATGTTACTGGATTTCTTGAATTGCCTCCCGATAAATCAACCTTCTCGGCTGGTGAAGTCTTTTCTTATTTTCCCTTTCGAGATTTTTGTTGAGCGCCTGGTATGAATCAGATCATTTTTATTAGCGATACCGGGTTGCCTCAGTCAGTTTTACTTTATCCCATTGCATGAAAGTCTTAATTGCCCCCGACAAATTCAAAGGATCACTCGATGCTATAAAAGTTTGTCAGGCCATTGAAGAGGCACTGTACCAATCAGGAAAACAAATTCAATCCAGATCAATCCCCATGGCTGATGGAGGGGAGGGCACTTGTGACATGCTAACGCAATTCAGCAAGGGAAAAAAAATTAAAGTGCAGGTACTCGATCCTTTCTTTCGAAAAATCGAGGGCGAGTATGGAATTTCGGGCGATGGAAAGACAGCTTTTGTTGAAATGGCAAATGTTTCAGGACTACAGCTGTTAAAACCTGAAGAACGAAATGCCCTGTTGGGTACTACATACGGCACAGGGCAACTCATCGCCGCGGCGCTTGATCAAGGTGTTCAATCCATTATCATGGGAGTAGGAGGTAGTGCAACCAACGACGCGGGTATTGGAATGGCTGAGGCCCTTGGCGCAAAGTTTTATGACGGCGCTGAGAATCAATTAAAACCGATTGGCCAAAATTTAAAAAGCATTGAGAGGATTGATGTTCGGAATTTACATCCGCGAATTAAGGAAGTTTCCGTCGTTGCCATCTGCGATGTAAGCAATCCGTTTTACGGAATTCACGGTGCAGCCCATGTTTTTGGTCCGCAAAAAGGTGCTAGCCCGGAAGTTGTAAAATTTTTGGACGATGGCCTGGTCAATTTTGCTTCTGTTGTGAAACGTCAATTTGGTCTTGATATCAATTTTCCGGGCGCTGGCGCTGGTGGCGGGTTGGGTGGAGGAGCAAAGGTTTTTTTTAACATCGAGTTTCGATCGGGTATTGAATTTATAATGGACTTTATTGGGTTGGAAACATTGGTGCGCGAAAGCGACCTGATCATCACCGGAGAAGGAAAGATGGACGAACAGACGCTTTCCGGAAAGGTAGTAAAGGGCGTGGCGGATCTGTCGCGCAAACACAGTAAGCCTTTGATCGTGGTCGTGGGAAAAAATGAACTGTCAGGGACAAAACAAGGGCACTCGGGGTGAACAAGGTAGTTACCCTGTTGGACGGCAAAACCACGGAATCTGAGGCATTTCAGGACACTTACGCCCTTATTAAAAGACGCATGGCGGATGAAGTTATTCCATTTTTTCTTTAGCCCGTCGCGCCTTAACTTTGCCGCCTCTTATTCTAAGATTTTAGTCAATTTTTAAATAACGATCCATGTTCGATAATTTAAGTATTAAGCTGGAGAAAGCCTTTCAGACGCTGAAGGGCCAGGGAAGGATCACCGAGATCAACGTTGCCACCACCGTCAAAGGAAATCCGCAAAGCACTGATCGATGCCGACGTAAACTATAAAGTTGCCAAAGAAGTTACCGATGACATCAGGGAAAAGGCCATGGGCCAGAATGTGCTCACGGCTATTTCTCCCGGCCAGTTACTGGTCAAAATCACCAACGATGAGCTCACCGCCCTGATGGGTGGTCAGAGTGAGGATATCAAGGTCGAAGGAAATCCGGCCATTATCCTCATTGCCGGGCTTGCAGGGTTCTGGTAAAACAACTTTTTCGGGAAAGCTTGCAAATTATCTCAAAAAACAAGGGCGGTCCGTGTTGTTGACGGCCTGTGATATTTACCGCCCGGCGGCCATCGACCAATTAAAAGTATTGGGAGAACAAGTTGGCGTTGAAGTCTATGCCGAACCTGAAAATAAAGATGCGGTTAAGATTGCCAAGGCAGCGATTGAACACGCGAAGAAAAATAATCATCGCGTTGTGATCGTCGATACTGCAGGACGTCTGGCCGTGGATGAGGCGATGATGAATGAGATCGCCAGACTGAAAGAGGCGCTCAATCCTTCTGAAACATTGTTTGTCGTGGATTCCATGACCGGTCAGGATGCGGTGAATACAGCCAAAGCATTTAATGATCGGTTGAATTTTGATGGTGTTGTACTTACCAAATTGGATGGTGATACGCGCGGTGGTGCGGCCTTTCCATCCGCAGGGTAGTGGAGAAACCGATCAAGTTCATCAGTCTCGGTGAAAAGATGGAAGCGATTGACCGGTTTTATCCCGATCGTATGGCCAGTCGGATTCTGGGCATGGGTGATGTGGTCTCGCTTGTTGAAAAAGCGCAGGAAGCATTTGATGAGGAGGAAGCTGCACGCCTCAACAAAAAGATTCGCAAAAACCAATTTGACTTCAATGATTTTCTCACCCAGCTGGAGCAGATAAAGAAGATGGGGAACATGAAGGATCTGCTGGGAATGATCCCGGGCATGGGCAAAGCCATGAAGGATGTTGATATCGATGACAATTCATTTAAACCCATCGAAGCCATCATCCGCTCGATGACCATTGCAGGAACGCGAAAATCCGGATGTTATCAATGGCAGCCGGAAAAACCGGATTGCGAAGGGAAGCGGAACCTCCATTCAGCAAGTGAATCAATTGCTTAAACAATTCGGCGACATGCGCAAGCTGATGAAGACCATGAACAAAATGGGGGGCGGAAAACGGGCGCTTTCCACATTGAATCCCTTTGGTAAATAAGGAGTTAGGCAAGGCTGACGCCACGAATATTTTTTTGACCACAACGCCAGTGATATTTTCGTGTTGGTTGTCAGTGCTGATATGGCGCTTTTGCGGTTCGAAATTTTTAAAAAAAATCGACAACTGAATAAACCAAAATGGAATTTATGCCGTTCTTACCTTAGTTTACAGGTTGTTATATAATAGGATGAAAATGCCCCGACTACTCGGGGCATTTTCACGTATAAATCCTTACTTAATCCAAAACGAACATAATTATGAAAAGAATTACCTTTTTAATGATGGCGACGTTTGCCATAATTCTCACAGCCGTTGCTCAAGACAAACCATTGAGTCCTTCGGCGACCGTTGAAGGGAAGATTGGAGCAGCTAATGTGAAGATTGTGTATTGCCAACCTTCAGCACGCGGCAGGAAAATGTTAGGTGGAAAAGAACCTTATGGTCAGGTATGGAGAACAGGTGCTAACGAAGCAACAACGATCGAATTCGACAAACCCGTAAAATTGGAAGGTAAAGATGTTCCGGCAGGTAAGTATTCATTATTTACCATTCCTGGTGAAAACGAATGGACGATCATCCTGAACAAAGAGCCAAAACAATGGGGTGCATATAAATACAATGAAAAAGAGGATTTGCTTCGCGTTAAAGTAAAGCCAGCAAAGACGTCAAGCTTCGTTGAAACCTTTAACATTGCTTTGGGAAAAGATGAAGTCCAATTAAAATGGGAGAATACAGCAGTAGCATTTAAGGTGAAGGCCTAAAAATATTTGTTGAACTATTAAACACCTTTGACGTTTAAAATAGAGTCCTGCTCGCTAGCAGGACTTTTTTATTTTACAGATATTCACGTCGCTTTACTGCTATGGATATTTTAGGCCGTTATGATAGGGTGGATTTGCCTGCGCTAGGATTATTCGATATACATGCTAAAATTGATACGGGTGCGTACACATCTAGTTTGCATTGTCATCATGTCCACATTGTTGATGGGATATTGGAATTTATTTTGTTGGATGAAGAACACTCAGAATTTACAGGCACGAAATTAAAGTTTGCTGAATTTGCGTTACGCGACATCAAAAATTCGTTCGGTGAAAAAGAAAGACGGTATGTCATTTCCACGACCTTAAAAATTTTTAATCAAGAAATAACAACAGAATTTTCACTTTGTAACCGCGGTTCCCTTAAATTTCCAATCCTGATTGGCCGAAAAATTTTACGAAACCGCTTTCTCATAGACGTAAAGAAAAAAGACCTCTCCTACAAACAGAAGCGCAGACAACGTATTGGTCTTCGCAAAAAACATTCTTAATCCTTTAAAGACCATTTTCATGCGACGTTGCTATTCTATCCAGGAACCCGAAGCTGTATTCTACCCGTCGTCTCAAGGAGGCAGGAGAAGCACGGGGTCATAAAGTAGAAGTTATCGATCACATGAAATGTGTTCTTTTTATTGAGAAGAAAAACCCTGTTGTATTGTATCAGGGGAAACGACTCGATTATTTTGATGCCATTATTCCCCGGATTGGTGCCTCAGTCACATTTTATGGTGCTGCTGTTGTTCGCCAGTTTGAGATGATGAAAGTCTTTACGGCAGTGGAATCCCAGGCCTTGATCCGATCGCGCGATAAATTAAGGAGCCTTCAAATCCTGTCGCGTGCAGGGCTAGGGTTACCTAAGACGATTTTTATGGACTATTCACGGGAGACTGAAGGTATTGTTGAAGCGGTAGGGGGAGCACCGGTGATCATTAAATTGCTGGAGGGCACACAAGGCCTTGGTGTTGTACTGGCCGAAAATAAAAAAGCAGCGAAATCTGTTATTGAAGCTTTTCATGGACTGCATGCGCGGATTATTGTTCAGGAATTTATCAAAGAAGCAAAAGGCGCTGACCTTCGTGCATTTGTTGTCAACGGCGAAGTAGTAGGGGCGATGAGGAGACAAGCAAGCGAGGGGGAATTCCGTTCCAACCTCCATCGGGGCGGAGTCGCAAAAGTTATCAAGCTCACGAAGAATGAAAAGGCAGCGGCGATAATGGCAGCAAGGAAAATGGGACTGGCTGTCGCGGGTGTGGATATGCTGCCATCCAATCGGGGACCATTGATCCTGGAAGTCAACTCAAGCCCGGGACTGGAAGGAATAGAAGGTGCTACAAAAGTGGATATTGCAGGAAAGATTTTTCAGTTTTTGGAAAAACATGCCGGGAAGAAAAAAATCCAAAAAGACAAAATCAATGCATAATAGACTTTTTGTCTATTGATCTTTCGGTTTAACTTGCTTTTTAAACAATCAGGGACCTGATTGTATTTTAAACCGAATAGAATTTAAAACACTACTTGAAACAAGTCTTAATAGCCGGTCATCAGATTCAGCCTGGGGAATTCACGGAGATCAATATCAATATCGCCAGACTTCCATCACACACTATTATTGAAACGCCAATATACGTTTCAAGGGGCATTGGAAGATGGACCTATACTGGCACTAACGGCTGGTATGCACGGTGATGAGATCAACGGAATGGAGATTGTGCGAAGAATCCTGGATAGTGGATTGCACAAACCAAAACGGGGCGTCACAGTCTGTATGCCGATCGTCAACCTATATGGTTTTTTAAACTATTCGCGCGATGTTCCGGATGGAAAAGATATTAATCGGTCATTTCCGGGAAATAAATCCGGGTCTCTTGCAAGCCGGGTCGCCTATAATCTCATGCATGAAGTTATCCCATTCATTGATTATGGAATTGACTTTCATACCGGTGGGGCCATGCGCACAAATTATCCGCAGGTACGTTCAGTTTTGAAGGATGCTACAAACATGGAGCTTGCTCAGGCTTTTTGCGCGCCATTTACCATTGATGCTCCTTTTCGCCCCAACTCTCTCCGGAAGGAAGCCGCCCGGAAAGGTAAACATGTAATCGTCTATGAAGGTGGCGAATCACTTCGCTTTGATCAACAGGCCATTGAAGAAGGGATAGCGGGTACGCTTAGACTCATGAAGCATCTTGGTATGATCGATACGGCGCCGGAACCGAAAGAAGAGAATAAAATGATTTGGAGTACATCGTGGGTGCGCGCAAAGCATGCCGGCCTTTTCCAACCAACGGTTCAATGCGGTCAGCGAGTTCTCAAAGGAGATTGGATTGGAACAATAACGGATCCCTTTGGAGAATTTAAAGAGAATATACATTCGGCAGAGGCTGGGTATGTTGTTGGATTAAATAATATTCCGGTGATAAATGCGGGAGATGCACTAATGCTTATTGGGTATGATAATTTCTGCCGATTAGATAGTCCACCAATTCAGCCGGGTTGACAAACCCTATGATGAATGTTGTTGTTGTATGTGGGATGTTGCCTGCATCGGCCTTGTGTCAAGAACTCGAAGGGATTTGATCGCCCAAAATTTTAAACGGTACACTTTGGAAACTTTCCTGGAACATTATGGATATCTCGCATTGCTGATAGGAACTTTTTTCGAAGGAGAAACGGCAATACTGGTGGCTTCTTCCTTGATTCATCAGGGTATTTTTGATGCTTTCCCAACGGTTATTGTAGGATTTGCCGGTTCTTTTATTAGTGATTGGGTCTATTATCTTATTGGAAGATTGAATGGAAAATATTTCGTGGATAAGAGGCCTAAGCTCGCGGCAAAACTGGAACCGGTTCGCAGCCTGTTTCGCCGGCATCAAACCCAAATACTTTTCTCCTACCGGTTTTTGTATGGCTTTCGGGTCATTATTCCCATTGTCATTGGGATGAGTCATGTAACACCAATTCGATACCTTTTTTACAGTGTGACAAGTGGTCTGATCTGGGCAACCACGGTGGGCACTGTAGGTTATTTTGTGGGAAGGTTTCTCAAACTTAAAACATCGGTATTCGAAGAAAATATTCTATTCATCGTAATAGGTTTTGCAACCTTCGGCATCCTTCTCGGATTTTTAATCAGGCAATTCGCCGCGCGTAATCTTCAGGAGCCTTCGGCCGGTGATTGGTAATCGGTAATCGGTAATCGGTAATCAGTAATCGGTGGTCTTCGTAGCAAGTAGTAAGAGTAGTTTGTAGCTAGTAAGACGTGGTTGGTATCGGAGCTGGATTTATTTCGATTCGACGTCTTTGTGCATACTTAGGCACGTTGTTACACCATTACCAATGATCTATACTGCTCTTGCACGCTATCACCTACGGAACTGATTACCTGATTACCGAATACTGATTACCAGCTCAATGAAGTCTTATCAAATAAGACTTAGGCCAAAGCTTTCCGGTAACCAACAACGCTTTAGAGTTTTTGTCGTATGCAATTCCGTTCAACACGTCGGTATGCGGGTACATTCTCTTGATCTCGTTGGCTAGCGGAGAAAGATCCAGCCGGCCCACAACTTTACCAGTGGAAGGATCAATTTTTAAAATCAATGCGGTTTCGTAAATGTTGGCGAAGACGTAACCGTCGACGTATTCCAGTTCGTTGATGTTTTTAACTTTTCCGCCAGCAGGGTCCGTCACCGTTACTGTTCGGATTACCTGGAGTTTGGTGGTATCGAGAAAATAAAGTTTGTCGGTTCCGTCGCTCATGATCAGGTTTTTGCTGTCATGCGTAATTCCCCAGCCTGGTGTATTGTATTTGAATTCACCAATTTTTTTATAGGTCTGCGCATCGTAGATAAAGCCGATCTTATCTTCCCAGGTAAGCTGATAGATCTTATTGTTTAAGACGGTAATTCCTTCTCCAAAATAACGATTGTCTAACGTGACCTTCTTTTCATGCTGACCTGAGCCAGGA